>NZ_CP124616.1:3277050-3932460 GCF_029958925.1 Tropicibacter oceani
CGCCAGCGGCAAAGATCAGGATTTCACCGGTGCCCGGCACGTAATGCACGTCCAGATACTCGGTAAAGTCGACGCGCCCCACCGCATAGGCGATCACGCCAAGGGTGCTGGTCGCGATCATCACCGGCATGATGGCCAGCCCGTCCAGGCCGTCGGTCAGGTTGACCGCATTGGCCGCGCCGACGATCACGATCACCGCGAAAGGCACGAACAGGTAGCCCAGGTTGATCAGCGTGTCCTTGAAGATCGGCAGCGCCAGCTGGTTGGTCAGCGCCTCGGGGTGGTATTGCGCGGCCCACCACCCGGCGATGCCCGCGATCAGCAGCCCCAGCAGCAGCCGGATCTTGCCCGACACCCCGGCGGTGTTCTGTTTCTTGACCTTGGCGTAATCGTCGGCAAAGCCGATGGCCGCATAGGACATTGTGACAAACAGCACCATCCAGACAAAGGGATTGTCCAGCCGCGCCCAAAGCAGGGTCGAGGTGACAAGCGCGCCGATGATCAGCAGTCCGCCCATGGTCGGCGTGCCGGCCTTGACGAAATGCCCTTCGGGGCCGTCATCACGGATCGGCTGGCCTTTGCCCTGCCGCCTGCGCAGCACGTTGATCAGGGGACGCCCGAACAGAAAGCCAAAGATCAGGGCGGTCAGAAAGGCCCCGCCCGCGCGGAAGGTGATATAGCGGAAGAGGTTGAAAAAATCCCCCCCGTCACTGAGTTCCGTCAGCCAAAACAGCATCTATTCGTCCCTTACCCGTCCTGATCCGCAGGGCCTTGGCCCATTTTGCGGATCGCGTCAACCACGCGCGCCAGCCCCATCGACAGCGATCCCTTGACCAGGACCACGTCGCCCGCGTCCAGATCATGTGCCACGCCGTCCGACATCTGCGCCGCATCCGCGTGCCAGCGGCCGCGCCTGTCTTCGGGCAGGGCCTCCCAGAGATGGCGCATCAGCGGGCCGACGCAGTGTACCTTGTCGATCTGCTCCATGGCGGGCAGCGCCGCGATGGCGGCGTGCAGGGCTGCCTCGGTCTGGCCCAGTTCCTTCATGTCGCCCAGATAGGCGATGCGCCGCCCCTGCCCGACGCGCCCCACCGCATCCACCGGACGCGCCGCCGCCAGCACTTCGAGCGCGGCGCCAAGCGAGGCGGGGTTGGCGTTGTAGGCGTCGTCGATCAGTTCGACCG
The DNA here is from genome assembly GCF_029958925.1 of Tropicibacter oceani. NCBI lineage: Bacteria > Pseudomonadati > Pseudomonadota > Alphaproteobacteria > Rhodobacterales > Roseobacteraceae > Pacificoceanicola > Pacificoceanicola oceani. Next base: position 3,278,235 of record NZ_CP124616.1, read on the forward strand.
ACAGTTCGGGGCGCACCAGGTCCAGCACGATCTTTTGCCGCGCGCCGCGCCCGGCGCCGGGGTTCCATTGCGCCAGCGACATGATCGCCTGCGCACGGTCCAGCCCCAGCGCATCGATCACCGCCAGCACGCCCATGGCGTTGACGGCAAAATGACGGCCCGGCACCATGACCTTGTAAAGAACATCCTGCCCGGCGATCAGCCCTTGGGCGACGGTCACGCTGTCATGCAGCTGGACCTGCGTCACGCGATGCGAATTGCCGGTATTCTCTCCGAATTCAAGGACCTGCGCGGCCTTCGCCTGGCCTGCGGCACGCAGGATGTCGCTGACTGGCAGATCACCGTTGATCACGGCCACGCCGCCCGGCTCCAACCCGTCAAAGATCGCTGCCTTTTCGCGCGCGATGCCTTCGAGGCTTTCAAAGGCCTCAAGGTGGGCGGGGGCGACGATGGTGATCATCGCCACGTCCGGCCGGGCAAAGCGCGCCAGCGGAGAGATCTCTCCGGGATGGTTCATGCCGATCTCGATCACCGCGAAATCGGCGTCCTGCGGCATCCGCGCCAGCGTCAGGGGCACGCCCCAGTGGTTGTTGTAACTTTTCTCGGCGGCATGGACCCTGCCCTGCCCGCCCAGCACCGTCCGCAGCATTTCCTTGGTCGAGGTTTTCCCGACCGAGCCTGTCACCGCCACGACCCTGCCCTGAAACCGCGCCCGCGACGCGATGCCAAGCGCTTCGAGCCCGCCCAGAACGTCATCGACCAGCAGCAGCGGCGCATCGGGTGCGACACCTTCGGGGATGTGGCTGACCAATGCCGCGCCCGCCCCCTTTTCCAGCGCCTGGGCCACAAAGTCATGGCCGTCGCGCGCCGCCTTCAGGGCGACGAACAGATCGCCGGGTTCGATCGTGCGGGTGTCGATCGACACGCCCGACACGGAAAAGGGCGCGGTTGCGCGCCCGCCGGTGGCCTGCGCCGCCGCCTCGGAAGTCCAGAGCGTCACGAGCCCCTCCCATCCAGCGCCGCAACCGCCACGCTTGCCTGTTCTGCATCGTCAAAGGGATAGACCGTGTCGCCGACGGTCTGCCCGGATTCATGGCCCTTGCCCAGAATCAGCAGCGCATCGCCAGGGCCCAGCGCATCGACGCCGCGCAGGATCGCCTCGGCGCGGTCGCCGACCTCCAGCGCCTCGGGGGCGCCGGCCAGCACGGCGGCGCGGATGCTGGCGGGGTCTTCGCTGCGCGGGTTGTCGTCGGTCACGATCACCAGGTCGGCGTGCTGCGCCGCCGCCCGCCCCATCAGCGGCCGTTTCGACGTATCGCGGTCGCCGCCCGCGCCGACAATCGCCACCAGCTTGCCCATCACATGCGGGCGCAGCGCCTGAATGGCGGTCGACACGGCGTCGGGCGTATGGGCGTAATCGACAAAGACCGCCGCGCCGGTGTCGCGCGTCGCGGCCAGCTGCATCCGGCCGCGCACGGTGCCCAGCAAAGGCAGCATGTCAAAGACATCGCCCGCGTCGGCGCCGCAGGCAATCACCAGCCCCGCCGCCAGCAGCACGTTTTCCGCCTGGAACCCGCCGATCAGGTTCAGCCGTTCCTGCCGGACCATGCCGCGATGGGAAATCCGCACCTCTTGCCCGGTGGCGTCAAAGCGCTGGCCTTCCAGACAGATATCCGCCGCCTCGCGGCCCACGGTGATCACCTGTTGGCCGCGCGCCTTGGCGATGGCCAGCATGTCGACGCCGCGCGGGTCGTCGATGTTGATCACGGCGGTGCCGTCCTCGGGCAGCACGCGCGCGAACAGACCTGCCTTGGCGTCGAAATAGGCCTCGAAACTGGCGTGGTAATCCAGGTGGTCCTGGGTAAAGTTGGTGAACCCCGCCGCCTTCAGCTGCACGCCGTCCAGGCGGCGCTGCTCCAGCCCGTGGCTCGACGCCTCCATCGCGGCGTATTCAACCCCGGCGCCGGCGGCATCGGCCAGCATGCGGTGCAGTGCGATGGGTTCGGGCGTGGTGTGGCGCGACGGCGCCTGCCAGTCGCCTTCGACACCGGTGGTGCCCAGGTTGACCGCCCGCTGCCCCAGTTCCTGCCAGATCATCCGGGTAAAGGTGGCGACGCTGGTCTTGCCGTTGGTGCCGGTGACCGCAACCACGGTTTCGGGCTGCCGGCCAAACCAGAGCGCGGCAGTATAGGCCAGCGCCTGCCGCGGATCGGCGGCCACGATCAGCGCCGCGTCCGAAGCCTCGAGCGTCTCGGCGGCCAGTTGCGCGCCTTCGACATCGGTCAGGATGGCCGAAGCGCCCTGCGCCAGCGCGGTGGAAATGTAACTGGCGCCATGCACCTTGGTGCCCGGCATGGCGGCAAACAACGTGCCTTGCCGGACTTCGCGACTGTCGACCGCAAGACCGGTGACCTGAACCTCTCGGCCACCCCGGGCGGTCAGGCCCAGTTCGGCCAGGCTTTTGGGAGGATACCCCATATTTGCCCCCTGACTGACTTTGACCCGCTACATACGGCAAAGCATCCCCCAAGGCCATACGGCGCGTGGGGGCAAGGGCGGAAATGTGGATTTCGCGCAATCGCGTTTGGCGCCCCGCAAGGGGCCGCGCCCTGCCCCGGTCAGTCGCCCGAAACCGAGGCCTGAACCACCTGCTCAAGACGCAGTTGTTCGAATTCGGGGCGCATCCCCAGCAGCGGCGCGATCCGGCCGATCATCTCGGCGGCGACCGGCACGGCCGTCCATCCCGCGGTGCGGCGCGGTTTGGTCCCCGAGGTCTCGATCGCCTCGTCCAGCGTGACGATCAGCACATAGCGCGGATCATGCGCCGGAAAGATGCTGGCAAAGGTGGTGATCGTCTTGTCCTTGTAATAGCCGCCGCCGCGTTCCTTGGGCTTGTCCGCGGTGCCGGTCTTGCCGCCGACGTAATAGCCGGGCACCTCGCCAAAGCTGGCGGTGCCTTCGGTCACGACCTTGCGCAACATCTGCCGCGCGGCGGCGGCGGATTCGGGCGACATGACGCGCGGCCCCTGCTGGATCGAATTCTGCTTCAGCAAGGTCGGGCGCACGGCGGTGCCACCGTTGGCGATGGCCGCATAGCCCGCCGCCAGGTGCAGCGGCGAAGTGGAAATACCGTGGCCATAAGAAATGGTTACCGCGCTCAGATCGGTCCAGCGCGTCGGGATCAACGGCTTGCCGCCCGCCGCCTCGACGATTTCCAGCGGGGTCGGGTCGAACAGGCCGATGGACTTCAGGAATTCCTGCTGGCGCGCCGGGCCGATGGCCAGGGCCATCTTGCCGGTGCCCCGGTTCGACGATTGCACGATGATCTCTTCGACGGAAATTTCGCCATAGTTGTGGTTGTCGAATTCGCCGATCTTGTGGCCACCGACCTTGAAGGGCGGACGCGTGTCGATGATCGTGTTGGGCCCCACCAGGCCCAGGTCCATCGCCTGCGCTGCGGCAAAGATCTTGAAGGTCGAGCCCAGCTCATAGACCCCCTGCACCGCGCGGTTGAACAGCGGACTGTCGGACGGGCTGCCCTGAACCGCCGGGCGCGGCCGGTCGTTGGGGTCGAAATCGGGCAGCGAGACGATGGAAATCACCTCGCCGGTCCGGACATCCATCAGCACCGAGGCCGCGCCGCGCGCGTTCATCAGCTTCATCCCGGCGTCCAGCACCTCTTCTGATGCGGCCTGTACGGTCAGGTCCAGCGACAGCTCCAGCGGCGCACCTTCGCGGGCCGGGTCGCGCAGCGTCTCGTCCATGAAGCGTTCAATGCCGGCGACGCCGATGACCTCGGCGGCATGCACGCCCTCGCGGCCAAAATTGGTGCCGCCCAGCACATGCGCAGCAAGCGCCCCATTGGGATAAAGACGCATCTCGCGCGGGCCGAACAGCAGCCCCGGCTCGCCGATGTCATGCACGGCCTGCATCTGTTCGGGGCTGATTTTCTTTTTGACCCACAGGAACTTGCGCTTGCCGCCGGTGAAATCCTTCAGCAGGTCCTGCTGATCGAGATCGGGAAAGATGCGCGCCAGCTCGGCGGCGGCGCGCTCGGGCTCGATCATCTGGTGCGGGTGGGCATACAGGCTGTGCGTCGACATGTTCGTCGCCAGCATCCGGCCCTTGCGATCGACGATGTCGGCGCGGCTGGCGATGATCGAATTGCCCGAGGTATGGGCGCGCGGTTCGGTCGGTTCGGTCGCGGCTAGGGTGCCCATGCGCGCACCGATCACCACAAAGGCGCAAAAGAACGCGACCCCCATGACCAGAAGGCGCCCTTCGGCGCGCACCCGGCTTTTGTCGCGCATCTGTTCGTGACGGATGCGCAGGTTCTCGCGTTCGATGGCGTCGGGGTTTTCGCCCTTTTGGCGGGCTTCAAGAATGCGCGCCAGCGGGCGCAGGGGGGTGCGGATCATTCGTCGGCTCCGGCGCTGGTCACGTCGATGGGCTGGGAAATGTCGATCTGCTCGGGCATCGGAAAGGCCACCTGATCGACGCGCCCGAACTGGTCGGGGCGCAGCGGCAACAGGCCAAGGCGGTCAAAGTTCAGCTCGGCCAGGTCGCGCAGCCGGTCGGGACGGTTCAGATAGGCCCATTCCGCCCGCAGAATCGCCAGCCGTTCGCGCGCCGCGCCAATGTCGTTGCGCAGGTTTTGCGCGCGGTCCTGTTCGGCCTGCGTGGCATAGTTTTCGTGATAGGCCCAAAAGCCCGAGCCGATGACGGCCATCGCGGTCAGCAGAAACAGCAAGGTGCGCATGGGTCAACGTCTCCTTTGGTGGTCCGGCATGGCGATTTCAGTCGCGGCAAGATCCTGCGCCGGAACGCTGGTGCGCCGCCCGACGCGCAGCTTGGCCGACCGCGCGCGCGGGTTCTGCGCCAGTTCGTCCTTGTCCGGGCCGATGGCCTTGCGGGTCAGCACGTCAAAGGGTGCGCTTGCCTCGTGGCTGTCGCTGCCATAGCGGTTGACGTGGCGCTTGGCCTCGCCGTGGGCCTGGAAAAAGCGTTTGACCATGCGGTCTTCGACGGAATGGAAGGTCACGACCGCCAGGTGGCCGCCCGGTTTCAACACGCGCTCGGCGGCCAGCAGGCCCTGCCACAGCGCCTGGTATTCCTCGTTCACCGCGATGCGCAGCGCCTGAAAGCTGCGGGTGGCGGAATGGGATTGCCCCGGCTTGCTGCGACCGATGGTGTTTTCGATCAGTTCGGCCAGCTCCAGCGTCGTCTCGAACGGCTTGTCGCCGCGCGCCAGCACGATGCGCCGGGCGATGCGGCGCGATTGCCGTTCCTCGCCGTAGTGATACAGAATGTCGGCCAGTTCCTCTTCGCTCAGGGTATTGACCAGATCGGCGGCCGAGGCGCCGCTTTGCCCCATGCGCATGTCCAGCGGCCCGTCCTTCATGAAGGAAAAGCCGCGCTCAGCCTGGTCCAGCTGCATCGAGGACACGCCCAGATCCAGCACCACGCCGTCAACATCGCTGGCGCAGCGGTCCATGTCGGCGAAATTGCCCTCGACCAGGGTGATGCGGTCCGCGTAGGGGCCGATCCAGTCCAGCGCCAGATCATGCGCGGTGGGGTCGCGGTCTATGCCGATCACCCGCTCGGCGCCCGCATCCAGAAGGCCGCGGGTATAGCCCCCCGCCCCCAGCGTGCCGTCGATCCACAGGCCATGTACCGGGGCAACCGCCTCCAGCAGCGGCCTCAGCAGAACGGGAATATGTGGTGCGTCCCCGGGCATCGGCCTATTCGCCCAGCTTCTTGTCAAGAAGGACCAGCGGGTCGAAATCATCGGGCAGTTCGTCCAGCCATTCTTCGGTCTTGGCCAGTTCTTCCTGCTCGTAGGTTTCCGGCTTCCAGACCTGGAAGGTATCGCCCGAGGCGATGAAAAAGGCTTCGCCCTCGATGTCGATCTTCTGGCGCAGCTTGGCGGGCAGGACGATGCGGCCGGTGTCATCCACCGTCGTCGGCATCGACTGACCGTTGAACAGCCGTTCCAGCATCCGCCGTTCGACCGAGCCACGCGGCAGGGCGGCGATCTTGTCGTCGACCTCTTCGATGGCTTCCATGGTGTAAACTTCAAGGTACTTGCGGCGGTGGTCGCCGTAGACGATGACCAGTTCGGGGCTCAGCCCGTCGGTCCAGTTGGGGTCGCCCGCCTCCAGAACACGGCGAAAAGAGGCCGGGATAGACACCCGCCCCTTGCCATCAACCTTGTGATGGCTTTCACCTCTGAATTTAAGCCTGCGGCCCACTGTCCTGGTCGTCCCTCGTAAACATTGCCCCAAAAACGTAAAACGGCGGGTTGATCTGCTGCCACTGATCAACCCGCCGCTGACCCGCGATGCGGGTATCTCCGACTGCGCGCGCCACCTGGGGGGATGTCTGCTCGCCCGCGCGCCGGATCCTTGTTTTCACGATGGAAAGCGGTGCCTGTATGAAACCTGCTCTTTTTTTGTTTTTGGTAGTTCGGTGCGGGGTCTTGCTGCCCCTGTCCGTTTCCCATCGTGTGAACTAGGGATGCCATGGGAATTCATGGGGATCAACTGTTTTTATGGGCGAACGGCACCGGATGTTGTTCTGACCCACCCTGAAAAACAACATATTGCGGTGAATTTGGGCATTTTTCGGGCAGAAGTGGTGGAAATCCCAAATTCAAACACAAGATATAGGCCAGCGCGGGGGCCCAAGTTTTTTCCCATGAATTCCCGGATTTCTCTAAAACAGGGCGAAAACAGGACGGGTGAGAGGCCGCCAAACCTGCATTTACCCCAGAACAGGGCCAGAATCACCCCAAAAATTAAGGATTTGATTCGTCTGCGCGCGGTGCCTTCAGGTCTGATCCATGTTTTCCCAGACCGCGTCCCACGATTTCCCATGCCCCTGTCCCATGGTTTCCCATGGGACGGCGACAGCGGCGATCAAAAGTGTGAAATCAGGTGGAAAGGACGACGGCGCGCGGCGTCAGGCGCCAAACAGCCACAAAAGGCCGCGAATGATCTGCCACCAGACCACCAGACCCAGCACCATGCCGGGGATGATCCACCACCCAGACGCCAGCCGCCCGCCCTGATGGCGCCGCGAGGTTGCGGCAACAATCGTGGTCAATTGCGGCATTCGATCGAAACCCATGCACTATCATCCTGCGATAAGGGCCGGCGCCGCCCCTTTCCAGAATGGAAGCGCCGGGGAAACCCGCGGGCTTGCCCCGCCTGTCCCGCACAAACCCCACACCTTCAAGCCTGGCGGGAGCATCCTCGCTTTCAATCAATCTTTGGTTAAAAATTCATTACCGAAGGCCCGCCCCCCGCGCACGCGACAGCGTTGCAAGGTCGCGACAATACCCAAAGGTGTCGCTTTGCCCGGTTGCCTTTCCTGCGGGGCGCGGCTAGCACGGGGCTGCCTCGGTCCGGAAGATTTCCGGTTAATAGGGAACGCGGTGAAAATCCGCGACTGCCCCCGCAACTGTAAGCGACGAGCGTAGCCGGCACAGCCACTGGGGAAAACCCCGGGAAGGCCCGGCAGACGCGATGACCCGCCAGTCAGGAGACCTGCCAAGGTGATCACCCATCCGGGGCGCGGGGCGCGTCTGCGGGTACGGTTCTCCGGCGTGGTGGCATTTCATTCACCGTTCGCGGAGGCCCCATCACAGGCTTTTCCAAGAACATACCCTCATGGCCCGCCCCACTCCGGGCGGGATGATCTGGAAAGGATCGCCCTGATGCACCGTTTCTGGCTGACTGCCTCTGTGCTTGCCCTTGCTTCTGCCGCCTCTGCGCAGGAAATCATCGAACTCGAAGGTCTGACCGTCACCGCCACTGCCGCCCCGATCGAAGTCGAGCGCAGCGGCACCAGCGTTTCCGTCCTCGAGGCCGAAGACCTGAACGATGGCGCCGACGCCCTGCTGGCCGACCGCCTGAACCGCCTGCCCGGCGTGTCGTTTTCACAGACCGGCCCGCAGGGGTCGACCGCGAACCTGACCATCCGCGGCGCCCGCTCGCGCTATATCCCCGTCTATATCGATGGCATCCTGGTCACCGACCCGTCGGGCACCAACGTCTATTATGACGATTTCGGCGGCTTTGGCTTTGGCAACGTCGAACGGGTCGAGGTCCTGCGCGGATCGCAGTCGGCGCTGTACGGCGGCAGCGCGGTTGCCGGCGTGATCGACATTTCCACCCTGCCCGCCAACGCCCCCGAAGGCACCAGCGGCAACCTCGGGCTGTCCTTTGGCAGCTTTGGGTCGGTCTCCACCTCGGCGCGCATCACCCAGCGCCACGGCCCGCTGACCCTGTCGCTGGGCCTGTCGCGCGACCGCTCGGACGGGTTCTCGGCCGCCAGCGAAAACGACCTGAACCTCAGCACCGCCGCCCCCGGCGACAAGAACGACGAAGCCGACGGCTTTCGCCGTGACCGGCTGACCTTCGGCGCCCGCTACGAGGTGAACAGCGATCTGACCGTCGGCCTGAACGGCTTTGCCGAAGAAGGCGAGACCGAGTTCGACGAATTCTACAGCGACGATCAGGACAACAACGGCTTTCCCACCTTCAACTTTGGCGACGACGTCTATGCCTATACGGACGGCACCGCCGACGAGATCAGCGAACGCCGCGCCCGCGGCCTGCGCGCCTTTGCCGAATTCACCACCGGCGCCTGGGACCATGTCGCCGATGTTTCGGTCTATACCATTGACCGCGACCTGAGCAGCCCGACCGTGGGCAGCCCCGATGGCACGCCCTTCTCGTCGTCCTTTGACGCGCGCCGTCTGGCCTTCAGCTACAAGACGACGTCGCAGGTCACCTCGGACTGGCGGCTCAGCTTTGGCCTGAACATCCAGCGCGAAGAGGTCGAGGCCACCTCGCTGCCCGGCGGCGATGCCGATATCACCACCAAGGGCCTCTTCGCCGAAGCGCTCTGGTCGCCCAGCGACCAGCTGGACGTGACCGCAACCCTGCGCCACGACGACCATTCCGAATTTGGCGGCGAAACCACCGGACGCCTGGCCTTTGCCTGGCGCCCGACGCAAAGCACCACGCTGCGCGGCGCCGTGGCCACCGGCTATCGCCCGCCCTCGATCGACGAGCTCTACGGCGACTACGTGTTCTTTGTCGGCAACCCCGCCCTCGACCCCGAGCGCAGCCGCTCGTACGAGCTGGGCGTCGACCACCGTTTCGGCAATGGCGCCAGCGTCAGCGCGACGCTGTTCCGCCTCGATGTCGACAACCTGGTCGTCTACCAGGCCGGCACCGCGCCGCTGTTCATCGGCACGCTGACCAATGCCAACGGCACCACCCGCCGCGAAGGGCTCGAGTTCAGCTTTGACGCCCCTCTGGGCGAACGCCTTGATGTCTTTGGCAATGCCACCTTCATGACCACCGACGATGGCAGCGGCGGCCGCCTGGCCCGGGTGCCGGGGCGTGAATTCACGCTTGGCCTTGACGCCCAGCTGACCGACCGGCTGGACATGGGGCTGGTGGCGCGCCACGTCACCGACCGCCCGCAGGACAACACCGCCGCCTTTGCGCTGGTGGACATGGACCCCTACACCGTGGTCGATCTGAAGGTCGGCTATGACATCACCGACACGACCCGCGCCTATGTCGCGGTGCACAACCTGCTGGACGAAGACTATGAACTGGTGCCCGGCTACGGCACCTCGCCCCGCGCGATCAAGTTCGGGATCAATGCGTCCTTCTAGGCTCATGGCCTGCGTCGCGGCGCTGATCTGCGCCGTGACCACCCACGCCGGGGCCCAGTCGCCCCGGCGTGTCGTCTCTCTCAACCTGTGCACCGACCAACTGGCGCTGATGCTGGCCGACCCCGGCCAGATCGCCTCGCTGTCGGCGCTGGCCTCCGATCCGCGCAGTTCCGCCATGGCCGATCAGGCCCGCGGCTTTCCCGCCAACGACGGCAGCGCCGAAAGCGTCGTGCTGGCCCAGCCTGACCTGGTGCTTGCCGGAACCTGGACCACCCGCGCCACGGTCGACATGCTGACCCGCCTCGGCCTGCGCGTCGAAATCTTCGCGCCGGTAAATACCCTGGACGAAGCCCGCGCCAACATCACCCGCATGGGCGCCCTGCTGGGGCAGGAAACGCGGGCGCAAACCATCCTCGACCAGTTCGACCAGCGCCTGACCCGGCTCAGGGCCACGCCCGGCCCGTCCCCGCGCGTCGCGCTTTATTATGAACTGGGCAGCACCGCTGGCCGCGACACCCTGCCCGGCGATATCCTCGACGCCGCCGGCATGACCAATATCGCCGCCGAAAAAGGCCTGGCCTTCGGCGGCGCCCTCCCGCTCGAGGACCTCGTCCTCACCAACCCCGACCTGATCCTGATCGGCCGCCCCTACGGCGGCCACGCCCGCGCCACCGAACTGCTCACCCACCCGGTGCTGACCGCCAGCGGCAAACTCCGCCTGATCGAAGACGGCGCATCCTGGGTCTGCGAAACCCCGCACCTGCTGGACGCCATCGCCCAGATGATCGCCCTGCGCCAGGACTGGAGCGCGGCGCAATGACCCGCTTCCCCGCTTCCAATTGCCCCAAATATCCCGGGGGGGCCGCGTCAGCGGCGGGGGCAGAGCCCCCAACCCACGGCGACGCGCCCCGCGCGGCGCAAACCCCATGGGGGGGCCGCCGATGAAGCTCCTGCTCAGCCTCGCGGCACTCACCGCCGCCCTCTTCCTTGCTTCCCTGCTGATCGGCTACAGCCCGATCCCCATGGCCACCGCCCTCAAGGGCCTCGCAGGCCGGGGCGATCCTCTTTACCAGATGGTGATGCAGGAAATCCGCCTGCCGCGCGCCCTGCTGGCGCTGCTTGTCGGCGCCGCGCTTGGCCTGTCCGGCGCGGCGATGCAAGGTTACCTGCGCAACCCGCTGGCCGAACCGGGGCTGATCGGCGTCTCCGCCTCTGCCGCCCTTGGCGCGGTGATCGCCCTGCAAACCGGGCTGGCCGCTGCCTTTGCCCTCGCGCTGCCGCTTGCCGCGCTCACCTTTGCCTTTGCCGCCGTCACCCTGATCGTGCTGCTGGCCGGACCGCGCGGCACTTCGCTGACCCTTATCCTTGCGGGCATCGCCATCTCGGCGCTTGCGGGCGCGCTGACCTCGCTGACGCTGAACCTGTCGCCAAACCCCTATGCCGCGTCCGAGATCATCTTCTGGATGATGGGCTCGGTCGCTGACCGCTCCATGGCCCATGTCATCCTTGCCGCGCCGCTGATCCTGGCCGGGCTTGCCCTGCTGATGACCCTGCGCCGCGGCCTTGACGCGCTGACCCTGGGCGAGGACGCCGCGCAATCCATGGGCCTGTCGCTGGCCTCGCTGCGCATGCGCCTTCTGATCGGCACCGCTGCCGCCGTGGGCGCCGCCACCGCCGTTGCCGGGGCCGTGGGATTTGTCGGCCTTGTGGTGCCGCACCTTCTGCGCCCTTTGACTGGCCATCACCCGTCGAAACTGCTGCCTGCCTCGGCGCTTGGCGGCGCGGCCATGGTGCTGGCCGCCGACATCGCCACCCGGCTGATCCTGCCGGACCGCGACCTGAAACTCGGCGTGCTCATGGCGCTGGTCGGCGCGCCGCTGTTCCTGCACCTGATCTACAAGACCAGAAGGGAAATGGGATGACCCTGCTGAGCCTGCGGAACCTGACCGTCAGACGCGGCGAATGCCCGGTGATCGACGACGTCTCGCTGACCCTTCAGGCGGGCGAATGTGTCGGCCTGATCGGCCCCAATGGCGCGGGCAAGACGACCCTGATGCGCGCCGCGCTCGGCCTGCTGGCGCATCAGGGCGCCTCCTCTCTTGCTGCTCTTCCCGCCAACCAACGCGCGAGGCAGGCCGCCTGGATCCCGCAGGACCGCAGGATCGCCTGGCCCATCACCGTGCAATCCCTCGTCGCCCTCGGCCGTCTGCCACACGGCCGCCAGGCCACCGCGCAGGACAGCGCCGCCATCGACCGTGCCCTGACCCGCATGGGCCTTGACAGTTTTCGCAGCCGCCCCGCGACCGCGCTTTCGGGGGGCGAACAGGCCCGCGTCCTGATCGCCCGCGCGCTGGCGCAGGACACGCCCCTGCTGATGGCTGACGAACCCATCGCGGGCCTCGATCCCGCCGCACAACTGGCCACGCTCGAAGTCCTGCATAGCCTCGCCGCCGAAGGGCGCGGCGTGCTGCTGTCACTGCACGACCTGTCGCTGGCCGCGCGCTATTGCACCCGGCTGATCCTGCTCGACCGCGGCCGGATCAGGGCCGACGGCCCGCCCGCCCAGGTCCTGACGCCGGACCACCTCGCCCAAACCTTCCACCTGCGCGCGCGCATCCACGACACCCCCGAAGGCCCGCTGCTGCAACCGCTCGAGCGTCTGCCATGACCGGCCCGCAGCGCATCGTCTGCCTGACCGCCGAAACGGTCGAAACCCTCTACCTGCTGGGGCAAGAGCACCGCATCGCGGGCGTCACCGGCTATGCCGTCCGCCCCCCGCGCGTGCGCCGCGAAAAGCCCCGCGTCGGCGCCTTCACCTCGGCCGACACCGGCAAGATCCTGGCCCTGAACCCCGATCTGGTCCTGACCTTTTCGGACCTGCAGGCCGAGATCGCCGCCGACCTGATCCGCGCCGGCGTCGAGGTGCTCGCCTTCAACCAGCGCGACGTCGCGGGCATCCTGCGGATGATCGACACCCTTGGCCGCCTGACCGAAGCCAGTGATCGCGCACAGCAGATGATCACGGAATTCAACACCCGCAAGGCAGGGCTGCGCGCCGCCGCCCCCGCCACGCCGCCGCGCGTCTGGTTCGAGGAATGGGATGATCCGCTGATCTCGGGCATCGGCTGGGCCTCCGAACTGATCGCCATCGCGGGCGGGCAGGACATCTTTGCCGACCTCGCGACCAAACCCAAAGCCAGCGATCGCATCGTCACCCCCGGGCAGGTCATCGACGCCCGGCCCGACATCATCCTCGCCTCGTGGTGCGGGAAAAAGGTCAGCCCTGCGCGGATCGCCGCCCGCCCCGGCTGGGACGCCATTCCCGCCGTGCAAACCGGCCAGATTCACGAGATAAAGTCCCCGCTGATCCTTGCCCCCGGCCCCGCCGCCCTGACCGCAGGGCTGGACGCCATCGCCCGGATCATCGCCGAGGTCCCGAAAAAGAAGGAGCCACCATGCTGACCCAGATCACCGAGTTCCTGAACCGTGGCGGCCCGGCCCTCTGGGCCATCGCCGCGCTGTCGGTCCTGACCCTTGCCCTGATCCTGTGGAAACTCTGGACGCTCTGGCGCCTCGGCCTCTGGCGCCGCTCGCGCGCCGAAGAGGCGCTGAGCCTCTGGGCCAAAGGCGACACTGGCAGCGCCACATCGCTGCTGGCAAACCGCCCCGGCCTGCGCGCCCGCACCCTGCACGCCGCCATGCAGGCCCGCCTGACCCTGCCCGACCTCGACGCCAGGGACGAGGCCGCCCGCCACGCCCGCGCCGCCTTGCAGGAAACCCGCACCGGTCTGCGCGCGCTTGATCTGGTCGTCACCATCGCCCCGCTGATCGGCCTTCTGGGCACCGTGCTGGGCATGATCGACGCCTTTCAGGCGCTGCAGGAAACCGGCAACCGCGCCGATCCCGCCGCCCTCGCCGGCGGCATCTGGGAGGCGCTCCTGACCACCGCCGCCGGCATGGGCGTCGCCATTCCCGCCTCGATCGGCCTGTCGTGGTTCGACAGCCTCTCGGACAGCCTCGCCCACGATCTCGAAGACCTCGCCACCCGGCTTTTCACCCTGCCCCTGCCCGCCGAAAACACCCGCGCCGCCTGACCCCGCCACCCCGCTTCCAATTGCCCCAAATATCCCCGCCGGAGGCTCCCCCGGCCGCCCCAAACACCAAGACCCGCCAACCATGCTCGACCTGCCAACCAGACCCCAGCGACGCCGCCCCTCGCTCACGCCGATGATCGACGTCGTCTTCTTGCTGCTGGTCTTCTTCATGCTGGCCGCCCGGTTCGGCGCGCCGCTGGCGCAGCCTTTGCATCTGGCAGGCAGTGGCGGCGAGGCATGGCAAGGCCCGCCGCGCCTGATCACCCTGCGCCCCGACCAGACCCTGCTGAACGGCCAACCCGTGACCGACCTGCCCGCTGCCCTTGCCCCGCTGATGAAAGACCCCACCGACACCATCATCCTGCGCAGCCGGGACGGCGCCGATGTCCAGCGCCTTGTCGACACGCTGACCGCCCTGCGCGCCGCCGGCATGACCAACCTCGCCGTGGTGGAATAGCCCGATGCGCCGTCGCCCCTTCCTGCGCCCCACCACCCCGCGCGCCACCCGGTCCGAACCCATCGTGCCGATGATCAACGTGGTCTTCCTGCTGCTCATCTTCTTTCTGATGACCGCGCAGATCACCCCGCCCGATCCCTTTCCGCTAGAGCTGCCCAGCGCCAGCAGCGGCGATGACCCAGCGCCGGGCCAGCCGCTGTTCCTGTCGCAAACAGGTGACATCGCCTTTGGCCCCGCCCGCGGCCCCGAGGCGCTGACCGCCGCCCATACCGCCGGCCCCATCCGCCTGCACGCCGACCAGCGCGCCAGCGGCGAAACCCTTGCCACGTTGCTACGCGACCTTGCGGCGCTTGGCGCGACCGACATCACCCTCGTCACGCTCGAGGCCGCGCCATGAAACTGCTTCAGGGCCTGACCTTCCTGACCCTTGCCGGCGGCCTGCACGTGGCCGCGCTTGCCCTGACGGGCCTGCCCGGCGGCGCACAGGGCGGCGCGGGCGGGCAGGCCGCCTTCAGCATGCAGGCCGCCCCCGAACACCTGTCCGACCTCGTGGCCCGGTGGGAGGCCGCGCCCGACACAGCCCAGGCCCCGGACCTGACCGCCCCGGCCGACCAAACCGCCACCCTCACCGCCCCCGCGCCCGAAGCGCAGCCCCCCCGGCCCGCCGCCTTGCCCCCCCGGATGGCCGCCCCGGGCGCGGCGGATCAGCCCCCGGTCTTTGACACGCGCCTGCCCGCGCCGCCCGGCCTGCACGATGACGCCCCGATTGCGCCGAAAGCCCTTCAAAGCCCGGACAGCACTGTCACCCTGGCCGCGCGCCCCGCGGCGCCTCAGGCCCCGGCCATGCCGCAACCGCCGCAGGCCCCGGCCCGCACCGAAGCCCTGCCGCAGATCGACACGGTCAGCGCCGCCTCGCCCATGGCGGTGGCCACCTCGCGCCGCCCCGCGCCGCGCCCTGACACCCTGATGATCCCGCCTAGGCCCCGCCCGGCCAGCAAACCGGCCGCCCAGGCCAGCGCAAAGCCCAAGGCCCAGGCCAAACCGAAACCCTCGACGCCCAGCCCCGCGCGGCGGGCCTCGGGCAGCGGTGGCGGGGAAACCGCCGCGCCGCCCGCGCCCAAACCCAAAGCCGCCGCCGGGCCGGGCAAATCGGCCCTGCGCGATGCCCAGGCCAAATGGCAGGCCCAGGTGCGCCGCGCCCTTGAACGCGCCCATCGCTATCCGCGCGGCACCGCCGATCAGGGCGTCGTCAGGCTCCAGCTTTCGATTTCACCGGGGGGCAGCCTGCGCGCCGCCAAAATCACCCGCTCGTCGGGCAGCGCGGCGCTCGACAAGGCCGCGCTGGACACCGCAAGGCGCGCCCGCTTTCCGCGCGCCCCCAAGGTCCTGACCGACAGCAGTTATCACTTTGCCATCCCGCTGACCTTCAAACCGCGCTGAACCCGGCCCACCCGGCGCAAGGGCCGCCCTGACTTGACCCGCCCCGCGCCCCCCGATACCTCCCAAGGGATCAAAGGACGCCACATGACCCAGATCACCGACAGCCACTGCCATCTCGATTTTCCCGATTTCGACGACGAACGCCCGCAGGTCATCCAGCGCGCGCTGGACGCGGGCGTGCACCGCATGGTCACCATCTGCACCAGGCCGAAAAACCTTGCTGCCGTGCGCGCCATCGCCGAGGCCAACGACCCGGTGTTCTACGCCTACGGCATCCACCCGATGAGCGCGGCGGACCAGCCGCTGATCTCGGCCCGCGATCTGATCGACGAGTCCCGCCACCCCAAGATGGTCGGCATCGGCGAAACCGGGCTGGACTATCACTACACCGCCGACAGCGCGCAGATCCAAAAGGACAGCCTGCGCATCCATATCGAGGCCGCGCAGGACACCGGCCTGCCGCTGATCATCCACGCCCGCGCCGCCGACGATGACATGGCCCGCATCCTGGCCGAAGGCTACCGCGCCCAGCCCTACAGCTGCGTGATGCACTGCTTCTCCTCCTCGGCCGAACTCGCCCGCGCGGCGCTTGACCTTGGCTTTTACCTGTCGATGTCCGGCATCGCCGCCTTCCCCAAGTCGCAGGAACTGCGCGACATCTTTGCCGCCGCGCCGCTGGACCGCATCCTTGTCGAAACCGACAGCCCCTATCTTGCCCCGCCGCCCAACCGTGGCAAACGGAACGAACCGGCCTATGTGGTGAACACCGCCAAGGTCGGGGCCGAACTCTTTGGCCTGTCCTACGAGGATTTCGCCGCCGCGACCGAGGCCAATTTCCAACGCCTTTTCCCCAAGGCCGCAATCCGGAGCCCGGAATGACCGCCGAACTGCGCTTTACCATCCTTGGCTGCGGCTCCTCCGGCGGCGTGCCGCGCCTGGGCGGCCACTGGGGGGATTGCGACCCGGACAACCCGCGCAACATCCGGCGCCGCTGTTCGCTGCTGGTCGAACGTGAAACCGCGCAGGGCGTGACCCGCGTGCTGATCGACACCGGCCCCGACATGCGTGCCCAGCTGATCGACGCCGGGGTCGGCACGCTGGACGGCGTCGCCTGGACCCACAGCCACGCCGACCACGTGCACGGGCTCGACGACCTGCGCCAGATCGTCTTCAACACGCGCCAACGCCTGAACGTCTGGGCCGATGGCGATACGCAGAACGAACTGCTCTCGCGCTTTGGCTACGCCTTCGCCCAGCCGCAGGGCTCGCCCTACCCGCCAATCCTGAACCTGCACACCATCGACGGCCCCTTTTCCATCCACGGCGCGGGCGGTGCGATCTCCCTGACCCCCTTCGAGGTCAACCACGGCAGCATCGAGGCCTTGGGTTTCCGCATCGGCGATCTGGCCTACCTGCCCGATGTCGCCAGCATTCCCGAAACCGCCTGGACCCACCTGCAAGACCTCGATTGCTGGATCCTCGACGCCCTGCGCCGCACCCCGCACCCGACCCACGCCCACCTTGACCTGGCGCTGGAATGGATCGCGCGGGCGAAACCGAAAACCGCCGTGCTGACCAACATGCACATCGACCTCGACTACCAGACCGTGCTCGACGAAACCCCCGAGCACGTTGTCCCGGCCTACGACGGCATGATCCTGCGCCATGCGCTTTGATCACGCCACCCCGGGCCCGATGCGGCGCGCCGCGCCCGGGCTTCTTTGTGCCGTAAATATCCCCGCCGGAGGCTCCCCCGCCCTCCACGGCCGGACCCTCTGACCCCGGGGCGCCTCCGCCCCGCCCCCAACCCTGCGCCGCAACAAACGCAGGCTCGCCGCCAACTCGACAGGCCAGGTCCCATGCAGGCACTTCTTGACGTCATCCTTCCCGTCTTCCTTGTCATCGGCGCCGGCTACGGCGCGGTCTGGAAAGGCTGGTTCTCGGACAGCGCCGTCGACGGGCTGATGAGCTTTACCCAAAGCTTCGCCATCCCCTGCCTGCTGTTCCGCGCGATCTGGACGCTTGACCTTGGTCCCGACTTCAACCCCTGGCTGCTGGTGTCTTTCTATACCGGCTCGCTGACCTGCTTCATCGCCGGCCTGCTGGGCGCCCGCCTGCTGTTCGACCGCGACTGGGAGGACGCCGTCGCCATCGGCTTTTGTTGCCTCTTCGCCAACTCGGTGATGATCGGCCTTGCCATCACCGAACGCGCCTATGGGGTGGACGCACTGCAGGCGAACTATGTCATCGTCGCCGTGCACTCGCCCTTTTGCTACGGCATCGGCATCACCGCGATGGAGATCGTACGGGCCAAGGGCGCCCCGGCCCGGCAGTTGCCCGCCAAGGTGCTGCGCGCGATGTTCCGCAACGCGCTGGTGATCGGCATCGGGCTGGGCGCGCTGGCCAATGTGACCGACATCACCCTGCCCGGCACGGTGACCGACGCGCTTGACATGATGATCCGCGCGGCGCTTCCGGCGGCGCTGTTCGGCATGGGCGGCGTGCTGTGCCGCTACAAACCGCAAGGCGACGGGCGCGTGATCGCCTATATCTGCGCGATCTCTCTGATCCTGCACCCGGCGATCACCTGGACGCTGGGCAGCCTGACCGGCCTGTCCACCCAGGCCTTCCGCTCGGCGGTGCTGACGGCGGCCATGGCGCCGGGGATCAACACCTATGTCTTTGCCAACATCTACGGCCGCGCCCGCCGCGTCGCGGCCTCCAGCGTGCTCTTTGCCACCGCCCTTTCCGTATTGACCGCCTGGGTCTGGCTTTCCATCCTGCCCTAGCCCCCGGACAACCAACCGGCCCGTTTGCCCCGAGCCCGGGAATCTGAGTATTTGGACCAAGAAGAAGCCATGAGCCATTTCAAACTCTTCTTGGCACAAATACTCAATTGCGACACGGCCCGCACAGCGAGCCCCCTTTTTGGAAACCACGAGCGATGACCCAGCCGCAGACCCAGACCACGCTTGGCATCGCCTTCATGCTGGCCTTTTGCATCCTTGCCCCGGGCATGGACGCGCTGGCCAAGGCCACCCCGCACGAGGTCCCGATCCCGCAGGTTCTGGCCGCGCGCTTTTCCATCCAGGTTGTCCTGCTTTATCCCGTTGCGCTGCTGATGGGCCTTCCGCTGATGCTGTCGCGCAACGATCTGGGGCTGCACACGGCCCGCGCCTTTGCGCTTTTGGCGGCCACGGGCTGTTTCTTTACCGCGCTGCGCTACATGCCCATCGCCGACGCCATCGCGATCTTCTTTGTCGAACCGTTCATTCTGACCCTATTGGGGGCGGTTTTTCTGGGCGAGCCGATCGGCTGGCGCCGTGTGGCCGCCTCGGCTGTCGGATTTGGCGGGGCACTTCTGGTCATCCGGCCCAGCTTTTCCGATCTTGGGCCGGTCGCCTTTTTGCCGCTGGGCACCGCGATGCTGTTTGCCATCTACATGTTGTTGACCCGCGCCATGAGCCAGCGGCTCAACCCGATCGTGTTGCAGGCTCACACCGCCCTGGCCGCCAGCCTGATGATCCTGCCGCCGCTGGCGCTGATGAATGGCACCGGAAACGCCCTGTTCGATCCCATCATGCCGCAGGGCAAGGCCGTCTGGACCCTGCTGGGCCTTGGCGTGATCGCCACCCTGTCGCACCTGATGCTGACCAAGGCCCTGCGCCTTGCCCCCGCCGGGATCATCGCGCCGCTGCAATACCTTGAAATCGTCGGGGCGACGGTCATCGGCTACCTGGCCTTTGCCGATTTCCCCACGCCGCTGACCTGGGTCGGGATCGCCATCATCGTCGGCTCGGGGCTTTATATCATCCAGCGCGAACGCCGCCTGGAACGCGAGGCCCGCGCGCCCAAACCCCCGGTCTGAGCGCCCCTCGGCCTCAGCAGGCTTGTCCGGCGGGCGGCACCGGCCTAGCCTGACGCGATGGACAAGGACCGCCCCCTTTTCGGCATCGCCCTGATGCTGGGCTTTTGCGCCCTGGCGCCGCTGGCCGACGCCCTGGCCAAGCTGCTGGGGCCGCACATGGGCGTGGGCCAGTTGGTGACCCTGCGCTTTGCTTTTCAGGCCGTGATCCTTGTGCCCTTTGCCATCGCCACCCGCCGCCCGATGCGGATGGACCGCACCATCGCGCTGCTGGTCACTCTGCGCACCTTGCTCCACATCGCGGGCATCGCCACGGTCTTTGTCTCGCTGCTGTACCTGCCGCTGGCCGAGGCCATCGCCATTGCCTATGTCATGCCTTTCATCCTTCTGCTGATGGGCCATTATATCCTCGGTGAAGAGGTCGGCTGGCGCCGTCTTGCCGCCTGCGCTGTGGGCTTTGTCGGCACCCTGCTGGTCATCCAGCCCGCCTTTGACACCGTCGGCGCGCCGGCCCTGTTGCCGCTGGCCGTCGCCTTCATCTTTGCCGCCTTCATGCTGGTCACAAGGCGCATCGCGGCGCAGACCGACCCGATCGGCATGCAGGCGGTGTCGGCCCTGATCGCCCTGGCCATCCTGGTGCCCGCGATGGCGCTGCTGCCTGGCACCCCGGCGCTGGCCTGGACCCCGCCCAGCCCGACCGGATGGACGCTGATCGCCGCCATGGGCGCGGCGGGCACGTTGGCCCACCTGCTGATGACATGGTCGCTGCGTTATGCGCCCGCCTCGACCCTGGCGCCGATGCAATACCTAGAAATCCCCATGGCCACACTGATCGGCTGGGCGCTGTTCAGCGATCTTCCCGGCCCGCTGGCGGCGCTGGGGATCGCCATCACCATCGCCTCGGGGCTTTATGTCGTCATGCGCGAGCGGGCCAGCCACCGGGCGCGGCCGCCAACCCCGCCATCAGCGCCGCAAGCTGCGCCACCGGCAGGATAAGCAGCATCCGCGGCGCATCCATCTGCAGCCGCACCGCGCCTGTCACTTCGTTCGAGGTGCCGGTCCGGCCATCCGGGCGCATCGCGATGCCGTCGATCGGCCAGCGCAGCCCTTCGGAGCGGCCAGAGACCGCCCCCATCGGATACAGCGACAGCCTGCTGCCGATCGGCAGGTCCAGCGCCAGGTCGGGCGGCGCCAGAACGATCACGTCCTCGCGCCCGATCAGCACACAGCGCCGGTCGGCACGGGCACAAAGCACCGTCATCGCCGCCAGCTGATGGTCGACCCGCCCGCCCAGAAAGCCATGCGCCAGCACCAGCGGCGCGCGGATATTGCGAAGACATTTATCAAAATCGGTGCTGTTCTGTTCACCAATCCGGTGGATGCGCCCTGCCGGAATCCGCGCGGCCATCGCCGCGTCCAGCGAATCCATGTCGCCGATCACTGCGTCCGGAATCACCCCCGCGGCCAGCAGGGGCACGGCCCCGCCATCCGCCGCGACGATCCGGGACGCTTGCGCCGCGGCGCGTTTCAGCACGCTATCCGTGCATTCGCCGCCGCCAACCAGTAGAACGGGCCCGGAGGCGTGAACAATCTCGTTTTCCATGGCGAATTAATGGCAATTTAGGAAACAGACCACAATCAAGTCACGAAATGATACCCTGCAGGGCACAGATTCGGTCAGCTTTGGTCTTGGACAGCGTGGTAAACACTCTGTTGCAGAACGAATGAAAGTGAGCAGCACAATGGTGAGTTCGAGCAAGATCCTGACAGTCTCTTATGGGACATTCTCTTGCACCGCGGAAGGTTTCGAAGATCCGCTGGCCGTCGTCAAGGAGACGACCCATTTCTTCCGCGGCGTCGTCGGCGAGGACCGCTTTTTCGGGGCCGAGCCACCGCAGTTCGATCCCGAACTGGCGGGCGAATTGATGCGCCAGCAGATCGCGGCCGAATCCCGCGATGGCAAGCTGACCCTGCGTCCGGCGATCGCCGCCGGTGCCGCATCGTCCGGTGCCCTGACCGCCGCCCTGTCCGCAGGCCCCGCACGCGCCGCCGCCACCCTGCCCGATGACGATACCATCGAGGCCGCCGCCGCCGAGGCCGAGGCAAAAGCCGCCGCGCAAGCGCAGGCCGAAGCCCAGGCGCAAGCCGCAGCCGACGCCGCACAATCCGCCCCCATCCAACAGCCTGCCCCGACCGCTGCCACGGTCTCTGCACCCGCGCAGGCCCCGGATGCGACGGCGGACAGCGCGCTGGCGCTTGATCCTTCGCTGCTGGCCGACATGGCCGCAGACAGCGCCGCCGAGCTGACGACCGGGGATACCCCCGAGGCCGGCGCCGACTTCAGCCTGGACGCCCTGCTGCCCGATACGGGTGCACAGGCGGTCGAACCGGCCCTTGGCGCGCCTGCTCCGCGCCAGGCCGACCCGGCCTCTGTGGCGGCCAAGCTGGACCGGATTCGCGCCGTTGTCGCCGAGGCGCCCAGCGCCCAGGACGACAGCGACGCCTTCCTCGAGGACGATCTTGACGACGAGGACGACACCGGCCTTGACGCCATCCTGGGATCGCTTCAGGGCACCGAAACCGGCGACGACAGCCTGGATTTCATCGAGGACGACCTGGAAGACGCCGCAACCGCCGATATCGACAGCACCGTTGCCGGTCTGTTCGCCGACCAGCAGGACGACGAAGACGATGACGCGGACCTGACCGATCTGGTCGCCGCCGCGACCGCCCCTTCCGAGGCCGAAGACGACAACGCCTTTGCCGCCTGGGACGAGGACGCCGGAGACGATCTTCCGGCGCAGACCGCGGCCAAAGCGGACAACTGGGACTTCGACGACGAGGACGAGGACGACATCGGCGAGGACGCGGCAACCGCCCCCTTGGCCGAACAGACACCGCCGCCGCCCCCGGCCCAGCCCGCAACCCGCCCCGCCCCGCTGCGCGCCCGCGTGATCAAGGTCAAGCGCGCCGCCTTCGAACAGGCCGTGGCCGCAGGCCAGCTTGAGGAAATCGACGACGAAGAGGACAAGGCCAGCGCCGCCGTGCCCGCCGTGCCCGGTGCCGCAAGCAGCAGCCTGAGCGCCGAGGAAGAGGACGAACTGGCCCGCGAACTGGCCGCCGTAAAGGCCGAGCTTGCCGGCGATTTCGACGATGACGATTGGGACGATGACGACCTGGGCTTTGACGACGACGTTCAGGACACCCCCGCCCCGCGCGCGCAGACGGCCAAGGCCGAACCGGCCCCGACCGCCTGGGACGATGAGGACGAGGACGACGAGGACTATGCCTTTGACGACGAAGAGATCGTGGCCAAGGCCCCCGAAGCCAAGGCGCCCCAGCGCCTGAGCGAGCCGGCCAAGCCCGCCCCGATGGACACCGGCTGGGACGATGACGACGACGATTGGGATGATGACGACGACTGGGATGACACCCCCGCCGCCGCACAGGCCCCCGCCGCGCCGCTGCGTCTGGACAACCCCGTGGCCAAGCCGCGCGCCGGTTGGGGCGATGCCTCGGACCTTGACGACGATCAGGACGCCGCCCGCCAGGATGCCGTCACCGACAAGACCGAGGATCACATCCGCTCGGCCGTCGAAGGGGTGCGCAAGGCGGTCAAGATGTCCAGCCCGGCCCGCGCCATGCTGACCGAACAAAAGGTCGAGGACAACGACACCTCGCGCATTCTCGACCAGACCAACGAAGAGCTGGAAGAACCGGAAGGCAACCGCCGCCGCAGCGCCATCGCACATCTGCGTGCCGCTGTCGCCGCGACCAAGGCCGACAAGCTGCTGGGCCGCAAATCCGCCCAGGCCGAAGAAGAGATGGAAAGCTACCGCGAGGACCTGTCTGCCGTGGTGCGTCCGCGCCGTCCGCAGGCGGGCACCCCGCGCACGGACCGTCCGGCCGAAGCCCCGGCAGCGCGCCCCGCGCCGCTGAAGCTGGTGGCCGAACAGCGGGTCGAGGACCAGCCCGCCGCCCCGGCGCAGCCGGTCACGCCGGTGCGTCCGCGCCGTGTCGGCCGCGACCACGCCGAAGCGCCGACCCCGCGCCAGGTCGCAGCCCCCGAGGCGCCTGTCGATGGCGGCGATTTCGCGGCCTACGCCGAAAGCGTCGGCGCCTCCGAGCTGTCCGACCTGCTCGAAGCAGCGGCCGCCTACATGTCCTTTGTCGAAGGGCGCGACCAATTCTCCAGGCCGCAGCTGATGTCGACGGTGCGCCAGGCCGAAGACCGCGAATCCAGCCGAGAGGACCGGTTGCGCAGCTTTGGACAGCTGCTGCGCGAGGGCAAGATCGAGAAGACCAGCGGCGGACGCTTTACCGCCTCGGACCGGATCAGCTTCAAACCGGACCGCGCCGCCGGGTAACCGCGCCGCGCCGGACCAGACCACAAGGCCCGTCCCGATCCATCGGGGCGGGCTTTTCCTTTGACAGCACAAAGCCCGCCGGACTATCCTTTTGGTTGTATTTTTATTGCAATTGCCCGTTTTGGGGCGTTTCATTCAAAGGATATTCGTCATGGCCCTTCCCCTGCGTCAGACAGCCCTCGGGCTGATCTCTACCGCGCTTTTGTCGCTGCCTGCCCTTGCCCAATCCATCGACGACGACTGGCTGAGCATGAGCGACGCCGAGTTTGCCGCCGCCTATGCCGACATGGCCTTTGGCGACGACCTGCAACAGCGCCAGCTTGTCGCCTGGCTCTGGTTCGCCCGCGTCAACCAGCAGATCGCCGCCGAAGGCAAACGCGTCGACATCGACACCGGCACGGTCCCGGTCTGGATGGCCTGGGCCACCGATCCCGAAACCTTTACCGAAACGCCCGCATTCACCTATGCCCCGACCCCGCGCGACGACCCGCAGTTCATCACCCCAAAGGACGAACTGGCCGGCAAGATCGCCAGCACCACGGCCGAGGGCGCGCCCAACGCCGGCGGCGAGGAAGTCACCCGAAACGCCATCAGCTATGACTATCTCACCGGCAAGGGCCTGAATACCTATGCCGGGGTGCTGGCCCATGTGCGCAGCGGCGCACAGGTCGACATGCCCATCGGCACGATCGAGACCAAGATCAAATGGGTCAAGGTCAACGCCCGCACCCCCGCCCCCGAGGGCGCGATGGTGTTCCGCTTTGCCTCGGGCGATTACTGGTGGGCGGGCATCCACATCATGGCCAAGATGCGCCCGCTGCCGGCCGATCCGTTTTTCAGCGAGGACCCCAGCTGGTTCTGGACAACCTATGAATTCACCAACGGTCTGGGCGTGGCCCATGTCCGCGACGCCTTCATGAACCAGAACGCGCCAATCGGGGCGGACATGGTGGCGCGCGTGCTCGAACAGGGCGGCATCGCGGGCATCGGCTATGAAAACTACTCGCCCAACGGCACTCAGATCCGCTTTACCGTGAACGCCGACGGCAAGACGCCGGTGATCCTGGGCCACACGATGATGGAGGATTTCGCGGGCTACCCCGACCACGACGACCCCAGCGGCTGGATCACCGACAGCACCTCGTGCCACACCTGTCACGCCTCGGCCTCGATCAATCCGCAAACCGGGAACTTCTTTCCCTTCACCGTGCCGGTGGGAACCCTGTCCGACCACTACATCGGCACCGGCACGACCACGCAAGATTGCAACGGTTTTTCCACAGCACTTGGCGATGGCTATGTCTCGCTCGATTTCATGTGGCCGATCGCCTTCCAGACGCGGCCCTACGCCTGCCCCTCGGACTGAGGCACAAAGACAAACGGCGCCCGTCTCGGGGCGCCGTTTGCAGTACAAACCAGATGGGACGGTGGGCGGGGCGCCTTTCCCCGTCAGGGGAAACAGCGCCGCACGGCGTCACTCCTTTTCGTCCGGGTCCGGCTGGCCAACACCCAGAAAGACCGAGCGTAGCGGCAGCATCCACAAGAACCCCAGCACCACGAACACTACCAGTTCCAGGATCATCGGCGGCGTTTCCAGCACCCGGCGCAGCCAATCGGCCAGCGTCACCGCCACCACCACGTAAACCGGCAGTCCGATCAGTAGCACAATCAGCGACCAGCGCTTTTTCGCTTTATAACTCAGCGCCATCCGCGCCCCCTTTCCGGTCAGTCCTCGAACGGGTCCGTCACAAGGATCGTGTCATCCCGCTCGGGTGACGTGGACAATAGCGCGACAGGGCAGCCGATCAACTCTTCGACCCGGCGCACGTATTTGATCGCGGCGCCCGGCAGGTCGGCCCAGCTGCGCGCTCCTTCGGTCGACTCGCTCCAGCCTTCCATCTCTTCGTAGATCGGCTTGCAGCGCGCCTGCTCATCGGCGGCAAAGGGCAGATAGTCCAGAACCTTGCCGTCCAGCTCGTAGCCGGTGCAGATCTTCAGCGTTTCGAACCCGTCCAGCACGTCCAGCTTGGTCAGCGAAATGCCGTTGACGCCCGAGGTCGCGCAGGTCTGGCGCACCAGCACCGCGTCGAACCAGCCGCAGCGCCGCTTGCGCCCCGTGGTGGTGCCGAATTCATGGCCGCGCTTGCCCAGCATCTCGCCATCCGCGTCGAACAGCTCGGACGGGAACGGCCCTTCACCGACGCGGGTGGTATAGGCCTTGACGATGCCCAGCACGAAATCGATCGCCCCCGGGCCGATGCCGGTGCCGGTCGCCGCCTGCCCCGCGATCACGTTGGACGAGGTCACGAAAGGATAGGTGCCAAAATCGATGTCCAGCAGCGCGCCCTGCGCGCCTTCGAACAGGATCCGCTTGCCGGCGCGGCGCTTTTCGTTCAGCACCTTCCAGACCGGACCGGCATATTCCAGGATTTTCGGAGCGATCTCGCGCAGCTGCGCAATCAGCGCATCGCGGTCCACCGCCTCGATGCCCAGACCCTTGCGCAGCGGATCGTGGTGCATCAGCGCGCGGTCCACCCGCGCCTCCAGCGTCGCCGCGTCGGCCAGGTCCGCAACGCGCACGGCGCGGCGGCCGACCTTGTCCTCGTAGGCGGGGCCGATGCCGCGCCCGGTGGTGCCGATCTTGGTGCCCTTGCTGGCGGCCTCTTCGCGCGCCCGGTCCAATTCGCCGTGGATCGGCAGGATCAGCGGCGTGTTTTCCGCGATCATCAGCGTTTCGGGCGTGATTTCAACGCCCTGCGCGCGGATCGTCTCGATCTCTTTCAGCAGGTGCCAGGGGTCCAGCACCACGCCGTTGCCAATCACCGACAGCTTGCCGGGGCGCACCACGCCGCTGGGCAGCGCGTGCAGTTTGTAGACCTTGCCATCGACCACAAGGGTATGGCCCGCATTGTGCCCGCCCTGAAAGCGGCAGATCACATCGGCGCGGCTGGACAGCCAATCGACGATCTTGCCTTTGCCTTCGTCGCCCCACTGGGCGCCCACGACGACCACATTTGCCATATCTCGAACCTTTCGGTGATGACCTCAAACCCGGCTCCCTATATAACCGGGGACAGGCGCGTGAAACCTCAAAATCACCAAAGCGTCGCGCAGATGAGGGGCAAAATGTATCGTTGGGCCAATTCGGGCGATTATGACGCGCTTGGACAAGTGATGTTCCAGGCTATTCACGCCGAGCCCAGCCCCTATACCCAAGCGCAACGCGCCGTCTGGGCGCTGCAACCGCCTGTTGGACCGGACTGGCAGAACCGCCTTGCCGCGCAGCGCGTCGCCCTGGCCGAAACAAAGACGGGCCCGCTGGGGTTCGCCAGCCTGCGCGCCGATGGTTATGTCGATCTGGCCTTTATCTTGCCGCAGGCCCGCGGGCGCGGCCATTTCCGCGCGTTGCTGAACATGCTGATCCAAGAGGCCGAGGCCCAGAAAATGCCCGCCCTGACCACCCACGCCAGCCTTGCCGCCCAAGGCCCCTTTGCGGCGCTTGGCTTTACGCTGATGCACCACGAAGACGTGCAGCGCGGCGGCGAAACCCTGACCCGCGCCCTGATGCAGCGCCAGGGGGCTGGCCAGCGCGCCATGATGCGCTAAACAGGGCGCACCCCAAGACCGGAGTTTCCATGAGTTTCCTGCTACGCTGGCTGTTCGCCCTGATCCTTTTGACCGCCACCTACAACCCGACGCCCTATAATTTCACCCGCTGGGCCATGACCAACTGGCAGGCGCAATTGCCGCTGGCGGTGCTGTTCGGGCTGATCTTGCTGGTCGGCTATGTCATCTACCTGCGCGCCACGCTGCGTTCGATCGGCGGTTTTGGCATGATCCTCGTGCTGGCGCTGGTCGGCGCGATCCTGTGGGTGCTGATCGACCTTGGCCTGTTCGACCTGTCCAACCCCAAGCTGATGACATGGGTCGGCATCCTTGCCCTGTCGCTGGTGCTGGGCGTCGGGCTGTCGTGGTCGATCATTAGGCGCAAGCTGTCGGGTCAGGTCGACATGGACGATGTGGAAGACTGACACCGGACTACGCCCCGCCTGAACGCCGCTCACCATGGGCGCTTTTGCGCGCCTGCCAAACCCGGCGTCAGGGGCGAAAGCCGGGTTGCACAGGCGACGCTTTGCGCCTACATACCCGCAAACCCGAACGATAGGCCCGCGCCCCATGGAAAACGTCATCCTCATTGTCCATCTTCTGCTGTCCCTCGGCCTGATCGGGGTTGTGCTGCTTCAGCGCTCCGAAGGCGGCGGCCTTGGCATGGGTGGCGGTGGCGGCGCCATGAGCCAGCGTTCCGCGGCAACCGCCATGGGCAAGGTGACCTGGATCCTCGCGATCGCCTTCATCATCACCTCGATTTCGCTGACCATCATCTCGGCGCGCAATGCCTCGGGCGCTTCGATCCTTGACCGGATCGGCGATGGCCCGGCCCCTGCGGCCGAAACCACCGACGCCCCGGCGCCGCTGGAAACCGACGGCCTTCTGCCGCCGCCCTCGGGCGCCGACACCGACGCCCCGCTGGTCCCGCGCGCGGACTAAGCCACACCAAACCTTGAACATTCCCCACGGACCGCAACAGCATCTTGCGGTCCGCTGGACAAACTCGTCCGAATCCTCTATTGGTCAAATCCCGTGATGCTGCTGTCCCTCGGGCCAGCGGGTGACCACCAATTGCACTCAGTTTCACGGGGCTCCGCACATGGCACGCTTTATCTTCATCACCGGCGGTGTTGTTTCTTCGCTTGGCAAGGGGCTTGCCTCGGCCGCCCTTGGCGCGCTGCTTCAGGCCCGCGGCTTTTCCGTACGCCTGCGCAAGCTGGACCCCTATCTGAACGTCGATCCCGGCACCATGTCGCCCTTTGAACACGGCGAGGTGTTCGTCACCGATGACGGCGCCGAAACCGACCTCGACCTTGGCCATTACGAACGCTTTACCGGCGTGCCCGCGCGCCAGACCGATTCCATCAGTTCCGGCCGCATCTATACCAACGTTCTGGAAAAGGAACGGCGCGGCGACTACCTGGGCAAGACGATCCAGGTGATCCCCCACGTCACCAATGAAATCAAGGACTTCATCAAGATCGGCGAAGACGAGGTCGATTTCATGCTGTGCGAGATCGGCGGCACTGTCGGCGATATCGAAGGCCTGCCCTTCTTCGAGGCGATCCGCCAGTTTTCCCAGGACAAGCCGCGCGGCCAGTGCATCTTCATGCACCTGACGCTGCTGCCCTACATCAAGGCCAGCGGAGAGCTGAAAACCAAGCCGACCCAGCACTCCGTCAAAGAGCTGCGCTCGATCGGTCTGGCCCCTGACATCCTTGTCTGCCGCTCCGAAGGGCCGATCCCCGAAAAGGAACGCGAAAAGCTGGCGCTGTTCTGCAACGTGCGCCCCGACGCCGTGATCGCCGCGCAGGACCTGTCCACGATCTACGACGCCCCGCTGGCCTATCACCGCGAAGGCATGGATCAGGCGGTTCTGGATGCCTTTGGCATCACCCCCGCCCCCAAACCCAACCTCGACAAATGGGAGGACGTCAGCGACCGCGTCCACAACCCCGAGGGCGAGGTCACCGTCGCCATCGTCGGCAAATATGTCCAGCTTGAAGACGCCTACAAATCCATCGCCGAGGCCCTGACCCACGGCGGCATGGCCAACCGCGTCAAGGTCAACGTCGAATGGGTCGACGCCGAGATTTTCGAACGCGAGGACCCGGCCCCCCACCTTGAAAAATTCGACGCCATCCTGGTGCCCGGCGGCTTTGGCGAACGCGGCACTGAGGGCAAGATCAAGGCCGCGCAATACGCCCGCGAACACAAGATCCCCTACCTTGGCATCTGCCTTGGCATGCAGATGGCCGTGATCGAAGCCGCCCGCAACGTCGCCGGCATGGCCAAGGCGGGGTCCGAGGAATTCGACCACGAAGCCGGGGAAAAGCGTTTCGAGCCCGTGGTTTACCACCTCAAGGAATGGGTGCAGGGCAACGAAAAAGTGTCGCGCAAGGTCACCGACGCCAAGGGCGGCACCATGCGCCTGGGCAGCTATGACGCGGTGCTCACGCCCGGATCGAAGGTGGCCGAGGTCTATGGCACCTGCGCCATCGACGAACGCCACCGCCACCGCTACGAGGTCGACATCAAGTACCGCAAGGCGCTGGAAGAGGCCGGCATGCGTTTCTCCGGCATGTCGCCCGATGGCTCCCTGCCCGAAATCGTCGAATGGCCCGACCACCCGTGGTTCATCGGCGTGCAATTCCACCCGGAACTGAAATCAAAACCCTT
Source organism: Tropicibacter oceani (assembly GCF_029958925.1). NCBI lineage: Bacteria > Pseudomonadati > Pseudomonadota > Alphaproteobacteria > Rhodobacterales > Roseobacteraceae > Pacificoceanicola > Pacificoceanicola oceani. The sequence continues at coordinate 3,308,440 of NZ_CP124616.1, forward strand.
CGCCCCCCACCCGCTGTTCCGCGACTTTGTCCGGGCGGCGAAAGAGGTGTCGCGGTTGGTGTGAATGATATTGCCCCTATCAGCTTAGCGATTGACACGAACTTTATCAGCAACGCTAGGAAACACCCCAATTCTCCATCGGCCCAATTGCTTGGGTCCGACAGAATTCAAGTTTTCACTTCGGCAACATGTTTTGCGGAAATCGGCAACGGCAAACCAGAAGGTGAGGAACAACTCCTCATTGATGTTGAAGCCGTAGTGCTCGGCCTGCCTACTGATTCCAATGCCATCCGCCCAGATAGCTGGAACGCGAACGAGGTACCTTTGAGCGAAAGCGGTAAGTACGCCGAAGATTTTTTAATCGATGTATTTAGAAAGGTCGCAGGTACAAAGTCGGATCTGGACTTGTCAAAAAGCCTTCTAAGGTCGGTTGAGCAAACGATGAAGCCGGTTGAAACTGACTTGCAAGAATTCGGACTTTACGGCCTGAGAGAACGGCTTTTTTTTGCTTCTGAAGGGCTCTGTTGCACAAATCGCGTGAGGGATTCATCTCGTGAATCCAGCGTGGTAGCTGGGATGCATGAGCAGACCCATACCCCCGACCTACAAGACCAGAAACTGGCCAGCCTACAATGAAGCGCTCAAGCGCCGGGGCTCGCTGACGATCTGGTTCGACCCTGAGATGATCTGGGATGCCGTGCCGACAGGCAGGCGTGGCCGCCAGCAGAGCTATAGCGACGCCGCCATACAGACGTGCCTCTCGATGAAAGTGCTGTTCGGCATGGCGCTCCGGCAGACGACCGGGTTCGTCGAGAGCCTGCTGCAGCTGGTCGGTCTGAACTGGACGGTGCCCGACTTCAGCACGCTATCTCGCCGCCAGAAGACCTTGGCCGTCAACATCCCATACCGCGGCTCCAAGGGGCCGTTGCACCTGTTGATAGACAGCACCGGGATCAAGGTCGAGGGCGAAGGCGAGTGGCACGCCCGCAAGCATGGCGGCCCTAAACGCCGCGTCTGGCGCAAGATCCACTTGGGGATTGATGAGGAAACGCTGGAGGTTCGGGCCGTCGAAATCACCGGGAGCCACATCGGTGATGCGCCGATCCTACCCGACCTTCTCGACCAAATCCCGCAGGACCAGGAAATCGGTAGCGTCACGGCTGATGGCGCCTACGACACGCGCAAATGCCACGATGCGATTGCAGATCGCGGCGCCCATGCCGTCATCCCGCCCCGCAAAAACGCGAAGCCCTGGAAGACGATCACCGCCGGAGCCGTGGCGCGAAACGAGGCCTTGCGCGCGGCGAAATACCTGGGCCGCGCACTCTGGCGACGATGGAGCGGATACCACCGCCGAAGCCGCGTCGAGACAAAAATGCATTGTATGAAGTTGCTGGGCCAGCGGCTCATGGCGCGGGACTTCGACCGCCAGGTCGCGGAACTCCAGGTCCGCATTGCCGTCCTGAACGGCTACACCGCGCTCGGCATGCCCGTCACGGAAGTCGTAGGATAAGTCCGCCCGGGGAAAGGGGAAACTCGGCGTTCAGCCGATTTGTGCAACAGAGCCCTTCTGAAGACGCAGCGCGCAACATGCCATTGCAGTGGCGAGAAGCTGGATTTCTTGTCTCTGCCGAAGAAATGACTGCTGAGAAGATTGGCCCTCTATATTTGAACAACTTTGGGCCACCCAATATTGTGAAGAGCATTTTATCAAGCCTCAATACGGTAGCCCAATCCGAACTATCACAGTTCTTTCCACCGCACTGCATAGCGAGTTACGAAAGCCTCCGGGTAGCTGGCATGATTTTGGTCGTGTTAGGTTTCCAAAAAGATAAGAGAATACAAAAGGAGAGAGCACACTCAAGTCTGCAAGGTGGCGCCGCGCAATGGCGAGACATTGAACATATTGTTACGTGCTCCGGAACCAACTGTTTCGCGACTTTGGATGCAGGATGTGCAAAACTTGCGTTCGCGTTATACGAAATATTTGGCATAAGCACGGCTGTGTATCATTTGCGGGCAACAGAATTCCCATTTGGGGAGCTTCGCCAAGTCGGCCAAGACTACTGGCCCTAGTTTCCAATCACAACGACCGCCCAGGCAGACCCCGGCAAAGATCACCCGGTATCAGAACAGCAATCCCATGCGCCACCCCCTCGCGTCTTCATCAATCCTGCCAAACCGTTGATGAAATAATCGCGCCACCACGGATCATTTCCCGCCCCGCCCTGCAATCCGTACCAAACCGGGCGGGTTTCGTACCAAAGGCCCGTTCCAACACGCCCCTTGCGCGCCGCCCCCTCCCCCCGTAAGCAGCCCTCATGCTGTCCTATCAACACGCCTATCACGCCGGGAATCTGGCCGATGTTCACAAACACGCCCTGCTGGCCGAGGCGCTGGAATACCTGACCCGCAAGGACAAACCGCTGTCCTATATCGAAACCCACGCGGGGCGCGGCCTCTACGATCTGACCAGCGCCGAGGCGCTCAAGACAGGCGAGGCGGCGCAGGGAATTTCCCAAGTGCAGCACTGGTTTGCAAAGGACAGCCCCTATCTGCGCGCGCTGTCCAGGGTGCGCGCGGCGCATGGGGATGCCGCCTATCCCGGCTCGCCGCTGATTGCGCAGGCACTGCTGCGCGACACCGACAGGCTGCACCTGGCCGAACTGCACCCGCAGGAATACGCCGCCTTGAAAAAGGCGGCATGGGCGCGAAACACCAAGCGTTATCAACAGGATGGATTTGAGCTGGCGCAGGGCCTTTGCCCGCCGGAGCCGCGCCGCGGCCTGATGCTGATCGACCCCAGCTGGGAGATCAAGGACGACTACGCCCGGCTGCCAAAGTTCCTGGCCGATCTGACAAGGAAATGGAACGTCGGCGTCATCATGCTGTGGTATCCGATCCTGACCGATCCCCAGCACCGCCCGATGATCCGCGCCCTGCAGGCCGCCTACCCCGAGGCGCTGACCAGCGAGGTCCATTTTCCCCCCGCACGCGACGGCCACCGGATGGTCGGGTCGGGCATGTTCGTGATCAACCCGCCCTGGGGTCTGGACGAGACGGCCAAATCGCTCGCCAAACGCTTTGCGGCGCTCTAGGGTTGCTATTGCCCGCAAGGGATTGCCACGTCACACTGCATCAAAACGCGCAGGCCGACCGCGCAGGGAGAGAGCAGCATGCTGGAACGACTGAAACACTTCTTCACCCACCCGACCCCGGAAAAACAGCCGCTTCCGGAACCGGATGCGCGACTGGCGCTGGGAACGCTGCTGGTGCGGGTTGCCATGGCCGATGGCGCCTATCTGTTTGAAGAGGTTGAGGAAATCGACCACATCTTGGCGCGTGCCTACAATCTCAAACCGCTTGAGGCGGCCAAGATGCGGGCCGATTGCGAAAAGCTCGCTTTTCACATCGAGGATGACACCGACATGGCCCGGCGCATCCGCGAGGCGGTGGATTACGAACACCGCCGCGAAAAGGTGGCGGCGCTTTGGGCGGTGGTCATGGCCGACGGTGTGAATGACGAACGCGAACAGGCGCTGGTCGAACTGGTCGAACAGACCCTAGGCATCGACCGCGAGGATTCCGAGGCCGCCCGCGCCGCCGCCAGCATCCCCTGATCACGTTTTCCCGCATAGCGCTTTCCATTCTCAACAGGCGATCCTAGATACCTTGCATGTTCGGTGATTTCATCAGGCGCCTGACCGCGCCCCAACCCGTCCCATTGGATGACAGCGACGCCCGCCTTGCCCTGACCGCCCTGCTGGTCCGGGTGGCGCGCGCCGATGGCTCTTACGACGAAACCGAGGCGACGCGCATCGACCGCATCGTGCGCGCCCGCTATGGCCTGTCCCCCTTCGAGGCGACCAAGCTGCGCAACGAGGCCGAATCGCTCGAGGCCGAGGCCCCCGACACCGTCCGCTTTACCCGCGCCATCAAGGATGCCGTGCCCTTCGAGGACCGCCTTGGCGTGATCGAAGCGCTGTGGCAGGTGGTTCTGGCCGATGGCGTGCGCGAGGCCGAAGAAGACGCGCTGCTGCGGCTGGTATCGAACCTTTTGGGCATCAATGACCGCGACAGCGCCCTTGCCCGTCAAAGGGTGGAAAAGGCGTGATTGCCGCACTGCCGATGTACGACCGGCCCGAATGCCGGGCCGCGAATGATGCGCTTTGGGCACTGGTGCGCGCGCATCTGGGATACGGCCCGGACCAGCTGAACCGCACGGTCGGCCTCTGGGAGGGGTGGGAAGACCCCGACCTGGTCCTTGGCCAGACCTGCAACCTGCCCTACCGGCTACGGCTGAGCGGCAAGGTGCAGGTTGTCGGGCACCCCGACTACGACCTGCCGGGCTGTCCTGCGGGGTTTTACAACTCGGTCCTGGTGGCGCGCCGCGACGATGATCGCAGCCTGGCGCAGCTGCTGTCGGCGCGGGCCTTGATCAACCAGGATCACAGCCAGTCGGGCCATCTTGCGCTGTGGGATCACGCGCAGGCCATGGGGATCACGCCGAACATCACCGGGGAAAGCGGCGGGCAAGTGTTTTCCGCCGCGATGGTGGCCGATGGCGCGGCCGATATCGCCTGCATCGACGCCCACAGCTGGCGGCTGATCCAGCGCCACGACGACCACGCCGATACCCTGCGGGAAATCGACCGCACGGTGCCGACCCCGGCGACCCCCTATATCTGCGGCGCGGCGCAGGATGTGGACGCGGTGCGCGCCGGCCTGAGCCATGCAATCGCCGCCTTGCCCGCCCAACACCGCGCGGAGATCAACCTGAACGGGTTGGTGCAACTTCCGGCCCGCCTGATGCTGGACCTGCCGACCCCGGCGCATCTGTTGGCGACGGGCTGACGCCCCGTCAAAAAGGGGCATTTGCCGATTGCCATTGCCCGCCTTTTCGCGCCATCCTGTGCCGCAATTCAGCCAACAGCGAAAAGGCAGCGGCCCGTGACCGACATCCCCGTCATAGCAATCCGAAACCTGCACAAGGCCTATGGCAGTCTTGAGGTGCTCAAAGGGGTCGACATCACGGCGCACCAGGGCGAGGTCGTGTCGCTGATCGGGTCCTCAGGGTCAGGGAAATCCACGCTGTTGCGCTGCTGCAACCTGCTTGAAGACAGCCAGCAGGGCGCGATCGAATTCAAGGGCGAGCCGGTGAAATGGCACGGCAAGGGCCTTTCCCGCCGCCCCGCCGATGGCAAGCAGGTGCTGCGCATCCGAACCAACCTGTCGATGGTCTTTCAGCAATTCAACCTGTGGGCCCACATGACCATCTTGCAAAACGTCATGGAGGCGCCGGTGACGGTCCTGGGCCGCGACCGGGCCGAGGTCGAGGACGCGGCGCGGCGCTATCTGGACAAGGTCGGCATCGGCGACAAATGCGATGTCTTTCCGGCGCAGCTGTCGGGCGGCCAGCAGCAGCGCGCCGCCATCGCCCGCGCCCTGTGCATGGAGCCCGAGGCGCTGCTGTTCGACGAACCCACCAGCGCGCTGGACCCCGAGCTGGAACAAGAGGTGGTGCGCGTCATCAAGGCGCTGGCCGACGAAGGCCGCACCATGCTGATCGTCACCCATGACATGAAGCTGGCCGCCGATGTCAGCGATCACGTGGTGTTCCTGCACCAGGGCCTGATCGAGGAAGAAGGCCCCCCCGGCACCCTGTTCGGGCAACCCCGATCGGAACGGCTGCGCGGATTCCTGTCCGCCACGATGCACGTTTGATCAAATGCGCGGTTTGCAGGCGATATGACCCGACGCAACGCTTGTAATCGCGCGCAAATCGCTTAACGCTGGGGCATCAAACTTGCCCGTTCAAAGCGCAAGATACGATACTTTAGGGAGACTACCAATGAACAAGCTGATCCTGGGAACCGCCGTTCTGGCCCTGAGCGCCGGCGCGGCGCTGGCCGAAAGCCATTCCGTTGTGCGCCTGGGCACCGAGGGCGCCTACCCTCCGTACAACTTCATCAACGATGCCGGCGAAGTCGACGGCTTCGAGCGCGAGTTGGGCGATGAGCTGTGCACCCGCGCCGAGCTGACCTGCGAGTGGGTCACCAACGAATGGGATTCGATCATCCCCAACCTGGTGTCGGGCAACTATGACGTCATCATCGCCGGCATGAGCATCACCGCCGAGCGTGACGAGGTCATCGACTTTACCCAGAACTACACCCAGCCCGATCCCTCTGCCTACCTGGCGCTGGACGGGGCCGACGTGGACCTGACCGGCGGCGTGATCGCGGCGCAGGCCAGCACAATCCAGGCCTCTTACGTGGCCGAATCCGGCGCGACGCTGGTGGAATTCGCATCGCCCGACGAAACCGTCGCCGCCGTGCGCAACGGCGAGGCGGACGCAGTCCTGGCGGACAAGGCCTATCTGGCGCCGATCGCGGACGAAGCGGCGGACCTGTCCTTTGTCGGCGAAGACGTGCTGATCGGTGGTGGCATCGGCCTGGGCCTGCGCGAAAGCGACGGCGAGCTGAAGGCCAAGTTCGACGCAGCCATCCAGTCGATGAAGGATGACGGCAGCCTGAACGCCCTGATCGCCAAATGGGAAGTGGGCGCCCAGTTCTGAACCACGGGAGGGGCGGGGTAAAACCCCGCCCTGCTTTTTCGCGCCATGTTCGACTTTTGCACCGATCCCGCTGCCCTGTCCGGCCTGTCCTGGCTGTCGTGCTATCTGACGACCGGAAAACACCTGTCGATCTACTGGTCGGTGGGAACGGTATTGTTGTTGCTGGCGATCACGGCGCCTGTCGCGCTGTTGTTCGGGTTTGGCGGCGCCACGGCGGCGCGGGCGCATTTCGCGCCGCTTCGCTGGCTGGGGCGCGGCTATATCGCGCTGGTGCGCGGCGTTCCGGACATCGCCTTTTTCCTGTTCTTCGTGATTGCGCTGGACCAGGGCTTTGAATGGCTGCGCCACAAGGTCAAATGCCCCGACTGGGACCAGCCGGTCCGCCAGGGCAATGATTTCGTGGTCTGCGCCGAGGCAAAGCTGCCGCTGGGCAATGCCGCGCAATGGGTGCACGAAACCTATGGCTTTTTCCTGGCGGTCCTGACCTTTGCCATCGTCTTTGGCGCCTTTGCGGCCAACGTGCTGTATGGCGCCATGCGCGCGGTGCCGCGCGCCCAGATGGAAACCGCCGAGGCCTATGGCATGACCCCGCGCCAGTCGTTCTGGCGCATCCTGGTGCCGCAGATGTGGGTCTATGCCCTGCCCGGGCTGTCGAACCTGTGGATGGTGCTGATCAAGGCGACGCCGCTTTTGTTCCTGCTGGGGGTCGAGGATATCGTCTATTGGGCGCGCGAGCTGGGCGGCGCCAAGACCGCGCGGTTCACCGACTATCCGCACCCGGACTGGCGGATGTGGTATTTCCTGGCCTTGCTGGTGTTCTACCTGGGGTTCACGCGGGTGTCCGAGCTGGTGCTGGAGCGCATCATGAAGCGTCTGACACACGGCCAGGCGACGCTGGGCGGCGAAGCACAGAGGAAGGCGGCATGATGGCGATGGCGCACTGGGGGCTCTGCCCCCCGGCTCTGCGAGCCGCCCCCCGGGATATTTTCGGCACAAAGAAACCGGGAGCCGGGCAATGAGCTGCTGGGAGACGATTGCCGATTATGGCCTGCGATCCATTGGGATCGGAGAGCGGCTTTTGCCGCGCGAGAATTTTACCCTGTGTCAGCAGGTCACGCTGATCGGGTCGGGGATGATCTGGAACATCTATTTTGGCCTGCTGGCGCTGGTATCGGGGTTTTTCCTGGCCACGGCGGCCGCGCTTGGCAAGGCGTCGGACCGGTTGGTGCTGCGCAAGCTGAGCGAATGGTTCATCTTTGTGTTTCGTGGCAGCCCGCTGTTCATCCAGTTCTTCTTTGCCTATTTCCTGTTTCTCAGCCTCAAGGGGGTGTCGCCGATCTTTGACGTGTTCACCGCGGCCTGGCTGGGGGCCTTGATCGTGCTGTTCCTGAACACTGCCGCCTATAGCGGCGAGATTTTCTATGGCGCCTTGCAGTCGATCCCGCGCGGCGACCTGGAGGCGGCGGATGCCTATGGCTTTTCGGGCTGGGCCAAGTTTCGCAAGATCACCTGGCCGACCATGCTGCGGCTGGCCTGGCCGGCTTATACCAACGAGGCGATCTTTTTGTTCCATGCCACCACGCTGGTCTATTTCAGCGGCTTTCCGGCCTGGCGGCAGAAGGGCGACGCGCTGTATTACGCCAACTACTTTGCCGACAAGACCTTCAACCCCTTTGTGCCCTATCCGATCCTGGCCGGGTTCTTCATCTTGCTGACCCTGACGGTCATCGGCTTTTTCGGAGTGGTAAACCGCCGTCTCAATCGCCATCTTCCACAAGAGGCGCGCCGCCGGATCAAGCTGAGGCCCACCATCCTGCGCTGAGCTTTCACGTCGCTTGCCAGAACAGGCGCGCGGCGTTACTAATTTGATCAAATTACCCTGACCTTGACCCGATCACCTCGAGAGGCTTTCCATGTCCGCACCTTCCACCTGGTTGCGCAAAAACCCCGCAGTGCGGACCATCCGCGTTGCTGCCTGTGACCTGAACGGGGTGGCGCGCGGCAAGCGCATCCCGTCGCGCTATGCCGAAAAGGCTGTCGAGGGCGGAACGCGCTTTCCGATGTCGGCGCTGAACCTGGACATCTGGGGCGAGGATATCGACGACAGCCCGCTGGTCTTCGAAACCGGGGACCGCGACGGGGTCTTGCTGCCAACGGAACGCGGCTTTGTGCCGATGCCCTGGCTGGATGCGCCCACCGCGCTGCTGCCGATCTGGATGTTCCACGAGGACGGCCGCCCCTTCGAGGGGGATCCGCGCCATGCGCTGGCCCGCGTCGTCGACCGTTACAAGGCCCATGGCCTGACGCCGGTGGTCGCGGTCGAGCTGGAGTTCTTTCTGATCGACGACAGCACCCGGAACCTGCAGGTTCCGGTCGCGCCGCGATCGGGCAAGCGGCGCAAGGCGGCCGAGATCCTGTCGATCCGGGCGCTGGATGCCTTTGACGCCTTTTTCACCGACCTCTACGAGGCCTGCGAGGCGATGGACATCCCGGCCGATACCGCGATTTCCGAGGCCGGTCTGGGACAGTTCGAAATCAACCTGATGCACCAGTCCGACGCGCTGTGCGCCGCCGACGACGCCTGGTTGTTCAAGATGCTGGTCAAGGGGCTGGCGCGGCGCCACGGCTTTGCGGCCTCGTTCATGGCGAAACCCTATGACGATTACGCCGGCAGCGGCATGCATGCGCATTTCTCGGTGCTGGACGACAAGGGCAAGAACATCTTTGACGATGGCACCGAACGCGGCACCGATGCGCTGCTGCATGCGGTGGCCGGCTGCATGGACGCGCTGCACGACAGCACGCTGATCTTTGCGCCGCACCAGAATTCCTATGACCGGCTGGTGCCCGATGCCCATGCCCCGACCGGGATCTGCTGGGCTTATGAAAACCGCACCTCGGCGATCCGCATTCCTTCGGGCGCACCGGTGGCGCGGCGGATCGAGCACCGCGTGGCGGGCGGCGACGTGAACCCCTATCTGGCGGTGGCGGCCATGCTGGGTGCGGCCCTGAACGGCATCGAGGATGGCGTCATGCCGCCCGAACCGATCACCGGCAATTCCTATGCGCTGGACCTGCCGCAGATCCCGACGGACTGGGCCTCGGCCATCGCGGCCTTTGAAAACAGCAAGATCATGCCGCGCATCTTCCCCGAATACCTGATCCGCAACCTGCTTTTGACCAAGAAACAGGAACTTCGCTACATGGCCGAGCTTTCCGGCCCCGAACAGATTGAAGTCTATCTCGATACGGTGTGACCTGAACGGACACACCCACCTTTTCACGACCAACGGTGCCCCATGAAAATCGGTATCCTGCAAACCGGCCTGACCCCTGACACCCTTCTGGACAAGCACGGGACCTATCCCGACATGTTCGAACGCCTGCTGGCCGATCAGGGGTTCGACTTTGACCGCTGGTCGGTGGTCGATGGCGAATTCCCCGAAGGCCCCGAGGCGGCGGATGGCTGGCTGATCACCGGATCGCGCCACGGGGCCTATGAGGACCTGCCCTGGATTCCCCGCCTCGAAGAGCTGATCCGCCAGATCGTCGCGGCGGACCGGCCGCTGATCGGGGTCTGCTTTGGCCATCAGATCATGGCGCAGGCCCTGGGCGGCAAGGTCGAGAAATACAAGGGCGGCTGGGCGGTTGGCCCGCAGGTCTATGATTTCCCCGAAGGCCCCCGCACCATTCAGGCCTGGCACCAGGATCAGGTGACGCAACTGCCCGAAGGCGCCGAGGTCGTGGCTTCGAACGATTTTTGCCCCTACGCGGCGCTGGTCTATCCGGGCAAGGCCTATAGCCTGCAACCGCATCCCGAATACGGTGACGATTTCATCCAGGGCCTGATCGAGACGCGCGGGCGCGGTGTCGTGCCCGATGACCAGCTGGACGCCGCCATGGCCCGAATGGGCACGCCGCTGAACAGCGCCGATATCGCCCGCCAATTCGCGCGGTTCTTCCGCGAAAGGAGCCTGTCATGAGCGACGATCTATTGGAAAAACTGCCCAAGGCCGCGCAGGAATACCTTGAGGGGCGCCGCCTGGACGAAGTCGAATGCATCATCTCGGATTTCCCCGGCATTGCGCGGGGCAAGGCGGTGCCGGCCTCGAAATTCGAACGCCAGGCTTATTTCCACCTGCCCGATTCGATCTTTTTCCAGACCATCACCGGCGATTGGAGCGAGGAAGCCGCCGAGGACGTCGGGTTCCTGGAACGCGACATGATCCTGCGCCCCGACATGAGCACCGCCACCGCGGCGCCCTGGACCGGGGACTGGACGCTTCAGGTGATCCACGACGCCTTTGACCGCAAGGGCAAGCCGATCCCGTTTTCGCCGCGCAACGTGCTCAAACGCGTCGTGTCGCTGTACGAGGCGCAGGGCTGGAAACCGGTGGTCGCGCCGGAAATGGAGTTTTTCCTGGTGGCGCGCAACCTGGACCCGGCCAAGGAGATCGAGCCGATGATGGGCCGCTCGGGCCGCCCGGCGGCGGCGCGTCAGGCCTATTCGATGACGGCGGTGGACGAATTCGGGCCGGTCATCGACGACATCTATGATTTCGCCGAAGCGCAGGGCTTTGAGATCGACGGCATCACCCAGGAGGGCGGCGCGGGGCAGCTGGAAATCAACCTGCGGCACGGCGATCCGGTCAAGCTGGCGGACGAGGTGTTCTATTTCAAACGCCTGATCCGCGAGGCGGCGCTGCGCCACAACTGTTTTGCCACCTTCATGGCCAAACCCATCGCCGACGAACCCGGCAGCGCCATGCACATCCACCACTCGATCCTGGATATCGAGACCGGGCAGAACATCTTTGTCGGACCGCAGGGCGGGGAAACCGACGCCTTTTACCACTTTATCGGGGGGCTGCAGGAATACCTGCCGTCGGCCATCGCAGTGCTGGCGCCCTATGTGAATTCCTACCGGCGCTACGTCAAGGACCACGCCGCGCCGATCAACCTGGAATGGGGGCGCGACAACCGTACCACCGGGATCCGCATCCCGATTTCCGACCCCAACGCACGCCGGGTGGAAAACCGCCTGGCGGGGATGGACTGCAACCCCTACCTGGGAATCGCGGCTTCGCTGGCCTGCGGCTATCTGGGACTGATGGAGGAACGCCGCCCATCCAAGCAGTTGCGCGGCGATGCCTACGAGGGCGAGGGCGACATCCCGCAGGTGCTGGGCCAGGCGCTGGAGATGTTCGAAGAGGCCACCGCCCTGCACGAGGTGCTGGGGAAGGAATTCGCCAAGGTCTATATCGGGGTGAAGCGGTCGGAATACGAGGAATTTCTGCAGGTGATCAGCCCCTGGGAGCGTGAGCACCTGCTGATGAACGTCTAGGCCTGATGCCCACCCGGGCCGGTGCGGCTGGACCCGGGGTGTCGTTCCTGGGGCTCTGCCCCAGACCCCGGGATATTTCGGGCAACTGGAAGCGAAAGGCCCTGCCATGAACCTGCTTTACGCCAATGATCGCAAGGGAGAATACCCTGACAGCTGGTATGCCGCGACGGTCGATCCGCTGCCGCGGTTTGCGCCGCTTGCCGGGGCGACCAAGGCCGATGTCTGCGTGGTCGGTGCCGGTTATACCGGGTTGTCGGCCGCGCTGCACCTGGCCGAGGCGGGGCTGGACGTGGTTTTGCTGGAGGCGCACCGGGTCGGGTTTGGTGCCTCGGGGCGCAATGGCGGGCAGCTTGGGTCAGGGCAGCGGCTGGACCAGGTCAAGCTGGAAAAGCTGGTCGGGGTTGAACGCGCCCGGCAGTTCTGGGACCTGGGCGAGGATGCCAAGGCTCTGGTGCGCGGGCTGGTCGACCGCTACGGCATCGCGTGCCATCTGAAGGATGGCGTTGCCTGGGCGGCCTCGTCGGAGGCGTCGCGGCGCGAGCTGGATGACTATGCCGACCACATGTCGCGGCGCTATGGCTATGCGATGGAAACATTTGACGCCGAGGCGTTTCGCGGGCTTTGCCCGTCACCGGCCTATTGCGGCGGCATTCTGGACATGGGCGCCGCGCATCTGCATCCGCTGGCCCTGGCGATTGGCCTGGCGCGCGCGGCCGAGCAGGCCGGGGTCCGGATCCATGAACGTTCCGAGGTGCATGACATCCGCCAGGGCAGCCCGCTGCGCATCGCCACCGGCGGCGGCCATGTCGAGGCCGATCACCTGATCCTGGCCTGCAACGGCTATCTTGGCGGGCTGGACCGGCAGGTCGCGGCGCGGGTCATGCCGATAAACAACTTTGTCGTCGCCACCGAGCCGCTGGGCGCACGCACCGCCGAGGTTCTGCGCCGCGATGTGGCGGTGGCGGATGACCGGTTTGTGGTGAACTACTTCCGGCTCAGCCACGATGGGCGGCTGCTGTTTGGTGGCGGCGAAAGCTATGGCTATCGCTTTCCGCGCGATATCCGCGCGGTTGTCAGCAAACCCATGCTGGAGATCTACCCGCATCTGGCCGACGTCAAGCTGGACTATGCCTGGGGCGGCACCCTGGCCATCACCATGAAGCGCATGCCCTATCTGGCCCGCCTGGGCGACCGGGTTCTGAGCGCCTCGGGCTATTCCGGTCATGGTCTGGGCAATGCGGTCCAGGCCGGGCGCCTGATGGCCGAGGCCGTGCGCGGCCAGTCGGCGGGCTTTGATGCCTTTGCCGCCCTGCCCAGCCCGCGGTTTCCCGGCGGGGTCGGCATGCGCAGCCCGCTTCTGGCCCTGGCGATGAGCTGGTACGCGCTGCGCGACAAGCTGGGCCTTTAGGCGCCGTCGCTTTCCCAAATCCTTCCCAAAGACAGCTGACCGCAATCCGTCGCCCCCGGGCGGCGGAAAAGGCTTGGCCTACCCGCGCATTCAATTTACATTTCCGAAAACTTGAATTCGGAAAAGTGAAAACCATGACGCCAAACATGCATGACGCAGAACCGATCCCCGAAACCGCCCGCGCCGAGATTGACCGCTTGCTGCGCTCGGGGGACCTGTTCCGCTATACCGCACCGCAAGACGCGCCCGTGACCCTGCTGGAGCAGGAATTCGCCCGCGAGATGGGGGTGAAATACGCGCTTGCGGTGTCCAGCTGTTCGGCGGCGCTTTTCCTGTCGCTCAAGGCGCTGGACCTGCCGCGCGACGCGCGCGTGCTGATCCCCGGGTTCACCTTTGCCGCGGTGCCCTCGGCGGTGGTGCATGCCGATTGCGTGCCGGTGCTGTGCGAAGTGGCGCAGAATTACCGCATCGACATGGCCGATTTCGAAGCCCGGCTGGAGGACGTCAGCGCGGTGATCATCAGCCACATGCGCGGCCATACCTCGGACATGGACGCGATCATGGCGCTGTGCGACGCGCGCGGCATTCCCGTCATCGAGGACGCCGCGCATTCGCTGGGCACCACCTGGAACGGGCGCAAGATCGGGACGCTGGGGCGCATCGGCTGTTTCAGCTTTCAAAGCTACAAGCTGCTGAACGCGGGCGAAGGCGGCATCCTGATCACCGACGACGCCGAAATCGTTGCCCGCGCCGTGATCATGTCCGGCGCCTATGAACACATGTGGGCCAAACACCTGACCCCCGGCGACAATTCCGCCGCGCTGGAACAGGCCTTTGCGCGTTGGCAGAACAAGCTGCCGTTGTACAACCTGCGCCTTGGCAACCTGTCGGCGGCGATCATCCGGCCGCAGCTGGCCGAGATCCCGCGCCGCGTGCGCGATGGCCGTCGCAACCACGACCACGTCGCCCACTCCATCGCCCGCAGCCCCTGGATCGCCGTGCCGCCCAGCCTGCCCCCCGAAGAGCGCGCGCCGGACTCGCTTCAGTTCAATCTTGAAGGGATGAGCGACGCAGAGGTGCAGGCCTTTGTCCAGGCCGCCGCGGCCGAGGGCGTCAAGGTCCAGGTCTTTGGCATGACCACCGACAACGCGCGGGCCTTCTGGAACTGGCAGTTCATGCCCGAAATGCCGCAGCTGCCGCAGACCCGCGCCATGCTCATGCGGGCCTGTGATACCCGCCTGCCCGCCCGCCTGACCCTGCAGGACTGCGACTGGGTGGCCAGTGTGCTGACCCGCGCCGCCGAACAGGTCATGGGCCCGCTGCGCGCCTATGGCACCTGAGGCCCTGCACCGGCGGCAGAGCAACAAAAAAGGCGGGGACAACCCCGCCTTTATGTCTTGTTTTCACCCTGTCACCGGATCGGCTATTTGCCCATCTTCGACAGTTTTTCCTGAAGCTCGCCCAGCTGCTTCTTGATCGCGTCCAGGTCTTCTTCTTCCTTGGGCGCGGGTTCATCGCCCGGCGCGGGCCATTTGCCGCCGATCCCGCCGGTCATCGCCTTCAGGAACGCCTCTTGCTGGGCCTGCATGGCTTCGAAACCCGGCATCTTGGCCATCGGGTTGATCTGGTTGATGTTCTCGACCCATTTCGACTGGCTGTTCTGGAAAGCCTCGAACGAGGCGGCCAGGAATTGCGGCACCATGGTGCCGGCCTGGGTCGTGTAACTGCGCACCAGATCGGTCAGCACGTTGATCGGCAGGACGCTTTGGCCCTTGCTTTCGTTCTCGGCGACGATCTGCAGCAGGTACTGCCGCGTCAGGTCATCGCCGGATTTCAGATCGACGATCTGCACTTCGCGCCCATCCCGGATGAACCCCGAGATATCCTCGAGCGTCACGTAATCCGAGGTCTCCGTATTGTAGAGGCGCCTGCTTGCGTACCGTTTGATCAGCAGCGGCTTGTCCGTTTCGGCCATGGGCTCCCCCCTTCATGCAGCATTGCAGAAAAAGCTTATGCGAGCGCAGCAGAAAAGGGAAGCCTGTCCATTCGAGACATGAAGTCGCTTGCCGCCCTTGTGGCCTAGAACAGGCTGCCCTGCTCAGGTGGCTTGGGTTTTGCCTTGGCCGCCGGCTTGGGCGCGGCGCCGCCGCCGATCTTCAGCCTGCCATCGGCGAATTCGATTTCCAGCCCCGAGGCCGCCGCCGCCGCGGCTTTCGTGGTCAGAACATGCCCGTCGCCATGCACCACCGCATAGCCACGGCGCAGGGTTTCGCGGTAGCCCAGGGTCTCGCGCAGCCGGTCCACGGCTTCCAGCCTGCGGCGGGCCTCGGCCAATCGGCCGTTGTGGGCCTGCTCCATGCGCCGCGACAAGGCCGCCAGGCGGTCACCCTGCGCCGCGATCTCGCGCTGGATCGGACGCAGGCTCAGCCGGTCCATGCGCCGCGCCAGCGCCTCGCGCCGCACCTGCACCAGGCGCTGCAATCCCGGGGCCAGCCGCGCGCCGCGATCGGCGCTGCGGGCGCGCTCGGCGGCAATCGCACGCAGCAACACCACAGGCCGCAGACTGCCCGCCTGTTCGGACAGCTGCAGGCGCCGCCGGTCCACCAGCCGCGTCAGGGCGGCCGGCAGCCGGTCACCCATCACGTCCAGCCGCTGGCGCGGCCCTTCCAGAAGGTCCTCGGGGCGGGGCAAGGCGCGCGACAGATCGCGCAGCCGCTGGCCGCGCATGTCGATGCGCTGGCCCATGGCGCGGGTCATCCGCGCACCGGCCTCCCCGACCCAGGACAACAGTTCAAGCCGCACCGGCACCGCCATCTCGGCCGCCGCCGTCGGGGTCGGCGCCCGCCGGTCCGACGCGTAGTCGATCAGAGTGGTATCGGTCTCGTGGCCCACGGCGGAAATCAGCGGGATCTGGCTGGCAGCGGCCGCCCGAACGACGATATCCTCATTGAATCCCCACAGATCCTCGACCGATCCGCCCCCGCGCGCCACGATCAGCAGATCGGGCCGGGGCAAGGCGCCGCCCGGCGACAAACGGTTGAACCCTTCGATCGCCCGCGCCACCTCGGGGGCGCAGGCCTTGCCCTGAACCGCCACCGGCCAGATCAGCACCTTACGCGGAAACCGGTCGCGCAAGCGGTGCAGAATATCACGGATCACCGCCCCACTGGGCGACGTGACCACCCCGATCACATCGGGCAGATAGGGCAAGGCCCGCTTGCGCGCCGGATCGAACAGCCCTTCGGCCTGCATCTGCGCCTTGCGCTTTTCCAGCATCGCCATCAGCGCGCCCATGCCCGCCGGGCGCATGTCCTCGATGACGATCTGGTACTTGGACTGGCCGGGGAAGGTCGTCATGCGGCCGGTGGCCACCACCTCCATGCCTTCTTCTGGCTGGGTGTCCAGACGCGCCGCCACGCCTTTCCAGACGATCCCGGAAATCACCGACCGATCATCCTTGAGATCCAGGTAGATATGCCCCGACCGCGGCCTCGACACGCGCCCGACCTCGCCGCGCACCCGGACAAACCCGAATTCGCCCTCGATCATGCGCTTGACCGCGCCCGAAAGCTCGGACACCGAAAATTCCGGCGTATTGCCCGCCTCGCCGTCGTCGATCAGATCAGACATCCCCGCCCCCATGGTTCGCCCCTCTTTTAGCCCAAGCAAAAGCCACAAAAAACCCGCCCTGCGCTTCTTCTTGGCACAAATACTCCGGGGGAGCGCCGCAGGCGCGGGGGCAGAGCCCCAAACCCGCCTTCCCCTTGCCGCTCAGCCTGTCTAAAAGCACCCCAAAGCGGACAATCGGAGAGTGCCCCATGAACATCCTCATCCTCGGCAGCGGTGGCCGTGAACATGCCCTGGCCTGGGCGACCCTCCAGAACCCCAAATGCGACAAGCTGATCGTCGCCCCCGGCAACGCCGGCATCGCCCAGATCGCCGAATGCGCGGCGCTGGACATCAACGATGGCGGCGCCGTGTCGGAATTTGCCAGCGAGAACGCCATCGACCTGGTGATCATCGGCCCCGAGGCGCCGCTGGCCGCCGGTGTCGCCGACCGCCTGCGCGAGGCCGGCTTTCTGGTCTTTGGCCCCTCGGCCGAAGCCGCCCGGCTGGAAGCCTCGAAAAGCTTTACCAAGGAAATCTGCGACGCGGCCAAGGCCCCGACCGCCGCCTATGGTCATTTCACCGACGCCGAAACAGCCAAGGCCCATGTCCGCGCCACCGGCGCGCCCACCGTGGTCAAGGCCGACGGGCTGGCCGCGGGCAAGGGCGTGATCATCGCCGAAACCCTGGCCGAGGCCGAGGCGGCGATCGACGACATGTTCGGCGGCGCCTTTGGCGGTGCCGGCGCCGAAGTGGTGATCGAGGAATTCATGACCGGCGAAGAGGCGTCGTTCTTTGTGCTGGTCGACGGCGAAACCTGCCTGCCCATCGGCACCGCTCAGGACCACAAGCGCGTCGGCGAAGGCGACACCGGCCCGAACACCGGCGGCATGGGGGCCTATTCCCCTGCCCCGATCATGGACGCGGCCGTCACCCAAAAGGCGCTGGACCAGATCGTGCGCCCGACCATGGCCGAAATGGCGCGCCGGGGCACGCCCTACCAGGGGGTTCTGTACGTCGGGTTGATGATCGAAAACGGCCAGCCGCGCCTGGTCGAATACAACGCCCGCTTTGGCGATCCGGAATGCCAGGTGCTGATGATGCGACTGGGCGCCCAGGCGCTGGACCTGATGCAGGCCTGCGCCGAGGGCAAGCTGGCCGAGGCCCGGGTCAACTGGGCCGACGATCACGCCATGACCGTTGTCCTGGCCGCCAATGGCTATCCCGGGGACTATGATAAAGGCAGCGTGATCAGAGGGCTGGACGATATCCCCGAGGACAGCGCGCACATGATGTTCCACGCCGGCACCACCCTGAAGGACGGCCAGGTGACGGCCTCGGGCGGGCGGGTTCTGAACGCCACGGCGCGCGGCGCAACCCTGGCCGAGGCGCGCGCGCGGGCCTATGCGCTGGTGGATGCGGTGGATTGGCCCGAAGGGTTCTGCCGCCGCGACATCGGCTGGCGTGCCTTGTGATCGGATGAAAGGGAATGGGGGCTCTGCCCCCAAACCCCCGGGATATTTTTGGCAATTGGAAGATCAGCCGGGCTGGATGATCTCGGACTCGGTCACAATCAGGTCGAGCGGCTGGTCCGTCGGCTCGAGCGGGAGGTCCGGGTCTTCCTGGGCGGCGAAGGCAAAGCCGATGGCCAGGGTCGGGCGTTTTGCGCGCAGCGCTTCCAGTGTACGGTCGTAAAAGCCGCCGCCATAGCCCAGGCGCCCGCCCTGCCGGGTGAAGGCGACCAGCGGCACGATCAGCAATTCCGGTTCAAGGTAGTCGAGGGTTTGCGGGATGCGCGCCCCGAAAGGGCCGTCGATCAGGGGGCAGTCCGGCTCCCACCGGGCGAACTTCAGCGGCAGGCCCGCGCCCTGGATGACGGGAACGGCAACCGGGCCGTGGGCAGAGGCTTCCTCCATCGCGGGCAGCGGATCGATCTCGGTGCGGATCGGCATGTAACCGGACAGCGCCGCGCCGCGATAGCCTGCGAGAAGCTCGCTCAGTTTGCCGGCCGCGCCGGGGCGGTGCAGCTCAAAGGCCTGTTTGCGGCGGGCAAAGGCCGCAGCGCGGGCGATTTTCTTTTGTTCGTCCAAGGACATGGCGCCCCCAAGGTTACAGCAGGACAATGACCGCCAGCCCGAGGAAGGCAAAGAAGCCAACCACATCGGTGACCGTGGTCACGAAGGCGCCCGAGGCCAGGGCCGGGTCCACCCCGACCTTTTCCAGCATGACAGGGATCACGATCCCTGCCAGCCCGGCCACGACCAGATTGATCACCATTGCGGCAGCGATCACCCCGCCAAGCGCCGGAGATCCGAACCAGAGCACCCCGATGACCCCCATGACCAGCGCGAAGGCCAGCCCGTTGATCACCCCGACCAGCACCTCGCGGCGGATCACCCGCCACAGGTTCGAAGTGGTCAGGTCCTTGGTGGCCAGCGCGCGCACCGCCACCGTCAGCGACTGCGTCCCGGCATTGCCGCCCATCGAGGCGACGATCGGCATCAGCACCGCCAGCGCCACCACCTGGGTGATCGCCTCTTCGAAGCGTGAGATCACGAGGCTGGCCAGCACCGCCGTCACGAGGTTGACCGCGAGCCAGGGAAAGCGCCGCTTGGTGGTTTCGATCACCCGGTCGGACAGGCTGCTTTCCTCGTCGACACCGGCAAGGCGCAGGATGTCCTCTTCGTGTTCGTCGTCCAGCACCGCCATGGCATCGTCGATGGTGATCACCCCGACCAGCCGTTCGTTTTCATCGACCACCGGGGCCGAGATCAGGTGGTATTGGTTGAAGGCATAGGCGACCTCGCCTTCGTCGCGGGTGACGGGGATGACGTGAAAGGTGTCCTCGATCAACGAGCGCAGCAGCACCTCGCGGCGCGATCCCATCAGCTTGCCCAGGGTCACGTTGCCCACCGGGCGCAGTTTCGGATCGACCATGATGACATGGTAGAACTGGTCCGGCAGGTCGTCGGAATTGCGCAGGTAATCAATGGTTTCCCCGACATTCCAATGTTCGGGCGCCATGACCACCTCGCGCTGCATCAGGCGGCCGGCCGAGAATTCGGGGTAGGTCAGCGATTTCTGGACCGCGACCCTGTCGCTGTCTTCGAGAACCTCCAGGATCGCCGCCTTTTGCGGTTCGTCCAGATCTTCGAGCAGGTCGACCACATCGTCGGAATCCAGTTCGCGCACGGCGTCGGCCAGAACCTCGGGGTTCAGGATGCCGATCACCTCTTCGCGGATCGATTCGTCGAGTTCGGACAGGATGTCGCCGTCGAATTCCTTGCCGTAAAGCCGGATCAGCCGCATCCGGTCAAAGGCGTTGATCTGTTCCAGAAGGTCGGCGATGTCGGCCGCGTGCAGCGGGTCCATCAGGGCAATCAGCCTGTCGCGGTCCTCGATGTCGACGGCATAGAGGATCTGCGCGACGGCCTTGCGGTCCAGCGCATAGGCGTCTTCGTCCTGATCGGTTTCGGGGGCCTTGTCCCGGGCGTCTTCCACCATGCTCACGTCCCCTTTTATGCGGGTTTTTCCGGCGCTGCTGCTCCGGCTGATCGGCAATCAGGCTATGCCATCGCGCGGGCAAGAAACAGAGCAAAGCTGCAATTTACCTTTGTCTTTTGCGGGCCTACTCTGACCGCGTTTCCAACCGGAGCCGATCCATGAGCCAAGCCCGCCTGCATCTGGGCCAGACCCTGAGTTTTGCCGCCGATCCCTTTGATCAGGGGCCGGCTGCGGTGCGCCATGAACGGCGCGGCGCGCTTTTGGTGCAGGAGGGGCGCATCGCGGACCTGGGGCCGGCCGATGCGCTGCGGGCGCGTCACCCGGGCGCCCGGATCACCGATCATGGCGACGGGCTGATCCTGCCGGGCTTTGTCGATGCCCACGCCCATTACCCCCAAACCGGCATCATCGCCAGCTGGGGCAAGCGGCTGATCGACTGGCTGAACAGCTATACTTTCCCGGAGGAAATGCGCTTTGGCGATGCCGGCTATGCGGCTGAAATCGCGGGGCAATACCTGGACCTGTTGCTGGCCAACGGCACCACCACGGTGTGCAGCTACTGCACCATCCACCCCGCATCGGTACAGGCCCTGTTCGAGGCCGCCGAGGCGCGCGGCATGCGGATTTTTGCCGGCAAGACCTGCATGGACCGCAATGCCCCCGACGGGCTGCGCGACACCGCCCAAAGCGCCTATGACGACAGCCTGGCGCTGCTGCGCCAATGGCATGGGCGCGGACGGGCATCCTATGTGATCACACCGCGGTTTTCGCCCACTTCGTCGCCGCAGCAGTTGCAGGCCCTCGGCGCGCTTTGGGCCGAACACCCCGACTGCCTGATGCAGACCCACCTGAGCGAGCAGCTGGACGAAATCGCCTGGGTCAAGGAGCTGTTCCCCAAGGCCCGCGATTATCTGGACACCTACGAGGCCCATGGCCTGCTGGGCGAAAACGGCCTGTACGGCCATGCCATCCACCTTGAACCGCGCGAGCGGGATCGCCTGCGCGAGGTCGGCGCGGCGTTGATCCATTGCCCGACCTCGAACACCTTCATCGGGTCCGGCCTGTTCGACATGGCCGGCCTGATCGCCGAAGGGCAGCGGGTGGGGCTGGCCACCGACACCGGTGGCGGATCGTCGTTTTCGATGCTGCGGACGATGGCGGCGGCCTATGAAATCTCGCAGTTGCGCGGCCATGCGCTGCATCCGGCGCAGCTGATCTGGCTTGCGACGCAAGGCTCGGCCAGGGCGCTGAAGGTCGACGACCGGTTCGGCAACCTGGCCAAAGGGCTGGAGGCGGATTTCACCGTGCTCGACCTTGCCTCGACCCCCGCGATCGCCCAGCGGGCGGCGCGCGCCGACGACCTGTTCGAGGCGCTTTTCCCGACCATCATGATGGGCGATGACCGCGCGATTTCAGCGACCTACGTGGCCGGGCAGCGCCTGAAAGGTTAGCAGCCGGGGCGGCCCAGGACCATCACCCAGATGTCACCAGGGCCGCGCACCAGACCGTAATCCGTAACCTGCGCCAGCAACATGTTCTTGCGGTGCCCGGGCGATTTGGCCCAGCCGCCCATGACCTCGGTCAGGCTTTTCTGACCCTTGGCGATGTTTTCCGCCACAAGGCAGGCGTCATAGCCGCTGCGCTTGGCCCGCTGCATGATCTTTGACCCGTCGCTGCCCACATGCCCGAAGAACCCGTTGCGCGCCATGTCCATGGCGTGATCCATCGCCACCTGTTCCAGCCGCGGCGAAGGCGTCACCGGGCCAAGCCCGGCCTCGGCGCGCAGCCCGTTCAGCATCTGGCGCACCTGCTGCGCGCTGGCCGTCACCGGCATCAAGGAAAGACAAAGCAAAAGCCCCAGCACGTAGCGCATGACAACCCTCTAGATCTGTTCCGCCAAAGCCAAGGCTAGGCGATTCTGTTTAACAATCGCCTGAGACAGGTCGAATGTGACGATGGCACCGTCGCGTACAACGCTTCGGCCCTCGACCAAAAGATGTCGCACCCGCGTCGGACCTGCAAGCAACAAGGCCGCCTTGTCCCAGCTTCCGGCGCTTTCGATGCCGCTGACATCCCAGAGCGCCAGATCGGCGCGTTTGCCGACCGCGATCTGGCCGCAGTCATGGCGCCCCAGCACCTCGGCGCCGCCGCGTGTGGCGATGCGCAGGGCCTCGCGCGCGCTCATGGCGTCGGCGCCGCGCGCGACCCGTTGCAGCAGCATGGACTGGCGCGCCTCGGCGATCAGGTTGCCCGCATCGTTCGAGGCCGACCCGTCGACGCCAAGCCCCACCTTGACGCCCGCATCGCGCATCGCCCGGACCGGGGCGATGCCGCTGCCAAGGCGGCAGTTGGAACAGGGGCAATGCGCGACCCCGGTTCGGCTTTTGGCAAACAGATCAATCTCTTGCCCGTCCAGTTTGACGCAATGGGCGTGCCAGACGTCATCGCCTGTCCAGCCAAGATCTTCGGCGTACTGCCCGGGGCGGCAGCCGAATTGCGCCTGGGAATAGGCGATGTCCTCGTCGTTTTCGGCCAGGTGGGTGTGCAGCATCACGCCCTTGTCCCGCGCCAGCAGGGCGGCATCGCGCATCAATTCGCGCGACACCGAAAACGGCGAACAGGGCGCCACGCCGACCCGCACCATCGCGCCGTCGCTGGAGTCATGGAAAGCGTCGATCACCCGGATGCAGTCTTCGAGGATCGCGGCCTCGTCCTCGACCAGGGCGTCAGGCGGCAAACCGCCGGCGCTTTCGCCGATGCTCATGGCGCCGCGGGTGGGATGAAAGCGCAGGCCGACCTCGGCCGCGGCGTGAATCGTATCGTCGAGCCGCGCGCCATTCGGATACAGGTACAGATGGTCCGAGGACATGGTGCAGCCCGACAGCGCCAGTTCCGCCAGGCCGATCTGGGCGGAAATGAACATCTCGTCCGGGCCGAACCGCGACCAGATCGGATAGAGCGTTTTCAGCCAGCCGAACAGCAGCGCGTCCTGCCCGCCGGGCACCGCGCGGGTCAGGGTCTGGTACAGGTGGTGGTGCGTGTTCACCAGGCCCGGCGTGACGATGCACTGGCCCGCATCGATCACCTCGCCGGTGCTGTGCAGGCCCGGGCCGATCTCGGCGATGATCCCGCCGCGCAGGCGGATATCGACGCCGGACAGCTCTTGCTCTGTGTCGTCCATGGTCAGGACGGTCTGGGCGTTGCGGATCAGGATTTCGGACATGTGAGGGGCCTCGTCGAGAACCCCTTTTCGGAACACAAAAAAGCGCAGCGCCAGAAAAGGGGAAGGACGCGCCGCGCTGTCGGTTTAGCCCGCGGCGTTCAGGAAATCCATCGCCTGGGCGTGCAGCGCCGGGGTCGCGGCGGCCAGAACCTGCCCGCCGTCATGCGCCTTGCCGCCCTGCCAGTCGGTGACGATACCGCCTGCGGCCTCGATCACGGCGATGGGCGCCTGGATGTCATAGGGGTTCAGCCCGGCCTCGATCACCAGATCGACCTGCCCGGCCGCCAGCAGCGCATAGGCGTAGCAGTCCATGCCATAGCGGGTCAGCCTGGCCTGGCCTGCAACGCGCCGAAAGGCCGCTGCCTCTTCGGCGGTGCCGACCTCGGGGAAGGTGGTGAACAGGATCGCCTGATCCAGCGTCCGGGTCTGCCGCGCCGCAAGCGGGCTGGTGCCGCGCGGCGCGATACACCTGGCCTGCCCCAACCCGCCGATAAAGCGTTCGGCCATATAGGGCTGGTCGATCACGCCCAGGATCGGGCCAGTATCGTCCGACACCGCGATCAGCACGCCCCAGGTCGGCGTGCCGGAAATGAACCCGCGCGTGCCGTCGATGGGATCAAGAACCCAGGTCAGCCCGCTGCTGCCGGCCAGGGCTCCGAATTCTTCGCCAAGGATGCCATCCTGCGGCCGACGGGCCGCAAGAACCGCGCGCATCGCCTGTTCGGCCTCTCGGTCCGCTGCGGTGACAGGGTCGAAACCACCGGCCAACTTGTTGTCCGAGGTCAGATCCGGCGCACGGAAATAGGGCAGGATCACCTTGCCCGCGGCATCCGCCAAGGCATGGGCGATCTCGATCAGTTCGTGCGCCAGTTCTTCAGATAAGGCAGCCATCTTCCCTCCGGTGCTCAGGTTCGTCAGAGCTACCGCAGGGAAAGACGCGGCTCAAGCCACGTCAGACAGAACGCGCGCCAGTTCGAACAGCCGGCGACGCTGGTTTTCGGGGATCGCGTAGTACGACCGCACCAGATCCAGCGCTTCCTTGTCGCCCAGGATGTCGGCCGGGACATTTTCGGACTTGGCGGCAACATCGCCTTCTTCGGCCTCGATCCCTTCGAAGAAGAAGCTGACCGGAACGTCCAGCGCATCCGCGATGTCCCAAAGCCGCGAGGCACTGACGCGGTTGGCGCCGGTTTCATATTTCTGAATCTGCTGAAACTTGATCCCGACGTGCTCGGCAAGTTGCTGCTGAGTCATGCCGACCAGCCACCGACGGTGGCGGATACGCTTACCCACATGAACGTCTACCGGATGCGCCATCATTAAAATCCTATTCTATTTCGCCCGACCATCCCGACCAAGGCGGTTGCAGCCCCCAAGGTTTGCGGCCCGATCCCATCTAGCACGGAATTATCCGCAGATGAGTACCGCATACATATATCAAAAATCAAGAAGTAAGAACCTGTGATGATGGTAAAGTTATTCTCAATTCGCCATAAAGTTGCGCAGGCATCGTTAATGTATACGTAAGGAAAACAGAGCTAGCCCCTTGAATAAACCATGACTTTGGGGAACCTTCGCCCGAAAAGATCGGAGACCCCATGCGCGCGCTGCACCTGACATCATTCGAATCCCCCCCGCAGCTGGTTGACCTACCCGTTCCGGAACCCGCTCAGGGCGAACTGCAACTCAGGATTTCCGCCTGTGGGTTGAACTTTGCGGATCTTCTGATGCTCAAAG
Source organism: Tropicibacter oceani (assembly GCF_029958925.1). NCBI lineage: Bacteria > Pseudomonadati > Pseudomonadota > Alphaproteobacteria > Rhodobacterales > Roseobacteraceae > Pacificoceanicola > Pacificoceanicola oceani. Next base: position 3,333,839 of record NZ_CP124616.1, read on the forward strand.
GCACCTACCAGGACACCCCTGCCCTGCCCTTCGTGATGGGGATGGAGGTGGCCGGCACCGTGCAGGCCATCGGGCCGGGGGTGTCGGGCTTTGCCATTGGCGACCGGGTTGCGGTCTACGGCGGTCAGGGCGGGCTGGCCGAGGTCGGCTGCTTTGATGCGGGCCGCGCGGTGAAACTGCCGGACGGGATGTCCTTTACCGACGCCGCGGCCTTTCAGATCGCCTATGGCACCAGCCATGTGGCGCTGGACCACCGGGCGCGGCTGCAACCGGGCGAAACCCTGCTGGTGCTTGGCGCCGCGGGCGGCGTCGGGCTGACCGCCGTCGAAATCGGCAAACTGATGGGCGCGCGGGTCGTGGCCTGCGCGCGCGGCGCGGACAAGCTTGAGGCGGCGCGCGCCGCCGGGGCCGATCACCTGATCGACGCCAGCACCCAGGACATCCGCGCCGAGATGAAAACCCTTGGCGGCGCAGACGTGATCTATGATCCGGTGGGCGGTGACCAGTTCACCGCCGCCTTCCGGTCCTGCAACCCCGAGGGCCGCATCCTGACCATCGGCTTCGCCAGCGGCGAGGTCCCGCAGATCAAGGCGAACCACCTGCTGGTCAAGAACCTCTCGGTGCTGGGGCTCTATTGGGGTGGTTACCTGGCCTTCAAACCCAAGGTGCTGACCGGATCGCTGGAACAGCTGATGGCTTGGCACGCCGAGGGCCGCCTGCATCCCCATGTCAGCCACGTCCTGCCGCTGGACCAGGCGCTGGACGGGATGGAGCTGCTGCGCAGCCGCAAATCCACCGGCAAGGTGGTCATCGCCATCGGCGACTGACGCCCCGATGGGACGGTGGGCGGGGCGAGGTTCCGACAGGAACCAGCGCCGCACCCGTCCCTAGCCCCGGTCCTTGGCCCAGACCATGTCGATCATCGCCTGCGTCCCGCGCGAGAATTCCAGCGGACAGGGATACTCCACCCCATCCAGCACGCTGGCGTTGAACGCCTCGACCTGCGCCACATAGTGGTTCGCCGCCGGGAACCGGTATTCGACCATTTCGCCGCCCGGGCGGTGCAGCTCGATCCGCGCCTCGCCGTAAACCTGCGGGTTGAAGGGCGCAGTCAGCCGCAGCAGCCCGCCCTCACCGTGAAAGGTCATGTCCTGCCACGGCGCCATGCGCATCGAGACCACGCCGGTATAGTGGAACGTCGGGAACCGCGCGGTGATATGGCTCCAGACATCGACGCCGTTTTCCCGAACGATTTCGGTCGACAGAATCTCCTGCGGCTCCTCCCCCGTCACAAAACGGGTCGCGCCATAGATATAGACACCGATGTCCGGGATGGCGCCGCCGCCGGTCTCGGGCTTGTTGCGGATGTTTGCCGCGTCCGCGCGATTGTCATAGGAAAACGCGCCCGAGACGCGCACAAGCTTGCCAATCGCCCCGCCCTGCACCAGCTCGCGCGCCTTTTGCCACTGCGGGTGATGCACGATCATATAGGCCTCGGCCGCCAGCAGCCCACTGGCATCGCGCGCCGAGATCACCGGGTCAAAGCCCTCGGCCTGCATCGCCAGCGGCTTTTCCACCAGCACATGCTTGCCCGCCTCCAGCGCCTTCAGCGTCCATTCGACATGCAGATGGTTCGGCAAGGGCAGATAGACCGCGTCGATCTCGGGGCTGTCCAGCAGCGCCTCATAGCTGTCAAAGATCAACACGCCCGGCGCCATTTCGGTAAAGGGCAACGCCTTGGACAGGCTCGAGGTCGCCAGCCCCGCCAGCCGCCCCCGCCGCGCCTTGTGGATCGCCGGCCCCATGTGTTCGCGCGCGAATTTCGCAGCCCCCAGAATGCCCCAGCGTACATGATCGGTCATCTGTTCCTCCGGTGATGATACCGCAATCAGGTTACCGCCCTGTGTCGCCGCCACAAGGCACAAACGCCTAAGGTCCCGCCTGCTACCCGCAAAAAAAACCCCCGCGCCATTGCGGCACGAGGGGTTCTTGAGGGAAAGTCTTTGGCAGCGGCGATCACGCGCTGGTCAGCATGCCCTGCTTTTTCGCAAGCTCCCGCATCCGGGTCTGCAGCTTTTCAAAGGCGCGCACCTCGATCTGGCGAATACGCTCGCGCGATACGTCATAGACGCTGGACAGATCCTCCAGCGTGACCGGCTGATCGGCCAGGCGGCGCTGGGTCAGAATGTCCTTTTCGCGATCGTTCAGCACATCCATCGCCTCGACCAGCAGGGCGCGGCGCGCCTCCAGCTCGTCGCGTTCAGCGTAATCGGTGGCCTGGTCGGCGTCTTCGTCTTCCAGCCAGTCCTGCCACTGCATGCTGCCTTCGTCGGCGCTGCCCACCGTGGCGTTCAGCGACGCATCCCCGCCCGACATGCGGCGGTTCATGCTGATCACCTCATCCTCGGTCACACCCAGATCAGTGGCGATGCGCTGGACGTGCTCGGGGCGCAAATCACCCTCTTCCAGCGCGCCGATGCGGGCCTTGGCCTTGCGCAGGTTGAAGAACAGCTTCTTCTGACCGCTGGTCGTGCCCAGTTTCACCAAAGACCAGGACCGCAGGATGTATTCCTGGATGCTGGCGCGGATCCACCACATGGCATAGGTCGCCAGGCGAAAGCCCTTTTCGGGGTCAAAGCGTTTGACGGCCTGCATCAGGCCCACGTTCGCCTCGGAAATCACCTCGGCCTGCGGCAGACCATAGCCGCGATAGCCCATGGCGATCTTGGCGGCCAGACGCAGGTGGCTGGTGACCATCTTGTGCGCGGCCTCGGTGTCTTCCTTTTCCACCCAGGCCTTGGCCAGCATGTATTCCTCTTCGGGTTCCAGCAGCGGGAACTTGCGGATTTCCTGCAAGTAACGGCTCAGGCCCGCCTCCGGCGACGGCGCCGGCAGATTTGCATAGTTGCTCATGTCACTCTCCCTCTTGGGACGCCTGATGTTACGGCGCTTAACATCGAAATAAGAAGGCCGATGCGGGGTTTCAACCCTCTTGGCCGACAATCGTTGATACGAAGTTAAGACAAGTTTCCGTCGGTGAAACCATTATGTCAGCGGCCTCACGTGCTCGTGCACTTCATGTCAGTCACCGCAAAGTCATGCGATCAGGCATGGATTGAAGTTCAGATTTGACACCATTCATACACGATTGCATGACGTAAAGTCAAGAAAAACGCACCGCAGACCCCCAGGGCAGACACCCCCGACGGTCTTAATCAGCCCCAAACCCGTCGATCAAGGCGCGGTTCTGAGCGCCGCCAGAAGATCGGCCATATCCTGCGGCAAGGGCGCCTCGAACAGCATGTCCTCATCGGTTTCGGGGTGCACAAAGCCCAGCTCGGCCGCATGCAGCGCCTGCCGACCAAAGCCCGTCGCCGCCGCATAGGCCACCGGCCCCAGCGCCTTTTCCGACAGCTTGCGCCGCCCGCCATAGGTCTGATCCCCGATCAACCCATGCCCCGCATGCGCCATGTGCACCCGGATCTGATGCGTGCGCCCGGTCTCCAGGCGGCATTCCACCATCGAGACCACGGGCGGCTTGCCAAAGCTCTCCAGCACCCGCGCCCGCGTCACCGCATGGCGCCCCTGCCCCTCAAAGAACACGGCCTGCCGTTGCCGGTCGGTCCTGTGACGGGCCAGCCCGCTGGTGATCACGATCTCTCCGGCCTCGCCCGCCGATACACCGCGGGCGCCCATCAAACGCGGATCGCCCCGGTCCAGCACCCCATGCACCACCGCGCAATAGGCCCGCCGGGCGGTGTGTTTTTCAAACTGCTTGGCCAGCCCGTGATGCGCCTTGTCCGACTTGGCCACCACCAACAGCCCGCTGGTGTCCTTGTCGATGCGGTGCACGATGCCGGGCCGCTTTTCCCCGCCCACCCCCGACAGCTTGCCGTCAAAGTGGTGCAACAGCGCGTTCACCAGCGTGCCATCCGGCGAGCCGGGCGCCGGATGCACCACCATGCCCGCAGGCTTGTTGACCACGATCAGCGCCTCGTCCTCGTAAACGATGTCCAGCGGAATGGCCTGCGCCACAACGTCATAATCCTGCGCCTCGGGCAAGGTGATCTCGATGACATCGCCCTCCTCGACCCGCGCCTTGGGGTTGTCCAACACCGCGCCACTCTGCGTCACCGCCCCTTCGGCGATCAACCGCGCCAGCCGGGTGCGCGACAGCGACGCTTGCTCTGGCACATCGCGCGCAAGCGCCTTATCAAGGCGCGGCGGCGGATCGGCCGCGATTGTCACGGAAAGCTTTGTCATGGCCTCTCCTGTCGAGCCCGAGGAAAATCTGCCCGAGCCCCCCCAACTGCGCTTTCTGCGGCTGCTGGTGACGGTCCTGACGGCCGTGATGATTGCCGGGATCGTGCTGATCCTCGGCCTGATCTGGCACCGCTATAGCAACGCCCGCGCCCCGCTGCCAGAGGTGATCACCCTGCCATCGGGCGCCCAGGCCAGCGCCTATACCCAAGGATCCGACTGGTACGCGGTGGTCACCGCCGACAACCAGATCCTGATTTTCGACCGCGCCACGGGCAAGCTGCGCCAGACCCTGCAGATCGAAACCGCCGACTGACGCGCAGGGCCCCTGCTTCCTCTTGCTTCAAATATCCTGGGGGTCCGGGGGCAAAGCCCCCTCGGCCGGTCGCCGCGCAAAGCGCGGCGAAACCACCCCCGACGCCCCGCCAGGAACGCGGCACACCCGCCTATTGCGGCAGCACGATCTGCATCTTCACATCCTGCGGCGGCGCCGAGGCGGCGATTTCAAAGGCCCGAACGCTCTCGTCGAAATCGAAACTGCGCGTGATCAGCGGCTTCACGTCGATCGCCCCGCTGGAAATCATCCCGACACAGCGCGGGAACACATGCGCATAGCGAAAGATGTTCTCGACCCGCGCTTCGCGGATCATCGCCGCGCCCGCGTCATACTGGATCGGGTCGGGCTGGCCGCCGATCATCACCACGCAGCCGCCGGGCGCCAGCGGCTCGAACACCGTTCTGGCCGCCTGCGGGCTGCCCGTCGCCTCAAAGACGATGTCGGCGCCCCAACCGTCGGTTTCGGCCTTGACCACCCCGGTCAGCGAATGCGCCCGGGCATCGACCGGCACGATCCCCGGGTGCAGCGCCGCCGCGATTTCCAGCTTGCCGGGCGCAAGATCGCTGACATAGACCCGCGCGCAGCCCGCCGCCAGGGCCGACAGCGCCGTGACCAGCCCGATCGGCCCCGCCCCCAGCACCACCGCCACATCGCCCGGCTTGACCCGCGCCTTGGTCGCCGCATGAACGCCCACCGCCAATGGCTCGACCATCGCCGCCTCGGCAAAGCTGACGTTGTCCGGCAACCGATAGGTATAATCCGCCGGGTGCACGCAGGTCGGGCGCAGGATGCCGTGCACCGGCGGGGTGGCCCAGAACCGCACCGCAGGGTCGATGTTGTACATCCCCAGCCGCGCCGCCCGGGAATTGGGGTCGGGAATGCCCGGCTCCATGCAGACGCGATCGCCGATCTTCAGCTGCGTCACCTGCGTGCCCACTTCGATCACCGTCCCCGAGGCCTCGTGCCCCAGGATCATCGGGTCTTTCACCACAAAAGGTCCGATGCGACCGTGCGTATAATAATGCACGTCCGAGCCACAGATCCCCACGGTGTGCAGCTTGATCCGCACGTCACGCGGACCAAGGCTTTCCTCGACCCGCGAGATTTCCGGGAAATCACGCAGCGACAGGACCTCTTTGGTTTCCAGGACAAGGGACTTCATGGCTGTGGCCTTTCGTTGTGACGCCGCCGCCCGGTGCGGCGACACGGGGCATCACACCCTGCCCGCCAGCGCTCCCCCGCGACATGCATTTCAATCGCATTTGGCACCCTAGACCTGCAAGCCATATCCGCGCACAAGCGGACCGCCTCGCACAGCAGGCCCGGCAGGAAACGGGGCGATGATTTGGCGCGGGACACAGCGCAGAACGACGTGCGGCGCGTTCTGGAAAAGATCATGGCCACAGCTGGCCCGCACAGGGTGAGCGATGACATCACCGCCCGGCTTTTGCTGAATGCTGGCGGATCCTGCTAGAAATACGGCACGCCCTGCGCCCGCACGTGCAGCGCGTACAGCGACTGGCTGGCCGCCATGAACAGCCGCGTGCGGTGCGGCCCGCCGAAACACAGGTTGGCACAGCGTTCGGGCAGGTGGATATGGCCGATCGCCCCGCCATCGCGGGCAAAGATTCGCACCCCGTTCAGCCCAGGCCCGACGCCCCAGCCGCACCACAGGTTGCCAAGCGTATCCAGCCGAAAGCCGTCCGGCGTGCCGTCCTCGCCCGCTTCGATCAGCCGCCGGCCTTGCGCCACGCTGCGCCCGTCGGCCGCCATATCAAAGGCATGGATACAGCGCGGCGCGCCTGATTGCACCACGTACAGCAGGCTTTCATCGGGCGAAAACGCCAGCCCGTTGGGATGGTCGATGCCTTCGATCACCGCCGTGATCCCGCCGTCGGGATCAATGCGATAGACATTGGTCGGCAGCTCCGGCTCGGCCTTGTAGCCTTCGTAGTAGTCGCGGATACCAAAGGTCGGATCGGTGAACCAGATCGACCCGTCAGATTTGACCACCACATCGTTGGGCGCGTTCAGCCGCCGCCCCTGATAGCTGTCGGCCAGCACCGTGATGCTGCCGTCCAGCTCGGTCCGCGTCACCCGGCGCGGCCCGTGTTCGCAGGACACAAGTCGCCCCTGCCGGTCGCGCGTGTTGCCATTGGTAAATGGCCCTCTGCGAAACACCGAAACCGCGCCGGTTTCCTCTTCGACCTTCAGCACCTGGCTGTTGGGGATGTCGCTGACCAGCAGGCAGCGCAGATCGCCGAACCAGACCGGCCCCTCGGCCCAGCGCATTCCGGTGTGCAGCCGTTCGACCGCCGCATGGGTCACCACCAGCGGGCGGAACCGGTCATCAAGGATTTCGACCCTGGGGTCAGGATAGCAGTCGCTTTGTTGCCACATGGGATGCCTGTCGATTGCAAGATCGCGCACAGCCTAGCAGCATCCCCGCCCACAGGCGAGTGTCCGAACACCAAGGGCACAGCTGCCACAAGGGCCGGCACAAGGGACTGCGATGGGGGGTAAGGGTGGTACCACCTCCCCGGCTCGAACGGGGGACCTCCTGATCCACAATCAGGCGCTCTAACCAACTGAGCTAAGGCGGCACTGGCGGCGAAATACAATCTGCTCAGAATGATTGCAAGACCGAATTTCCCCTATAAATCCACTTCCCAGCTTTGCTCGACCAGATCGACGCCAAAGCTGTGCACCGGTTCGGACCGGGTCAGCCGCCAACCCGCCGCAGCATATAGCGCGCAGGCGGCGCGGTGGCTTTCGTGGGTCCACAGAACCATTCTTTCATACCCTTTGCTGCGGGCAAATTCCATAGATTCGGCCAGCATCCGCCGCCCCAGCCCCTTGCCGCGCGCCTGCGGAACCAAAAGGAACAGGCGCAGCTTGGCGGTCTGCGCATCCACCCGGACACAGAACACGCTGCCCAGCCGCTGGCCACCCTCCCAGGCGAGAAAGCCGCGCTCGTACGCCGGGTCATGGCTGGCCTCAAAGTCGCGCAGGATCTGCGCCACCAGGTCACCGAAACTGTCGTCAAAGCCTTCGTCGCGGGCATAGATATGCCGGTGCTGATGCACCAGCCAGTCGCTGTCGCCGGGACCCAGATGTTTCAACTCAACGGACATGGCCGGATCAGACCCCGGCGCGCCTTGCAAAGCAACCCCCGCGCCGCTACCTACCGGGACACGAAACAAGGCGGACAGCATCATGGGCATCAACGACGAACGCGACATCGAGGCCAACCTACAGATCGGCCCCACCGATCAGGGCATGGTGCGCCTGTTCATCTATGGCGACGGGATGGAAATCCCGATGGACTTTACCCCCGAAGAGGCCGAAGAAATCGCCGAGGAAATCCGCGCCGCCGCACAGGGCGCCCGCAAGGTCAAACCCCGGCGCTAAGCCCGATTTTCGCGTCACAAGGATTGTCGATATGCCCGTCTTTCTGGACAGCCAGCAGGCTGATTTCGAAACCGCTTTCACCGCCCTTCTGAACGCCAAGCGCGAAGACAGCCCCGATGTCGACGATATCGTCGCCGGGATCATCGCCGATGTGCGCGCGCGCGGCGATGCCGCCGTGCTGGAACTGACCGCCAAATTCGACCGGCTGGACCTGACCGCCAAGACCCTGCGCTTTTCCGAGGCCGAGATCGAAGCCTTTTGCGCACATGTCCCCGAGGATGAGCGCCGCGCGCTGGAACAGGCCGCCGAACGCATCCGCGCCTATCACATCCGGCAGATGCCCGAAGATGCACAGTGGACCGACCCCGACGGCGCGACCCTGGGCTGGCGCTGGACGCCGGTGTCCGCCGCCGGGCTGTATGTGCCGGGCGGTCTGGCCTCTTACCCCTCGTCTGTGCTGATGAACGCCATCCCGGCCAAGGTCGCGGGCGTGCAGCGCCTTGCCATCACCGTGCCGACCCCGGACGGCATCGCCAACCCCGCCGTGCTGCTGGCCGCCCGCATCGCCGGCGTCGACGAAATTTACCGCATCGGCGGCGCGCAGGCGATTGCCGCGCTGGCCTATGGAACACAAACCATTGCCCCCGTTGATAAAATCACCGGGCCAGGCAATGCCTTTGTCGCCGCCGCCAAGCGCCGCGTCTTTGGCAAGGTCGGCATCGACATGATCGCAGGCCCCTCGGAAATCCTGGTCATCGCCGACGGTGACAACGATCCCGACTGGATCGCGCTTGACCTCATGTCCCAGGCCGAACACGACGAAAGCGCGCAGTCGCTACTGATCACCACCGACGCGGGCTTTGGCCGCGCCGTGGCCGAGGCCGTCGACAAACGCCTGCAAACGCTGGACCGCCGCGCCATCGCCGGGGCCAGCTGGCGCGACTATGGCGCAGTGATCACCGTCCCCGATCTCGATCAGGCTGCCGCGCTGTCCAACCGCATCGCGCCCGAACACCTTGAACTATGCGTCGCAAACCCCGAGGCGCTGGCCGACAAATGCACCCACGCGGGCGCGATCTTCCTTGGTCAATGGACGCCCGAGGCGATCGGCGACTATGTCGGCGGGCCGAACCACGTGCTGCCCACCGCCCGCTCGGCGCGGTTCAGTTCCGGCCTGTCGGTGATGGATTTCATCAAACGCACGACGCTGGCGAAAATGTCGCCCGAGGCGCTGCGCGCCATCGGCCCCGCCGCCGAAACCCTGGCCCGCTCGGAAAGCCTTCAGGCGCACGGGCTGTCCGTCACCGCACGGCTGGACCGTCTGAACCGCTAGGCCCCCTGCCCCGGGACCTTGTGCGCCGTGACGGAACGGCACCAAAGCACCATATTGCCAAAGGGCGGCGCAGGCTGCTATCAAAATGCTGCACCTGCGAAAGACCGCCCATGACTCATATCGCGCATATCGAACTGGACGACGCGGGGCTGCCGCCCCCGACACCGGAAATCGAACAGGAACGCCGCGTGGCGATGTTCGACCTGATGGAGGAAAACTCCTTTTCCCTGCCCGTGCGGGACGACCGCCCGACGCCGAAAGGCCCCTACAACCTGGGCCTGTCGATCCGCGAAAAGCGGCTGGTCTTTGACGTAACCACACAAGCCCATGAAAAGGCTGCGGAATTCCATCTGTCCTTGTCGCCCTTCCGGCAGGTGGTCAAGGACTACTTCCAGATCTGCAAAAGCTATTTCGACGCCGTGCGCACCCTGCCCCCCAGCCAGATCGAAACCATCGACATGGCGCGGCGCGGCATCCACAACGAAGGCGCGCGCATCCTGCAGGAACGGCTTGAGGGCAAGGCCGAACTGGACGATGCCACCGCACGCCGCCTGTTCACCCTGATCTGCGTTCTGCACTTCGGGGGCTGAGTTTGGGCAGCCTCCCCCAGTCTGTGCTGTTTTGCTGCGACCACAATGCCGTGCGCTCGCCCATGGCCGAAGCGATCATGAAAAAGCTCTTCGGAACCGAGACTTATGTCCAGTCCGTCGGCGTCGTGAACGATCTTGAGATCGACGGATTCGCCATCGCCGCCTGCAAGGAAATCGAGGTCGAGCTGGAACGCCACCGCTCGCGCAGTTTCGAGGAACTCGAAGAAAACGGCGAGGCGCTGTCAGGTTTTGACGTGATCGTGACCCTGTCCCCCGCCTCGCAACGCCGCGCGCTGGACCTGACGCGGTTTTACCATCTGACGGTGGAATACTGGCCGATCATGGACCCGACCGGCATCGGCGAGACGCGCGAACAAAAACTCAATGCCTATCGCCAGACCCGCGACCAGATCCGCGACAAACTGCAGGAAAAATGGGGATAATCCATGGCCCGTGACGTGATCCAACGCTATTTCGACGCCTTCAACGCAGGCGATACCGAAGCCATGCTGGACTGCCTGACACCCGACGTCGCCCACCACGTCAACGAAGGCAAGATCCGCGTCGGCAAGATCCAGTTCGGCGAATTCTGCGCCCACATGAGCCATTGTTACCGCGAAAGCCTGACCAACATGGTGATCTTTGCCAATCAGGACGGCACCCGCGCCGCCGCCGAATACATGGTCAACGGCACCTATCTGAACACCGACGCCGGCCTGCCCGAGGCGCGCGGCCAGCACTATCACCTGCCCGCCGATAGTGTTGAAGAAGTCGGTCGAAATCGCCGATTTCACGGCACGGGTCTCTCCGGCAACACCGGGTCGTCCGGGCTACCGCCCATCCGGCCACCATCAGGCGGCTATTTGGCCGTTCAGCTCATGCTCCGGCCCCCTGTAACGCGCATTGAGGGCGTAGCTTCGCGAGTTTTCGGAGGTTCTGGGCGATGGCGGCGAGGAGGAATTCGTCCTTGGCGCCGTTTGGCCCGCGCAGCCGCAGCCGAGTCAGGCCGAGGATGCGTTTCAGGTGGGCGAAGAGCATCTCGACCTTCTTCCGTTTGTCGCGCGACACCTTGTAGGCCTTGGTCTTGCGGCACTCTCTGGCGAACTCGCGCGCCTCTTCATGAGGCTCGCGCGTGACGTATCGCGCATCGGCTTTCGGACAGCATATCTCCTTCGATGGGCAAGCCTGGCAGGTCGCTTTCAGGCAGCGGTATTTCTTGCGCCCGCCGGTATCCTGCCCTCGGTTCGGGTCGGAATAATTCCGGCGGAACTGTTTGAGCGCGTGACCCTCCGGGCAGATGTACTGATCGTTCGCCTCATCCCACTCGAAGTCGGAACGGGAGAACGTCCCGTCCGTCCGCTCGGACTTGTCGATCACCGGGATGAAGGGAATGATGCTGCGCTTCTCGACCAGCCAGCCGAGGTTCTCGGCATTGCCATAGGCGGTGTCGGCAGCCAGCCAGTCGGGCCTGATCCCGAACCGCTTTTCCGTCCTGTCCAGCATGGTGCGCGACGCCCCGACCTCGGCCTGTTGGATGGCGCGCGTCGCCTCGACGTCCATGATCACCGAGCTCTTCGTGTCGATCAGGTAGTTGGTGGCATAGGCAAAATAGGGGCGGCTTTCCTCGGCCCTGGTCCATTGCGCAGCCGGATCGGACTTGGCCACGAACTTCGGCTGGCTCGGAGAAGCGGCCCCGAAAGCGGCATCATCCAGCGTCTCAAGGTATTCCCGCGCTGCACGGTTGCCGGTCTCACGCGCCACCTCCGGGCTCCAATCTTCCGCCGCGATTGACCGGACCTTGTTGGCGTCAGCTGAGATCAGGCTGGCATCCACGGCGAAGCCCTCGCCGGACACCAGGTCCTCCTTCAGGCAGCGCTCGACCGTGGCCTCGAACACCTGCCGCAGCAGGTCGCTTTCCCGGAACTTGCCATGGCGATACCGTGAGAAGGTCGAGTGGTCGGGCACTTTCCCTTCCAGCCCCAGTCGGCAGAACCAGCGATAGGCCAAGTTCAGATGGACCTCGTCGCACAGGCGGCGCTCGGACCGGATACCCATGACGTAGCCAATCACCAGCATCCGAATGATCAATTCCGGGTCGATGGAAGGGCGGCCGAGATGGCTGTAGAACGGGCGCAGCGTGTCCCGAAGGCTGTCACCATCGAGGAACAGATCGATCTCTCGCAGCATGTGATTGGCTGGGACGTGCCGCTCCAGATCAAAGTCGTAGAACAGCTGTGCCGGAGCATGTTGCCTACCCATCATCCCGAAATCCTCCCATCCCCTCATAATTGAGTGAATCGAAAGACTTGCCGCAGCGCAACACGGACTTTTTCAACAGCATCCGCCGGGTCGTTCTTTTCGCTGACGGGCGGCAAGATCAGCCGCATCGTCACCTATTACAACCTGTCCGACTGGATCCGGCAGGTGTCGTGATGCAGGTCCGGGTGCTGACCGGCGCGGCGCTGGATGCCGCGCTTGACGATGTTGCCCGCCTGCGGATCACGGTGTTTCGCGATTTTCCCTACCTCTATGATGGCGCGCTCGACTACGAACGCCGCTATCTTCAAACCTACCGCGACAGCGTCGATGCCATTCTTGTCGGGGCCTTTGACGGCGCGCGCCTTGTCGGCGCCGCCACCGGCACCCCGATGGAGGACCACGCCAGCGATTTCGCCGCCCCCTTCGCGGACACCGGCCTGCCGCTGACGCAGATCTTTTACTGCGCCGAATCCGTCCTGTTGCCCGCGTATCGCGGTCAGGGCATCGGCCACCGCTTCTTTGACGCGCGCGAGGAACACGCCCGCGCCCTTGGCCGTACGCACAGCGCCTTTTGCGCCGTGATCCGCCCCACAGATCACCCGCTGCGGCCCGCAGACCACGCTCCGCTGGACCCGTTCTGGCGCAAGCGCGGCTATGCCCCCCTGCCCGGCGTGCAGGCGCATTTCCGCTGGAAAGACATCGGGCAAAAGCATCAAACCGATCACAGCCTGCAATTCTGGATCAGAGCGCTATGATGGCGCTGCCCATCGTTGCCCCACAAAGGAACCGCCCATGAAGATCGCCACCGCCGCCTATCCCGCCAGCTTTCTGGGCAGCTGGCAGGCCTATGCCGACAAGCTGACCGCCTGGGTGCAGACCGCCGCCCAAAACGGCGCCGAATTGCTGGTCTTCCCCGAATATGGCGCGCTGGAGCTGGCCACGCTGGACGGCGACGTCGCCGCGCACGACCTTGAACTCTGCATTCAGGCCACCAACGCCCGCATCCCCGACGCCGACGCCCTGCATTCCGACCTTGCCGCGCGCTTCAAGGTGCACATCCTTGCCGCCTCGGCCCCGGTGGTCGACGAAACCGTGGCGGTGCGCCCGGTCAACCGCGCGCGCCTGTTCACCCCGACCGGGGCCATGGGCGTGCAGGACAAACAGATCATGACCCGGTTCGAGCGCGAGGACTGGCACATTGCCCCCGGCGGCCCGCTGCGCCTGTTCGACACGGCACTGGGCAAGATCGGCGTGCTGATCTGCTATGACAGCGAATTCCCCCTGCTTGGCCGCGCCCTGAGCGACGCCGACCTGATCCTGATCCCTTCGGTGACCGAGGCGCTGGCCGGCCACAGCCGCGTGCGCATCGGCGCGCAGGCCCGTGCGCTGGAAAATCAATGCGTTACCATCATGTCCTCGCTGGTCGGCCCGGCCCCCTGGTCGCAGGTCATCGACGCCTCGACCGGCACCGGCGGCGTCTATTGCCCGCCCGACACCGGCTTTCCGGCCACCGGGGTGATTGCCAGCGGCACGCTCAACACCCCGGGCTGGACATACGCCACCCTGGACCCGGCCCAGATCGCCCATGTGCGCGCCGATGGCGTCGTTCTGAACCGCCGCCACTGGGACGATCAGACAGGCCGCGACGCCCCCGCCCAGCCGACCCGCCTGCGGTGAAATGTGGGCTTGAAATAAAGGCGCAATAGGCCCATATACACGCTCGCCCCACCTATGATGGCGGCGAACAACTAAGGAGAGACCATGGCCAAGGAAGATACGCTCGAATTTCCCGGTGTCGTGAAGGAACTCCTGCCCAATGCGACGTTCCGGGTCGAGCTTGAAAACGGCCATGAGATCATCGCACATACGGCAGGCAAGATGCGCAAGAACCGCATCCGTGTTCTGGCTGGCGACAAGGTTCAGGTGGAAATGACCCCCTACGATCTGACCAAGGGTCGGATCAACTATCGCTTCAAGTAAGCGCGTTCCACTGACAAAACGCTTGCGCCGGGCCCTTTGCCCGGCGCTTTGCGTTTGGGGCCATTGCCAGCGGCTGTAGCTCTGCCTAGGCTTGTGCCGATGGACACAGGAAAGGCGCTGCGATGCTGCACCCGTTTGGACAGGACATCTGGCTGGCAGACGGCCCGGCGCTGGTCGCGACGCTTGGTTTTCACTACCCCACCCGCATGGCGGTGATCCGCCTTGCAGGCAACCAGCTGTTGCTCTGGTCGCCCATCGCCTACAGCGACGCGCTTCGGCAAGAGGTTGAAACCCTGGGGGAAATTACCCATCTCGTCGCGCCGAACGCGCTGCACCACGTCCATATCGGCGACTGGAAAAAGGCCTGCCCCGATGCCCGTATCTGGGCCGCCCCGGGGCTGGACCGCAAACGCCCCGATCTGGATATTGCCGGCCAGCTGACCGAAACACCGCCGCCCGACTGGGGCGACCAGATCGCGCTGGCCCTTTATCGCGGCAATGCCATCACGACCGAGGCCGTGCTGTTTCACCGGCCCAGCGGCACCGCCCTGTTTACCGATCTGCTGCAACAGATGCCGCGCGACTGGTTCACCGGCTGGCGCCGGGTGATCGCGAGGCTTGACCTGATGACACAGGACGAACCCACCGTGCCGCGCAAGTTCCGGCTTGGCTTTACCAACCGCAAGGCCGCCCGCGCCGCCCGCGACATCGTGCGGTCCTGGCCGGTCAGCGCCGTTGTCATGGCCCACGGGAAACCCGTGACCCAGGACGCCAAGGCCTATCTCGACCGTGCCTTTGCCTGGCTGGACTGACGGGGCAGCGCGCGCTCAGCCCGGATCGCGGCGCGGGACAAAATGCTGCCCCGGCACCGTGATCGACCAACGCACTTGCCCAGGGCCGATGTCATAGTCTGACGCCGTGTCCAGCATCGAAGGCGCCAGCATGGTCAGCACGCTGCTGCCAAAGCCCCGGCGCCGCTCGGGTTGCGGGTCTGGTTTGATCTCGGTCTGCTCGTGCCAGCGCACCTGCAGGGCCCGGCCATCCTGCCCCTCTTCCAGCGCCCAACTGACGCGGATCTTGCCCTCGGGCAGGGTCAACGCGCCGTATTTGGCGGAATTCGTGCCCAGTTCATGGATCGCCATGCCGATGGTCTGCACCGACTGCGGTTGCAGGTCGATTGGCGGCCCCGTGACCTCGATCCGGCTGTCGTTGCGTTCGGCAAAGGGTTCTAGGTGACGCAGCACCAATTCGCCCAGCGGCACCGTCGTCCATTCCCCCGCCACAAGCAGATCGGTCGAGCGCGCCAGCGAATGGATGCGCTCTTCGAACTTGCGGTTGAACCCGTCGAAATCGCGTTCCGAGCGCGCCGTCTGACGCTGGATCGCGCTGACGATGGTCAGCATGTTCTTGGCCCGGTGGATCACCTCGCGCGCGATCAGCTCGCGCGCCTTTTCGGCCTTGCGGATCTCGGTCACGTCGCGGTGGATGTTGGAAATCGCCACGATCTCGCCGCTGGCGCCGCGAATGGGCGCGCAGCTGATCCAGACCTCGTGCTCTGTGCCGTCCTTGGCCACCCGCGTCGCTTCGAAATTCGACAGGCGGCCCGCGATGATCTCA
Organism: Tropicibacter oceani; assembly: GCF_029958925.1. NCBI lineage: Bacteria > Pseudomonadati > Pseudomonadota > Alphaproteobacteria > Rhodobacterales > Roseobacteraceae > Pacificoceanicola > Pacificoceanicola oceani. The sequence continues at coordinate 3,349,626 of NZ_CP124616.1, forward strand.
TCTCGGTAATAGGCGATGGGGTGCGGCCAATTCGGCGGATACAGCATTTCCAGCGACTGGCCGACGACCTCCTCGGCGCTATAGCCATACAGCCGCTGCGCCGCGCGGTTCCAGGTGGTGATCCGCCCCTCCAGATCATAGCTCAGGATCGCGTCCGAGGTGCTGGCCACCAGGGCCGCCAGCGCGCTCGAGTTGATGAAGGCCTGCTCGACATCGTCGGCCTGCACGTATCGCGCGGTGATGTCGCGGTGCTGGACAAGCAGATAGGCGCTGCCGGCCTCGCTCAGACGGCTGGCGGTCATCTCGAACCAGCGCTTTACCTCGGGGCTGTCACAGGGGTATTCATGCCGGAACGTCTGCCCGGTCTCCAGGACCCGTTCGAATGCATCCGCAATGGTACCGGCCCCGGCGCTGGAAGTCCCCGAGGCCGCGCGGCAGATCTCAAAGTAATTGGTGCCGACATAGAAATCCTGCTGGTTTCCGCCATTGTCGGCACAAAACGCCCGCCAGGCCCGATTGGTCGCAACAATGGTGCCACGGGCATCGGTGATCACAACCTCATCGTGCAGCGCATCCATCAAGGATGTCGGCGCAAACCGGTCGACGAAATTCTCAGCTGTCTGCTGCACCCTTGGCGCACCTCGCTTTCCCTCCAAAACTGGCATCTTGGGGCAGCTTGCGCAAGAAGCATGTATTCCATTTACATCTTTGACGGTGGCGGGTTCTGGTCAAGTTGGCTCCGCGAACCGAGCGCGAAAAAAGGCCGCCAAAAGCAACCGGGTGGACAAGCGCGGAACGGCTGGATCATGAACTTCTGCCGTGAACGGGCTCTGTTGCACAAATCGGCTGAACGCCGAGTTTCCCCTTTCCCCGGGCGGACTTATCCTACGACTTCCGTGACGGGCATGCCGAGCGCGGTGTAGCCGTTCAGGACGGCAATGCGGACCTGGAGTTCCGCGACCTGGCGGTCGAAGTCCCGCGCCATGAGCCGCTGGCCCAGCAACTTCATACAATGCATTTTTGTCTCGACGCGGCTTCGGCGGTGGTATCCGCTCCATCGTCGCCAGAGTGCGCGGCCCAGGTATTTCGCCGCGCGCAAGGCCTCGTTTCGCGCCACGGCTCCGGCGGTGATCGTCTTCCAGGGCTTCGCGTTTTTGCGGGGCGGGATGACGGCATGGGCGCCGCGATCTGCAATCGCATCGTGGCATTTGCGCGTGTCGTAGGCGCCATCAGCCGTGACGCTACCGATTTCCTGGTCCTGCGGGATTTGGTCGAGAAGGTCGGGTAGGATCGGCGCATCACCGATGTGGCTCCCGGTGATTTCGACGGCCCGAACCTCCAGCGTTTCCTCATCAATCCCCAAGTGGATCTTGCGCCAGACGCGGCGTTTAGGGCCGCCATGCTTGCGGGCGTGCCACTCGCCTTCGCCCTCGACCTTGATCCCGGTGCTGTCTATCAACAGGTGCAACGGCCCCTTGGAGCCGCGGTATGGGATGTTGACGGCCAAGGTCTTCTGGCGGCGAGATAGCGTGCTGAAGTCGGGCACCGTCCAGTTCAGACCGACCAGCTGCAGCAGGCTCTCGACGAACCCGGTCGTCTGCCGGAGCGCCATGCCGAACAGCACTTTCATCGAGAGGCACGTCTGTATGGCGGCGTCGCTATAGCTCTGCTGGCGGCCACGCCTGCCTGTCGGCACGGCATCCCAGATCATCTCAGGGTCGAACCAGATCGTCAGCGAGCCCCGGCGCTTGAGCGCTTCATTGTAGGCTGGCCAGTTTCTGGTCTTGTAGGTCGGGGGTATGGGTCTGCTCATGCATCCCAGCTACCACGCTGGATTCACGAGATGAATCCCACACGCGATTTGTGCAACAGAGCCGTGTTCACCTATAAATACGGACATTCTGACAAAGGAGACGAAACTTTTCGGGACACTCCTCCGCCGGAGCTATACCCGAACCGGAAAACACCAATAAAAACGGGAAAAATCCGCCCTCCTCATTTTGACGAAAAGACCTCTGAACATCTCGAACAAAAGCGCGTCTTGACTGGCGCCGCCTATGTTACCGATGGCGACACAATAACGATCAAGAAAACTCAGATTCGCTTGTTCGGAATTGATGCCCCCGAGTTGAACCACCCCTACGGCAAGAAATCCAAGTGGGCTTTGCAAAAATTGTGCAAAGGTCATGTCATCCACGCAGAAATAACCGACGAAGATGAATATGGTCGAACAGTAGCACACTGCTACCTGCCGGACGGTCGGGATCTTTCTGCTGAAATGGTAAAGCAGGGTTTGGCAATAGATTGGCCCAAGTTCTCGGGGGGAAAATACAAAAGCATGGAAACACTCGATGCCCGAAAAAAGCTATTTCTAGCTGATGCGCGCCAGAAGGGTCGCATGCATATTTGGGAGAAATTCGAAGCGAAACAAGAAGAAAACTAACCTGGGACGGCTTGGCTATGCTTCGGCCGCCAGCGCCGCGCGAAAGCGGTCCATCAAGAACCGCACACAGTCTCTCAAAGGCCCTATCCCCAGCCGCCCGCATCCGGGTCGCGCAACCCGTGCAGGCGCCGTGCGGCGTGCATGGCGAACTTGCGGGTCAGCTTGGTGCGCCGTGCGCCGGCCAGCTTGTCCTCTGGTCCCATGCGCAGCACCTCGGCGTCATAACCGTCGGCGATGATCAGCCCGGTTCCTTCGGGCAACAGGTCCACGTCAAACGCCTGATCCACCGCCCAAAAAAACCGGTCGCAATAGCCCAGGTAGCCCTGCCATTTGGCGTCGCTCATGTAATCGGCGCGGCTGCTCTTGCACTCGATCACCCATAATTCGCCCTTTGGGCCCAGCGCCATAACGTCCACCCGCAGCCCGCGGTCGGGCACGAATTCCTCGATCACCGCAAAGCCAAGGCTGGCCATGTGACGGCAGACGCCCCGCGCCAAAAGCTGGCCGGGCATGAGATCGGGCGTGGGGGTCAGAACGGGCGAAACCATGCCCAAATTTATGAACATTCCGTGAACAGATGCAAGCCCCGGCATTCCCGGCCTTCTAAACCGCTGATTTGTGGCTACCTTGCACGGGGTATCAACACGAGGGGCCCCATGGCGGACGACCACAACCTGACCCGCGCCGAGGCGCGCGGGGTGCGCCATGCGCGTGAACTTGAAACCCACCTGACCTGGCTGGAAACCTTTTCCGGCACCGCGCTGGGGGTGCTGGCCGTGGCCTCGGGCATCTATACCTATCTCGGGGTGTCCTCTCTGCTGGATGAAAACGGCGCCATGTCGGTCTTTGCCGCCATCGCCTATTCCGTCGCCGTGTCGGTGGGGATCTTCGTCTTCTGGTCCTACATGATGCGGCTGTTCCCGGCGGTGCGCACCGCCCGCGCCCGGGTCGGGCTGCTGGGGGCCATGGGTCTGGGTTCCTTGGCAATAGTCGCCATGTCGTCCTGGCTGAACGCCGCCGCGCTGGCCGGATCGGCCGCCGTCGAACAGCACCTTGCCGAAACCGTGCAGGACTACCAGTCAGCACTGGAACGCGCGCATGAAATCGCCCTGTCGGGGCAGGCCCTGCAACGCGACGTGGCCCGCACCCGCCAAAGCTTTGAGGACCTGTCCGAACAAGAGGCCGCAGGCTCGCTTTCGGGGCTTGCCGGGCGCGGCGCGGTGTTCCGCGTGTTGCGCCAGAAAAGCGCCGAACTGGCCGCGCTGGAAACCCAGATCACCGCCCAGACTCCGCTGGTCGAAAACGCCTTTTCCGAGGGCAATACCATCCTGTCGCGGATGCGCGCCCTGACGGTCGAACCGGGGCCCGTCGAGGCCCGCTCGGTCGAGTTTTCCGAGGCCGCCGTGCGCCTTCAGGGCCTGATCACCCAGCTGCGGCAACTATCGGTCGCGCAACTGGTGGAACGCGCGGCGCAGGATCTGTCGGCCTCGGTCGTGCTGCCCGAACTGGACGGGCGGACCGAAGAAACCCGGGCCGACCAATCCGCCACCATCACCTCGGTCCTTGACGTGCTGGCCGCCCGCGCCGCCACGCTGGAAAAGGCCGCGCAGGCCGTGGGCGCGCTGCAGCCCCCCGGCGACGTGACCTATACGCCGATTTCCTCGGCCGATGCCGTGATTCTTTATGCCCGCAACTTCGTGCCATCCTGGGCCGGGGCCATTGCCATCGACCTGCTGCCCGGCGTTCTGGTCTTTATCCTTGCCATCACCCACGGCGCGATCCGGCAGGGCCGCGATGGTGCCTCGATCGAGGACACCCTGACCCTGGCCGAATTGCGCGCCGCGGTCAGCGCCATCCGCGACGTGGAATCCACCCTGCAGCTGACCGACCCGAAACCCGAAGCCCCCGCAAGACCCGAAACCACCCCCAATCCCGACACCACCGTGGCCGAGCTGAAAGGCAAAAGCGCATGAAGGCCAGCACCGTCGCCCGCACCCTGTCAGCCGTGCTGATCTTTCAACTCGGGATCGGCGCGTTCCTCGTGCTGTCGGACATGCAGGCCGGGGCCTTTTCCCTGCCGCGCCTGTCGCCCGATGCCCCGCGCCTGTCCGAACCGATCCGCCCGGGTGATCAGACCCGCCGCTTTGCGCCCGACCGCGACCGCCCCGCCGTGCGCCCCGCCCGCGACCCCGGCCAACTGCCCGACCGCCTGACCCTGACGCAAGAGGGCGGAGCATGGCGGCTCGAAGGGGCCATCGCCCCCGACGACGCCCCGCGCATCATCACGCAACTGTCCAACGCCGACCCGGCGATCGAAACCCTGATCCTGCAAAGCCCCGGCGGCTCGGTCCGCGACGCGCTCGAAATCGGTCGCCACCTGCGCGCCTCGGACATCGCCACCCAGGTCCTGCCCGGCGAATACTGCTATTCCGCCTGCCCCTACCTGCTGGCCGGAGGCCCGACCCGCACCATCGCCCCCGCCGCCAGCATCGGCGTGCACCAGCACAGCTTTGGCGAAAACACCCTGCTGCCCGCCTTCATGGCCGTGTCGGACATCCAGCGCGGTCAGGCCGAGGTCATGGAATACCTCGACGAGATGGGCATCGACACACGCGTCATGCGCCACGCATTGGCCACGCCCGCCGATGAAATCTATGTCCTGATCCCCGAGGAACTCGAACGCTACGGCTTTGTCACAAAAGACGACAGCTGACCCCTTGTCAGACCGCCCCCGCCGCCTTACCTCAGGGCTTGGCGGGTTCTGCCCTTTCCGTGAACGGATACATTCCGGTGGCCTTAAGCAAATCCGAGGGAGCTGGCTCTGTCGTAGCCGTGGCTTCGTTACCTGGCGCCCACCTGTATATACAGGTCCTCGGGAATGCACTATCCACACGTCTGCGGCGGTTCCCGTCATAGTTTGCGAAGGCAAACTATGACGGTGGCAAGGTCATGGTCGCAACGCGACCGTGACAGCCACTCCCCAAAGATTTGCGGTCCATCCCATGTTTTCAAAGGCAAACTATGACGGTGGCAAGGTCATGGTCGCAAAGCGACCGTGACGGCCACTCCCCGGCAAATCCGAACGCCTCCAAGCGGCAAACGCAGCACCAGCCCCACCGCAACAAAAAAGGCGCCCCAAACGGAGCGCCCCGCAAGACCGTTTCACTCTGCGATCACAGCTGGCTGCGAACCCCCAGCACGTCTTTCGGCGCCTCGGCCGCAACTGTCACCCTGGCCTTTTCGCCGGTGATCAACGGCTGACGCTTGCCGCCGCCGGTGCTGTCATCCTCGGCCATCCGCATGATGGAAATCCCGAACTGAACGCCGGCGAACACGATCCCGTTGAACACCCAAAGCATGATCACGGCCACCAAGCCGCCATCGCTATGGGTCACCAGATGCCACAGGTTGGCGACGTTGAATTTCAGCAGCAGCCCCACAAAGACCGCCGACAGGCCGAACCCCGCGATCACCTGAAGGATATAAAGACGGATAAGCTTGGGCATGATGCGACTCCTTGCATTCCATGAACAGGATATATCCCCCACGCCCACTTTCAACCCCTCACCTTGCCGCAGGCGCAAAGCTGCTGTTAACTGGCGTCAGACAGGCAAAGGATGAAACAGCATGTTGGAAGACACCGCACTCTGGGTCACGATCCTTGGCCTGCCCGTTGCCATCCTCAGCGCCTATTTCGGATGGAAGGCCCTGCGCAGCCGCAAATCCGACACCACCAACATCGCCACCGGCAGCAAACGGGTCCGCCAATCCGGCGGCAAGGGCCAGACCTACAACCACGCCGAAAACAGCGAAGATGTGGAGCAATCCGGCTGATGCCTTTCAACAAGACTGGCAACACCGCCGACGGGTCCTCGAACGTCCAGCAGGCGGGGGGCGATATCCATATTCAGGGTGTCCCAGCCGAACAACATACCGAGTTAGTGAGAGCTTTAATCGAACAACATGAAAGGGACAAAGAACAACTGCGCCAAGACTTGGAAGCAAAACATGAAGGTGTGATTCGGGCATACGCAATAGAAGTCGACTTTCTTAGACTTCAAATTTTGTACCTTGGGGGCGGCCGTCAAACGGATTTCCGTTCCACCTTGTTAAAAGAGCCTCAGAACGGTGGGAAAGAGAATGGATAGCGAACTCCGTCAAAGGGCAATGGCCATTGCTGCTGGGGCGCAGGAATTGATCGATGTTGGCGATTTGAAGGCAGCAAGGCGCGAGATCGAATTGGTACTGTCATTGCTGCAGTCTTTTGAGGAGCGTAACAGCCCAGAATCGATTTTCGCCCTAAATACACTAGCGGGCCTCGCGGAAAAGGAAGGGAATCTTGAGCAAGCTGCGGGCATCTACAGAGTTGCGCTAGAAAAGAGTGCCAACTATTTGGACAATAGTTCGCCAGCATACGTAAATGGTTTGGCGAACTTGGCAGCAATTCTTGGAAAACTGGCCCTCTACGAAGAGGCGGCAGCACTATATCGCCAAGCCATCGAGATCGGCAAAGCAACCCACGGCGAGGATCACCCAAGTTATGCCATACGTTTGAACAACCTCGCGGAACTTCTCAGCACCATGGGCCGCTTCGACGAAGCCGAACCGCTGTACCGCCGCGCCATCGAGATCACCAAAGCCACCTTGGGCGAGGATAATCCGACCTATGCGAGCGGCCTGAACAACCTCGCGAACCTATCCGCTTCGCTGGGCCGCTTCGACGAGGCCGAACTCCTGTATCGCCGCGCCATCGAGATCGACAAGGCCACTTTGGGCGAGGATCATCCAGACTATGCGACCCGCCTGAACAACCTCGCGGGTCTGCTTCAAGCCCTGGGTCGCACTGACGAGGCCGAACCACTGTACCGCCGCGCCATCGAGATCGACAAGGCCGCCCTCGGCGAGGATCATCCGACCTATGCAAACCGCCTGAACAACTTCGCAGTGTTTTATGCCGAAACGTCCCGTTTCGATCAGGCCATCCCACTGGCGGAAAGGGCATTGCGGATCTGCGAGGCCAGGTTGCCCGAGGGCCATCCAAAAACCGAAGAAATCCGCCGCAGTCTCGACGCGATGCGCAGGGATCAGGCCGACACCGACTGACGCCGTAGGCCGGGCTTCAGCCCGGCCCTGTTCCGGCCCCGCTCCGGGCCGCCATTAACGAAATCTGCCGCAAGGTCATCCACGTGTCGTACGAAAACCCCGCTGCGGGTTTGCAATCTGTACCAAACTTGGGGAAAACCGTACCAAAGCCTTGATCCCGGGCGCCAAACCGCCCCGGGCGGACCGGTGCAATCCCTACCAAACCCGGCTGGTTTTGTACCAAACTTCTGGCGCAACGGGGTTTGCGCGGCGCATTAACCCCACCGTGCGGGGCCTTAAATCAAAAGGCTTCGGGCTTGGCCTCGCGGGCCATGTGGTCCAGCACCGCGTTGACGAATTTCGCCTCTTTCCCGTCCGGAAAAAACGCCGCCGCAACGTCCAGATATTCCACGATCACCACCTTGGGCGGCGTCTCCATCGCGACCAGTTCGGCCCCCGCCGCGCGGAACAGCGCGCGCAGGGTCGGGTCGATCCGGGCGATCGGCCATTTCGCCACCAGCGCGCGGTCGGTCATCTGGTCGATCTTGGCCTGATAGCTGACCGCTTGCTCCAACAGCTTGGAAAACAAGGGGATATCGCCGTCGATCAGCTCTTCTCCCTCGATCTGCTCTTCGCCGAAACGGAACTCCAGGAACTCTTGACGGACCTTGTCCAGCGGCTGGCTGGACTGCTCCATCTGGAACAACGCCTGCACGGCATAGAGCCTGCTGGCGCTTTTCATCTTGCGTTTTTGATTGCCGGAAAGTGCGGTCATGCGCGGTTGGGTCCCTTGGCGTCGCCTGCGATCTGGAATTCGTCGCGCGCAGGGACGAATCCGACCCCCTTGCGCGAAGCGCCCCACCTACGGGCAAGCGCGATCAGATGCAAGGCCGCCGCCGCCGCCCCGCCGCCTTTGTTTTGGCCTTTCGCCTCGGCGCGCGCCGCGGCTTGTTCAATGTTTTCAACGGTCAAGATGCCGTTGCCGATGCACAGCCCCTGCAGGCCCAGCAGCGTCAAACCACGCGACGAATCATTGCAGACCGTGTCGTAATGCGTCGTCTCGCCCCGGATCACACAACCCAGCGCAACATAGCCGTCAAAGTTGCTCATCCGTTCAGCGATTCCAATCGCCGTCGGCACCTCCAGCGCGCCCGGCACCTCGACGGTTTCGTGGAAACCGCCCGCCGCTTCGATCTCGGCAATCGCGCCGGCGACCAGCTGGTCGGCAATGTCCTTGTAGTAGGGCGCGACGACGATCAGGATCTTGACCGGCTTGTCGAACGTGGGCCGCGCCAGCGTGTAATGCGTTTCGTTCGATGCCATCAACCCAGCTCCGAGATTTTACGAGTTCCAACGATTTCAAGGCCATAGGCATCCAGCCCCACGACCTTGGGGGTCGGGGAATTGGTCAGAAGCTCCAGCTTGGACAAGCCCAGAGACGACAGGATCTGCGCCCCCAGCCCGTATTGCCGCAGCGTCTTGGGCGATACGTCGTCCGAGGCGTCGATCTTGTTCGAGGTGTCGCGCAGCAGCACGACAACGCCGCGCCCTTCGGCGGCGACGGCCTGCATGGCATGGGCGAATTCATCGGCGCGCCCCTTGGGCCCGGTGCCGATGATGTCCAGCATCGGGTCCATCGCATGCATCCGCACCAGAACCGGTTCAGGCGTGGTGATATCGCCCTTGGTCAGCACGATATGTTCGTCGCCGTGGGTGGTGTCGGTATAGACCCGCATGGTCCAGGAGCCGCCGAATTCGCTGGTGATTTCCTCTTCCTTGCAGACGCGGACCAGGTTGTCGTGTCGGCGCCGGTAGGAAATCAGGTCGCTGATCGTGCCGATCTTCAGCCCGTGCTTTTGGGCAAAGGCGATCAGTTCCGGCAGACGCGCCATCGACCCGTCATCGTTCATGATCTCGCAGATCACGCCGGCGGGGTTCAGCCCGGCCAGGCGCGAGACGTCCACGGCCGCCTCGGTATGGCCCGCACGCACCAGCACGCCGCCATCGCGCGCGCGCAGCGGAAAGACATGGCCCGGGGTCGCGATGTCCTGCGCCCCTTTCGAGGAATCGACCGCGACGGAAATCGTCAGGGCGCGATCAGCGGCCGAGATGCCGGTGCTCACGCCTTCGCGGGCCTCGATCGAGGTGGTAAACGCGGTCTCGTGACGTGACGAATTGTTCGTCGACATCAGTTGCAGGCCCAGGGCGTCGATGCGCTGGCTGGTCATCGCAAGGCAGATCAACCCGCGCCCATACAGCGCCATGAAGTTGATCGCATCGGGCGTGGCCCATTGCGCCGGGATCACCAGATCACCTTCGTTTTCGCGGTCTTCGTGATCGACCAGGATGAACATGCGTCCGTTGCGGGCATCCTCGATGATTTCCTCTACCGGGGAAATCGCGTCGCGCAGGTTCCGTTCCACCGCGCCGGGGGTCTCGTAATCGACCATGGGGCCTCCGTATCCGTTGCCTTGTCAGATACGCCAGAGGGGCCACAAAGACCAGAGCCGATGCGCCCGGCCGGATCGGCCGTGCCGCGCGATCACGGATCGACGGTGAGTGGATTTTTCGGCGCAAAAGCCGCTGGCAGGCGGTCAGTCGAAAATATCCTCGATCAGGTCAAAGGCTTCTTCGAAAAAGCTGCGCGCCAGGCTCTTGCGCGGTTTCTTCTTTCGCTTTGCGGCGGGCGCCTGCCTTTGGTCGCGCGGGCCAGTGGCCGTTGCCCCGATATGCCGCGTCTTGCCTTTGCGGCCCGGTTGCGGGGCGCGGTGCGCCTGCGCGTCCACTGCCTCGGTCCGCAGCATCTTCATGTTGTGCAAGGGGGCGCCGCAGCTTGAACAGGCCAGTTCATGCCGGTCGCGGCCTTTGAGGACAAGCGCGGCGCGGGTTCCGCAGTAACAGCAGGTGGCGATCTTTGTCTGGGGCATGCGCCCTAGATGGGCCCAAAGCGCCGGTTTTTCAAGGCGATGCCGCCGGCGATCGTCAGCCGCGCACCGCGTACAGCGCCACCGCCGCCGCGTTCGACACGTTGAGCGAGCCAAAGGCCCCCTCGGCATCGATGCGCACCAGCTTGTCGACCGTTTCCTTTGTCTTGGCGCGCAGCCCCGGGCCTTCGGCGCCCAGAACCAGCGCGATGGCGCGGTCGCGCAGCCCGTCCACGGCCTCTTCGATGGTTTCCTCGGCCTCGCCGTCCAGACCCAGGACGATATAGCCCATGGCCTGCAATTCGACGATCGCGTCGGCCAGGTTGCGCACGCGCACATAGGGCTGGCGTTCCAGCGCGCCGCTGGCGGTCTTGGCCAGTGCCCCGGTTTCCGGTGCGGCGTGATGGCGCATGCCGACCACCGCCCGCGCCCCCAGCACTTCGGCCGAGCGCAGGATCGCGCCCACATTGTGCGGATCACTGACCCGGTCCAGCAGAATCATCCGTGCGGGCCCTTCGCCCAGCGCCACATCCTCGAGGCTGCCCCAATCCAGCGGCTTGACCTCCAGCGCGGCCCCCTGATGCACGGATTGCGGATCGAGAGGCGCATCAAAGCGGCGCGGGTCCTGGATTTCCGGCTCGATTCCCGCTTCGGCCACCGCGTCTTCCAGCTTGGCCGCGGCGTTGGGCGTCAGAATCAGGCGCAGCTTTTCCCGCCGGGGGTTGAGCAGGGCATCACGCACCGCATGCAGGCCGAACAACCAGACGGTTTCCGCCGCGCTGGCCTTTTTCGCCTGTTCCTTTGCCACGACCCACTTTGGTTTCTTTACCATATCACGCGCCTTTTGCCCTTTCGGGCCTGTCTGCACGGGTCATCCTGTCAGGGCAAGGGAATTTCCTGTTGACGCCGCTTTTGGGGATCGGTAATCCCCCCTCACACCGGGTTCGCCCGGTGCCCGGTGGGCGACAGGCCGCAAGGTGTGGCAGGGGACTGTAACTCCCTCGAGGCGACTCACGCCTGGTTCGATTCCAGGGTCGCCCACCATTTCATTCTTAAATTAGCGAACACAAAAGCTGGTTGCGCGCAGCGCATTGGCCTTGCTGCGCCCTTTTCAGACCTGGCGCGGCCCAACGCGCGCCGTTTTCGCTATGCGCATGTCCCTATGCGCAATCCATTCCAAAAACTCATCACACGCCTGATTATTTCGAATTTTACTTACCAAAGAACTCTTCCTAATCCCTGTTGGCCAATCGTATCCATCCACGCCCCGCACACAGGAGAGCCCAGAACAATGTCGCAATCGCAAAACCCGCAGCAGTCAGACAATGCGTTTGTCGAAACCCTGGTCCTTCCCGGCTCCGATACGCCCTTTGGGCTGCGCCTGAACGGCGCTTCGGCCGGACCGCAGGTCGTCATCGCGGGCACCTGCGACGCAGCGAAGACCGTGTTCGACCGGCTGCTCTCGATCCCGACACTTCCCTGGATGCGTGGTTCTCTGGTGATGATCCAGCTCGAAACACTCGACGGCATGTTAGGCGATCTGTCCGACCTCACACCGCTTGGTCCCATCGACCGCACCGTCGTTCTGCCTTGGGCCAACAGCGTTGAGCCGGACGAGCTTCAGGTCCGTCGCAACTATCATATGGTGCTGCGCCTGTGCGCCGACATGGGCATGATTGCCGGTCGCGGCGTCGCACGCTGACGGCCCCGGTCGCTCGCACATCAGGTCGTAGACCTTGTGCCAGATCGCATCGCGGTCAAGTGGGTCCACCCCCAGGACCATCGTCTTGATGGCCCACTCGACGACGCCTTTGCTCGCCGCTGCGATATGGGCAGCGCCAAAAACATCCACCCCAGCCGGTCACGCCCTCGTCGGCTTCGATCCCGGCCAGACGGGCGGCGCATTTACCCTAGCATTGCTGCGAATAGCCCAGTTCCTCGGGCATGTCATATTGCAACACGTGGCTGGTGATGCGGGCGATCTTCATTGTGCGGCCCCTTCGATCCCGGTTGCCCGGCCAAGGATATCCACACCTTGGGATTTCCAGAAATGCAAAAGGTCGATGAAGACCCAGTTTTCCGCCAGCTTGTCCCCATCCCGGCGGTAGATGTCGATCACCCGGAATTCCCCCGGCTTGCCCGTGGCCGGCATCCCCATGAAGCCGCCCGTCGGCCGGGCGGTAAAATTGGGCCAGCCGAAAAAGCCGCCATAGTCGCCCTCGGCCAGCCGCGCCACGTGGCCGGTGCCGGTGCGGTCGGTAAAACCGGCGCGGAACGGGCCGGCGTGCTGACGGGCATAGCGTGCGATCGTATAGGTCGCGCCGATGCCTTCGGGGCCCCACCAGATCATGTCGTCATGCCAGGTCAGGGCCAGCTCTTCCTCAAGCGGCAGGCCCGATTGCCATTGCCCCAGGTCGGAAATCATCTTGTTGATCAGCGCCAGCGTCGCCTCGCCCTGCGCGGCGGGCTGGGCGCCCTGCAGCAGGCCGTCATGGGTCCGCGGTCCCGGCTGCACCAGATGCGCCGCGGTCTGCGGACCAAAGGGCGCCTGCCCGGCCTGCGCCATCAGGTGCGGAATGTCAAAGAACAACGCGGTTTCGGCGATCTTGCCCGCCTCGACCCGGTAAAAGCTGCAATAGCGCAGAAAGGTCATCTTGCCGGTTGGCCGAATGCCCAGCCAGGGCGCGTCGAACAGGCCCATCAGATGCCCCATCGACACCACCCAGACGCTGGCAAAACCGTCCATCTGGTTGCGCCCGGCAAAAAACACATCCTCGCGCCGCTGCATCCGGGTCAGCGCGGATTTCAGCGGCCCCCAGAATCGCGTCGCCAGCGCCCGCGCGCCGGCAATCTCGCCAAAGGGGTGGTAGCCGCGCCAGCGGTGCCCTTCGGTCAGGTGCGGCATCCAAAGCGCCGCGCCCCCTGCCCCGTCAAGATCCCGGTGGAAATCCCTGACCACCTGTTTTTCCTGCTGAAAATCCGTCACGAGAATCCCTCTGTCGCGCCACCTTGCATACGTTTGCAAAATTAGCTTGCCAAAAGATGCAGGCCGCGTCTAGCGTTATGCAAGCGTATGCAAAATACGAATCTGAGGAGGGGACCTTGGCCGAAATTCAGCTGCGCAATCTGTCCAAGCGCTGGGGCTCATTCGTTGGGGTCAAGGACTTCAACCTGACGATCGCGGACCGCGAGTTCCTTGTGCTTCTGGGGCCGTCGGGCTGCGGCAAGACCACGACCATGCGGATGATCGCCGGGCTCGAGGATCCGACCGGCGGCGAAATCCTGGTCGACGGCAAGGTGGTCAACGACCTGGAACCCAAGGACCGCGATGTCGCCATGGTGTTCCAGAGCTATGCCCTCTACCCCAACATGAACGTCTACGAAAACATCCGCTTTCCGCTGCGGGTGCGCGGCACGCCGCAGGCCGAACATGACGAAAAGGTCCGCCGCGCCAGCGCAATGGTAGAGCTGGACGATTTCCTGCACCGCAAGCCGGCCGAACTGTCCGGCGGCCAGCGCCAGCGCGTTGCCCTGGCCCGCGCCATCGTGCGCCAGCCCAACGTCTTCTTGATGGATGAACCGCTGTCGAACCTGGACGCCAAGCTGCGCGTGTCGACCCGGGCGCAGATCAAGAACCTGAGCCATGAACTGGCGATCACCACGATCTATGTCACCCATGACCAGATCGAGGCGATGACCCTGGCCGACCGTGTCGTCGTCATGGAAAAGGGCATCGTCCAGCAGGTCGGCAGCCCGACGGAAATCTACGACCGCCCCGCCAATACCTTTGTCGCCAGCTTCGTCGGCAGCCCGGCGATGAACCTGATCCAGGGCACCATGGCGGGCGGCACCTTTACCGCGCCGGCGACCCGGATCACCGGGCTGGACGCGCCCGACGGCCCGATCACCCTGGGCTTTCGCGCCGAGGATGCCGAGGTCACCCCCGAGGGCGGTGAAATCGCCGCGCCGATCTACACGCTGGAGCTGCTGGGCGATGCCACCATGGTCAGCCTGCGCATCGGCGGTGTGCTGGTCAGCGCCAAGACCGACAAAAGCTTTCGTGCCGAAATCGGTGATCCGATTTCCATCCGCGTTCCGCGTGAACACTGCCATCTGTTCGACGCCGGAACCGGGGCGCGACTGGGCGGATGACCCGCCCCAACACGGACCGGCAAAAACGCCGGCCATGACACCCGGATGCGCGATTGCAAGGCGCATCCCGACACAGGAAACAGGGAGGATAACATGTTTCTCAAAAGTCTCGCCACGGCCGGCGCAATGGCCATCCTGACCACCTCGACCGCTATGGCCTGTGAAATCAGCGCCCGCGTCAGCATCGTCGGCAATGAATTCCCCGCGATCCAGACCGTGGGCGCGGGCGCGCAGGCCTGCACCGGCGCCGAGGTCACGACGAACCTCACCGCCGATCACCAAAAGATCAACCTGCCCGGCATGCAGGGCAACCCGGCCGAATACACCTCGGCGATCATTGCCAACTCGTCCATCGTGGCGCTGATCAACGAAGACGTCATTCGCCCGCTCGATGACCTGGTGGCCAAGCACGGCCAGGACCTGGCCAAGACCCAGCTGATCACCATCGACGGCAAGGTGATGGCCGTGGCCTTCATGGCCAACGCGCAGCACCTGGTCTACCGCTCGGACGTACTGGAACAGATTGGCGTCGAGCCGCCCAAGACCTACGAAGAGCTGTTGGCCGCTGCCCAGATGATCCGCGAAAAGGGCATCATGGAAAACCCGGTTGGTGGCGCCTTTGCCTCGGGTTGGAACCTGGCCGAGGAATTCGTGAACATGTTCATCGGCTATGACGGCGACTTCTTTGTTGCCGGCACCGCCCAGCCCAGCGTCAATTCCGAAGCCGGCATCAAGGCGCTGGAAACGATGAAGGCGCTGTCGGAATACATGAACCCCGACTTCCTGACCCATGACAGCAACGCCACCAACGCCGAGTTCCGCGCCGGCAACGTGGCCTTGATGAACATGTGGGGCAGCCGCGCCGCCACCATGACCGAGGCCGAAGGCGTCCCGCAAGAGGTCATCGACGGCTTTGCCATCGCGGGTCCGATGACCGTCGGCGGCGGCTCTGTCCCGGCCTCGACCCTGTGGTGGGATGGCTGGACCGTGGCCAAGAACATCAGCGACGAAGAGGCCGAGGCCACCTTTGTCGCCATGATGAACGGCATCCGCCCCGAGATCCTGTCCGACGCCGAGGTCGCCAAGCAGGCGGTCTGGCTGATCCCCGGCTACGAGCCGACCGAAGCCGCCGTCGGCGTCTTTGCCGCCGCCAATTCCGGCACCGTGCCCTATCCGATGCTGCCCTACATGGGCCTGATGCACACGGCCCTGGGCAACGAACTGTCGGACTTCATGCAGGGCAAGGAAAGCGCCGAACAGGCGCTGGCCGATGTCGAGGCGGCCTATACCGCCGCTGCCAAGGAAAACGGCTTCTTGCAGTAAACCACGCGCGGAGGGGTTCGCGCCCCTCCGCATCCTGTGCCCCTGACTGATCCGATCGGCGAGTGCCATGAAACACCGCACCTTCTTCTGGTTCTTCCTGCCCACGGGACTGGCCATGCTGCTGTTCATCGCGGCCCCCATCGTGTCGGTGGTGATGCAGTCGATGTTCGCCCCGCACGAGGCGGTGCTGAGCGTGGTGGAAAACTGCGGCCCCTTCGGCTGCACCCAGGAAACCGCCATCGACCAGCAGGCCACCCAGGCGCTGCGCGATGCCGCGCCGCTGGGGCGGTTCGTCGGGCTGGATATCTACCTGGATCGCGGCCACCTGGCGGTGAACGAAGTGCGCGCCGCCTGGCAATCCGCCGAGGGGTTCGGCGATTTCCTGTCCGGCCTGAGCAACCTGCCGTTTTACCGGGCGATGGCCTTTACCCTGACTTATACCTTTACCGTCACCCCGCTGCTGATCGTGCTGGGGCTGATGATCGCACTGGCGGTCAACACGCTGCAGGCCCGGATCAAGGGGCTGGTGATCTTCTTTTCGCTGCTGCCGATGATCGTGACGCCGCTGGTGGGGTCGCTGATCCTGTTCTGGATGATCGACAGCCGCGGCGTTCTGGGCTCGGCCATCCAGTGGCTGGCCAGTGACCCCGGGCTGTCGCTCAAGGCCTCGACCGGGCTGACCTGGGCGATGCTGATCGTCTATGGCGTATGGCACTCGGCGCCCTTTGCCTTTGTCGTCTTTTACGCCGGGCTTCAGACCCTGCCCCGCGACCAGATCGAAGCGGCGCAGATCGACGGCGCGACGCGCTGGCACCAGGTCCGCTTTGTGGTGATCCCGCACCTGATGCCGCTGGTGACCTTTGTCGCGCTGATCCAGCTGATGGACAATTTCCGCGTCTTCGAACCGATCGTCGGCTTCAACGCCTCGGCGCATGCGACATCGCTGTCGTGGATCATCTTCAACGACATGGGCGGCGAAACCCGCCAGCTGTCGGCGGCGGCGGCGACCTCGGTCATCACCATCGTCGGCGTGGCGATCCTGCTGTCGCCCGTCCTTGTGCGCACATGGCGCGATTTCCGGAGCAAGCACTGATGGCCTCGAAAGCACAACGCATGCCGCTTGGCCTGAAGCTGGCCACCTACGGGTTTGTCATCCTATGGCTGATCCTGGCCGCCTTTCCGTTCCTGTGGACCCTGTGGGGATCGTTCAAGGTTGAGCTTGATTTCTTTTCCATCGCCGACTGGACCAATGCCCTGACCGGCAAGAACACCAAGGCGGCCACCGGCAGCCCGCTGACCGGCGCCGGGTATCACGGCGCCTGGGTGCAGGAGGATTTCTGGCGCCCGGCGATCAACACCTTCATCGTGTGTTTCTTCGTGGTCTGCACCTCGCTGACCATCGGAACGCTGGGGGGCTATGCGCTGTCGCGCTCGTCCTACCGCTATACCTTCTGGCTGCTGATCACGGCGCTGATCTTTCGCGCCATGCCGCCGATCACGCTGGTCGCGGGCTACCTGCTGCCCTTCTTCGAATGGAACCTCTGGGGCATCCTGCCGACCACGATCATCGTCCTGGTGGCGATCAACCAGCCCTTTACCCTGTGGATGCTGCACAGCTTTTTCCAGAACATCCCCAAGGAACTGGACGAAAGCGCCAAGGTCGACGGCTGCACCCAGTTCCAGGCCTTTCGCACCGTGATCGTGCCGGTCATGTGGCCGGGCGTGATCACCACCGGGCTGTTCAGCTTTCTGCTGGCCTACAACGACTTTGCCGTCACCTCGATGCTGCTGAGCGAAAGCAACCGCACCATGGTACCGGAAATCGCCGCCTTTCTGGGCACCACCTATACCGAAGGCAACGTGATGTTCGCCGTCGCCGCCGTGGTTTCGGCCACCGCGCCGCTGTTCATCCTTGTCATGTTCTTCCAACGCCAGATCGTCTCTGGCCTCACCGCCGGAGCCGTCAAGGGATGAAGGGATCACGACCACAGCAGGCCGCGCTCAGCCGCGATACGGACATGTCCAAAACCGAAGACACCCGTGCCGTAATCGAAGGCATGGTCGATGGGCTGAACGACCACCGCATCGACGATATCGGCGCCTTCTTTGCCGATGGCTTTCGCTGGATGGGCAACACCGGGTGCGGCACCAAGACCGGGCTCAAGGAATTCCAGGACAACTGGCAACGCCCCTTTCAGGCGGCCTTTTCCGACAAGGTCTGCGTCGACGAAGCGCGCCTGTTCATGGGCGAATGGGCCGCCGCCTTTGGCCGGCAAGAGGCCACGCATTCCGGCACCTTCATGGGGGTGCCCGCCACCGGCAAGCGCATCCAGATCCGCTATATGGATTTCTGGAAGGTCGAGGACGGCAAGATCACCGACAACTGGGTGATGGTCGATTTCCCGCATGTGCTGGCCCAGCTGGGCGTCGACGTGTTCAACGGCGAAGGCTGGGAGGCCTACGACCGGGGCGACCGCGTGCCGCCCCGCCCCGAACCACAGGACAACGCGTCCCGGGCCTGACCCGGGACCTCAACGGCAGAGGCCCCGGGTCACCCCCGGGGCGGGAGAGACGAGAATGGCGATCCAGCACCTCAAACAGGGCAAACCCGAAACCGAACGCGCCGAGGATGATGCCAAGGTCCGCGCCGTGGTGGAAACCACGCTGGCCGATATCGAGGCGCGCGGCGACGCGGCGTTGCGCGATCTGTCCGAAAAATTCGACGGCTACACGCCGCAGGCCTTTCGCCTGACCGCGTCGGAAATCGAGGCGGCGATGCAAAAGGTCAGCGCCCGCGACATGCAGGATATCCGCTTTGCCCAGGACCAGATCCGCAACTTTGCCCAGGCCCAGCGCGCCTCGATGACCGATATCGAAGTGGAAACCCTGCCCGGCGTGATCCTGGGCCACCGCAATATCCCGGTGCAGTCGGTCGGCTGTTATGTTCCGGGCGGCAAATTCCCGATGGTCGCCAGCGCCCATATGTCGGTGCTGACTGCCGCCGTCGCCGGGGTGCCACGCATTGTCGCCAGTGCGCCGCCGGTCAACGGCGCGCCGCACCCGGCCATCGTCGCCGCCATGCATCTGGGCGGCGCACATGAAATCCTGTGCCTTGGCGGCATCCAGGCCGTGGGCGCCATGGCCATCGGCACCCAGACCCTGGACCCGGTCCACATGCTGGTCGGCCCCGGCAATGCCTTTGTCGCCGAGGCCAAGCGACAGCTTTATGGCCGCGTCGGGATTGATCTGTTTGCAGGCCCCACCGAAACCATGGTGATCGCCGATGACACGGTCGACGCCGAGCTTTGCGCCACCGACCTTCTGGGCCAGGCCGAACACGGCTACAACTCGCCCGCCTGCCTGATCACCACCAGCCGCAAGCTGGCCGAGGCAACCCTGGCCGAGATCGACCGCCTGCTGACGATCCTGCCCACGGCGGAAACCGCCAGCGTGTCCTGGCGCGACTATGGCGACGTGGTGCTGTGCGACAGTCACGACGAAATGCTGCAGGTGGCCAATGACATGGCCTATGAACACGTGCAGGTGATGACCGACCGCGACGACTGGTATCTGGAAAACATGCACAGCTATGGCGCGCTGTTCCTTGGGCCGCGCACCAATGTCGCCAACGGCGACAAGGTCATCGGCACCAACCACACCCTGCCGACCCGCAAGGCGGGCCGCTATACCGGCGGGCTCTGGGTGGGCAAGTTCCTGAAAACCCACAGCTATCAAAGGATCACCACCGACGAGGCCGCCGCCAGGGTCGGGGAATACGGATCGCGCCTGTGCATGCTCGAAGGTTTTGTCGGCCATGCCGAGCAATGCAACATCCGCGTGCGCCGCTTTGGCGGCAAGAACGTCCCCTACGGCAAGGCCGCCGAATGACCGACACCGGCGCGCACAACAAGGCGGCGCTCGGGCTGTTGCGGGCCGCCCAATATGACTGGGACACGCCCGCGCTGGCGGCTGCGCTGCACGGCGTCATGGCGCCGGACGCCGCGCTGCACCTGTGCCACCCCATCGGCGATCTGACCGGCCCCGAGGCGCTGCTGACGCGCGCCCTGACCCCGCTGCGCACCGCCCTGCCCGACGCCGAGCGCCGCGACTGGATCGTGATCGAAGGCAGCGATGCCGAAGGCCAGCACTGGGTCGGCTGCGCCGGGCACTACGTCGGCACCTTTGTCGCGCCCTTCCTGGACATTCCGCCCACCGGGCACCTGGCGCATATGCGCTTTCACGAATTCTACCGCTTTCAAGACGGCAAGATCGTCGAGATGCAGGCGATCTGGGACCTGCCCGAACTGATGATGCAGGCCGGGGCCTGGCCCATGGCCCCCGCCCTGGGGCGCGAGCTCTGCGTGCCTGGCCCGGCCTCGGGCGATGGGCTGCACCGCGCGCCGCGCGACCCGCAGCTCAGCGCGCAAAGCTGCCAGCTGGTCATCGACATGCTTGACCACATGATCCGCCACCCCGCACAGGGCGGCCCCGAGGTGATGGAACTGCCCCGGTTCTGGCATGACACGATGACCTGGTACGGCCCGGCCGGGATCGGCACCGCGCGCGGCATCGCGGGCTTTCGCAACTGGCACCAGATCCCCTTTCTGTCGGCCATGCCGGACCGTGGCCAGCACCCCGAGGGCCTGCGCTTTCACTTCTTTGGCGACAACGCCTATGCCGCCGTGACCGGCTGGCCGAACATGCGCCAGACGCTCAGCGGCGGCGGCTGGCTGGGCCTGCCGCCCACCGGCCAGCAGATCACCCTGCGCAGCCTGGATTTCTGGCGCATCGAGGCCGGGAAAATCCGGGAAAACTGGGTTCTGGTCGATCTGCTGGACCTTTATCAACAACTTGGCGTTGATGTGCTGGCCCGGATGCGAGAGTTCAACAAGGCCCGCGTGCCGGGCCATGTTCCCTTTTCCGCAGGAGACGCCGAATGACCTTGCCCCAAACCCCTTCCTTCCGACTGGATGGCCAGCGCGCCGTGATCGCGGGCGCCTCCTCCGGGATCGGCCTTGGCTGCGCCACCGCGCTGGCCGAGGCCGGGGCCGACGTGACCCTGATCGCCCGCCGCGCCGACCGGCTGCAGGAGATCACAGCGCAGATGGCCGCGCGCGGCTGGACCGCCCATGCGCTGCCGCTGGACATCACCGACATTGCCGCAACCCAGGCCGCCGTTGCCGCCCATGGTCCCTTTGACATCCTGCTGAACGCGGCCGGACTGGCGCGCCATGCCCCGGCCATCGACACTGTGCCCGACGATTTCGACGCGGTGATGAACATCAACCTGCGCGCCGCCTATTTCCTGACCCGCGCCGTCGCCGCCGGTCTGCTGCAGGCCGGCAAAACCGGCAGCCTGATCAACATCTCGTCGCAGATGGGGCACGTGGGCGGGCCCGATCGCGCGGTCTATTGCGCCTCAAAGCACGCGATCGAAGGCATGACCAAGGCGATGGCGCTGGAATGGGGCCCGCGGAAGATCCGCGTCAACACCATCTGCCCGACCTTCATCCTGACCGACCTGACCCAGGCCACCTTTGACGATCCGGCCAAACGCGCCTGGATCGAGGAAAAGATCAAGCTGGGCCGCGCCGGCCAGGTGACCGACATCATGGGCGCGGCGCTTTACCTGGCCTCGCCGGCCTCGGATCTGGTGACCGGCACGGCGCTAATGGTCGACGGAGGCTGGACGGCGGACTGATGGCACAGGTCAAGGTCACATCAGCCGAAGTGGCCCGCCTTGCGGGGGTATCGCAATCGGCGGTCAGCCGGGTGTTCACCCCCGGGGCCTCGGCCTCGAAGAAGACCGTGCAGAAGGTGCGCGAGGCGGCGGACAAGCTGGGCTATCGGCCCAATGTCCTGGCCCGGGCCATGGTGTCGGGCAAAAGCCGGATCATCGGGCTGGTGGTGGCCTACCTGGAAAACCAGTTCTATCCCGTCGCGCTGGAACTGCTGTCGAACGCACTGCAGGCGCGCGGCTATCACATCCTGATCTTTACCGCGCCCAATTCGACCGATGGCATCGACGGCGTGATGCAGGACCTGATGGATTACCAGGTCGACGGGATCATCGCCGCCTCGGTCTCGATGAGCTCGGACCTGGCCCGCAGGGCGCGGCAGGCCGGTATCCCGGTGGTGCTGTTCAACCGCGGCCAGGATGGCCCGGGGCTGTCCAATGTGACCTCGGCCAATCATGCGGGGGGGCGGCGGGTCGCGCAGTTCCTTCTGGCGGGCGGTCATCGGCGCATCGCCCATGTCGCCGGCTGGCAAGGCAGCTCGACCGGGCGCGACCGGCAGGCGGGGTTCCTGTCCGCCATGGACGAGGCCGGCCAGCGCCCCTTTGCCCTGGTGGATGGCATGTACAACCGCAAGGTCGCCGCGCAATCCACCCGCCTGCTGTGCAGCGGCAGCGCCCGGCCCGACGCGATCTTTGTCGGCAACGACCACATGGCCTTTGCGGTGATCGACACCCTGCGCGCCATGCGGCTGGAGCCCGGGCAGGACATCTCGGTCGTGGGCTATGACGATGTGCCCATGGCCTGCTGGGGCGCCTACGACCTGACGACCCTGCGCCAGCCGGTCAACCGCATGGTCGATGCCACGGTGTCGATCCTGCTGGACCAGATCGAAACCGGGGAATCCCGCCCCGCCCGTATCGAAATCGAGGGAGAGCTGATCTTGCGCGGCTCGGCCCGCATTCCCGAAGGATGGACCTGATGAAAGGCTTTGACGCCAAATTCGCCGATTTTCCCGACTATATCATCGGCATAACCAAAGAGATCTGGGAAGACCGCGGCATCGCCACGCTGCACCGCTATTACGCGCCCGATATCGTCGTGCGCTCGCCCGCGTCGGTGGTGATCGGCAACCAGGGGGTGATTGCAGCGACCATGGCCACCCTGGCCGAATTCCCCGACCGAGAGCTGCTGGGCGAAGACGTGATCTGGTCGGGCACGCCCGAAGACGGCATGCTGTCCTCGCACCGGATCATCTCGACCGCGACCCATGCCGGCGACGGGGTCTATGGCAAGGCGACCGGCAAACGCCTGCAATACCGCATTCTCGCCGACTGCCACGCCAGGAACAACCAGATCGACGACGAATGGCTGATCCGCGATCAGGGCGCCATCGTGCGGCAGATGGGCTGGCTGCCCGATGCCTATGCCCGCGATCTGATCGCCCGCGAAGGCGGCCCCGAGGCCTGCGTCAAACCCTGCGCCCCGGGCAACGATCCCGAGGGTCCCTACAAGGGCCGCGGCAATGACAACCCCTGGGGCGCCGAGCTGGCCGATATCCTGACCCGGATCATGGGGGCCGATATGGCCGCCATACCGCAAAGCTATGACCGCGCGGCGCAGCTGGAATATCCCGGCCATGTCACCGCCCATGGCTGGGCGCCCGCCGACCGGCTCTGGATGGGGCTGCGCGCGGCCTTCCCCTCGGCCCGCTTTGAAATCCACCACCAGATCGGCCGCGACGATCCCGCCATGCCGCCGCGCGCCGCCCTGCGCTGGAGCCTGACCGGCAAACACGACGGCTGGGGCGCCTTTGGCCCGCCCACCGGCGCGCAGGTGCACGTCATGGGCATCACCCATGCCGAATTCGGAAGCCTTGGCGCCGCCCCCACCCGCCTGCGCCGCGAATGGACGCTTTTTGACGAAACCACGATCTGGAAACAGATCCTTTTGCACACAGGTACGCTATGACCCCCCAGGAAATGGAAAGCCGCATCGTCCGGTACGGCGATTTGCAGCCTTGCAAGACCGCCTTCATCGACGCCCACACGCCGGGCAGCGACCAGAAGGAAAACTTTACCATCATCGGCGGCGGCGTGTCGGAAAGCCCAGACCAGCACGTGCACATCTCGATCCCGCATGGCTTCAACATCGGGGCGGCGGGGCAACCGCCGAAATGCCGCAACTCGCTGCACGACCACCGCACCGCCGAGGCGTTTTTCGTCCTGTCCGGGCGCTGGCGCTTTTTCTGGGGGCGCTGGGGGAATGCGGGCGAAGTGGTGCTGGAACAGGGCGACATCTTCAACATCCCCACCGGCATCTTTCGCGGCTTTGAAAACATCGGCACCGATTACGGGATGATCATGGCGATCCTGGGCGGCGATGACGCCGGCGGCGGCGTCATGTGGGCGCCACAGGTGATCGAAGATGCCGCCGACCACGGCCTGGTGCTGGGCGAGGACGGCAAGCTGTACGACAGCAAGAAACAGCAGCGCCTGCCCGAAGGCGTCAAGCCGATGCCGCTGATGAGCGCCGAAGAACTGGCCAAGCGCCCCGAACCGACCACGGCGCAGGTGCTGCCGAACCACGTGGCCCGCTACTGGGACATGGTCGCACTGGCCGACCGCAAGCCCTGCAAGGTCATCGGCGAAACCGGGCTGCTGCGCGACAAACCGGGCTTTGAGGTCGATTTCATCACCCGCGCCTCGGCCAGCGACAGCCGGCACAGCCACACCGTTCCCTCGGTGCTGATGCCGGTCAAGGGGCACTGGCGCGTCACCTGGGATGGCGGCGCGGCGGTGCTGGCCCCCGGTGACACCATGAGCGTTCCGGAAAACCTGGCCCACAGCGCCGTGCCCTCGATGACCGGCGAGGCGGCGCTGTATCACGTGGTCGCCACCGGTGACCCCGCCGGACTGACCTGGAAAGGCTGACACCCCGCGCCCCGGCCCCGTGCCGGGGCCTCATTCGCAGAGGTCCCGGCGCAAGACCGGGACGGGAGACCGAACCATGACCGTAAAGACAACCCATGTCGGATCGCTGCCGCGCACGCAGGCTGTGGTCGATTTCATCTTTGCCCGCGAACGCGGCACGCCCTATGACGCGCAGGCCTTTGACGCCTGCATGACCGATGCGGTCAGCGAAACCGTGCGCCGCCAGAAGGACGCCGGCATCGACATCGTCAGCGATGGCGAAACCTCCAAGATCAGCTATGCCACCTACGTCAAGGACCGCTACACCGGCTTTGACGGCGACAGCCCGCGCAATGCGCCCGCCGATCTGCAACGCTTTCCGACCTTCCTCAAACGGCTGGCCGACGAAGGCGGCACCCCGCAATACGCCCGCCCCATGTGCGTCGGCGAAGTGCGCTCCAAGGGCCAGGGTGAGCTGCAGAAAGACATCGACAACCTGCGCGCCGCCATGGCCGAACACGGGGTCGCGCGCGGCTTCATGAACGCCGCATCGCCCGGGGTCATCTCGTTGTTCCTGCAGAATGATTTCTACAAGACGCGCGATGCCTACCTGGCGGCGCTGGCCGACGCGATGAAGCAGGAATACGAAACCATCGTCGCCTCGGGGCTGGATCTGCAACTGGACTGCCCCGATCTGGCGCTGTCGCGGCACATGCTGTTCAACGACCTGTCCGACGCCGAATTCGTCAAGGTCGCCGGCGCCCATGTCGAGGCCCTGAACCACGCCCTGCGCGACATTCCCGAAGACAAGGTGCGCATCCACATCTGCTGGGGCAACTACGAGGGCCCGCATGTCTGCGACATCCCGATGGCCAAGATGTTCGACACGCTGATGTCCGCCAAGGCGCGCTATGTCCTGTTCGAAACCTCGAACCCGCGCCATGGCCATGAATGGACCGTGTTCCGCGACCGCAAATCCGACATCCCCGATCACAAGGTGCTGGTGCCCGGCGTCGTCGACACCACCACCAACTTTGTCGAACACCCTGATCTGGTGGCCCAGCGCATCGCCCGCTTTGTCGACATCGTCGGCAGTGACCGGGTGATCGCGGGCAGCGATTGCGGCTTTGGCACCTTTGCAGGCTTTGGCGCGGTCGATCCCGAAATCGCCTATGCCAAGCTGGGCGCGCTGGCGACGGGGGCGAAACTGGCGTGACACCGCTGATCTATCTGCCCGGCATGATGTGCGACGCGCGGCTTTTCGGGCCGCAGGTCGCCGCCTTGCCCGGCACGGTGTACAGCTTTGGCTTTGATGAGACCTCGGTTCAGGCCATGGCCGAACATCTTCTGGCATTTGCGCCGGAACGGTTCGCGCTGGCGGGGCTGTCGATGGGCGGCATCGTGGCGATGGAGATGCTGCGCCAGGCACCTGGGCGGGTTGCGGGCCTTGCCCTGCTGGACACCAACCCGCTGGCCGAGCGTGATGAGATCAAGGCCCGGCGCGGCCCGCAGATCGAAAAGGTGCGCGCCGGCAAGCTTGCCGAGGTGATGCGCGACGAGATGAAGCCCAACTACCTCGCCCAGGGTCCCAACCGTCAGGCGATCCTGGATCTGTGCATGGATATGGCTGTTTGCCTGGGGCCCAAGGTGTTCGAGAACCAGTCCATCGCCCTGCGCGACCGCCCCGACCAGACCGCCACCCTGCGCGCCTTCACCGGCCCCGCGCTGGTGCTCTGCGGGCGCGAGGATGCGCTCTGCCCGGTCGCGCGGCATGCCCTGATGCACGCGCTGATGCCGCAATCCACCCTGACGGTGATCGATGGCGCGGGCCACCTGCCGACGCTGGAACAACCCGCACAAACAACCGCCGCGCTGCGCGCCTGGCTCAAGGAGACCGACCATGAATGACGCCCTGCTGACCCTGTTGCGCAGCGTCGATACCCCCACCGTCTGCAACGCCATCGAGGTGATCGAGGGCAAGCGCGGCTTTGACCGCTTTACCCGCGGCACCGTGCTTTGCAGCGCCCCGGACGAAGGCGCCATCGTCGGCTATGCGCGCACTGCCCGGATTTCCGCCATCGTCCCGCCCAGCGAAGCCCCCGAGGTGATCCGCGCCCGCCGCATGGACTATTACCGCCACATGGCCAGCGGCCCCCGCCCCGCCATCGCCGTGGTCGAGGATATCGACGGCGACAAGGCCATCGGCGCCTATTGGGGGGAAATCAACACCACCGTTCACAAGGGCTTTGGCCTGTCGGGCGCGCTGACCAATGGCGTGATGCGCGATCTTGGCGATCTGCCCGATGGCTTTCCCGTCATCGCCGGGTCGATCGGCCCCAGCCACGGCTTTGTCCACGTCACCGAGGTCGCCAGCGATGTCACGGTCTTCGGGCTGACCATCCGCGACGGTGATCTGGTCCATGCCGACCGCCACGGCGCGCTGGTCATCCCGGCCGAGTATGTCGACAACCTTCAGGCGGCCATCAACACCATGCGCCGCACCGAGGACATCGTCCTGTCCGCTGCGCGCAAGCCCGGCTTTGACTTTGACAGCTTTGCCGCCGCCTGGGAGGCCTTTGAAAAGGCCCGCACCTGAGGGCGCGCTAGCGGGGCCGCCGCGCCAGCAGGCTGAGCGCAAAGATCCCGGCCGCGGCGCAGACGATGCTGGGGCCGGCGGGGGTGTCGAATTCCCAGGCCCCCCACAACCCGCCAAGCGCCGCGGCAACGCCGACCGCGCCGGCGCCCAGCGCCATCTGTTCCGGGGTTCGGGCCAGCGCGCGGGCGGCGGCCGCCGGAATGATCAGCAGCGCGCCGATCAGCAGCGCGCCGACGACCTTGATCGCCACCGCCACCACCACGGCCAGCGCCAGGATCAGGATGCGCTGTTCACGCTCGGGGTCGATCCCCGACGCCCAGGCCAGGTCCGGTGACACGGTGGCGGTCAACAGCCTCTGCCAGCGCCAGGCCAGCAAGGCCCAGACCAACGCCCCGCCGCCCCAGATCACCGCCAGGTCGCTTTTGCCGATGCTCAGGATGTCGCCGAACAAAAAGGCGCTCAGGTCCAGTCGCGCGCCCGCCACAAGGCTGGCCGCCACCAGCCCAAAGGCCAGCGCCGCATGCGAGGCAACCCCCAGCAGCATGTCGCTGCCATAGCCGCGCCCGGTCAGCCGGGCGACCATCAGCGCCATGGCCAGCGCCACCACCAGCGTTCCGGCCATGACCGGCACCGAAAAGGCCAGCGCAAGCGCGACGCCCAGAATGCCAGCATGGGCCGTGGCATCGCCGAAATAGGCCATCCGCCGCCAGACCACGAAACTGCCCAGGGGCGCCGCCGCCAGCCCCACACCCACCGCGCCCAGAACCGCGCGCACCAGGAAATCGTCAAGCATGATCGCAGCCCTCGTGCGCGTGATCGTGATCGTGGCTGTGGGTGTGTTCGTGCCGGTACAGCGCCAGCGCGCCCCCCGTGCCCGTGCCGAACAGCGCCCGGTATTCTTCGGCCTGCGCGACCACCTCGGGGTGGCCTTCGCAGCAGACATGACCATTCAGGCAGATCACCCTGTCGCTTGCGCTCATCACCACGTGCAATTCGTGGCTGACCAGCAGCACGGCACAGCCCAGCCGGTCGCGGACCTCTTCGATCTGGCGATAGAACGCCGCCTGCCCCGGCTGATCCAGCCCCTGCGTCGGCTCGTCCAGCAGCAGCACCTCGGGCAGGTTCAACAGCGCCCGCGCCAGCAGCACCCGCTGCAACTGCCCGCCCGACAGATCGGCAATCTGGCGATCCGCATAGCCTTCGGCCCCGGCTTCGGCCAGGGCGGCGGCGCACATATGCGCCGGGATGCGGTCCGGCAGGCTGAGGAATCGCGCCACCGTCATCGGCAGGCTGGGGTCCAGCGCCAGCTTTTGCGGCACATAGCCCAGACGCAGCCCAGGCTTGCGCGTCACCTTGCCCGAATGCGGGCGCACCGCGCCGATCAGGCTGCGCAGAAAGGTCGATTTGCCCGACCCGTTCGGCCCGACGACCGTCACGATCTCGCGCGGGTTCAGGGCGAAATTCACGTCCCGCAGCACCTCTTGCCCGCCCATGTGCAGGGTCAGGTCGCGGGTTTCGATCAGGGCGGTCATTGCGCCTTGCCCGCGCAGCGCGGGCACAGGCCCTCGGCCTCGATGACCATGCGTTCGGTGACAAAGCCAACCTGCGCCGCCGCCTCGCGCAGCGCCTCCGACACCGCCCGGCCCGGCGCTTCGGCGACGGCCGAGCAGACCCGGCAAATCAGGAAGCTGGGGGCATGACGCTGGCCGGGATGGGCACAGGCGATAAAGGCGTTCAACTGTTCGATCCGATGCGCAAAGCCATGGCTGACCAGGAATTCCAGCGCCCGGTAGGCCACCGGCGGCTGCGATCCAAGGCCCGCATCGCGCAGGTGTTCCAGCACGTCATAGGCCCCAAGGGCGCGGTGCTGCGCCAATAGCACCTCAAGCGCCTTGCGCCGCACCGGGGTCAGTTGCAGCCCGCGCGCCGCGCAATCCGCCTCGACCGCCTGCAGGCTTGCGGCGATGCAGCTGTCGTGGTCGTGCCGAACAAAGCCTTTTGCCTCCATCACGGATTCCTTTGCCTTCTGGGGGGTCTTGAACTGTTACATCATAACGCGCTAAAAGCCGGGCGCAACGTTATATCATAACACACCTCTCTGTAACACACCGGTGCCCTCCATGACCCTTCGCCTTGCCGCTGCCTGCCTGTTCTTCGCCCTGCCCGCCCACGCCGAGGTGCCCCGCGTCGTCACCGACATCGCGCCCGTGCACAGCCTTGTTTCCATGGTGATGGAGGGTGTCGGCGCGCCAGAGCTGTTGCTGCCGCCCGGCACATCGGCGCATCATTTCGCGCTCAAACCCAGCCAGGCGCGCGCGCTGGCCGAGGCGGAGCTGATGGTCTGGATCGGCCCGGCGCTGACGCCCGCGCTTGGCGAAAGCATGGCCAACCTGGCCCCACAGGCCGCGCAACTGGTGCTGGCCGAGGCCCCGGGAACGCTGACCCTGCCCTATCGCGACCTGGACGAGATCGGTCAGTCCGAACAGGCCGACGGGCATGACGACCACGCGGATCACGATGACCACGAAGCGCACGATGACCATGAAAAACACGAAGAACACGAAGACCATGCCGAGGCGGACCCCCACGAAGGCCATGACCACGCGCACGGCGGCACCGACCCGCACCTTTGGCTGACGCCGGTCAATGCCCGGCTTTGGCTGACCACGATTTCCCAGGCGTTGGCGTCGCAGGACCCGGACAATGCCCTGACCTACCAGCAAAACGCCGCAGCCGCCCAGGCCCGCGTCGACGCGGCCGAGGCCGAGGCCCGGCAAAGCCTGCGCGCCCTTGAAAACGCCCGCTTCGCCGTGTTTCACGATGCCTTTCAGTACTACGAACAGGCCTTTGGCCTGACCGTCATCGGCGCGATTTCCGACAGCGAGGCCGCCGCCGCCGGTCCGGCCCAGCTGGATGCCCTGCGCGATCACCTTGCCGAACAACGGCCCGCCTGCATCCTGACCGAACCGGGTGCCAACCTGAAACTGGTTCAGGCCGTCGCGCCCGATCTGCCGATGGTCGAACTGGACCCGATGGGATCGACCTTGCCGTTGGGCTCCGGGCTTTACCCGGCGCTGTTGCAGGACATCGCGGCGCGCCTTGGCGGCTGCGCCCCCTAGGCCAGCGCCCCGCGCCGCCCTTCAAAGGCGCGCACCGCGATGCCTGCCGTCTCCAGCCCGCCGCGCACGGCCCTTGCGATCTGCAGGGCCGTGGCCCCGTCGCCGTGCAGGCAGATGGTGTCGACCGCCGCCGGGATCGGCGCGCCGGATTCCGGCAGGATCGCCCCGGCCTGCACCATTTTCACAATCCTTTCAGCGGCATAGCCCGCATCATGGATCACCGCACCGGGCAGGCTGCGATCAACCAGCGTCGCATCGGCGTTATAGGCCCGGTCGGCAAATATCTCTCCGGCCCATAGGCAATCCAACCCTTCGACCGCGCGCTGCTGCGCGGTGGCGGCCAGAACCATGACGATGATCTCGGGCGCGATTTCCAATGCGGCGCCGTAACAGGCGCGCGCCATGCCCTCATCTTCGGCCGCCATATTGGCCAGCGCGCCGTGCAGTTTCAGGTGCCGCACCTGTGCGCCCTGCGCCCGCGCCATGGCCAGCGCAGCCCCCAGCTGGTATTGCACCATGTTGCGCAAGGACGCCTCGGGCAGATGCATCCTGCGCCGCCCGAACCCCTGCAGATCGGCAAAGCCCGGATGCGCCCCGATCCCGACGCCGCGCGCATGGGCGGTGGCCATGGTCTGCGCCATCACGTCCGGATCGCCCGCGTGAAAGCCGCAGGCGATATTGGCCGAACTCACCACCTCCAGCAGCGCCGCGTCCTGCCCCATGACCCAAGGGCCAAAGCTTTCGCCCATATCGGCGTTCAGATCGACGGATGTGACCGTGCTCATGGCTCTTCCTTTCCGGTGATGGCCCCGCTGATCAGGGTATAGGACAACAGGTCCGCGATCTGCGCCGGGTCGCGGTACATCGGTGCCGCCAACCCCGGCAAGGCCTTGAGATGCTTGACAAAAGCCGCCTGCGCGGTCAGCGCCTCGTCGCGGGTGACAAAGCGGAAGTGGATGTCCGACCCGGCGGGCGCCTGCGCGATGCGCGGCAGATCGGCGGGAATGACCGTGCCGATGCGCGGATAGCCCCCCGTGGTCTGACATTCCGACAACAGCACATAGGGCGCGCCATCGCCGGGGATCTGGATATCGCCGGGGGTGATCACCTCGGACAGTATGGTCTGCCCCGCCTGCAGGCCAAAGCCTTCGCCCTCGGGCGCCAGGCGCACACCCATCCGGTTGCCGCGCGCATCGCGGGTGAACCGCGTCGCGGCAAAGCGGTCCCGGTCCTCGACAGGGTATAGCCCGGTTTGCAGGCTGGGCAGGATGCGCAACTCGCCGCCGCTCCAGCGCGGCTCGGGGGTCAGGATCAGGCCGGTCGCGTCACCGGTCTCGTCCCCCAGCGGCAGGCTTTGGCCCACCGTCACCGGCGCGCCCAGCCCCGCCGCCAGATGGGCGCTTTGCGCGCCCAGGATATGCGGAAGGACCAGCCCGCCACCGAAACTCAGATAGCCATAGACCCCGGCCTTGGCTCCGCCAATCTCCAGCACCGCGCCGGGCGGGACCAGGTGCGAGGCCTGCCAGGCCAGCGGCGCACCGTCCAGCGTTGCCTTCATCGGGGCACCGGTCAGGGCGATCCGGGTCGGGGCCGTCACCGTGAACCGCCCGCCCATTCCGGCCATTTCCAAAGCCGCGCCAATGGGTTGGCGCAGCAGCGCCGCGCCTTCGGCTAGCGCCAGCCGGTCCGCCGCCCCGCCCCGCGACAGCCCCTGCGACAGGTATCCGGGGCGGCCCATGTCCTGCACCGTCACCCCCGGCCCGATCTGCTGCACGATCACGGCGCGGGTCATGGCAGCGGCCTTTGCGTCAGCCCGCCCATGGGGTCGCCGCGCAGCGTCTCGAACACCTCGCGCGAGACGGCGGGAAACTGCACCTCGTCCCCGGGGCGCAACAAAAAGGGCGTGTCGCTGTCTGGCTGGAACAGGCGTACGGCGGTCTGCCCCACATGCCGCCAGCCGGTCGGCGTGGTGACCGAAAACAGCACCAGTTGCCGGATCGCCACCACCAGCGCCCCAACCGGCACCTGCGGCGTCAGGGCCGTCTGGCGCGGGATGTTCCAGGCCTCGGGCAAGGTGCCCAGATAAGGCTGGCCGGGGGCAAAGCCAATGGCCGTGACCCTGACTCGCGCTTGGGACATAGACGCAATCGCGGCTTCGACGCTCATCCCGGCCAGCTGCGCGGCCTCGTCCAGTTGCGGCGCCAGATCGGTGCCGTAAACCGTTGGAATCGATAGAAACCTACGCCCCTCGGGCAGGGCGGCCTGATACCAGTCGCGCGTTGCCAGCAGCGCGCTCAGCCGCTGCGACAGGGCCTCGGGCGCGACGGCCAGCGGATCGAACCGCAAGAAACACGACACCAGCGAGGTCGCGCATTCCTCGACCCCTTCGGGGCTGTCCCCCTCCAGCGCCGCCTTGAAGGCCAGTGCCGCGCGATTGGCAGGCTCGTCCAGAACCTCGCCAAAACGCACCAAAAGCCCGTCCAGCCCGACAGGGTCGATGCGGGGGAAATCAGGGGTTTGCATTGGGGTGTCGCTCATTCGGGCATGAAGCCACGGCGCGCGGGCACTGTCCAGAGGCCCCGCGCGCCGATGCCAGACAGGGCCTACCCCGCCTGCGCCGCGATCTCCTTGGCCGCCGCCAGAAACGCGCGCACCTCGTCCAGCGAGTTGTAATGCGCCAGCGACACGCGGATGCAATCGGGCTGCCCAAGCGGAGCAAGGATATTGCCCGAATAGTGATCGGCCTTGCGCATATGCGTGCGGATGCCCGCCGCGTTCAGCGCCGCGACCACCTCGCCCGACGGGCGCCCGTCGATCCAGAAACTGACCAGCCCTTCGCGCGCCGAATTGTCCGCCCCGGCGACGATGCGAACCCCCGGCAGTTCCGCCAGCCCGGTCAGGTTGCCGATCCCGGTCAGCATGGCCTTGGTCAGGGCCGCCTCGTGAGCATGGATCGCCGCGCCTGCCGCCTCGATCCGTGCGCGGCGGTCGGTGGCGTCCGACACCTGCGCGCCCAGCCAGTCGAAATAGCCCACCACGTCGGACATGGTGGCATAGGCCCCGGTGTCGCGCGTGCCAAGTTCCCAATTGCCGTCCGGCCCGCCGACCAGCGCGTCATGCGCCAGCATGGTCAACCGGTCCGAGGCCCAGGCCACACCATAGCCATGGCGCGAAAACACCTTGTAGGGCGAGACGACATAGCCGTCGATCACCGCGTCGCTCAGATCAATGCGCCCGTGGCAGGCGTGCTGGATGCCGTCGACGATGATGTAACAGTCGGGCGACACCGCGCGGATCGCCCGCGCGATTCCCGCCACGTCATTGCCCATGCCGGTGACAGGCGAGGTGTGCAGGATCGTCGCCACCCGCGTGTCAGGCGTGACCACCTCGGCATAGGCCTGCGGGCTTACTGTCCCGGCCTCGTCATCATGCGGCACCAGAACATGCGGGCGTTTCGTCATCGCCGCCCAGCGCGCGCAGGCACTGCGCGAGGCCGGATGCTCGACCGTCGAGCTGACCACAACCCCGCCCTTTTCAGCGCCAAGGCAGGCATCCTGCACCAGCCGGAACAGCAGTTCCGTGCCGCTTTCGCCCCACAGCACCGCGCCGCCGGGCGCGTTGAACAAAACCTTCACATCCTCGCGCGCCTGGTTGATCACCTTGACCAGCGCCTGCGAGGCCGGGTTGTCGCGCCCCTGGTTGTCAGGAATACCGGCAAAGCGTGTCGTGGTGTCCACCACCGAATTCAACGTCAAAGCCCCGCCCGCGTTCTCGAAAAAGATGCGCGGCCCGGTGAACGGGCAGGTTTCGACATGGGCAAAACGGGCGCGGATCTGCGCCAACAGGTCGTCAGAAAACATCAGTGCGGCTTTCGTTGTTGATCGTCCAATGCGCGAAGGGTCTCTTCGGCGGCCTTTTCCATATCCTCGGGGTCGTTCGAGGGGATCGCATAGGTGCCCCCCAGCCATTTCGCCAGATCCACATCGGCGCAGCGTTTCGAACAAAAGGGGCGGTATTTCGGATCGGTGTCCTTTGAGCAGATCGGACAGCTCATTTCAGCAGCTCCTTCAGCGGCTGGCGGTCACGTTTGCGCTGAATTTCCATCAGGCCCAGCGTGGTCCAACCAGCCAGAACCGACTCGGTCGCCTCGCGTTTCAGCCCGGCGCGCAGCATCCCCTCCAGCTGTTTGCGGTCCTTCTTGGGGCATGGCGCCGGATCGACGATGATCTGGCCGCCAAGCCCGCGCAGGCGCAACTGGCGCGGCAGATCGCGCATCGCCGCCAGATTGGCCTTGAGCCCCGCGGCAGGCGAAGTATCGCCGCCGGTGTTCACATCGACCGCCACCAGCGCGCTGGTCGGCTCGATGATCATCGTATAGCCGCCCGGCAGGGCGACGCGCGGGCGGCGCAAGTCGTCGATCATCTCGTCCACGCCTTGCCGTTCGAAACTGCCCGCCTCGGCGTCGATCTGCGCCTCTTCGCTCCATTCGCGCCAGGCCAGCGCGTGCGGGCCGTCGCCTTCGACCAGCACTTCGGCGTCAAAGCCTTCGTCGCCCAGCACATGCGCGGCCAGACGCGCCATGGTGGCCACGTCCTCGGCGATCTCGCCCTGCCCGGCCGCCGCGCAGGACGACCGCAGGATCAGCCCCGCCTCTTCGGGCAGCGGCGCATCGGCCAGCGCCTCGTGCGCGGCCTCAAGCGCGGCGTCGCGCAGATCGTCGTCCTTGATCTGGCGCGACACATTGATGCCCGGCTTGCCGGCGGTCACGATGGCATAGCGCGACTTGAACAGCAGGCTGGAGGTGACCGGGATCGCCTTGCCTTCCTCGGCAAAGCTGGTGACCTGCACCAGCATGGCCTGCCCCGGTTTCAGCCCCTTGACCTGACGCAGAAAGGCCGTGCCATCGGGGGTGCGCAGGAACATCCCGCCCTGCCCCTTGACCGGGCGTTCGGCGATGGCGCGATAGATCGTGCCGGGGCGCGGTGCATCGCTGTCGATCAGCAGATCGTCCAGCTTGCCATCGCGGATCAGCGCCGCCGCCTCGCGGGGGCCAAGATGATCCAGCGCTACAGTCAAACCCTTCATGTCTTTTCCTTATACACCGGATAGCCCGCGGCGATCAGCAGATTGGCGGTTTCGGCCAGCGGCAGGCCCACAACAGCGGTGAACGAGCCGTTGATCCACGGGATGAACGCCCCCGCCATGCCCTGAATACCATAACCGCCCGCCTTGCCCTGCCAATCCCCGCTGGCAAGATAGGCGTTCAGTTCCTCGTTCGAGATATTCTTCATCTTGACCTGCGTGACCACGTCGCGTTCCCACAGCCTGTCACCCCGGCGCACGGCCACGGCGGTAATCACCCGGTGCCGCCGCCCCGACAGCTTGGTCAGGAATTCCGCCGCCTCGCCCGCATCGCGCGGCTTGCCCAGAATGCGGCGCCCCAGCGCCACGGTGGTGTCGGCGGACAGCACGATTTCATCCGCCGTTGCGGGGATCGCCTGCGCCTTTTCGCGCGCCAGCCGCACGCAATAGGGGCGCGGCAACTCTCCTGCCTTGGGGTCTTCGTCGATGTCCGGATGGCGGATGTCATGCGGCGCCAGCCCCAGCTGCGCCAGCAGCTCGCGGCGGCGGGGGCTGCCAGAGCCCAGAATCAAATGGGGGGTGTCGGTCATGGCGGTCCCTTGTCTTGCGCGACTGCCCATAACCCTTTGCCGCCCCAAGGGCAAACGCCGCTTGCCCCCCGCCGCCAGCGCGGTAGTCTGCCGCGCAGGAGGACCCCCATGGCATTGCGTATCTTTTCGGACCGGAAACGGCCCGTTCACCTTGGCCCCTACCCGTTGGAGCGGTTGCAGCCTGGCCCGATGCCCGACCTTGCCGCCCTGCCCGCATGGCAACCGCTGGATTTCCAGCGCGCCGCGCCTGAAAGCCTGGTCAACGCCATGGCCGATCATCAGGCCATGATGGACGCGATCCGCGACGGGCTGGTGAACCGGGCGCAATCCGCCATTCCCGATGATCCGCAAGAGCGCGCCAACCACCTCAAGGCCTTCGGCTATTTCTCCGACGCCTCGATGGTCGGCTGCGCCCGACTGCCCGCCCCGGCCCGCCTGCAATCACCAGTGATCAACCCCGGCATAGCGGCGCTGGCCGAGGCGCTGAAGACCCGCCAGACCAAGACGCTGGCCGCCGGGATCGACATGATCATGGCCGACCTCAAGGAATCGATGCAGGCCCCGCCCGCCTCGATCGACGGCCATACCCATGTGCTGGTCTTTGCCTATGAATACCCGCGCGATCCGCGCGAAGGTGAACCGGGGTTTGACTGGATCAAGGGCGCACAGGCCGAA
Source organism: Tropicibacter oceani (assembly GCF_029958925.1). NCBI lineage: Bacteria > Pseudomonadati > Pseudomonadota > Alphaproteobacteria > Rhodobacterales > Roseobacteraceae > Pacificoceanicola > Pacificoceanicola oceani. The sequence continues at coordinate 3,386,259 of NZ_CP124616.1, forward strand.
CGCGCCTGCCTGCGCGCCTCGGAAACCGCCACCGTCATCGCCAATTACATCCGCCTTCTGGGCCGGGACGCCAAGGCGCACACCGGCACCACCTCGGACCTTGACCTGACGCGGCTGGCCGTCGCCTCGGGGATCGCCTTTCCCGACGGCTCTGCGCCCTGGCTGGGGCGGCGCTATGGGCTGGCGGCGGTATCGACCACGCTGGAGATCGCGCCCGACACCCCGCTTGCCCCGCAAGACCAGCAACCCGCCAGCGAACTGTCCGGCCTGCACTGGCAGCTTGGCACCCGCTCGGCCAAATCCGCGCGCACCCAGGACCCCTTTGCCAAACGCGACTTTGCCGCCAGTCCCCACCCGTTCGAAACCCTGAAACGCGTGGACAGCCCCACCACCTATATAGATGAGCCCAACGTCGCCCGCGTGCCCAAACGCGCCGACATGTTCGCCCGCGCCCAGTTCGGCGACATGGGCAAGCCCCTGCAACAGGCGGCGACAGGCGGGTATTACGTTCGCAAGGCCGCGCCCTCGGGCGCGCAGCGCCGCCTGCTGGGGGCCTTTGTGCTGCTTCAGGACGGCGCGCCCGCAGCGCAGCCCCGGCCAACGGACCCGCACTCAGATGCCGAGGCGATCAAGGCCGCCAGCTACTTTCTGGGCATCGACGCCGTGGGGATATCGCGCTGCCCCGACTGGGCATGGTACAGCCACGATGCGGCGGGCGAGCCGATCCACCCGACCCACACCAACGCCATCAGCATGATCGTCGACCAGGGGTTCGAGACGATGGAGGGTGCAAGCGGCGACGACTGGATCAGCGTCGCGCAATCCATGCGCGCCTACCTGCGGTTTTCCCTGCTGGGCGGGGTGATCGCCGCGCAGATCCGCCGCCTAGGCTATAGCGCCAAGGCGCACTCGGTGATGGACGGCGAGGTGCTGCAACCGCCGCTGTTGCTGCTGTCCGGCCTTGGCGAAGTCAGCCGCATCGGCGAAGTGATCCTCAACCCCTTCCTCGGGCCGCGCCTGAAATCCGGCGTTGTCACCACCGACATGCCGCTGGCCCACGACAGGCCGATCGACTTTGGCCTGCAGAAATTCTGTGAAAGCTGCAACAAATGCGCCCGCGAATGCCCCTCGGGGGCGATCACCGCCGGGCCGAAACTGATGTTCAACGGCTATGAAATCTGGAAATCCGACAGCCAGAAATGCGCCACCTACCGCATCACCACGACCGGCGGTGCCATGTGCGGGCGCTGCATGAAAACCTGCCCGTGGAACCTCGAAGGGCTGTTCGCCGAGGCGCCCTTTCGCTGGGCCGCCATGAACATGCCCGGCGCGGCCCCCCTGCTGGCGAAACTGGACGATGCCGCCAACCGGGGCAGCCTGAACCCGGTCAAGAAATGGTGGTGGGATCTGGAGCTGCAACCGGACGGGGCCTACCGCCCCACCGACAAACCGTTGAACGAACGCGGCCTGCAAAAGGACCTGGACCTCAAATACGAGGACCAGACCCTTGCCGTCTACCCCGCGCCCCTTGCCCCGCACCCCTGGCCCTATCCCTTTGCCATGGACCGCGAGGCCGGGATCGAGGCCTATCAGGCCATGGTCACCGCGCAGGAATACCAGCGCCGCCGCGATGCGGGCGACGCTTCGGTCCTGCACCGCTACAACGCCGCCGAGCAAAGCCCGGTCCTGCGGGTGCAGATCACCATGGCCGAGGACATGGCCCCCGGCCTGACCAAATACGAATTCAGCAGCCTTGACGGCAGCCCGCTGCCGGAATGGACCGCAGGCGCCCATATCGACATCGTCGTGGCCCCGGAGTACCTGCGCCAGTATTCCATGTCCGGCGACCCGGCCAACCGCACCACCTACCAGATCGCCGTCCTGCGCGAAGACGCGGGGCGCGGCGGATCGAAACTGCTGCACCGGATTTTCAGCGAGGGGCGCAAGGTCTTCATCTCGAAGCCGATCAACCATTTCCCCTTGGTCGAGGACGCGGTGCACAGCTATCTGATGGCGGGCGGGATCGGTGTGACGCCAATGATCGCCATGGCCCATCGCCTGCACGCACTCGGGCAGCCCTTCAGCCTGCATTATTCCGTGAAATCAAAAGCCTCTGCCGGTTTCCTCAACGAATTGTTCAGCTTTCCATGGGCCGACAAGGTGAGCCTGCATATCTCGGACGAAGGCACGCGCTGCGATCTGGCGCAAACCCTGCGCTATCGCCCCGGCGCGCATGTCTATACCTGCGGCCCCGAGGTTTACATGAACGCGGTTCTCGATGCGGCCGAGGCTGCGGGTTTCCCCGACGAGGCCCGGCATTTCGAATTCTTCTCGGTGCCAGAGCTGCCGGAATACGTTAACCATCCGTTCACCCTTCGCCTGAAGGACGGGCGCGAAATCCCTGTTTCAAAAGAAGAAACCGGGACAGACGCCCTTGCCCGCGCGGGCGTGCACGTGGATGTGAAATGCAGCGACGGGATTTGCGGCGTCTGCCAATGCGGGCTGATCTCGGGCGAGGTCGAGCACCGCGACTTTGTCATGTCCAAGGCGCAAAGACAAAGCCGCGTGATCCTGTGCCAAAGCCGCGCGGCACAGCCCGGCGGCGTGATCGAAATCGACCTTTGACCCCCAAACCGGGGGCCAAAATCCCGAACTGGATTTTTACTCCCCGTGCTCCGGCAGTTTGCCAGAGGGCGCAACATAGGGCCGGGTCACATCGCGCAACGACACTTCCAGCGCCTCGACCTCGGCCCGCAGCGCGCCGTCCCCCGCAAGGGTCAGAACCACGTGGCCCCCGGGCGCCTCACCCACCTCGAACGTCACGGACAGCACCGACAGGACCACATCCGCGTCGCCGCGCGCGATGCCCTGGCTGGCAACCCCCAGGACGTTGTCGATCACCAACAGCGACTGCACCCGTTCAACCGGGCGGCCGCGCTTTTGCGCCGCCTCGACGTCTTCCCAGCGCAGCCGGTTCAGCAACAGCCCCAACCGGCGCAGGCCCGGTTGCCACTTGATTTCCGTCGCCGGAAACACCGCGTCCTGCACCAGCGCCGACAGCACGGCCAGATCCTGAGCGTCAAAGGCCCCAAGGTTCAGGGGGCGTTCGCCCCCGTCCTCAAATCGTGCATCCTCGCTCATTCGACTTTGACCCGCTCGATCTTGCCGCCCACGGCGGACAGCTTGCGCACCACATGCTCATAGCCGCGATCAAGGTGATAGACCCGGCTGACCACCGTTTCCCCGCGCGCCGCCAGCCCCGCAAGGATCAGCGAAACCGAGGCCCGCAGGTCCGTCGCCATGACCGGCGCGCCCTTGAGCTGATCGACACCCGTGACCTTGGCCGTACCGCCATGCACGTCGATCTTGGCCCCCATGCGGATCAGTTCCGGCGCATGCATGAACCGATTCTCGAAAATCTTCTCTTCCAGCTGGCTGGTGCCCTCGGCGGTGCACAGCAGCGCCATCATCTGCGCCTGCAGATCGGTCGGAAAGCCGGGATAAGGCTCGGTCGTCACATCGACGGCCCGCACGCGGTCGCCCTTGCGCGACACTTTCAGCCCCTTTTCGGTTTCCTCGACCGACACACCGGCCGCATCCAGCCGTTCGCAGAAGGATTCGACCAGGTTCATCTTGCCGCCAAGGCAGGTCACCTCGCCGCCGCAGATCGCCGGGGCCAGCATATAGGTGCCCAGTTCGATCCGGTCAGTCACCACGCGGTGCGTCGCGCCGCCCAGACGATCGACGCCCTGAATGGTGATGGTGCTGGTGCCCTCGCCCTCGATCTGCGCGCCCATTGCCTGCAGGCAATGCGCCAGATCGACGATCTCGGGCTCGCGCGCGGCGTTTTTCAGAACCGTGGTGCCCTTGGCCAGGGTCGCGGCCATCAGCGCGTTTTCCGTCGCCCCGACCGAGACGAACGGGAATTCCACGACCGCGCCCTTGAGCCCGCCAGACGGGGCCTTGGCATGCACATAGCCATCGCGCAGCTCCAGATCCGCGCCCATCGCCTCGAACGCCTTGAGGTGCAGGTCGACCGGCCGCGCGCCGATGGCACAGCCGCCGGGCAGCGATACAACCGCCTGCCCCGCCCGCGCCAGCATCGGCCCCAGCACAAGGATCGAGGCGCGCATCTTGCGCACGATGTCATAATCGGCGTGCAGGTTGTTCAGGTCGTGGCTGCTCATGGCCAGCACCTGCCCGCCCTGCAACCCCTGCACCTCGGCCCCCAGCGATTGCAGCAGGGCCGTCATCGTCTTGATGTCCGACAAGCGCGGCGCATTGGTCAGCGTCAGCGGCTCGTCCGACAGCAGGGTCGCCGGCATCAAGGTCAGACAGGCGTTCTTTGCGCCCGCGATGGGGATTTCCCCGTTCAGCGGGCCACCACCCGTCACCAAAATCGAATCCATGCCTGTCAGTCCTTGTTACCGCTGTTTTGTTCTGTGTCGCGCGCATCCTGCCCCTGACGCGCCTTGGCCTGCGCCTTGCGCCGTCCAAGATTCGCCTTCAGCGCCGCTTTCAGGCGCGCGTCCCGTGTCTTTTCGGGCGTTTTCGGGGGTGTTGCTTTGCGTTGCATGAGGTCTCTGTAACCTACGTGCAAAAAAGGGTCCAGTTTACGCTTGCACCCGAAAAGTTTTGCGGCTAATCACCCGGCACGTTTCGACGGACGGCGCTGCTGTAGCTCAGAGGTAGAGCACTCCCTTGGTAAGGGAGAGGTCGAGAGTTCAATTCTCTCCAGCAGCACCATTTCCCAATCCCGGAAAATTTCAGGTGACAGCGCGGTTTGACGCTGCGGCGGCGCTTTTGAAGCGTTACATCAAGTTTGCGCTGCAACCCTGCGACATCACTTGCAAACCTGGCGGGGCGATCCCGGTCATCTCAGTTGGGCTGATGCTTGGCAGGTCAGGAAAGGGCGGCGCCTGCAGTGCACCAGCCTGAAAATCGGAAAATTGTTGTTTTAGTGAAAGCGAGGCCCCATAAATTGCCAATCCTAATGTAATATTATCGCTATAGTGATATTCGATCCCCAAGATTCCAGCTTCCCAACCTGATCAATGCCTCGCCCAATGCGCCCCCTGGCGGCTTGCCAAGCCCCCCGCGCAGGGCCTATGCCGCTGGTGAAGTCCTCCAAGGAGCCCTTGGCAGTGTTGATCTACCGGATATTGCTAAGCCTTTTCTCTCTGGCCGTGCTTCTGCGCCAGCCCGGCAAGGCGTTGCGCCGCGCCCGTCTGGGGCATGGCATGGCCCCCGCGCCCGGCCAGCACGTCTGGCTGCATGGCGCATCAAACGGCGAGCTGGCCTCGGTTCGCACGGTGCTCGACCATCTTGTCGCCGCGCGCCCCGATCTGAAATGGCTGATCACGGCAAACACCCCGACGGCGGTGCAGATGGTCACGGACTGGGCCCTGCCCGGGGTCAGCGCCCGGCTTGCCCCGCTGGACCTGGCGCGGGTGACGGCCCGGGTGCTGCGCGACTGGCAGGTGGTGGCGCATGTCTCGCTCGAATCTGAGCTGTGGCCGCATCGTTTTCGCCTGTGCCCAGGTCCGGTGATTCTGCTGGGCGCAAGGATGAGCCAGGGCACCGCCCGTGGCCTGGGCCGCCTGCCCGGGCTGTCGCGCGCCATGCTGGAGCATGTGACCCTGGCCATTGCCCAGGATCAGGGCAGCCTTGACCGTCTGACGCAGCTGGGCCTGCCACAGGAGGCGCGCGGGCCGGTTGTCGATCTCAAGGCGCTGTATCTTGCGCCGCAGGGCCAGACGCCCGATGCCGCCTTGCTGGCCGCCTTTCCCCGCGCCCGCACCTGGCTGGCCGCCTCGACCCACGCGGGCGAGGACGAGATCGCGCTGGACGCCCATGCTCTGGCGCTGCGCCATGCCCCGGACCTGCGGCTGATCCTGGCCCCGCGCCATCCGCGCCGGGGCGACGCGCTCGAATCGCTGATCGCCGCACGCGGACTGACCTGCGCGCGGCGCAGCAAGGGTCAGGCGCCGGGCACCGCACAGGTCTACCTGGTCGATACCATGGGCGAAATGGCACTGTGGTATGCGCTGGCGGGGCGCGTTCTGGTCGCCGGCACGCTCAGCGACCGGGGCGGGCATACTCCTTATGAGCCCGCCGCCTTTGGCGCCGCGCTGCTGCACGGGCCGGATGTGGTCAACCACAAGGCGGGGTTCGAGCGGCTGGCGCAGGCGCAGGCATCCGTGCAGATCAATGATGCGGCGTCGCTGGCCGATGCGCTGATCGCCCTGACCAGTCCCGAAGACCAGCAAAGAGCCGGCAAGGCCGCGCAGGCGGCGCTGGCGCAGGACATCGACCTTGACGGGCTGTGCGCGCGGCTGCTGGACCGGTTGCCCGCGTCTGCGCAACCTTGAACCCGGCGCGGTTAAGGCTATCTTCAGAGTATTCAGATCGGATACGGACATGATCCAGTACAGTCTTCGATGCGATGACGGGCACCAGTTCGACAGCTGGTTCCAATCTGCCGGCGCCTTTGACAAATTGCAGGCCGCGGGCCATGTGGCCTGCGCCATCTGCGGATCATCCCAGGTGGTCAAGGCGTTGATGGCGCCGCGCGTCAATCATTCCGACAGCGAAACACCGGCCCCCAGGCCCAGCCTGTCGCAGCCCCAAAGCGTCGCGGAACAGGCGCTGGCGCAGCTCAGGGCGCATGTCGAAGCCAACGCCAGCTATGTCGGCGGCAGTTTCGCCAAGGAAGCGCGCGCCATGCACCTGGGCGAGGCCCCGGAACGCCCGATCTGGGGCGAAGCGCGCAGCGACGAGGCCAAGGCCCTGATCGACGACGGCATCCCGGTCGCCCCGCTGCCCTTCACACCGACGCGAAAAAGCAACTGACCCCAACGCATTCGCCCCCCGCGGCCCTGCGTCAGCATTGACATCTTGCCCTTTTCGTTTCTGCCGCCTAAACCGCGCGAAACTTAAACCGGGGAACTGTCATGCCCGTTCTTGTGATGAAATTCGGCGGCACCTCTGTCGCCACGCTGGATCGCATCCGCCGCGCCGCCAAGCGCGTCGGCGTCGAGGTCGCCAAAGGCTATGACGTGATCGTCATCGTCTCGGCCATGTCGGGCGAAACCAACAAGCTGGTCGGCTTTGTCGAGGAAACCTCGCCGCTGTTCGATGCGCGCGAATACGACGCCGTCGTCAGCTCGGGCGAGAACGTCACCGCCGGCCTGATGGCGCTGACCTTGCAGGAAATGGACGTTCCGGCGCGCAGCTGGCAGGGCTGGCAGGTGCCGGTCAAGACGACCAACGCGCATGCCAACGCCCGGATCGAGGAAATCCCGACCGACAACATCAGCGCCAAGTTCGGCGAAGGCATGAAGGTCGCCGTGGTCGCCGGTTTCCAGGGCATTTCCCCCGAGGGCCGCATCACCACGCTGGGCCGGGGGGGCAGCGACACCACCGCCGTGGCCTTTGCCGCCGCCTTTGGCGCCGAGCGATGCGACATCTACACGGACGTCGATGGCGTCTATACCACCGACCCGCGCATCTGCGACAAGGCCCGCAAGCTGGACAAGATCGCCTTTGAGGAAATGCTGGAACTGGCCAGCCTCGGCGCCAAGGTCCTGCAGACCCGCTCGGTCGAGCTGGCCATGCGCTACAAGGTCCGGCTGCGGGTTCTCAGCAGCTTTGAAGAACAATCGGACGAAGCAGGCACATTGGTCTGCGACGAGGAGGAAATCATGGAAAGCAACGTGGTGGCCGGTGTGGCCCATTCCCGCGACGAGGCAAAGATGACCCTCGTGTCCGTCGCCGACCGTCCCGGTATCGCCTCGGCGATTTTCACGCCCCTGGCCGAGGCCGGCGTGAACGTGGACATGATCGTTCAGAACATCAGCGAAGAAGGTCACACCGACATGACCTTTTCCTGCCCCACCAACCAGGTGGCGCGCGCTGAAAAGGCCATGAAAGACGCCCAGAAGAACGGCAGCATCGACTTTCAGGAAATCATCGCCGACGAAGGCGTGTGCAAGATTTCCGTCGTCGGCATCGGCATGCGCAGCCATACCGGCGTCGCCGCCAAGATGTTCCAGGTGCTGGCCAAGGAAGGCATCAACATCAAGGTCATCACCACCTCGGAAATCAAGATTTCCGTGCTGATCGACCGCAAGTACATGGAACTGGCAGTGCAGGCCCTGCACGACGCCTTTGACCTCGACAAGGCGGCCTGACACAAAGCCGCCCGGCACCGATACCCAAAGCGAGCGGCCCTATGGCCGCTCGTTTCCGTTTCGGGCCAGGTCAGGCCAGGCGCCCATGCGCCGCCCGCCGCGCCACCGCCGACAAATCAGGCAAAGCGCACGGTGAGACATCAAATCGCGGAAGAGTTGTGGAATACCCCTCCCTTTCCGTGGCCCGCTCGCCTATACCAGCCAGCAAGGACGACACAGGATTTCAGATGCCCGACGGTCTTGAAAGCGAAAGCCGCAAACTTCTTGGACGGCTCAGGGATACCATGGCCGAAGAGGCCGCGGGCCAGGCCCGTCTGGACAAGATCACCCATCTGACCGCCGACTCGATGGGCACCGAAGTGTGCTCGATCTACCTGTTCCGCGACCCCGAAACGCTGGAACTCTGCGCCTCGCAGGGTCTCAAGCCCGAGGCCGTGCACCAGACCCGGATGAAACTGGGCGAAGGCCTGGTCGGCCGTACGGCGCGTACCGGCAAGATCGTGAACACCGCCGATGCGCCCTCGGCCCCCGGGTTCCGCTACATGCCCGAAACCGGAGAAGAGATTTACTCCAGCTTCCTTGGCGTCCCGATCCAGCGGCTTGGCGAAAAGCTGGGCGTGCTTGTGGTGCAATCGAAACAGAAACGCGAATTCACCGCCGACGAAGTCTATGCGCTTGAAGTGGTCGCCATGGTGCTGGCGGAAATGACCGAACTGGGCGCCTTTGTCGGCGAAGGCGCGGCGCTGTCGGCGCGCCACACCCAGCCGGCGATGTTCCGCGGCGCGGTCGGCCAGGAAGGCACCGCCATGGGCCACGTCTGGCTGCACGAGCCGCGCGTGGTGGTCACCAACCTTGTGGCCGACGACCCCGAAAAGGAACTGGTGCGCCTGAACGCCGCCGTGGACGAATTGCGCGTCAGCGTCGACCAGATGCTCGAAGGGGCGGATGGCGATGGCGACAAGGACCAGATGCAGGTTCTCGAAGCCTATCGGATGTTCGCCAACTCCAAGGGCTGGCTGCGCCGGATGGAAACCGACATCGCCCGCGGCCTGTCGGCCGAAGCGGCGGTGGAAAAGGAACAATCGCAGGCCCGCGCCCGGATGAACCAGGTGTCCGATGCCTACCTGCGCGAACGCCTGCACGATCTGGACGACCTGTCCAACCGCCTGCTGCGCATCCTGACCGGACAGGGCCGCGAAACCGGCAGCGCCATGCCCGAAGACCCAATCCTGATCGCGCGCAACATCGGCCCCGGCGAATTGCTGGAATATGGCCGCAAGCTCAAGGGCGTCGTGCTCGAAGAGGGTTCGGTCGGCAGCCATGCGGCGATTGTCGCGCGGGCGCTGGCGATTCCGCTGGTGATTCACGCCGCGCGCATCACCAACGAGGCGCTGAACGGCGATCACATCATGGTCGATGGCGACCAGGGCATCGCGCATCTGCGCCCCGACGACACCGTCGTGGCCGCCTTTGTCGACAAGATCGCCATGCAGGCCAAGGCGCAGGAACGCTATGCCTCGATCCGCGACGTTGATTGCGTGTCCGCCGATGGGGTGCGGATTTCCTTGCAGATGAACGCCGGTCTGATGGCTGACCTGCCCTCGCTTGACAGTTCTGGCGCCGAGGGCGTCGGGCTGTTCCGCACCGAATTGCAGTTCCTGATCCGCAACCAGATGCCGCGCCGCAACGAACTGGTCTCGATCTATTCGCGGGTCATCGACGCCGCCCAGGGCAAACGCGTGGTGTTTCGCACGCTGGACATCGGCTCGGACAAGGTGCTGCCCTACATGAAGCCGCAGGATGAACCCAACCCGGCGCTTGGCTGGCGGGCGATTCGTGTCGGGCTGGACAAACCGGGCGTGCTGCGGATGCAGTTGCAGGCGCTGATCCGCGCCGCCAAGGGCCGCCCCCTGACCGTGATGTTCCCCTTTATCGCGCAATACAGTGAATTCCGCGATGCGCGCGCCGAAATGGACAAGGCGCTGGCCCGCGAACTCAAGCTGGGTCATGCCACCCCGCAAAGCGTCGAAATCGGGGCGATGCTGGAAACCCCCAGCCTTGCCTACGCCTCTCAGACGTTTTTCGAAGAGGTCGAATTCCTGTCGATCGGCGGCAATGATCTCAAGCAGTTCTTCTTTGCCGCCGACCGCGAGAACGAGCGCGTGCGCCGCCGCTACGATACCCTGAACGTGTCCTTCCTGACCTTCCTTCAGGACATCGTGCAGCGCTGCGAAAAGACCACGACCAAGCTCAGCTTTTGCGGAGAGGACGCAGGCCGCCCGATCGAGGCGCTGTGCCTTGCGGCCATCGGGATCACGACGCTGTCGATGCGCCCTGCCTCGATCGGTCCGGTCAAAAGCCTGTTGATGCGCACCGATCTGTCGGCGGTGCGCGCGGTGATCGACGCGGCCCGCGCGCGCGGCGATCAAAGCGTGCGCCAAGCGGTCAAGGACCACCTGAGCCAGGAAGGCTGGGCCCTGTCCTGAGGCAGAAACCCTGCCGTGACAGGGCCGCGCTGCGCGCTTCGGCGCGCGCCCAGTCCGCCGGGTCCTGCCGTCGGCGCCGCATCCCGCGTTCGGTCCAGCCCTTGAAACCTGCACCCGCTGCGCGTGCCGTGTCCTGAACCCACATTCGCGGCCTGCACCCGCCCCGCCGATCAGACCGCCGCATGAAAAACGCCCGACCGCGGAGTTTTTCCGGCGACCGGGCGCAAAGACTGCGACGTCTGTTTGTGCTCTGGCCATTCTGGCCCGCGGCACCTATCCCGCGCTTTCTGCGCGGTTTTTCGACCCTCGTTTGCATTCCACGTCAGATGCGCCAAGTTTGACAAGGCGCGCATCACGGGCAGGTTTCAGCGCGGGGCCGATCAGGGGGCGATCACTTGCCCCTTCATCCATGACCCTAGCGCCGCATCCCTAACAAAGGGTGTACAGTTTTCGAAAAATTCGGGAAGAACTCGATTCAACCGTCAAGCCGCGCCGACAGCAGCTCGACCAGCTCTGCAAACGGGGTGCCGGTCTTTTCCTCAAGCGCGCGCAGGCCAAAGACCACCTGCCCCATCTCGTGATAATAGCCCGAGTACGAATAATTCGTCACCGCCGCCGTGGCCGCCCCGATCACCGGAATCGTCTGCGCCGCCAGCTTGCGGCCCAGCACCATGGCCAGGCGCGGCGCGATCAACCCGATCCCGATATAGACGTTCACGCCCGTCAGCGTCACCCGCGACGACAGAAAGTTCAGATCCGGCTTGCCGCCCGCGTCTTTCAAAGGCCCTGCCGCGGCAAAGACCAGCAGCGCGTCCTTGCGGGTCTGCTCGTCATCGGGGTTGAACCCGTGCTCGGCGGCCACCGCCTGAACCGACCGCATCAGCATGGTCACCGTCACCGGCAATTCGGCCAGCGCCGTGGCCAGCCCGCCCATGCCACCGACGATCCCGACGGCGGTCGTGGTCGCGGTGTTGACCCAGGGCTTTTGATCCTTGACCAGGCTGCGCGACCCTGACGCCGCGCTCATCGCCGCCTCCAGCCCGCGTACCGTGGCGGTCTCCAGCTTGCTGCGGGCGTTTTCGGGAAGCCTCTCCAACAGGCCTTCGGCGGGCCAGTTCAACACGTTCAGAACCTGCACACCGAAATTGCCGGCAGCGCGATAGCGCGTGGCCAGATTGTCGATTTCGCGGTCCAGATCAATGGCCGCTTCCACCAGTTCAAAATCACTCATGGTTGTTCCCTCGTCACGCCCCACTCCTAGAAACTGGGTAGACTTGGCGATTTTTCAACCCTTTTGCGGCATCCGCGTGACCTCGCCCTGCACCCCATTCCAGGCGCCGGGGGTCAAGGCATAGCCCAGAACCCGGTCCGGATTGGTCGGCGGGGGCATCTCGACCCCTTCCAGGTGTTCGAACCCGAACCGCTTGTAATAGGGCGCATCGCCCACCAAAAGCACGCGGTCATGGCCCAGTTCGCCCGCCCGCGCCAGGGTTTCGCGCACAAGCGCGCCGCCCAGCCCTTCGCCCTGTGCCGTCGGGTGAACCGCCACAGGCCCCAGCAGCAGCGCAGGCCAATCGCCCACCATGACCGGCCAATAGCGGATCGCGCCGCCAATCATGCCGCTTTCGTCGCGCGCCAGCACGCAAAGCTCGGGCACCGGCGGCACATCATCACGAAGCCGGTACGAACTCAGCAAAGTCCGCCCCGGGGCAAAGCAGCTATCGTAGAGGGCCTCGACCTCCCACCAATCCTGCGGCAGTTCCTGTGCAAGGGTGAACACAACGGCCCTCGTGCATTTCGGTGCATTCCGGCCTATCACGTGGGAAAATCCAGCGCAAACAGGAGAATGCAGAATGTTCTATCGCCCCGAGCAAGGTCACGGCCTGCCCCACAACCCTTTCAACGCCATCGTGACCCCCCGGCCCATCGGCTGGATCTCGTCGCGCGGGGCGGATGGGCGCGACAACCTTGCGCCCTATTCCTTTTTCAACGCGGTCGCCTATTTCCCGCCGCAGGTGATGTTTTCCTCGACCAGCGCCAAACCTGACCGCGACGGCACCAAGGACAGCGTCGGCAATATCCGCGAAACCGGTGTGTTCTGCGTGAACGTCGTCGAATACGCCCTGCGCGATGCGATGAACGCCACCTCGGGACCCTGGGCGCGCGACGTGGACGAATTCGAGCTGGCCGGGCTGGACAAGGCCGAGTGTGAAACCATCCCCTGCGCCCGCGTCGCCGCCGCCCCCGCCAACCTCGAATGCAAGCTGACCCAGATCGTGCAATTGCCCGGAGAGGCGAACTTTGCCGTCTTTGGCGAGGTCACAGGCATCCACATGCGCGACGATTGCATGACCGATGGCCAGTTTGACGTGCTGAAATTCAACCCGCTCGCGCGCATGGGCTATCGCGATTACAGCGTGGTCCGCGAGGTGTTCGAGCTCAAACGCCCGGGCGAATAAGGCTGCGCGCGTTCCGGCCCACACGGCGTCATTCCAGGCGCCCCCCCAAACCCGCCCTGTCCAACCCCTTGCCCGTCCTGGCACCGGGAAACGGGGCGGCGGGCGGGCGCCTTTCGGCACAGCCGAAACAGAGCGGCCCGCCACCCCTGTGCCCCTGTCGCGTTTCGTGCTATCCTGCCCCCACAACCGATGGAGGACGTGATGGACCAGCCCCTTTGAAACCCTGACTTTCAACCGGTTTTCAAAACGAGGTCCCCATGCCCGTCACCTTTCCCCCTGCGCATCGCACGCATCCTATCACCCTGCCCGATGGCTCCGCCCATTCCGGCACCGTCTTTCTGAACACCGTGATCGACCACCCGCGCTTTCAGGTCGGCGATTACACCTATGCCAGCGATTTCGATCCGCCCGACGACTGGGCCGGCCGTCTCGCGCCCTATCTCTTTCCCTTCAGCCAGGAAACCCTGACCATCGGCCGGTTTTGCCAGATCGCCCATGGCGTGCGGTTCCTGACGTCCTCGGCCAATCACGACACGCGCGGGGCCAGCACCTTTCCCTTTGCCGTCTTTGACCCAGACAGCCTGCCGGGCTACCAGCCTGACACCCGTGACACGCAAATCGGCCATGATGTCTGGCTGGGCTATGGCGCGCTGGTCCTGCCGGGTGCCCGGATCGGCAACGGGGTCATCGTCGGCGCGGGCGCGGTGGTGCGCGGGTCTGTGCCCGACTACGCGGTGATCCTGGGCAATCCGGCGCAGATCATCCGGATGCGCTATTCAGCCGACCAGATCGAGACGCTGAACCGGATCGCTTGGTGGGATTGGAGTCGGGAAAAAATCGCGGCAGCGCAGCCTCTGTTGGTGGCCGAGGACATCGCCGCGCTGGCGCAATTCGACGCCGATTTCGGGAAAAACCCGCCGGACTAACCGCTTTTGACGTTTGGTCATAGACGGGGGCCGGTACTCAGGCCCCTGTCTTTTGCAATCTGTACCAAACAGGCTCCGAATCGTACTGACTGCGGCGCCACGCGCTCCGTCCGGCGGCGGTAAAGAAAAAGGGCGCTTCGTTTACCGAAGCGCCCCGTAGCCCATTCAGTGACCGCCAAGGATGCCCGTGCGCACCCCGTAATCCACCGCGATCTGGTAATCGGGGTCGTCGTCGCTGTCGACCATCAGGTGGCCCGCCTTGGTCAGCAGTTTATGGCAATCGCGCGACAGGTGGCGCAGCTGGATCGACTTGCCCGCCGCTTCGTATTTGCCCGCGACCGCCTCGATCGCCTGCAGCGCGGACTGGTCGACCACCCGGCTGTCGTCGAAATCGACGATCACCAGCGCCGGGTCGGTATCCACCTGAAACAGCTCGATAAATCCGTCGGACGAGCCAAAGAACAATGGCCCCTGCACCTGATAGACCTTGGCCCCCTCGGGGGTTGTATAGGTCTTGGCATGGATGCGGCGCGCGTTGTTCCAGGCATAGGCCAGCGCGCTGACGATGACGCCCACAACCACGGCGACGGCCAAATCCTCCATCACCGTGACCACGGTCACGAGGATGATCACAAAGGCATCCATAACGGGGACTTTTGCCAGAATTTTCAACGAGTTCCAGGCAAAGGTCCCGATCACCACCATGAACATCACCCCCACCAGCGCCGCCAGCGGGATCAGCTCGATCAAGGGCGAGGCAAAGAGGATGAAGATCAGCAGGAACAGCGCCGCCGCAATCCCCGAGATCCGCGTGCGCGCGCCCGACTTCACGTTGATCATCGACTGGCCGATCATCGCGCAACCGCCCATGCCGCCAAAGAACCCGGTCACGACGTTCGACGCGCCCTGCGCGATGCATTCCTGCGACGCGCCGCCACGCTTGCCGGTCATCTCGCCCACAAGGTTCAGGGTCAGCAGGCTTTCGATCAACCCGATCGCGGCCAGGATGACCGCATAAGGCAGAATGATTTCAAGGGTTTCCCAGGTCAGCGGCACGGCCGGAATATGGAACGGCGGCAGCCCCCCCTTGATCGACGCCATGTCGCCCACCCGCGGCACATCCAGGCCAAAGCCGATCACGATGGCCGCCACGATCCCGATCCCGGCCAAGGGCGCGGGCACCAGACGGCTGACCTTGGGCATGCCCCAGATGATCGCCATGGTCAGCGCGGTCAGCCCCAGCATCATGTACAGCGGCAGGCCGGTCAGCCATTCGCCCCCGCCCATGCCATGGCCGGTGTTCACGATCGACCCCGGCACTTTGAATTGCGACATCTGCGCCAGGAAAATCACGATGGCCAACCCGTTCACAAAGCCCAGCATCACCGGATGCGGCACCAGACGGATGAACTTGCCCCACTGCATAACCCCTGCAAAAACCTGAAGAATTCCCATCAGGACCACCGTGGCGAACAGGTATTCAACCCCGTGCTGCGCCACCAGGGCCACCATGACCACCGCCAGCGCCCCGGTTGCGCCGGAGATCATCCCCGGACGCCCGCCAAACAGCGCCGTGATCAGGCCCACCATGAAGGCCGCGTAAAGCCCCACAAGCGGATGCACCCCGGCGACAAAGGCAAAGGCCACCGCTTCGGGCACCAGCGCCAAGGCCACGGTCAACCCGGCCAGCAGCTCGATCCGCAGACGTGCCGGCGTCAGCTTTTCATCGGGCATCAGTGACAGGTCAGACAAAGCAAGACGATTGGCGAAACTCGCCAGAATGGCTTTTTTCATTGGGGCGGTCCTTTTCATTCGCGTTAGCGCCCATACTGCAATGCAGCGTAGAAGGCCAGAGACGCGCGGCCATCACTGGCCTTTTGCCCGGTTTATAGCGGGTTTCATGCCGGATGCACGGAAATCTTACCATTCCCTTGCCCGCCGGAACCGGGCGCGACTTTTCTTTGACCGGCCCGCCATGCAAGATGCACCAAACAGCAATGGAGCGCCCCAAAATGACCCAAACCATGATCGGTGTGATTGGCGGATCAGGCATCTACGAAATCGACGGGCTGGAGGGCGCGCAATGGGTCGATGTCGCCTCGCCCTGGGGGGCGCCGTCCGACCAGATCCTGACCGGCGCGCTCGAGGGGGTGAAGATGGCCTTTCTGCCCCGGCACGGGCGCGGCCACGTGCATTCGCCGACCGATGTCCCTTACCGCGCCAACATCGACGCGCTCAAACGCCTGGGCGTGACTGACGTGATCAGCGTTTCGGCCTGCGGCTCTTTCCGCGAGGAAATGGCCCCCGGTGATTTTGTCGTTGTGGATCAGTTCATTGACCGCACCTTTGCGCGCGAGAAATCGTTCTTTGGATCGGGCTGCGTGGCGCATGTTTCGGTCGCGCATCCCACCTGCCCCCGCCTTGGGCAGGCGTGTTTTTCAGCGGCCAAGGACGCGGGCGTGACGATCCACAAGGGCGGCACCTACCTGGCGATGGAGGGGCCGCAATTCTCGACCCTGGCGGAATCGAAGATGTACCGCGAACACTGGGGCGCGGACGTGATCGGCATGACCAACATGCCCGAGGCCAAGCTCGCCCGCGAGGCCGAGCTTTGCTACGCCTCGATCGCCATGGTCACCGACTACGACAGCTGGCACCCCCACCACGGTGAAGTCGACGTGAACGAGATCATCAAGGTGCTGATGGGCAACGCCGAAAAGGGCCGCCAGATGATCCGCCGCCTGCCTGCGCTGCTTGGGCCGGATCGCGCGCCCTGCCCGCATGGCTGCGACCGCGCGCTGGACTACGCCATCATGACAGCGCCCGAAAAACGCGACGCCGCCCTGGTCGCGAAACTCGATGCCGTGGCGGGCCGCGTTCTGGGGGCCGCGGGGTAAAAACCCCGCCCTGCGGGGGTGCTGCGATGCGATGGAAATCGGTGACAGGGCTGCTGCTGGTCCCTGCGTCCCTTGCGGCGCAGGAGGTGGATTTCGTTGAAACGACGGGCCCGCTGAGCGACAGGGATTTCTATCGCCTTGTCGCCTGCGCCGCGCCGCCGGGCGCGGATTGCGCCAAACCCATGCGGCGCTGGGTGATCGACCGCCCGCTGCGCGTTTCCATCACCCGCAGCGACCGCGCCTTTCTGGGCGGCAAACAGGCCCGCGCCAGGGCCGCGCTTGTGCGCGCGGTGCAATACCTCAACCAATCGGGCGCCGGGGTGCAGTTCCGCATCGTGCCGCCCGAAGACCCCGCCGATATCGAGATCTATTTCATCGACACCGACGGCAGCGCCCCGATCAGCGGCACCGGGATCGACGGCATCGACGGCGCCACCGTCCAGGGCGCCCGCGTTCTGGTCTGGGCCAATTCCCGAACCGGCGCGATCAAGCGCTCGCGCATCGTCTTTGGCACAAGGCTCAGCATCCGCCAGTACGAATCCGCCCTGATCGAGGAACTGACCCAGTCGCTGGGCCTGTTGACCGACATCCGCAACCCGCATTACGAAGGTCTTTCGGTGTTCTCGCAGGACAGCAACGACGCCAAGACCCTGGGCCCGCAGGACATCATCGCCCTGCGCCGCCACTACCCGCCAAAGGAGTAACCCCATGGCCCTTGAGCTTTGGCTGACCTTCGTCGCCGCCTCGACCGCGCTGCTGCTGATCCCCGGGCCGACAGTGCTGCTGGTGCTGTCCTATGCTCTGTCCAAGGGGCGCGGCGTGGCCGTCGCCTCGGCCGCCGGGGTCGCCACCGGGGATTTCGTCGCCATGTCGCTGTCGCTTGCGGGCCTCGGCGCGCTGGTCGCCGCCTCGGCGACGCTGTTCACCGTGCTGAAATGGCTTGGCGCGGGCTACCTGATCTACCTGGGGGTCAAACTGATCCGCTCGGCCCCCGCCGATGGCCTGACCTTGCCCGCAACCGACATCTCGGCGCGCGGCGTGTTCTGGCACAACGCCGCCGTGACCGCGCTGAACCCAAAAAGCATCGCCTTCTTCATTGCCTTCGTGCCGCAGTTCATCACGCCAGCCGCCCCGCTGCTGCCGCAGTTCGCCATCCTCGTCGGCACCTTCGTCACCCTTGCCGCGCTGAACGCGCTGGCCTATGCGCTTGCCGCCGACCGCCTGCGGCGCACCATCACCAGGCCGGGCGTCATCCCGTGGATCACCCGCGCCGGCGGCGCGACGCTGATCACCATGGGCCTGCTCACCGCAACCCTAAGGAAAACCTCATGAAACAGGTCCAGGACTATATCCGCACCATCGTCGATTTCCCGCACGAAGGCATCCTGTTCCGCGATGTCACCACGCTGTTCGCCGACCCGCGCGGCTTTCGCATGGCCATCGACCAGTTGCTGCACCCCTACGCCGGGGTCCGCTTCGACAAGGTCGTGGGCCTCGAGGCGCGCGGCTTCATCCTTGGCGGCGCCATCGCGCACCAGCTCTCTGCCGGCTTCGTGCCGATCCGCAAGAAAGGCAAACTGCCCGGTGCGGTGATCTCCGAGGAATACAAACTCGAATACGGCGAGGCGGTCGTCGAAATTCACGACGACGCCATCCAGCCGGGCGAAAAGATCCTGCTGGTCGATGATCTTCTGGCCACCGGCGGCACCGCCGAGGCCGGGATCAAGCTGGTCGAACGGCTGGGCGGCGAAATCATCGGCTGCGCCTTCATCGTCGACCTGCCCGACCTGGGCGGCCACAAACGGCTGAAAGACATGGGGATGGAGGTCCACACCCTGTGCACCTACCAAGGCCTCTGAACCACCAGCCTCCCCCCTCTTCCAATTGCCTGAAATATCCCGGGGGTTTGGGGGCTGGCCCCCAAATCGGCCCTCTCCCCCCACACAGCCTCTCAATCTCAAACGCGCCTTCACCGCATGGCACCAACGGAAACGCCCGCCATAAGGCGGGCGTTGACAGGTCTGCGCGCCGCTAGGCGCACATTTTGAAAAAGATCAGGCGGCGTTGACGTTGGCCGCCTTTTTCTTGGGCTTGTCCTTGGGTTCCGACGCGTTGGCGTCAATGAATTCCAGAACCAGCGGCCGGATATTGTTGCGCCAGCTCTTGCCCGCAAAAATCCCGTAGTGACCGGCACCCGGCTCCACGTGCGAAGCTTTCTTGTCATCCGGCAGACCGGTGCACAGGTTCAGCGCGGCAATGCACTGGCCCGGTGCCGTGATATCGTCCTTGTCGCCTTCGACGGTCTTGACGGCAACACGGGTGATCTTGCCCATGTCCACCTTGTGACCACCAACCACGAATTCGTTCTTGGCGATTTCGCAGTTCTTGAAGATCCGCTCGACCGTAGACAGGTAGAATTCCGCCGGCATGTCCATGACCGCAAGATATTCGTCGTAGAACCGGTTGTGCGCGTCGTGATCCGACGCCTCGCCGCGGCAGACCCGCATGATCTGGTCGTTGAACGCCTTGGAGTGGCGATCCGAGTTCATGCTGATGAACGAGGTCAGCTGCAACAGGCCCGGATAGACCATCCGCCCCACGCCCGGGTATTTGAAACCCACACGCTGGATCATCGTCTCTTCGAGCTGGCCCATGGTGACGCGCGCGCCAAAGTCGGTGACATCGGTCGGCACCGCATCCGGGTCGATCGGCCCGCCGATCAGCGTCAGGGTGCGCGGCTGCGCATCGGGGTCCAGCTCGGCCAGGTAGGCGGTCGCGGCCAGGGTCAGCGGCGCGGGCTGACACACGGCGACCACGTTGGTTTCCGGCCCCATGTGGCGCATGAAATCCATCAGGTACAGCGTGTAGTCCTCGATATCGAACTTGCCGGCCGAAACCGGAATGTCACGCGCATTGTGCCAATCCGTCACGTAAACTTCACAGTTCACGATCAATGATTTCACTGTCGAGCGCAGCAGCGTGGCATAATGCCCCGACATCGGTGCAACCAACAGGATCTTGCGCGGCTGCTCTTCGCGGCCGGACACATTGAAGTGGATCAGATCGCCAAAGGGCTTTTCCACCACGGTTTCGATATTGACCAGATGGTCCTTGCCGTCTTCGCAGGTAAAGGTGCGAATCCCCCAGTCGGGCTTGACGACCATGCGTTCAAAGGTGCGCTCGGTCACCTCGCCCCAGGCGGCCATCCATTCCAGCGCCGGGTTCGGCACAACCGAAAAAGCCGGGTATGAGGCCATCGTTCTTGCCGTCGCACCCAACCATTGCTGGGTGTTCCGGAAGGTTTCCATCATGTCGTAAGTGGCCATATAGCGCATTGCTGCTGCTCCAAATCAAAGGTCGACTGCAACCCCAAGTTGGGTCGAGCCATTTCGTCGCTTTGCCTCCCGTCAAAGGCGACGCTATTCTGCGTATGCGAACATAGGGGGGAATCGTTAACATGGCAACGAACACAGATGCCGCATCCGAAAATCGTGAGCGGCTGGAGGCCAATCTGGCCCGTGTCGAGGAGCTTCAGCAGCGCCTTGTCAACGCAATCACCCACAAGAAATCGACACCGCAGGCCCTGAACGGTCCGGAGTCGGAGCTGTATTCCAAGGCCGCCCAGGCCTATTGGCAGGAATGGTTGTCCAATCCCGCCAAGGTTCTGGAACAGCAGGTGCAATACTGGGGCAAGACGCTGACCCATTTCGTCGACGCGCAAAAGGCGCTGGCCAGCGGCGAGTTGAAGGCCCCCGACGACCCCGGCCCCAAGGACCGCCGCTTTGCCAACCCGCTTTGGGACACGCACCCCTATTTCAACTTCGTCAAGCAACAATACCTGATCAATGCCAGCGCCATCCGCGACGGCATCGACAAGCTGGAAGAACTGGACGGCAAGGAAAAGGCGCGTCTGCGCTATTTCGCCCAGCAGATCACCGACATGTTCGCACCCACGAACTTTCTGGCGACCAATCCCGACGCCCTTCTCAAGGCGGTCGAGACCGAGGGCGAAAGCCTGGTGCGGGGCCTGGAAAACCTGGTCAGCGATCTTGAGGCAAACAACGGCGAGTTGATCGTGCGTCTGGCCGACGAAAGCGCCTTTTCCGTGGGCGAGAACATCGCCACCGCCAAGGGCGAAGTCGTCTATCGCAACCGCATGATGGAGCTGATCCAGTACAGCCCGACCACCGAGCAGGTGCATGAAACCCCGGTTGTCCTGTTCCCGCCCTGGATCAACAAGTTCTACATCCTGGACCTGAAACCGCAAAACAGCCTGATCCGCTGGGTCGTCGATCAGGGCTATACCCTGTTCGTGGTCAGCTGGATCAACCCCGATCCCACCTATCGCGACATCGGTCTCGAGGAATATATCGATGAGGGCTATCTGACGGCGATGAACATCGTCAAGGAAATCTGCGGCGTCGACAAGATCAACGCCGTTGGCTACTGCATCGCCGGCACGACGCTCAGCCTGACGCTGTCCTTGCTGAAGAAACGCGGCGACAAGTCGGTCAAATCGGCGACCTTCTTTACCGCGCTGATGGATTTTTCCGACCAGGGCGAATTCACCCCCTTCCTGCAGGACGATTTCGCCGAAGGCATCGAACAGGAGATCGACCAGGAGGGTATCCTGCCGTCCTTCATCATGGCGCGGACCTTTTCCTTTCTGCGCTCGAACGATCTGATCTATGGTCCGGCGATCCGCCATTACATGATGGGCGAAACGCCCCCGGCCTTTGATCTGCTGTATTGGAACGGTGACGGCGCCAACCTGCCCGGCAAGATGTTCAAGCAGTACCTGCGCGGATTGTGCCAGCGCAACGAATTCGCCGAAGGCCGGTTCGAACTATTCGGTGAAACCCTGTCGGTCAAGGATGTCGATGTGCCGCTGATGTCCATCGCCACCGAAACCGATCACATCGCCGCCGCCCGCGACGTCTATCGCGGGGTGCAGATGATGGGTTCGAAATCCAAGCAGTTCGTGCTGGGTGAAAGCGGCCATATCGCCGGCATCGTCAACCCGCCGACCAAGGTCAAATACGGCCATTACACCAACGATGACCTGAGCTTGGCCTTCGACGACTGGAAAGCCTCGGCTGACAAGCACGAAGGGTCCTGGTGGCCCCTGTGGGAGGCTTGGCTGAAGAAGCGTTCGGGCAAGAAAGTGCCCGCGCGTCAACCCGGTGATTCGCCTTATAAGAGCCTTTGCCCCGCCCCGGGCACCTATGTGGCGATCAAGGCCAGCAAGCAAAATCAGTGACTTAGCACAATTATGCTGCGGCGCAGCAAAAACTCTTGAATTTCTGCGCCGCAGCATGCATATTCTTCTCAACTGCTAGTAAGTGGGGTGGGCCCACGCAGTAGAACAAGGATTGAGAAAATGGCTAAAGCACAAGATTTCACCGGCATGATGAAAGACATGATGGGCGCATTCCCCGTCGACACCAAAGCCATGGAAGGCGCGTTCAAGACCACCGCCACCATGAACGAAAAGCTGTCGACCGTTGCTCTGGAAGCGGCCGAGAAGTCGACCGAGATTTCCGCCAAGTGGACCAAAGACACCCTGTCCAAGCTGGCAGACATGTCCAAAGCCAAAGCCGAGCCGGCTGACTACGCCAAGGCAATGACCGATTTCGCATCGGCCCAGGCCGAAGTTGCTGCCGAGAACATGGCTGCCTTCGCCGAGATCGCGAAAAAGGTCCAGATGGACACCGTCGAGCTGATGATGGCCGCAGGCAAGGACCTGTCCGAGGACGCGACCGCAGCCGTCAAGAAAGCCACCGACGAGCTGACCGCGACCGCCAAGAAAGCGACCGCAGCTGCCAAGTAATACTGGCCCTTCGGGGACAGACAGGAATTTGCGCCTTCTCCTCCCATTTTGGGCGCAATATCCTCGGGCGGGTTCTTCGGAACCCGCCTTTTTTATTGCCTGATCCGCATTCCGGCCGTTACCTGCCGGCCGTTACCTGAATGGGTGCTGCGCACGCTTTTTGTCTCGCCCTGCGCGCTCAGCGCTTGGGCTCGGGCGGGCGCTGGCCGAACGGTTGGTGCGGCCCTTGTGCCGATGTGGGGGCGGCTTGGGCGGATGCCTCCGGCGGGGATATTTGGAGCAAGAGGAAACAGCGGCGCGGCAAAGAAAAAGGCTGCGCCAGCGGAACCGACGCAGCCTTTGTTGTCGTGTTGGTCTGCGCTTAGACGATGGTCGCCTCGGTGGCGGCGCGCAGTTCCTCTTCGGTGACGCCATCGGCGCATTCGACGATTTTCAGCCCGCCTTCGACCACGTCGAGCACACCCAGGTTGGTGATGATGCGGTCGACCACGCCCTTGCCGGTCAGCGGCAGGGTGCATTCCTTGAGCACCTTGCTGTCGCCGTGCTTGTTGGTGTGGTCCATGACCACGACCACGCGGCCGACGCCCGCGACCAGGTCCATCGCGCCGCCCATGCCTTTGACCAGCTTGCCGGGAATCATCCAGTTTGCCAGGTCACCGTTTTCCGCCACTTCCATGGCGCCCAGGATCGCCGCTGCGATCTTGCCGCCGCGGATCATGCCAAAGCTGGTCGCGCTGTCGAAGTACGAGGTGCGGCGCAGTTCCGTGATGGTCTGCTTGCCGGCGTTGATCAGGTCGGGGTCTTCGTCGCCCTCAAAGGGGAACGGGCCCATGCCCAGCATGCCGTTTTCGGACTGCAGGGTGATGTCCTTGTCGCCGACATAGTTGGCCACCAGCGTCGGGATGCCGATGCCGAGGTTGACGTACATGCCGTCTTCGAGTTCCTGGGCGGCGCGTGCCGCCATCTGGTTTCTGTCCCACGCCATGGCTCAGGCCTCCTCACGCTTGCGCACGGTGCGCTGTTCGATGCGTTTTTCGTGCTGTCCCTGCACGATGCGGTGCACGTAGATGCCCGGCAGGTGGATGTGATCGGGGTCCAGCGTGCCGGGTTCGACGATCTCTTCGACCTCCATCACGCAGACCTTGCCGCACATGGCGGCGGGCGGGTTGAAGTTGCGCGCGGTCTTGCGGAAGATCGCGTTGCCGGTCGTGTCGGCCTTCCAGGCCTTGACGATGGCGAGGTCGGCAAAGATGCCTTCTTCGAGGATGTAATCCTGGCCGTTCCAGGATTTCACTTCCTTGCCCTCGGCGATCACGGTGCCGACGCCGGTCTTGGTGTAAAAGCCCGGAATGCCCGCGCCGCCGGCGCGCATACGCTCGGCCAGGGTGCCCTGGGGGTTGAATTCCAGCTCCAGTTCACCGCTCAGGTACTGACGCATGAATTCCGCGTTTTCACCGACGTAAGAGGACATCATCTTCTTGATCTGCTTGGTTTCCAGCAGCTTGCCCAGACCAAAGCCGTCAACGCCCGCATTGTTGGACGCGACGGTCAGATCCTTGACGCCGCTGGCGACCAGCGCGTCGATCAGCAGTTCCGGAATCCCGCAAAGGCCAAAGCCCCCGCTGGCGATCAACATCCCGTCGTGCAGAAGACCATCAAGGGCCTCTGCCGCCGAGCCGTATACCTTTTTCATGGATGAACTCCCCTGAATTCTGTGCTCGGGGGAGTTGTCGCCGCAGGGCAGCAAAGAGTCAATGACGCCCCTGCCCTGCGCGCGCTAACATCAGATCATGCGCACCTGGGTGCCAATTTCGGCGATGCCGTACAGTTCCGCGATCTTTTCGTTGTACAGGCCGATGCAGCCATCGGACGACGGCCGCCCGATCTTGCGCGTGTCATGGGTGCCGTGGATCAGGTAGGCGGGCCAGTCCAGGTACATGGCGTGCGTGCCCAGCGGGTTGTCGGGCGCGCCGCCTTCGACCGGGTGCCAGTCGGGGAACCGCTCCATCTGGCTGGCGGTGGGGGTCCAGGTCGGGCCGACCTGCTTGCGCACGATCTGGGTATATCCGCGGCGGGTCAGCTCATCGGTTTTGGGCACAGAGGTCGGGTAGACGCGGTAATCGCTGCCATCGGCGGACCAATAGTGCAAGGCGCGCGATCCGGTGTCGCAGACGATCGCCCCGACGCCCAGCGTCTCGAAGTGGTCACGCCAGTCCTGCGCCAGAAAGCTGGACACGTTGCGGCGGCTGAAATCTTCGCTTGCGCGGGCGATGGCCGGGGTCATCAAGGTGGCGCCGACGCCCACAAGAAGGCCGCGCCGCGATAGAACTGTATGGGTCATGGATCTGTCTCCTGTCGCCGTTTCGCGGGCGACAGGATCACGATTCAGTGGAAATGAGAAGTCACATCCAGTTTACAGGATGTGACCTTCGGCAAAAGGGCGCCGAGACGCCCCCTTTGCCTGGCTCACTTCTTGGCCTTGGGCTTGGCGGCGGGCTTTTTGGCGGCAGGTTTCTTGGCAGCGGATTTCTTGGGCGCCGCCTTCTTTTTCCCGCTCTTGCCGGCCTTTTCCTCGATCAGCTTGACCGCGGCGTCGATGGTGACATCCGCCGGTTCGACCCCTTTGGGAAGGGTCGCGTTGACCTTTTGCCATTTCACGTAGGGGCCGTATTTGCCCTCCATGATCTGGATCGGACCGCCGTCTTGCGGGTGTTCGCCAAGGTCGCGCAGTGCCTTGGCCGCCGCGCCGCGGCCGCGACCGGGGTTGGCGCGCTTTTCGGCCAAAAGCTCGACCGAGTGGTTCATTCCGATCTCGAAAACCTCGATCAGTTCCTTGAGGTTCACATAGACGGGTTTTTCCTCGTCCGGGCGCTGGTGCATGATGTAGGGACCGAAGGGGCCAAGCGCCGCCTTGATGTCGCCGCCGTCGGGATGGGTGCCCACGGTGCGCGGCAAGGTCAGCAGCGTGACCGCCTTTTCCAGCGTCATGTCGTCGGGTGCCCAGCCCGGCAGGGGTTTCTTGTAGCGGTCCTTGGGAAGGTTGGCGCGCTTGGGCTTTTTCTTCGATCCCGGCTCGGTCTCTCCGCGTTGCAGATAGGGACCATAACGCCCGGTCTTGAGCCAGATCTCGTCGCCGTCATCGGTGCCCAGCAGGCGTTCTTCGCCATCTGCGCCCTCGCCGGTGATCGGGCGGGTATAGGTGCATTCGGGATAGTTGCCACAGCCGACAAAGCCGCCATCGCGCGAGGTTTTCAGGTGCAATTGGCCCAGCCCGCACTTGGGGCAGACGCGCGGGTCGGTGCCATCCTCGCGCGGGGGGTACAGCTGGGGCGCCAGCGCGTCGTCCAGCACATCCAGAACCTGCGCGATCCGCAGGTCCGAGGTTTCGGCAATCGCCGCGCTGAAATCGCGCCAGAACTTGGCCAGCAGTTCCTTGTAATCCTCGGCCCCGGCCGACACCTGGTCCAGCTCATCCTCGAGCGCGGCGGTGAAATCATATTCGACGTAGCGTTTGAAGAAGTTCAGCAGGAAGATCGTGACGATGCGGCCCTTGTCCTCGGGGAACAGGCGGTTCTGTTCCTTGCGGACATATTCGCGGTCCTGGATCGTGGTGATCACGCTGGCATAGGTCGATGGCCGACCGATGCCCAGTTCTTCCATCTTCTTGACCAGCGTCGCCTCGGTATAGCGCGGCGGCGGCTGGGTGTGGCTTTGCAGCGCCAGCACCGCGCCATTGGCCGCCAGCACCGCGGCGCTGGTTTTCTGCATCTTGCCGGGGGCATCGGTGTCAACCACCGAATCCGCCTTTTCGCCAGCCTTGTCATAGGCTTGCTGCATCGCGCCCGCAGAGAATTTCGCCGGCTCGCCCTGCATGATCTGCGGCAGGCGATTTTCGTCGCCATCCTCGACCGGCTCATCGCGGCCCTCTTCGTAGACCTTGAGAAAGCCGTCAAAGGTCACGACCTGACCGGTGGCGCGCAGGCCAACCTGGCCGTCCTCGCTGCCGATCTCGACGGTGGTGCGTTCCAGCCGGGCGCCTTCCATCTGGGCGGCCAGGGTGCGTTTCCAGATCAGGTCGTACAGCTTGCGCTGGTCGTCCTCGCTCAGCTTCAGCATGCTGGCGTCTTTGGTCATATCCGTCGGGCGGATACATTCGTGCGCTTCTTGCGCGTTCTTGGCCTTGTTCTTGTAGATGCGCGGGCTGGAGGGGACATAGTCCGCGCCATAGCGGTCCTTGATCGCATCGCGCGCGGCCTGAACCGCCTCGGGCGCCATGTCGATGCCGTCGGTCCGCATATAGGTGATGTGCCCGGCCTCATACAGGCGCTGCGCCGCGTTCATGCACTGCCGCGCGCCCATGCCGAATTTGCGGCTGGCTTCCTGTTGCAGGGTCGAGGTCATGAACGGCGCGCTGGGGTTGCGGCTGGCGGGCTTGGCTTCGACGCTGGTGACCGTGAGGGGGCGCTTTTCGACGGCGCTGACGGCCATTTCCGCGTCGGTCGCATTGGCCAGATCGAACTTGTCCAGCTTTTTGCCGGCAAGGGTTGTCAAACGGGCCTCATAGGTCGGGCCGCGCGGCGTGGTGAACTGCGCCTTGACCTGCCAGTATTCGCGCGGCTTGAAGGCTTCGATCTCCATCTCGCGCTCGACGATCAGGCGCAAGCAGACCGATTGCACCCGCCCCGCGCTGCGCGCGCCGGGCAGCTTGCGCCACAGCACCGGCGACAGGTTGAAGCCGACCAGATAATCCAGCGCGCGGCGGGCCAGATAGGCATCGACCAGCGGCACGTCGATGTCGCGCGGGTTCTGCATCGCCTCGGTCACCGCCTTCTTGGTGATGGCGTTGAAGGTGACGCGGCTGACATGGGTCGTCTTCTTGATCGAGCGGCGTTTCGTCAGCGCCTCCTTGAGGTGCCAGGAGATCGCTTCGCCTTCGCGATCGGGGTCGGTTGCCAGGATCAGGGTGTCGTCATTCTTGAGCGCCTCGGCGATGGCCGCGACATGTTTGCGCGAGTCGTTTCCGACCTCCCATTTCATCTCGAAGTCGTGCTCGGTGTCGACCGATCCGTCCTTTGGCGGCAGGTCCCGCACATGCCCATACGAGGCCAGAACCGTGTAGTCGGGGCCAAGATACTTGTTGATTGTCTTGGCTTTAGCAGGGGATTCGACGACAACGACGGGCATTTTTTGACAAACCTCTTACGAGAAATTCGGGGCGATTTTCGTCTCGCGTATGGCGATCAGGGATGTGGGGCGCAAGGGGGAAATGTCAATCAGGCCCTTGCCGCACTGCGCGCGAAGGCCCGGTTCGGGCGGGTTTCGGCGCCCACCACGGGGGCCATGTCCGGCGCGATCACCGTGGCAGGATCAGCGCCAAAAGCCCCCCCGGCTGGCGTTGGATCCGGCCCTCGATTTCCAGGTCGGTCAACGCCGGAGACACGGCGCCGGAGGGCGCGCCGAGGTCGCGGATCAGCTGGTCTTCGGCCAGCGGGCTGGGTCCCAGCCGCGCCAGGATCTGGCTGTGCAATTGCGCATTGTCCTGCAAGGTGCGGCGTTCGGCCGGCGGCGCGGGGATCTCGGGCGGCGCCTTGCGCGGGGCGGGCCCCGCCACACGGTGCGGCATCGGCAGGTCCAGTTGGCGCTGCTGCGGGGCGTCGATGGCCGGCAAGGCTTCGATCACGTCCTCGACATGGCGCACAAGGCGCGCGCCATCGCGGATCAGGATGTTGCAGCCCCCTGCCCGCGCGTCCAGCGGATGACCGGGCACCGCCAGGACGTCGCGCCCCTGGTCCAGCGCATTGCGCGCGGTGATCAGCGATCCGGATTTTGCCGCCGCCTCGACCACAACGACGGCGCGCGACAGGCCTGAAACGATGCGGTTGCGGGTCGGGAAATGCCGCGCGACGGGTTGCAGACCCATGGGTTGTTCGGAAATCCGCGCGCCGCCCTCTTCGACGATCTGTTCGCCAAGGCGGGTGTTTTCCGACGGGTAAAGCACATCGACCCCGCCCGCCATGGTGGCGACGGTGCCCCCCTTGAGCGCTGCCAGATGCGAGGCCGTGTCGATCCCGCGCGCCAGCCCGGACGACACGACATAGCCTGCCTCGGCCAGTCCTTCGGCCAGGGTGCGCGCCATGCGCAGCCCCAAAGACGAGGCATTGCGCGCGCCGACGAGGGCCACCATGGGCCGCGTCAGAACCTGCGGATTGCCGATGACCCAAAGGATCGGCGGAGCATCCGACAGCTGGGCCAGGTCAGGGGGATAGTTGGGATCACCAAGGCAGATCATGCGCGCGCCCTTCAGGCGGGCGGCCTTCATTTCGGCCAGCACGACGCCTTCGGGACAGATGTCGTATTTCGCGACACCAGCGGCACGGGCGACCTCGGGCAAGGCTTGCAACGCGGCCTGCGCCGTTCCGTGTTCGCCCATCAATCTCCAGAAGGTGGCCACGCCAACCCGGCGTGAGCGCAAGAGACGGAGCCACGACACCCGATCATCTTCCGTGGTGGGTGGGAGTGGGGGGTGAGTGGAAGAGTAGCTGTCTTCGAACATCCCGGCTCCGTCTTCTTGCTGATTACATGCTTAGCGCGAGGAGGGTTAACCAGAGGTAAACCGCAGCGGGACAATTTGCATAAAAGCAGTCAAGCGGTTGAAGAAACGTCGAATTTATCTTTGCGGCAGGGTTGCGTCGCGGGAATACCGGCGTTGCCGCCCGGAATCGCCCGGCCCAAGGGATGTGGCCCCGGGTCACCCCCGGGGCGCTGTCGTTCGATCCGGCAAGGAAAGGTCAGGCCTCAGCCGCCCGAGCCGCCAACCGTCAGCCCGCCGATCATCACCGTCGGCTGGCCAACACCGACCGGCACCCACTGCCCCTGCTTGCCGCAATTGCCCATGCCCGGGTCAAGCGCCATGTCGTTGCCAAGCGCCTTGATCCGTTTCAGCGCATCGGCGCCATCGCCAATCAGGGTCGCGCCCTTGACCGGGGCGCCGACCTTGCCGTTCTTGACGCGGTACGCCTCGGTGCAGGAAAAGACGAACTTGCCGTTGGTGATGTCGACCTGCCCGCCGCCAAAGCCGACCGCCCAGATGCCATCCTTGAGATCGCCGACGATATCCGCCGGATCGGCCTCGCCGCCCAACATATATGTGTTGGTCATGCGCGGCATCGGGATGTGGGCATAGCTTTCGCGCCGCCCGTTGCCGGTGGGGGCCACGCCCATCAGCCGTGCGTTCTGACGATCCTGCATGAAGCCGACCAGCTTGCCATCCTCGATCAGCACATTCTTGCCCGAAGGCGTGCCTTCGTCGTCGATGGTGATGCTGCCGCGACGGTCGGGGATGGTGCCATCATCCAGCACGGTCACGCCCTTGGCGGCGATCTGCTGACCCATCAGCCCGGCAAAGGCGCTTGATCCCTTGCGGTTGAAATCGCCCTCAAGCCCGTGGCCGATGGCCTCGTGCAGCAGGATGCCGGGCCAGCCAGGGCCAAGCACGATGTCCATGACGCCCGCGGGCGCCGGTTCGGCATCAAGGTTGACCAGCGCGATGCGCAGCGCCTCGCGCGCCTTTGACTGCCAGTCCTGCGGCGCAAGCAGCCCGTCCAGCGACACGCGGCCACCGCCCCCGGCGGTGCCGGATTCGCGGCGGCCGTTCTGTTCAACGATCACGCTGACGTTGACGCGGGTCATCGGGCGGATATCGGTGACCAACCCGCCCTCGGGGCGCAGAATGGCGATTTCCTGAAGCGAGGCGGCGATGGTGGCCGTCACCTGCACCACGCGGGAATCAAGATCGCGGGCAAAGGCGTCGATCTCGCGCAGGGTTTCGACCTTGACCGGGAAATCGGCCCCCGCGATCGGGTCGGCGTCCGTATACAAGGTACGGTTGGTGCCCGCGGGCGGCGGGGCCATGACGCCGCCGCCATCGCCAATGGCAAGCCGCGCGGTTTCGCTGGCGCGCTTCAACGCGCTTTCGCTGATCTCGGTGGCATGGGCATAGCCTGCGACCTCGCCCTTGACCGCGCGCAGGCCGAATCCCTCGGAGGCGTCATAGCTGGCGGTCTTGATCCGGCCATCGTCCAGAACCAGCGATTCCGAGCGGCGACGTTCGAGGAAAAGCTCTCCGTCCTCCGCGCCCGAAAGCGCGTCGCGCAGGATTGACGCCGCCTGATCGCGGTCCAGATGGGTGTCGAAAGGGCGAAAGGGGGCGTCGGCCATGGTGTCCTCGATTTGATCCAGATCAAGAAAAGCGGCGCTTTGCCGCAAGACTATGTCTTTAATGGTGAGCCAGAATATGGTTTTAAACGTCAGATACGCAATGGGAGGAGCGGATTCCGAGTCAATCGGCTTGGTGTACCCCTTCCTCGCTGCCAGAATGAACTGAACAGACGCACAACCGATCAGGGTGACACATGCAATTCAAATCGATGCTGACCGGCCTTGCCACAGCCTTCTTCGCCGCGCCGGCCCTGGCGCAAGATCTCGAAGTGGTCGGCCGTCCCGTGGACGGCAAACTGGGCTTTCAGCCCGCCGCCACCGAACTGGCCCGCGATCTGCAGTGGCTTGACGGCCTGCTGCTGGTCATCATCACGATCATCAGCCTGCTGGTCGTGGCGCTGCTGGCCATCGTGTACATCAAGTACAACGAACGCGCCAACAAGACCCCCGGCACCTTCACCCACAACTCGCCGCTGGAAATCGCCTGGACCATCGGTCCGATCGTGACGCTGGTCTTCATCGGGGCGTTTTCGCTGCCGGTGCTGTTCAAGCAGCAGGAAATTCCCGAAGGCGACATCACCATCAAGGTCACTGGCTACCAGTGGTACTGGGGTTACGAATATGTCGGCACCGACCTGGCCTTTGACAGCTTCATGATCGGCCACCCGGCCACCATGTCCGACGAAGACTATGCCGCCGGCGCCAAGGATTTCGTGCGCAGCGATGCCATGAACGCCCGCCTCGAGCGTTCGGGCTATTCCAGCGAAGATTTCCTGCTGGCCACCAACACCTCGGTCGTGGTGCCCGTCGGCAAGACCATCGTCATGCAGATCACCGGCGGCGACGTCATCCACTCGTGGACGATCCCGGCCTTTGGCGTCAAGCAGGACGCGGTTCCCGGCCGTCTGGCGGAACTGTGGTTCAAGCCCGAGCGTGAAGGCGTCTACTTTGGCCAGTGCTCGGAACTGTGCGGCAAGGACCACGCCTATATGCCGATCACCGTCAAGGTCGTCAGCGAAGAGGCCTACGAGGCTTGGCTGGCCCGTTCGCTGGATGCCGGTGAATACACCGACGTGCGCGAAGTCCTGACCAACTGACCGGCCCGGCGCGGCAACGCGCCACCGTCTGCCTGACCTTCGGGCGCGCCGCCACGGCGCGCCTGCCCCACCTGAAACACCAGTCCAACCCAAGGGATGACCATGAGCGACGCAAGCTTTGACAGCCGCCCCATCGAAAGCGAGGCGCAGTTCGGCGATTATTTCGCCCTGCTCAAGCCGCGCGTGATGACGCTTGTGGTGTTCACGGCTTTCGTCGGCCTGCTGGCCGCTCCCGTTCCCGTGCATCCCTTTATCGGCTTTGTTGCGATCCTGTTCATCGCGCTTGGCGGCGGGGCCTCGGGCGCGCTGAACATGTGGTACGATTCGGACATCGACGCCGTGATGAAGCGTACCCAGAAACGCCCGATCCCCGCCGGCAAGGTCACCCGGGACGAAGCCTTTGCCATCGGCCTGACGCTGTCGGTCTTTGCCTGCGTCTTTCTTGGCCTTGCCACCAACTGGCTGGCCGGCGGGCTGCTGGCCTTTACCATCTTTTTCTACGTGGTGATCTACACCATGTGGCTCAAGCGGCTGACGCCGCAGAACATCGTGATTGGCGGCGCCGCCGGGGCCTTTCCCCCGATGATCGGCTGGGCCGCCGCGACCGGGGACATCAGCACCGCCTCGGTCCTGATGTTCTGCCTGACCTTCCTGTGGACCCCGCCGCATTTCTGGGCCCTGGCCCTGTTCGTGCGCATGGACTACGACAATGCCACCGTGCCGATGCTGACCGTGACCCACGGACGCCGCGCGACCCGCACCCATATCCTTGTCTACACCGTGCTTCTGGCCGCCTTTGCCATTGCGCTTGGCTTTACCCAGGTCGGCGGTCCGGTCTATCTGGCCGTGGCGCTGGTGCTGAACGCACTGTTCCTGAAAGGCGCCTATGACATCTGGCGCCGCGACGAAGACGCCAGCGAAGCCGACAATTTCCGCGCTGAAAAGAAGTTCTTCAAACTTTCCCTGCTGTATCTGTTCGCCCATTTCGGGGCGATCCTGGTCGAGGCCGGGCTTGACCGCATGGGGATCTTTGCATGAGCCTGCGCAAGGAACACGAACTGCACGGACGCCGTTACAGCCGCAATCTTGGGGTTGGCCTGGCCCTTGCGGCGCTGGTGGCGATCTTTTTCGGCATGACAATGGTCAAGGTCACGAGGGGCGATTACCAAATGCAACCATCCGAGGTGCAAAATGGCAATTGACGCAAAAAACAAGACTGTCCTGCAACTGGTCGGCGTGGTGACCTTCATGGGCGCCATGGGCTGGGCCTCTGTCCCGCTGTACAGCTGGTTCTGTGCGGTCACCGGCTATGGCGGCTCGACCAGCGTGGCAACCGCCGCCAGCGACACCATCCTGGACAGGACAATCAAGGTGCGCTTCGACGCGTCCAAGGAAAAATCGCTGGCCTGGGAATTCAAGCCCATGCAGCAGGAAATGGAACTGCGCATCGGCGAAGAGGGCCTGGCCTTTTACGAGGCGTACAACCCCACTGATCGCCCCATCGCCGGGCAGGCCACCTATAACGTGGCCCCCTTCGATGCCGGCAACTTCTTTTACAAGATCGAATGCTTCTGCTTTACCGAGCAGGTGCTGATGCCCGGTGAGCGTGTGGAAATGCCGGTCAGCTTCTTTGTCGATCCCGAAATCGTCGATGATCCGGACGCAAAGTTCGCAAAGCATATCACACTGTCATACACCTTCTACGAGATCGACCTGCCCGAAAACGTGCAGGCCGCTCTTGCAACCGATCCGGGCGCGCAAGCGCCTGTGAATTAACGCCTAACGAGGACTGAAGATGGCGCATGAAAAAAACCACGACTATCACATCCTGAACCCCTCTATCTGGCCTCTGGCCGGGTCGGTGGCCGGGTTCATCATGCTTTTCGGCGCGGTGCGGTTCTTCCACGATCACGGTCCGTGGATGCTCCTCATTGGCTTCGTTGGCGTGCTTTACGTCATGTTTGGCTGGTGGTCCGAGACCGTCGCCGAAAACAAGGCCGGTGATCACACCCCGGTGGTGCAGATCGGTCTGCGCTACGGGTTCATCCTGTTCATCATGTCCGAGGTGATGTTCTTCTTTGCCTGGTTCTGGTCGTTCTTCAAACACGCCATGTACCCGATGCACCCCGATGGCCTGTCGCCCAAGATCGACGGTGTCTGGCCGCCGGCCGGGATCGAAACCTTTGATCCCTTCCACCTGCCGCTGATCAACACGCTGATCCTGCTGTGCTCGGGCGCCGCGGCAACCTGGGCGCACCACGCCCTGGTGCATGAAAACAACCGCGAAGACATGAAATGGGGCCTGATCCTTGCGATCGGTCTGGGCGCCATCTTCACCGTGTTCCAGGTCTACGAATACACCCACGCGGCCTTTGGCTTCTCGGGCAACATCTACGGCGCCAACTTCTTCATGGCGACCGGCTTCCACGGTTTCCACGTCGTGGTCGGGACCATCTTCCTGTTCATCTGCCTGATGCGCGTCTACGCGGGCCACTTCACGCCCAAGCAGCACATCGGCTTTGAAGCAGCGGCCTGGTACTGGCACTTCGTCGACGTCGTGTGGCTGTTCCTCTTCGCCGCAGTCTACATCTGGGGCGGCTGAGCCGCCTCGGGCAACCGAACGCAGGGCGGGGTTTCACCCCGCACCCGCTTTCAGAGGTTGAACCCGGCGCAACAGAATGAAAAAAGCAAAGGCGCGCCTTCGGGGGCGCCTTTTCCTTTTCGGAGCCGACGTGAAACGCATACTCGCCCCATTGCTTTTTGGCCTGATCGGCGCCGCGATCCTCGTGGCGCTGGGAACCTGGCAGATGCAGCGCCTTGACTGGAAACGCGGCATCCTGGCCGAAATCGACGACAGGATCGCCGGAACCCCCGCGCCCCTGCCCCGGATGATTTCCCCCTCGGACCAGAAATACATGCCCGTCACCCTGACCGGCACCATCGAGGACAAGGCCCTGTTCGTCCTGGTCTCGGCCAAGGTGGTCGGTGCCGGCTGGCGGGTGATCTCTGCGATGACCACGGCGGATGGGCGCCGCGTGCTGCTGGATCGCGGCTTTGTCCCGGTCGCCGACAAATCCGCCCCGCCGCGCCCCGATCCCGTCACGGTGCTGGGCAACCTGCACTGGCCCGATGATCGCAATGCGTCGACCCCGGACAATGACGAGGCCAAGAACACCTGGTTCGCCCGCGACATCGCCCGCATGGCCGAGGTGCTGGACACCGAACCGCTGCTGGTCATCGCCCGCGACATCACCCCGCCCGACCCCGGGCTGACCGTTTTGCCGGTGGACTCCGCCGGCATTCCGAACGATCACCTGCAATACGCCATCACCTGGTATTCGCTTGCCGTGGTATGGCTGCTCATGACCGGCGCGCTGATCTGGCGCCGCAGCAAGGAAGACTGACCGCATGCGTTACATTTCGACCCGTGGCCAAAGCCCCTCCCTGAGTTTCGAAGAGGCGATGCTGTCCGGCCTTGCCCGCGATGGCGGCCTTTATGTGCCCGAAACCATCCCGCAGATGAGCGAAGCCGATATTCGCGCCCTGCACGGGCTATCCTACGAAGAGGTCGCCTTTCGTGTCATGCGCCCCTTTGTCGGCGATGGCTTCACCGACGAGGTCTTCGCTGACCTGATCGCCAAGGCCTATGCGGGCTTTGGTCATGGCGCGCGCGCGCCGCTGGTGCAACTGGCCCCCGGTCATTTCCTGCTCGAACTGTTCCACGGCCCCACGCTGGCCTTCAAGGATTTCGCCATGCAGCTGATCGGTCAGCTGTTCCAAGAGGCTTTGGAACGGCGCGGCGAACGTGTGACCATTGTCGGCGCGACCTCGGGCGATACCGGGTCAGCGGCGATCGAGGCGTTCAAGGGCCTTGATGCGGTCGATGTCTTTATCCTGTACCCGCATGGCCGGGTGTCCGAAGTGCAGCGTCGCCAGATGACCACGCCCAGCGAAAGCAACGTGCACGCACTGGCGATGAACGGCCATTTCGACGACTGTCAGGCCCGCCTGAAAGACATGTTCAACCACTTTGAATTCCGCGACAAGGTGCGGCTTGCCGGGGTCAACAGCATCAACTGGGCGCGGGTTCTGGCGCAGGTGGTTTACTATTTCTCGTCCGCCGTGTCGCTGGGCGCGCCGGATCGCAAGGTCAGCTTCACGGTGCCCACCGGCAACTTTGGCGACATCTTCGCAGGCTACATCGCCAAGCGCATGGGCCTGCCCATCGACCGGTTGATCGTGGCGACCAACCAGAACGACATCCTGCACCGCTGCCTTGCGACGGGGGGTTACCAGACCTCCAAGGTGCATCCGTCGATCAGCCCGTCGATGGATATCCAGGTGTCCTCGAACTTTGAACGCGCGCTGTTCGATGCCTATGGCCGCGACGGCAATGCCGTGGCGCAGCTGATGGCTGAACTCAAGGATGGCGGGTTCCACGTCAGCCAGGGCGCGCTAGAGGCGCTGCGCGAGCATTTCGATTCTGGCCGCGTGTCCGAGGACGAAACCCTGCAGACCATCGCCCTGGCGCAAAAGACCATGGGCGAATTGCTGTGCCCGCATTCCGCCATCGGCGTGCGCGTCGGCGAGGCGATGCGCGATCCGGCCACCCCGATGATCACCCTGGCCACCGCCCATCCGGCGAAATTTCCCGACGCGGTGGAAAAGGCCAGCGGCATCCGCCCGCCCCTTCCATCCCGCATGGCAGACCTGTATGAGCGTCCCGAACGCGTGACACGGGTCGCCAATGACCTGACCGCGCTCGAAACCCTGATATCGGAGCGTATCGCCAAGTGACCGTCCAGACCGCCACGCTGCCCAACGGCTTTCGCATCGTCACAGAAAACATGCCGGGGCTGCAATCCGCCGCCCTTGGCATCTGGGTCACCGCAGGCGGGCGCCACGAACGCCCCGAACAGAACGGCATCGCGCATTTCCTGGAACACATGGCGTTCAAGGGCACCAAGCGGCGCAGCGCCCTGCAGATCGCCGAGGAAATCGAGGATGTCGGCGGCTATATCAACGCCTATACCTCGCGCGAGGTGACGGCCTATTACGCCCGCGTTCTGGGCGCCGATACCGAACTGTCGCTGGACGTGATTGCCGACATCCTGCGCAACCCGGTCTTTGACCCCAAGGAAATCGAGACCGAACGTCACGTGATCCTTCAGGAAATCGGCCAGGCCCACGACACGCCCGACGACGTGATCTTTGACTGGTTGCAGGAAAAGGCCTATCCGGGCCAGGCGCTGGGCCGCACCATCCTTGGCGAACAAGAGCGCGTGAACGCCTTTCAGCGCGATGACCTGTCGCGCTTTGTCGATGAACACTATGGCCCCGATCAGCTGATCCTCTCGGCCGCCGGCGCGGTCGATCACGACCTGCTGGTCGCCCAGGCCGAAACCCTGTTCGGCGACATGGTGCCGCGCACCGCCGGTACCGCCGAACCCGGCACCTTTTCCGGCGGCGAAAGCCGCCACCAGAAGGATCTGGAACAGGCGCATTGGGCGCTGGCCTTCGAAGGTCCGGGCTATCGCGATCCGGCCTTTTACACCGCGCAGATCTATTCCCTGGCCCTGGGCGGCGGCATGTCGTCCCGCCTGTTCCAGGAAATCCGCGAAAAACGCGGGTTGTGCTACACCATCTTTGCCCAAAGCGGCGCCTATGCCGACACCGGCATGACCACCATCTACGCCGGCACCTCGGGCGAGGAAGTCGGCGAACTGGCCACCATCACCATCGACGAAATCAAGCGCGCCGCCGACGACATGACCCAGGTCGAGGTCGACCGCGCCCGCGCGCAGATGAAGGCCGGGCTGCTCATGGGGCTCGAAAGCCCCTCCAGCCGCGCCGAACGCATGGCCCGGATGATCCAGATCTGGGGCAAGGTCCCCCCGATCGAGGAAACCGTCGCCAAGATCGACGCGGTGACCCTGAAGGACGTGCGCCGCTTTGCCGAACTGCAGGCCGTGCAGGCCCCCGCCGCGATGGCACTATATGGCCCGGTGGCGGGCGCGCCCTCGCTGGAGGACCTGCAAGCGAGACGCACCGCATGATGCTAAGGGCCAGGCGCAAGTTGAAACTTGAAACCGAGCGTCTGACGCTCCGCCCCCCTGTGCATTCCGATTTCACCCCCTGGGCCAACCTGCGCCGCGAAAGCCGCGATTTCCTGACCCCGTGGGAGCCGACCTGGGCCGACGACCACCTGTCGCGCCGCGCTTTCACCAACCGCGTCTATTGGGCCTCGCGGTCGATCAACGGCGCCAGCGCCCTGCCGCTGTTCCTGGTCCGCCGCGATGACGAAGCCTTGCTGGGCGCCATCACGCTGGACAACATCCGGCGCGGGCCGGCGCAATCGGGCACCTTGGGATATTGGGTGGGCGAACGCTATGCCCGCCGCGGCTACATGTCCGAGGCGATCCTGGCCGTGGTGCACCATGCCTTTGAAAAGATGGACCTGAGCCGGATCGAGGCCGCCTGCCTGCCGGAAAACCAGCCGTCGCGCGGGCTGCTGGAACGGTCGGGTTTCAAATACGAAGGCGTCGCGCAAAGCTATCTTCAGATCAACGGCCGCTGGCGCACCCATGTGCTTTATGCCGCCCTGCGCGGCGATCGGCGCGGCAAGACCACGGTCGGGCTGTAACGCCCACAGCCTGCCCAATCGGGCGCCATGGCGGGCGCAACCGACAGCACCTGCGCGGCGCCCAACCCCAGGCGACCGGGAATTGATCCCCCAGCACTTGGCGAAATCCGCCAACGCGCTATCCTGACTTGTATTCACAGGGGGAGTAGTCCATGCGTCGTTTGATTGCTTTGCTGATGTCCGGCCTGCTTGGCCTTGCCTTCACCCTTCCGGCGCAGGCCCAGGACCAGCGCCGCCCCAGCCACTGCATCGCCATCGCCGACGCCGCCCCCGGCCTGACCTACCTGCACAAGGCCGCCTGGACCGATCCGGTGCCGCAATACACCGTGCGCCTGCAATACCTGGCCCATGCCTCGTTCCTGATCCAGACCCCGGGCGGGTTGAACGTGGTGACCGATTTCACCGGGTTCATCGGCAACACCCGAATGATCCCCGACGTCGTCACCATGAACCACGCCCACGACACCCATTGGACCCCCGCCCCCGACCCGGCCATTCCGCATGTGCTGCAAGGCTGGGGCGAAACCCACGGCACGGGCATCACCCATCACCTCGACCTTGGCGAAATGCTGGTGCGCAACGTGTCTACGGACATCCGCTCGCAATTCGGCGGGCGCGAGGACAAGGGCAACTCGATCTTCATCTTCGAGGTCGAAGGCCTGTGCATCGGCCACCTTGGCCATCTGCACCACGAACCGACACCGGAACAATACGCTGCCCTCGGGCGCATAGACGTGCTGATGGTGCCGGTCGATGGCGGCTATACCCTGCCGCTGCCCACGGTGATGCGCGTAGTCGAACGTCTGAAATCCTCGGTCGTGATTCCGATGCACTGGTTCTCGGATGGCGCGCTTGGCGCCTTCCTCGACGGGATGAGCGGCAGCTTTGCCATCGACTACGTCGACACTCCGTATCTCGAAGTCTCGCTACGTAGCCTGCCCAACCGTCCCACCATCACGGTGCTGCGCCCGAACTGGCTGCGCGACCCGCGCTGAGCCCTTCCAATTGCTCCAAATATCCCGGGGTCCGGGGCAGAGCCCCGGCCTGCGGGTGCCAAAGCCGCTGACCTCGACGGTCAAAGACAGGGTCTTGGGCCTGCGCCGCAATTCCTCTATCCCTTCGGGCAAGGAGACCCGCCATGCCGCTTTGCCCCGCTGACGACAGCTTTGCCCAGACCCTTGGCGCCGCCCTGCCCCCGGACACCCTGCGCCCGGCCGAAGCGCGCCATCTCGAGGACCCGCGCGGCCGCTGGTCCAGCAGCGCGACCCACGTCGCCCTGCCCCGCTCGGTGCAAGAGGTGGCCGCCATCGTCCGGGCCTGCAACGATGCCCGTGTCGGCCTGACGCCGATCGGCGGGGGCACCGGCCTTGTCGGCGGCCAGATCCCGCGCGAAGGCCCCGCGCCCCTGCTGCTCTCGCTCGAGCGGATGAATGCCATGCGCGCCGCCTTTCCCGAAGAATACGCCCTGGTGGCCGAGGCCGGCTGCATCCTTGCCGATGTCCAAAGCGCCGCGGAACAGGTGAACCGGCTGTTCCCGCTGTCCCTGGCCTCCGAAGGATCGGCCCGGATCGGCGGATTGCTGTCCACCAATGCCGGCGGCGTGAACACCCTGCGCTATGGCAATGCCCGAGACCTGGTGCTGGGGCTCGAGGCGGTGCTGCCGGACGGGCAGGTCTGGAACGGGCTGAAACGGCTGCGCAAGGACAACACCGGGTACGACCTGCGCCACCTTCTGATCGGCGCCGAGGGCACGCTGGGGGTGATCACCGCCGCCAGCCTCAAACTCTTTCCCCGCCCCGCCGCCACCGGCACCGCGCTTTTGACCGTGACCGACCCGCAGGCCGCCTTGTCGCTTCTGACCCTGGCCAAGGGTCAGATCGGCGACGGCATCAGCGCCTTTGAACTGCTGCACCGCACGGGCTTCGACTTTCTGCGCGCCACCCTGCCCGAAATCCGCCAACCCTGGCCAATCGCGCCCGAATGGTGTGTCCTGATCGAACTGGGCCTGTCCCAGGGCCAAAACCCGCAGGACGCGCTGGAACGCCTGTTCGCCGAAGCGCACGAGGCCGGTTTGGTACATGATGGTCTGGTCGCCCATTCCTTGCAGCAGGCCCGGGACTTCTGGACCCTGCGCGAACACATCCCCGAGGCGAACAAACGCATCGGATCTATCGCCAGCCACGACATTTCCCTGCCCCTGGGTGCCATCCCGGCCTTCATCACAAAGGCCACGCAGGCGCTGGCCGGGATCGGTGACTGGCGGATCAACTGCTTTGGCCACCTCGGCGACGGCAACCTGCACTTCAACGTCTTTGCGCCCGAAGGCGTCAGCAAGGACAGCCTGAAGGCGCGCAGCGCCGAGGTCACGGCGCTGGTGCATGACCTGACCCATGCCATGGACGGTTCGGTCAGTGCCGAACACGGCATCGGCCGTCACAAGGTGGCGGACCTGGAAAAATACGGCGATCCGGCCAAGCTGGCGGCCATGCGCGCGATCAAATCCGCGCTGGACCCAAGGGGCATCATGAACCCCGGCGCCGTGCTGCGGGCCTAGTTGCTGGCTGTCATGATCTGAAAGACGCAGCCATCCGACACCAGCTGCGGCGGCGTGATGCACAGCCCGCGCGCGGTCTGGAAGGCGGCCAGCACCTTGGGCACATAGTCGCGGGTTTCGCTGTAGGGCGGCACACCGTTGTTGCTGGCGATCGAGTTTTCCCCGGCGTTATAGCCCGCCAGCACCAGGATCGGGTCGCCGTCGAACTTTTCCATCAGGAAATCCAGAAAGGCCACGCCGCCCTTGATATTCTGCGCCGCATCGAAACTGTCGCTGACGCCAAAGCGTTCGGCGGTGGCCGGCATCAGTTGCATCAGCCCCTGGGCGCCCGCATGGCTTTGCGCATCCGCACGCCCGGCCGATTCCACCGAGATCACCGCCAGCGCCAGCGCCGGCGAAACCCGGGTGCCGATGGTGGCGCGCAGAATGTCGGTGCCATGGCTGGCGGCGATTTCCTGCAGGGCCTGAAGACGCGGCGCACGCACCGATTGGCCCTGCGGCCCCTTGGACAGGCTGGCCAGCGCCGGGTCAAGCCGCCCCGGCCCGCTGGCCGACAGGTCGGGCGAAACCGCGTTCCAGAACCAGGCATAGCTGCCGCCACTGCCCGAAGGCGCGCGCGGCGCGGCGGCGGCCACGCTGGCCGGTTCCGGCGCCGGCGCAGGTTTCGTCGGCCGCACCGGCACCGCGGGTTCGGCCCGCGGCGCGATCTGCACGGTGATCCGCTTGGTCGCGCCCGGCGCGGGCGGTTTGACCCGTTTCGCGCTGAAACTGGGAAAGCTGGATTCGGCATGAACCGGCACAGCCAGCGGCAAGGCGCACAAAAATGCGATAAGGAGTCTGGGGCCCATGGTCTCTGCTCGTTTACTTTTTATGGCTTTGTTTTTTCCATTTATCGCACAAAGGCAGCTTTATGGCCATTACCGTTGCGCAAGCGTGAACCGACTGGTGCCTTTTACCTACACCAAAGGATAGGAAGTCAGGGCTTTTCCCATTCTAATGAAAATTTTTTCGTTTGATTACAGGTCACTAACCAAAATCACCGATCTTTTTTGCGCGGCTACAAAAACACTCCAATCCGGTCACACTCTCGCCCCAAACCGAAGGCTAATTATGCACATACCGCAGCGGGACGGGGCAAGTGAGAGAGGCCCACAACGCACCGAAGCGGTCCTAGTGAGCAACAAGATACCTACGGAGAGAGACCATGATGAAATTCCTCAACACCTTCCGCAAAGACGAAGCTGGCGCCGTGACCGTTGACTGGGTCGTTCTGACCGCAGCCGTCGTTGGCCTGGCCATCGCAGCCTACTCGACCATCGAGACCAACGCTTCGACCCTGATCACCGCAGCCGGTGGCGCAGTCGCGGCAGAAAACGACTTCTAAGTCGTTCGCGGTCTGAGGACCGCTTGAAGACCGGCGCGCAGGCCTGAGCCGCGCGTCGGCACCCAACGAAATTCTGAGCCCCAAGCGGGCAACCTGGAGAAAACCAATGATGAAATTCCTCAACACCTTCCGCAAAGACGAAGCTGGCGCCGTGACCGTTGACTGGGTCGTTCTGACCGCAGCCGTCGTTGGCCTGGCCATCGCAGCCTACTCGACCATCGAGACCAACGCTTCGACCCTGATCACCGCAGCCGGTGGTGCAGTGGCGGCCGAAAACGACTTCTAAGTCTTTCTCGCCTGAGACAAGGACGCCCGAGCCGGTGATTTCCGGCTCGGGGCATCACCCAAAATTGAACAGAAAGGGTTTGAGATGCTGAACTTCCTGAAGGCTTTTCGCGACGATACGTCCGGGGCCGTGACCGTTGATTGGGTTGTCATCACCGCTGCCGTGGTGGGGATGTCCGCAATCTCCTTCTTCGTGATCGAGGACAACTCGAATGCGCTGATGTCGTCCGCAGGCGGCGCGATCGCTGCCGAGAACGACTTCTGATCGCACCACAGTCTCCCTACGCGAGAAAGGCTGAGCCATCCTGGTGCAGCCTTTTTTCTTTTGTCAGCCGGCCTTGTGCATGTTTCACACAAGGGCCCCCTGGCGGGCCTGTTTTGGCCACATTCCCCAGTAATATCGGTGCGTGAACAACCCCGTTGGACCGGGGGTCACACGAACCCATGAGGTAACAGATGCGACTTGTATTCGGATTGGTGTTGATTGCGGGGCTCGGCATGGCCGGCTTTGCCGTCTACATGGCGCAGAACTATATCGGCGCATATGAAAATGCCCTCGAGGAGGAACGCGCCAAAGTCGTGGCAGCGGTTCCGACCCAGGAAATCTATGTTGCGACACGCGCCCTGGCCTATGGTGAGCAGATCACCAAAGAGGACGTGGCCCTGGCCCCCTGGCCCAAGCAGATCCTGCCCGAGGGCCACTTTGACGAGGCCAACCCGTTCTTTGACGAAACCGGCGAGCTGCGCGTCGCCGTGCGCGCCATGGAAAAACACGAGGCCCTGGTGGCCGTCAAGGTTTCGGAACCCGGCGGCGATGCCGGCCTGACCTCGCGGCTTGAAAAAGGCCAGCGCGCCTTTGCGATCAAGGTTGACGTGGCTTCGGGCGTGTCCGGCTTTCTGCGCCCTGGCGACCGTGTCGACATCTATTGGACTGGCCGCATTCCGGGCAACGATCCCAACCTGCCGGTCGGCGACGTGACCAAGCTGATCCAGACCGGCATCAGCCTGATCGCCATCGACCAGTCGGCCCATTCCGACAGCACCGATGCCGCCATCGCCCGCACCGTGACCGTGTCCGCCAGCCCGCAGCAGGTTGCCGCCCTGGCCCAGGCCCAGTCCACTGGACGCCTGTCGCTGTCGCTGATGTCGCAGAACGACGAAACCGTCGCCGAGGCCATCGAAGTCGACCAGCGGTCCCTGCTGGGCATCCAGAAACAGGAGCAGCGTGCGGAAAAGTCGCTTGAGGTCTGCACCATCCGGACCAACAAGGGCACCGAGCGGATCGAAATTCCGATCCCCTGCAACTGACGGTCCTGAAACGAAAACTTGCAGGGCGCCCCGCATCGGGCGCCCTTTTGGTCTGTTCGGGCGCTGGGTACAAAAATCCCCATGTTGCCCTTTGTCCACATAAATTGGAGGGCCGAAGTCATTGATTCTTGCAAATAAACGCAATCTGACGCATCCTGCCCCAAACAAGCAGGCAAACAGACCTGCATTTTGAGGCGTGATCGAAAGGCAGGTCACATGAAATATGACAGGTTTCTCAAGGCGGCCCTGATGGGGCTGACCCTGGCTGTTGCCCCCATGGCGACCAGCCTTCAGGCCGAACAGCTTCGCGTGGTCCGCACGGGAACGGAGTCGGTTCTGAACGTCCCGATGAACCGGGCGGTTGTGGTGGAAAGTGACGCGCCCTTCGCGGAACTTTCGAT
The DNA here is from genome assembly GCF_029958925.1 of Tropicibacter oceani. Classification (NCBI taxonomy): domain Bacteria; kingdom Pseudomonadati; phylum Pseudomonadota; class Alphaproteobacteria; order Rhodobacterales; family Roseobacteraceae; genus Pacificoceanicola; species Pacificoceanicola oceani. The sequence continues at coordinate 3,430,938 of NZ_CP124616.1, forward strand.
TGCCAACCCGGCAATCGCGGATATCTCATCGCTTTCGGATCGCACGATCTATGTGCTGGGCAAGGCGCCCGGCACCACGACGCTGACGATCCTGGATGCCGCCGGCAAGCTGATCACCAACGTTGATGTGCGCGTGGCGGCCGATGTGACGGAATTCAAGGAACGTCTGCGCCAGATCCTTCCCGACGAGGAAATCGAGGTGCGCACCGCCAATGACGGGATCGTCCTGTCCGGCACGGTGTCCTCGACCCTGAAAATGCAGCGCGCGCTGGACCTGGCCGAACGCTATGCCCCCGAACGCGTGTCCAACCTGATGAGCGTGGGCGGCATCCAACAGGTCATGCTGAAAGTCCGCTTTGCCGAAATGAGCCGCTCGGTCGCCAAGACCCTGCGCGCCTCGATCGGCACCGGCGGGTCGGTTCTGGGCGGCGACCTGGGGCTTGAGATCGGCACCGGGAACGCGGCGCCGCTGGCGGATGTGGACACCATCGTCGGCAAGCTGAACCCGCAGTCGGGCTCCAACGCCTCGGAAGGCGCGGTTTTGTTCGGCTTCAACGCGGGCGGGCTCGAGGTGGGCATCCTGCTGGAAGCCCTTGAACAAAAAGGCGTTGTCCGCACGCTGGCCGAACCCAACCTGGTGGCCATTTCCGGGCAAGAGGCCAAATTCCTCGCCGGCGGCGAATTCCCGATCCCGGTCGCCCAGCAGGGCGGCATGATTTCGATCGAATACAAACCCTTCGGCGTCGAGCTGAACTTCATCCCCCGCGTGGTGGATGGCGATCTGATCAACCTGGAACTGGAAACCGCGGTTTCGGCACTGGATTTCGACAACGCCTTTGAATTCGAAACCATCAGCGCCCCGGCCTTCCGCCGGCGCGAGGCACAAACAACCGTGGAAATGCGCGACGGCGAAAGCTTTGCCATCGCCGGCCTTCTCGAAGACGACTTCAAGGATCTGAACGGTCAGGTGCCGTGGCTGGGTGACATTCCGGTTCTCGGAGCCCTCTTCCGCAGCGCGGAATACACGCGCGAACAATCCGAACTGGTCATCATCGTCACGCCGCACCTTGTGACGCCGACCAAGGGCGAGGCCCTGGCCCTGCCCACCGACCGGGTCCGCCCGCCGTCCGAAAAGGATCTGTTCCTTTATGGCCGCGTCGGCAGCGATACCGGACGCAAAAAGCCCAAGGGGGCCGCGGGCGAAGTTGCCCAGCAGGACTTCAGCGGCTCTTATGGCTATGTGATGGAATAATCAGATGCGGGGTCAGCACATGAGCAGGATCACCTTTGCGGGCTTGGGGCTTTGCATTCTGGCTGGATGCAGCGCCACCAGCCAGGACCCGGTCTATGCCTCGTTCAACCGCGAGGCGGGGTCGCTGACGGACACCGGCGATTTCGGCAACGCGACGATGAACAACACGCTCTATCAGACCGGCGAAAAGCAGTATGTCTACGATCTGGGGCAACGCTTTGCCTCCGAGGTTCTGACCACGGTCAACTTTGCCTTCAACAGCGCCGAGCTGGACGCAGGCGCGCGCGACACCCTGCGCGAACAGGCGAACTGGATCCGCCAGTTCCCCGAGGTCCGCTTTAACGTCTATGGCCATACCGACAAGGTCGGCGGCAACGACTATAACAAGAGCCTGGGCCTGAAACGCGCCAACACGGTCGTGAATTACCTTGTTTCCCAAGGGGTTGAACGCTCGCGGCTCGAGGCACTGGTCAGCTATGGCGAAAGCCAGCCGCTGATCGTCACCGAAGGCCAGGACCGCCGCAACCGGCGCACCGTGACCGAGGTATCGGGCTTTGTCGGCCGTCACCCCACCGTCATGGATGGCAAATACGCCGAGGTGGTTTACCGCGAATACGTACGCTCGGGCGAACCCAAGACCGGCCTTTCCGGGATCTCCGGTCAGGACTTCCTGACCGAAACCGGCACCGATGGCGGCGGCGGCTGATCGTTCCCCAGCCGGATTTTCACTGTTTCCCGAAGGGCCCTTTGCGGGGCCCTTCCGCGTTTCCAGCGCCGCAATGCCAAATCAAGCAAGTCATTGATTTTATGGCATTTGCCTGAAGCACAGGCCGGATGGCTGTCCAGAAATACCGTACAATTTCGGCTTTTTGGCCCAAATGTTGCCCCGTTTACCCGTCAGGTTGACCTTCGAAGGATCAATGCGCCGCCTTCCGAGTCGGCGCTTGCAGGGTCCGGAACCTGGGTGGCGAAAAGGGAAAACTCCATACCGTCCGCCAGGTCCGCTCTGCACCAAGAACAGGACGTGAGGCATTATGACGAGTATTTCCGCCCAGCCGACAGACCCCGCCCCCATCGCGGCCTGCACCATCAGCCGTGACGTCCAGAACTTCGACCTGTTGATCGAGGACATGGAAGGCATTCTTGGCGAACTCTGGGGGGATCTGGGCTTTGACGAGGCCCTGCCCTTCCTGACGCAACCCGACGCGGCGCACCTTGAATTCGTGGCCCTGGCCATCGACGCCATCGACGAACCCGACCTGGCCCAGCTGGGCGCGATCATCGCCGGCGCCAAGAAGCGCGGCGTCAAGGTCATCCTGATCGCCGAGGATGTCACCCCCGCGTCGCTGCACCAGTTGCTGCGCCAGGGGGCCGATGAATTCATTCCCTATCCCCTGCCCGAGGGCGAGCTGGCCGCGGCGGTCGAACGCCTGCGCCACCCCCCTGCCCGTGCCGAACAGCCCGCCGAGAGCGCCGCCCCCAAGGCCAGCAGCGTCAAGCTGAAAGGCGACGGCGACGGCATCCTGATTGCCGTGCAGTCGATCGCCGGCGGCTGCGGCGCCTCGACCCTGGCCACCAACCTGGCCTACGAACTGGTCACATCCGCGACCAAGGGCCGTGCGCCGCGCGTCTGCCTGATCGACCTTGGCCTGCAATTCGGGTCGGTAGCGACCTATCTTGACCTGCCGCGCCGCGAATCCGTGCTGGAACTGCTGTCCGACATCGACTCGATGGACGGGGAAAGCTTTGGCCAGGCGCTGGTCAGCTTCGAGAACAAACTGCAGGTCTTCACCTCGCCGGCCGATATCCTGCCGCTGGACATGCTGGGCGCGCCAGAGGTCAAAAAGCTGCTGGATGTGGCTCGCGAACACTTTGACTATGTGATCGTCGACATGCCCGGCACCCTGGTGAACTGGACCGAAACCGTCCTGAACGAAGCGCAGGTCTATTTCGCCATGGTCGAATTGGACATGCGTTCCGCCCAGAACACCCTGCGGCTGAAGCGGGCCTTGATGGCCGAGGACCTGCCCTTTGACAAGCTGCGCTTTGTCCTGAACCGCGCGCCCAAGTTCACCGACCTGCAGGGCAAGGCCCGGGTCAAGCGCATGGCCGACAGCCTGGGCATCAAGCTGGATGTACAATTCCCCGATGGCGGCAAGGTGGTGATGCAGGCCTGCGACCATGGCCTGCCGCTGGCCAACCACGCCGCGAAGAACCCGCTTCGCAAGGAAATTTCCAAACTGGCAGCGAGCTTGATCGCGCTGGGTGACACCGACGCTGAAGCAGCCTGAGGAAGATTGACAGATGTTTTCAAGATACAAGAAGCCTTCGCTCAAAGACGCCTCGCCGGTTGCGGCCGCAGCGGCCCCCGCGGCCGCCGCGGCCGCCGCATCCACGCTGCCGGCTGTGAAACCGAACGTATCCTCGAACGCGCCGACCGCGGCGCGCAAGGTCAAGGTCAGCTCGGCCGCGCCTGCCCCGCAGGACAAGGAAAAAAAGCGCAAGGAGCGCCTTTCCGAGGTCAAGCTGGAATTGCACCGCGCCCTGCTGGACAACCTGAACCTGGCCGCCATCGACCAGGCCGGAGAGCTTGAGCTGCGCGAAGAGATCAACGCCATCGCGACGGAATCGCTGCAGGAACGCGGCATTGTCCTGAACCGCGACGAACGCCGCGCGATGATCAACGACCTTTATGACGAGGTGAAGGGCCTGGGCCCGCTGGAAACCCTGCTCAAGGATGAAACGGTTTCCGATATCCTGGTCAACGGCCCCCACCAGATCTTTATCGAACAAGAGGGCAAGCTGTCCCTGTCGGACGTCACCTTCAAGGATGAAAAGCACCTGATGCGGATCATCGACAAGATCGTGTCGGCCGTGGGTCGCCGTGTCGATGAAAGCAACCCTTACGTCGACGCCCGTCTTCAGGACGGATCGCGTTTCAACGCCATGGTGCCGCCGATCGCCATCGACGGCAGCCTGGTGTCCATTCGTAAGTTCAAAAAGGACAAGCTGGGCATCGACGACCTGGTGAATTTCGGCGCCTTTACCGAAGAAATGGCCGTCTACCTGCAGGCCGCCGTGGCCACGCGCCTGAACATCATCGTGTCAGGCGGTACGGGTTCGGGTAAAACGACCACGCTGAACGCCCTGTCGTCTTTCATCGACGACAGTGAACGCATCCTGACGATCGAGGACACGGCCGAACTTCAGCTGCAGCAGACCCACGTCGGCCGCATGGAAAGCCGCCCGCCCAACGTCGAAGGCAAGGGCGCGGTCACCCCGCGCGACTGCCTGAAGAACGCCCTGCGGATGCGCCCCGACCGGATCATCGTCGGCGAAACGCGCGGCGAGGAAGTCATCGACATGCTGCAGGCCATGAACACCGGCCACGACGGTTCGATGACCACAATCCACGCCAACAGCGCCCGCGACGGTGTGGCGCGTCTGGAAAACATGATCGCCATGGCCGGGATCGAGATGCCGCTGAAAGCGGTGCGCTCGCAGATTTCCTCGGCTGTGAACCTGATCGTCCAGGCCAGCCGTTTGCAGGACGGCTCGCGCCGGATGACCTCGATCACCGAGATCACCGGCATGGAAGGTGACGTGATCTCCATGCAGGAAATCTTTCGCTTCCAGCGGGTTGGTCTGACCCCCGAAAACAAGATCATCGGCCATTTCACGGCCACGGGCGTGCGCAGCCACTTCTCGGAACGTTTCCGGATGTGGGGCTATGACATTCCTGCCTCGATCTACGAACCCTTCAGACCGGAGTAATACACAATGCTCAGCGCACAACCGATCATCTATGGCATGATCTTCATCGCAGTGCTGGTTCTGGTCGAAGGGGTCTACCTGGTCGCCTTTGGCAAGAACATCAGCCTGAACAACAAGGTCAATCGCCGGCTCGACATGCTCGACAAGGGCGAGGGCCGCGAGGACGTGCTGGCCAAGCTCCGCAAGGAGATGGACCAGCACATGAATTCACGGTCGCTGCCGCTGTACGCGATCCTGGCCGACAAGGCGCAAAAGGCGGCCATCGCCTTTACGCCGCAGCAGCTGATCATGGTCATGGCCGCGGTCAGCGTCGTGGCCTTTCTGGGCCTTTCCATCGGCACCGAGGCCGGTTTCGCCGTGCGCCTGTTGATGGGCACGGCCATGGGGGTTGGCGGTGTCTACCTGTGGGTCAACCACAAGGCCAAGAAACGCCTGTCGATGATCGAGGAACAGCTGCCCGACGCGGTCGAGCTGATGGTGCGGTCGCTGCGCACCGGCTATCCCTTTACCTCGGCCATTTCCATCGTGTCCAAGGAAATCAAGGACCCGCTGGCCACCGAATTCGGCATCATCGCCGACGAGGCAACCTATGGCCGCGACATCGGCGAGGCCCTGAAACACATGGCCGAACGTCTGGACATGCAGGATTTGCGCTTTCTCGCCGTGGCCGTCGCGATCCAGCAGCAGGCCGGCGGCAACCTGGCCGAGATCCTCGAAGGTCTGGCCAAGGTGATCCGCGCGCGGTTCCGCCTGTTCCGCCGGGTCAAGGCCATCACCGCCGAGGCGCAGTGGTCGGGCAAGTTCCTGTCCGCCTTCCCGCTGGGCGCGCTGGTCTTCATCCAGGTGGCCAAGCCTGACTACTACGACGAGGTGCTTGATCACCCGTGGTTCATTCCCGCCTGTATCATCGTGGGGGTCATGCTGGTGCTGAACATGATCGTCATGAAGGCGCTCGTTAACATCAAGGTCTGAGGTATCGTTCCCATGTTTGACCAACTCAACACGATGATCACCGGAATGCTTGGCCCTGCGGGTCCGCTGATCGTGGTCGCAGGTCTGGCGGTTCTGATGATCCTTGCCACGATCCCGATGCTGCTGAATTCCAAGCCCGATCCGATGGACAAGCTTCGTCAGACCGGGCAGGAAAAGATGAACGCGGACACCCGCGCCATCCTGCGCGACAAGAAACGCAACGACAAGCTGAACAAATACGCCCAGTTCCTTGAACCGCAGGACGAAAAGGAACTGTCCGACATCCGGATGAAGCTGCTTCAGGCCGGCTATCGGACCAAGGACGCGGTGCAGATCTATTACTTTGCGCAATTCGCCCTGGGCCTTGGCCTGCTGGCCTTGGGCGTGGGTTATTTCCTGTTGTTCGTCGATGGCGCCAGCGCCACCATGCAGCAAAAGCTGATGTATATCCTTGGCCCCGGCGCCGCGGGCTACATGGCGCCCAAGTACTGGATCACCAAGCGGGTCGAAAAGCGCAAGGAAGAGATCCAGTCCGGCTTTCCGGACGCGCTGGACATGATGCTGGTCTGCGTCGAGGCGGGCCAGTCGATGGACCAGTCCATCGTCCGCGTGTCCAAGGAACTGCGCGCCTCTTACCCGGCGCTGGCCGATGAATACGAAATCATCGCCCACGAAATGAAGGCCGGCAAGGACAAGAGCCAGGTTCTGAACGACATGTCCGAACGCTGCGGCGTGCAGGATGTGTCCAGCTTCGTGACCGTGCTGAACCAGGCCACGACCTTCGGCACCTCGATCTCGGATGCGCTGCGGGTCTATGCAGGAGAGATGCGTGACAAAAGGGTCATGCGCGCCGAAGAAAAAGCAAACCAGTTGCCGACAAAGATGACCTTGACCACTATGATGCTGACAGTGCCGCCGCTGCTGATCATCCTTGTGGGTCCTTCGGCCGTCGGCATCACGCAGATGGGAAGTATCGGGCAATAATCCATGAAGCTGATCCACCTTGGGTCCGTTCTATCGCTGATCGTCCTGGCCGCCTGTTCTTCGGGCGGCCTTGGCGCGTCTGACGACAGTCCCTATGCCCCCGCGCTGGACCCGCGCGGCGAGGCAGTGGACGGGCTGCTGGTCGGGCATCGGCTGATGGAGGCGGGCGAACATGATCTCGCGCTCGAGGCCTTTACCCGCGCCGCCGGCACCCGCGGCATGACCAGCGAGGTGCTGACCGCGCTGGGGTCGGCCAACCTTGCGCTGGGGCGGCTGAACCAGTCGGAAAAGCTGCTGCGCCGCGCGATCGAAGCCGAAGGCGACTGGCCCGAAGCCTGGAACAATCTGGGCGTCGTGCTGATCGAGCGTGGCAAAATTGCCGAGGCCGTCGAGGTATTTCGCCGGGCCTATGCACTCGACAATGGCGAAAGTGACTCAATTCGGGACAATCTGCGCTTGGCACTCGCAAAATTGGAAAATTCCGATTATGATGAGGACCTGAAACAAGAATACAAACTCGTACGGCGCGGAAGCAGCGTGTTTCTGATCGTGCCGACAAGCGGGTAAAAGAGGCAGAGCAGCATAAGGACGCAGGAAACATGCGCCATCCCATAGTTGTGACCCTGGCCGTGGCAGGCTTTGCCGCGTTGTCGGCCTGTGAGAAAGGCATCGACAAGGACGCCGTCGATCGCGAATTCCAGGGCGTGAATGTCGTCGACGAAACCAACCTGAACGACGTCATGCTGACCGTGGGCGACCCGAACGAGGCCGTGGCCTATTTCCAGCGTGCCCTGTCGCAGGATCCCGGCCGCATCGACCTGATGCGCGGACTGGCGATTTCCCTGGTCAAGGCCAAGCGCATCACCGAGGCCAAGATCGCCTGGGCCAAGGTGGTCGACCACGAAAGCGCCACCAATGACGACCGGGTCGAACTGGCCGATGTGCTGATCCGCTCGAACGACTGGCCGGCCGCCGAAAAGGTGCTGGACGCCATTCCCCCGACCCATGAAACCTTCAAGCGGTACCGGCTCGAGGCGATGATCGCCGATGGCAACAAGGAATGGAAAAAGGCCGACAGCTTTTACGAAATCGCCGTGGGCCTGACGACGACACCGGCGAACGTGCTGAACAACTGGGGCTATTCCAAGCTGACGCGCGGCGACTATGCCGAAGCCGAGGCGATGTTCTATGACGCCATCCGCCGCGACCGCAACCTGTTCACCGCCAAGAACAACCTGATCCTGGCGCGCGGGGCGCAAGGCAATTACACCATGCCCGTGATCCCGATGAGCCAGGTCGAACGCGCCGAGTTGCTGCACACCCTGGGCCTGGCTGCGGTCAAACGCGGCGATGTCGAGATCGGCAAGGGCCTGCTGCGTGAAGCCATCGACACGCATCCCCAGCACTTTGACAGCGCCGCGCGCTCGCTCAAGGCGCTGGAATCCTCGGTGACCAACTGACGCCCCCGGCCGCGAGGACGACATGCATATCCCGGCTTTTCAGGCGACGCTTTTCGCGATCCTCGTGGTACCGATCTGCATTCTGACCTTCTATGTCGACATGCGATCGAAAAAGATCAGCAACCTGACGGTCTGGGCGCTGTTCCTCAGCTTTGTCGCCATCGGCGTCTTTACCATGCCGCTGATCGATTTTGCCTGGCGCTTTGTCCATTACGCGGTGGTCTTTGCCTATGGGCTGCTCTTGTGGTTCTTTCGGCAGATCGGCGCGGGGGATGTGAAATTCGCCGCCGTGCTGGCGCTGTTCATCCATGCTGGCGACATCCGCCTGATGCTGCTGATTGCCGCCGCCGCCATGGCCGCCGCGACGCTGACCGTGCTGGTCACGCGCTGGACGCCGCTGCATCGCCTGGCCCCCGAATGGAAAACCTGGAAAGGCGCCAGCGCCGATACCGCAGAGTCGGTCGGCAAGGGCAAGCGGTTCACCATTCCCATGGGCACCGGCTTTGCGCTGATGCTCAGCACCTACCTGATCATGGGCATTTTCCTGGGCCGCTGACACCCCGCGCCCCGACGCGGACCAGGCTTTCCGGCAAAGACCCTGTTCGCCCCTTGCCCCGCAACTTCCCCCGCTCAGTCAACAATCTGCCACAAACCGCTGTCATCGTTCCTGCAAACAATCAGGGCAGATACGCGTTATGAATATGCAGACCAGCGCCGTCATGGCGCCCCCGTCCCCCAAAACCCTGGACGAAGTCGGCCTGTCGCTGGTGATGATCCGCGACATCGTGCTGAAAACCCTTTTCCGCAAGAACACCAACGTGGTGACCGAACTGGCCAAGGCGATCTGCCTGCCTGTTCCGATCACCCAGGAAATCGTCGACATGGCCCGCGGCCAGGGCCTGCTCGAGGCGATGGGCACCCTGGGCGCCGGCGGCACCGTCAGCAGCGAAATGCCCTATCAGCTGACCGATACCGGCAAGGCCCGTGCGCTGGACGCCCTGGCGCAGTCCGAATACTTTGGCCCGATGCCGGTGCCGCTGGATGTCTACCGCGAACAGATCCAGCGCCAGTCGATCCGCAACATCCAGATCACCCGCGACCAGCTGACCGGCGCCATGGGCCACCTGATCCTGCCCGACGACCTGATCGCCAACCTTGGCCCCGCCGTCAGCTCCGGCCGCTCGATCCTGATGTACGGGCCTCCGGGCAACGGCAAATCCTCGATCTCGAACGGTATTCGCGATGCCATGGGCGACAAGATCTATGTGCCCCGCGCCATCGAATATTCCGGTCAGGTGATCACCGTCTACGACCCCATCGTGCACACCAAGGCCGAGGCCGACACCGAAAACCCCAACGGGCTGCGCCGCACCGCGCGCTATGATCGCCGCTATGAACTGTGCGCCCGTCCCACCGTGATCACCGGGGGCGAGCTGTCCCTGTCGATGCTGGATCTTGTCTACAACCCCACTGCGCGCACCTACCAGGCGCCGCTTCAGCTCAAGTCCACCGGCGGCATCTTTATCGTCGACGACCTTGGCCGCCAGGCCGAACCGCCGCAAAAGCTGGTCAACCGCTGGATCGTTCCGCTGGAAGAAAACAAGGACATCCTGGCCCTGCAATCGGGCGAAAAGTTCGAGGTGCCCTTCGACACGCTGGTGATCTTTTCCACCAACTTCCACCCGAACGAGATCTTTGACCAGGCCGCCCTGCGCCGGATCTTCTTCAAGATCAAGATCGGCGGCCCCGGCCAGGAGGATTTCCTCAAGATCTTTGCCCTGGTCGCCCGCAAGAAGCGGATGCAACTGGACGAGGCCAGCCTGGTCCATCTGCTCAAGAACAAATATCCGACGATCAACAATGTCTATGCGAACTACCAGCCGGTGTTTCTGATCGACCAGATGATTGCCGTCTGCGATTTCGAGGGCATCCCCTACAAGATGACCCCGGACCTGGTCGACCGGGCGTGGGACAACATGTTCGTCAAGGACGAGATCATCGTGAAATGATCGCAGCTGCGCGCCTGGCCCGATATGGCCATGGCGCGGGCCAGCGTGCGGGCCCTTGCCGGGCCCTTTGCCCGGCGCGGAAGCGGCCGCATTTGCACCGATGGCACGGCCGATGTGCACAGGCGCGGCCCTGTCCCGGGGCATCCGAAATTTTCACAGAATTTGCCCTTGACGCCCCAGACCCTGCACAGTAATCAGCGGCCTCACAGTGGAACGGCGCGGTAGCTCAGTTGGTTAGAGCGATCGACTCATAATCGATAGGTCGGGAGTTCAAGTCTCCCCCACGCCACCACTGTTTAATCCCCCAAAATCGACGACTGGCGGAACGCGGCGACCCTATGGGTCGGGCGGCAGATCAGACAGGGTGGCCAGCAGGTCCAGAAGATGTTCGTAATCTTCGTTGCCCAGCCGCGCCTTGAAGCCTTCGACAATGCGCACCGCCTGGGCATGGTTGTCCGTCAGGATGCGCTGCCCTTCCGGCGCAATCGCCAGCAACTGGCGGCGACGGTCCTGCGCGTCCTGCGCCATGTCGATCAGCCCCTTGTCCGCCATCGTCCGCGCGATCCGCGTCAGGCTGGGCAGTAACAGGCAGGCGCGCTCGGCCACCTGGCTGGCGTCCAGCGGACTGGTTTCCGCCAGCACCCGCAAAACGCGCCATTGCTGTTCCGTCACACCGGTATCCGCCAGCATGTGGCGGATCGGGGCCATGATGTTTTCCCGTGCCCGCATCAACGCGATCGGCAGCGAACGCGCAGTCCCGGGAAGATCAGGCGGCTGGGCCATGGGGTTTCGGCGCTCCTTCATAACACTTGCCATGTTAAATAAAAACATTGACTCCGCAAGTGGGGTGATTTTACTTAACATCGCAACTGTTTCCCGTGGGAGGGGGGGCGATGCCGCATTTTCAGATCGACTATTCCGGCAATCTTGAAACCGTCGTGGACATGGCCGCGTTTTGCGAAACGATCCGCGCCTGCGCCGCGCGGATCGAAACCTTTCCGCTGGCCGGCATCCGGGTGCGGGCGGTGCGGGTCGATCATTGCGCCCTGGCCGATGGCAACCCCGCGCATGGGTTCATCGACATTTCCATCCGCCTGCGCGCGGGGCGTCCGCGGGACGTCAAGGCCGAGGCGACCCAGCGCATCTTTGACGCCGCGCAGGGCTTTCTGGCCGATGCGATGCAGACCCATTCCATCGCGCTCTCGCTGGAGATGCGCGACATCGACCCGGATCTGTCGCCGAAAACCGGCACCATCCGCGATCACATGAAAGGCTAGGCCATGACCACGCTTGACGACAATCTGGCAAAGCTCGACGCCCTGCTGGTGCGCTTTCGCAAGGACGGCATTCGCAACCGGATCAACGGTCAGGATGTGGGCGGCGCCCTTGGCCGTTTCCAGACCATCTCTCCGATCGACAAATCGGTGATCTGCGACGTGGCGCGCGGTGATGCGGGCGACATCGACGATGCCGCGCAGGCCGCCCATGCCGCCTTTGCGGACTGGCGCGACATGCCCGCCAGGCAGCGCAAGTCGATCCTGCTCAACGTCGCGGCGGCCATCGAATCGCGCGCCGAAGAAATCGCCCTGTGCGAATGCCACGACACCGGGCAGGCGTTGAAATTCATGTCCAAGGCCGCCCTGCGCGGCGCCGAGAATTTCCGCTATTTCGCCGCCCAGATCGAAAGCGCGCGCGACGGGCGCAACCTGCCTTCGCCGACCTTGATGAACATCACCACCCGCACACCGATCGGCCCGGTTGGCGTCATCACTCCCTGGAACACCCCCTTCATGCTGTCCACATGGAAGATCGCCCCGGCCCTCGCCGCGGGCTGCACCGTGGTCCACAAACCGGCCGAGGACAGCCCCCTGACCGCCCGCCTGCTGGTCGAAATCGCCGAAGAGGCGGGCCTGCCGCCGGGCGTGTTGAACACCGTCAACGGCTTTGGCGAAGACGCCGGAAAGGCGCTGACCGAACACCCGCTGATCCGCGCCATCGCCTTTGTCGGCGAAAGCCGCACCGGCAGCCTCATCACCAAGCAGGGGGCTGACACGCTCAAACGCGTGCACCTGGAACTGGGCGGCAAGAACCCGGTGATCGTCTTTGACGATGCCGATCTGGACCGCGCGCTGGATGCGGTGATCTTCATGATCTACTCGATCAACGGCGAGCGCTGCACATCCTCAAGCCGCCTGCTGGTGCAGGACTCCATCCGCGAAACCTTTGAGGCGCGGCTGATCGAACGGGTGAACCGGATCAAGGTCGGCCACCCCCTGGACCCCGCAACCGAGGTCGGTCCGCTGATCAGCAAGGCGCATTTCGACAAGGTCACCTCCTACTTCGAAACCGCCCGGCAGGACGGCGCCACCATCGCCGCGGGCGGCACCCTGCCCGATGACACCGGCTATTACGTCCGCCCGACCCTGTTCACCCATGCCACCAACGCCATGCGCATCGCCCGCGAGGAAATCTTTGGCCCGGTGCTGACCTCGATCCCGTTTTCCAGCGAAGACGAGGCGCTGCAGATCGCCAACGATACGCCCTACGGGCTGACCGGATATGTCTGGACCAACGACCTGACCCGCGCCCTGCGCTTTACAGACCGGCTTCAGGCCGGGATGATCTGGGTCAACAGCGAAAACGTGCGCCACCTGCCCACCCCCTTTGGCGGGGTCAAGGCTTCGGGCATCGGGCGTGATGGCGGCGACTGGTCGTTCGACTTCTACATGGAACAAAAGCACATCGGCTTTGCCACCGGCGCGCACAAGATCACGCGCCTTGGCGTCTGAGACAGTTAGGATCCCCCATGCCCATTCCCGCGCCCAACCTTTACCCGCCCTTCAACATCGTCCGTCTCAGCCATGTCGAATACGGCGTGACCGATCTGGCGAAATCGCGGGCCTTCTACGTTGATATCCTTGGCCTTCAGGTCACCGACGAGGATGATCAGACGATCTATCTGCGCGCCATGGAGGAACGCGGCCACCATTCCATCGTGCTGCGCAAATCCGAAACCGCCTGCGCCCGCGATCTGGGCTTCAAGGTCTTTGACGAACAGGGGCTGGACGCCGCCGCCGCCTTTTTCGACCAAAAGGGGCTGGGCGTGCAATGGGTCGACCGCCCCTTTCAGGGCCGCACCTTCCGCACCCGTGACCCGCATGGCGTGCCGCTGGAATTCTACACCAGGATGGACCGCCTGCCGCCGATCCACCAGCAATACGCGCTGTACCGGGGCGTCAAACCGCTGCGCATCGACCACTTCAACTGTTTCTCGCCCGACGTCGACGCCAGCGTGGCGTTTTACAACGAACTGGGCTTTCGCGTCACCGAATACACCGAGGATGCCGAAACCGGCCGGCTTTGGGCCGCCTGGACCCACCGCAAGGGCGGCGTGCATGACATGGCCTTTACCAACGGGCTTGGCCCGCGCCTGCATCACACGGCCTTTTGGGTGCCGACCCCGCTGAACATCATCGACCTTCTGGATTTGATGAGCACCACCGGCTGGCTGCCCAACGTCGAACGCGGCCCCGGGCGGCACGGCATTTCCAACGCCTTTTTCCTGTATGTCCGCGACCCCGACGGCCACCGCATCGAAATCTATTGCTCGGACTACCAGACCGTCGACCCCGACCTGGAACCGATCAAATGGGATCTCAAGGACCCGCAGCGCCAGACCCTGTGGGGCGCGCCCGCGCCGCGCTCCTGGTTCGAAGAAGGTTCAACCTTCGAAGGCACCACCCCGGTGCCCGCCACCCTGAACGCCACACCCATCGTAGCGCCGTGAGGATCAGATGAACTGGGATGACTTCGCCCAATGGGGCGCAAAGATCGCCGATTGGGGCGCCGACTATCACAAGACGCTGCGGGATCGCCCCGTGCGCCCCGCCGTCAAACCCGGCGAAATCATCGCAAAGCTGCCCGCATCGCCCCCCGAATCCCCGGAAGGCATGGAGCAGATCATGCAGGATTTCGAACGCGTCGTGATGCCGGGCCTGACCCATTGGCAGCACCCGCGTTTCTTTGCCTATTTCCCGGCCAATGCCGCGCCGCCCTCGATGCTGGCGGAAATGCTGGTGACCACGCTGGCGCCGCAATGCATGCTTTGGCAGACCTCACCGGCGGCGACCGAAATGGAAATCCGCATGCTGGACTGGCTGCGGCAATCCATCGGTCTGCCGGATGGCTTTTCCGGCGTCATCCAGGACAGCGCCTCTTCGGCAACGCTTGCCGCCGTTCTGGTGATGCGCGAACGCGCGCTGAACTGGCAGGGCAATCAAAAGGGTCTGGCTGGCGGGCCGACCCCGCGCATCTACTGCTCGGACCAGGTGCATACCTCGATCGACCGGGCGGCCTGGGTGTCGGGGATCGGGCAGGACAACCTGATCAAGATCCCCACGGTCAAGGGCGACCCCCTGCGCCGCATGGATACCGGGGCGCTGCAGGCCACCATTGCCGCCGACCGCGCCGCCGGCCACCTGCCTGCCGGTCTGATCGGCGTGACCGGTGCCACCGGCATGGGCGCCTGTGACCGGATCAGCGATCTGGCCGCCATTGCCCGGGCCGAAAACCTGTACCTGCATATTGACGCCGCCTGGGCCGGTGCGGCGATGATCTGCCCTGAATTCCGCGCGCTGTGGGACGGGATTGACCTGGCCGACAGCGTCGTGTTCAACCCGCACAAATGGCTGGGCGCGCAATTCGACTGCTCGGCCCATTTCATCCGCGACCCGGATGCCCTGCGCCAGACGCTGGCGATCCGCCCCGAGTATCTCAAGACTCACGGCCATTCCGATGTCACCGATTATTCCGAATGGTCGATCCCGTTGGGCCGCCGGTTCCGCGCGCTCAAACTGTGGTTCCTGATCCGCAGCTATGGCCTGAGCGGCCTGCGCGCGATGATCCGCAATCACGTGAAATGGTCGCAGGACCTGGCCGGGCGCCTTGCGGCCGAACCCGATTTCGAGATCACCAGCCAGCCGATTCTGTCGCTGTTCACCTTCAAGCGCAAAGGCGACACCGACCAGCAGACCCAGGCCCTGGTCGAGGCGATCAACGCCGACGGCCGCATCTACCTGACCCAGACCAAGCTGGACGGGCAGACCGTGATCCGCTTTCAGGCCGGCGCCTTCGGGACAGAGGAACGCGACGCCCACACCGCCTTTGACACCATTCTGGAAATCGCGAGGACCGCGCCATGATGTCCCCCCACTTCGTCACCTTTACCGCGCAGGGACGCCAAAGCTATGGGCTGCACACCGGCAGCGGCGTGATCGACCTTGGCCCCGGCAACCCGCAGCTGCCCAGCTTGCGCGACGTGATCACAGCCGGAGCGCTGAAAGAGGTGTTCCTGCAAGGCGCGGGCCGCGCGGACGATTACAGCCTGGATCAGGTCACGCTAGAAATGCCGATCCCCAACCCCGGCAAGATCCTATGTGTCGGGGTGAACTTCCCCGACCGCAACGCCGAATACAAGGACGGCAGCGCCCAGCCGCAATACATGTCGCTGTTCCCGCGCTTTGCCAGCAGCTTTACCGGCCACGACCGCCCGCTGATCCGCCCGCCCGAAAACCACACGCTGGACTACGAAGGCGAGGTCGCCGTGGTGATCGGCAAACCCGGCCGCCGGATCAAGGCACAGGACGCCTATGACCACATCGCCGCCCTGACCCTGTGCAACGAAGGCACGATCCGCGATTGGGTGCGGCACGCGAAATTCAACGTCACGCAAGGCAAGAACTGGGACAATTCCGGCGCGATGGGCCCTTGGCTGGTGCCCTTCACCAACCCCGCGCAACTGGACGGCGCGCGCATCGTGACCCGCGTGAATGGCGAGGTCCGGCAGGACGACAGGCTGGAGCGGATGATCTTTCCGGTGCGCGAACAAATCGCCTATATCTCGACCTTCACGACGCTGCAGCCCGGCGACATCATCGTCACCGGCACCCCCACCGGGGCGGGCGCGCGCTTTGATCCGCCGCGCTACCTGGCGCCCGGCGATGTGGTCGACGTGACGGTTGAGGGCATCGGCACCCTGCGCAACACCGTCCAGGACGAAGCGATATGACCCCCGACCAGCACCGCGCCGCCGCCAGCGATCTTTTGCAGGCCGAACGGTCAGGGCAGCAGATCGGCCTTTTGTCGCGCCGCTTTCCGGACATGACCATGGATGACGCCTATGCGGTGCAATCGGCGCTGATGGCCGCCAAGCGTGAGGCCGGGCGCAAAGTGATCGGCTGGAAGATCGGGCTGACCTCAAGGGCGATGCAATCGGCCCTGGGCATCGACATTCCCGATTCAGGGGTGCTGTTCGACGACATGGTCTTTGCCAATGGCGGAACCGTTCCGGCGGGCCGCTTCATCCAGCCGCGCATCGAGGCCGAGATCGCCTTTGTGATGAAGGCCCCGATCGCCGGGGACACTGTCACCCGCGATCAGGTGATCGCCGCAACCGACCATGTCGCCCCCGCGCTGGAAATCCTCGACACCCGGATTCTGCGCAAGGACCCCGAAACCGGGCGCGCGCGCACCGTCATGGACACGATCAGCGACAATGCCGCGAACGCCGGTATCGTGCTGGGCACGGCGCGGCATGGCGTGGAGGCCTTTGATTTGCGCTGGGTCGGCGCGATCACCCGGCGCGATGGCACGGTCGAGGAAACCGGACTTGGGGCGGGGGTGCTGGACGATCCGGTGCAAAGCGTGGTCTGGCTGGCCCGGCGCATGGCGCACTATGGCCAAAGGATCGAGCCGGGGCAGATCATCCTGTCGGGCAGCTTCATCCGCCCCATCGAATGCCCGCCCGGCAGCCATGTGCAGGCCGATTTCGGCGCCTTCGGCAACGTCGACATCCGCTTTGCGTGACGCGCCGAAAGGGAGAATGCGTTTTCAGCCTGAAAACGCATTCTCCCTCAGGCCGGTTCAACAGGCGGCGGTCACGATGATTTCCACCCGGTACTTGGGCGCCGCCAGCCTGGCCTCGCCGCAGGCGCGTGCCGGGGCGTGGCCGGCGGGCACCCAGGCATCCCAGACCGAATTCATCTCGGCGAAATCGGCCATGTCGGCCAGCCAGATCACCGCCTGCAACATCTGCTCCTTGGACGATCCCGCCTTGGCCAGGGCGGCCTCGACATTGGCAAGGCAGTCGCGGGTCTGGTCGGCCACCGTGGCCCCCTCTCCGACCTGGCCGGCCAGGTAGGCCACGCCGTTGTATTTCACCACCTGGCTCATTCTTGTGCCGGTCTCGATCCGCTCAATCATCTGGTATCTCCCGTTTGCGATTGCGCCACCCTTGCAGAGGACGCGGCCAAAGGGAACACCGCAGCGCCCGGCGGTGCCAGAACGCTCTGCGGATCAACGATGTTCAGCAATCCAGGGCCAGCGCCCGGCGCACAGTCCAGACGGTCAGACCAGGCCGCGATCCCGGGCGATCATCGCCGCATGGGTCCGGTTGCGCGCCTGCAGCTTGCGGCTCAGCGTCTTGACGTGCAGCTTGACCGTGACTTCCTGCAGATCAAGGTCGCGGGCGATTTCCTTGTTGGACTTGCCTTCGCAAATGCCGCCCAGCACGTCGGTTTCGCGCCGCGTCAGCACCTTGGCCTCGGCGCCTTCGCCGCGCATAAATTCCAGCGGAGCATAAATTTCACCGGCGGCCATGAAACGGGCGGCGGTCAGCAGGCTGCGGGCAGAGAGTGTCTTGGGGATAAAGCCCTGCGCGCCGGCCTTCAGCGCCGCCTCGGCGACGCTGCGCGACGCGGTGCCCGACAGGATCGCCACGGGCCGGTCCTCGTTGGCGCGGCGCATTTCCGCCAGTCCTTCAAGTCCGTTCATCCCCGGCATCGAATAGTCCAACAGCACCAGGTCGAAACTGCCGGTATCCCTGGCGGCCTGAACCGCGTCTTGCAGGGTGGCAACGGCCAGGACCTCTTCGATATCCGTACCATCAAGATAGGCCGCGATGGTTTCGCGGACCAGATCGTGATCATCTGCTACCAGAATTCTCATATCGCGGTTACGGGCCTCACCCTTCGGAAGTCGATCTTTTATCCCGCTTTGGCGCGGCATACCATCCCTGTTTGAACCATACACCAAAGAATAGGTGTGTTTCGATCCTCGGGCAGATGTGTAAACTCAACCTGTGACTTGCCCGTTAAAGGACGCCGATGCCTGCAGTAGAACCTTCAAGCATCTGTGCCATAAGTAATTCGAAAGCTGCCTTTATGATGTTGCCGACTGCATTGCTCAAGCTGACCGCCCTGTCCGCCATCTGCCTGGCGGGACTTGCCACCGGGGTCCGGGCCAACAGCCCGCTGCCCGTCCCGCAAGGGCCGGTGGTCCTTCGGGTGCATGGCCATGTCCCGGTCACCAATGTTGGCGACGAGGCCTTGTTCGATCTTCAGATGCTGCGCGACCTGCCGCGCGCGACCATCCGGACCAGAACCATCTGGACCGTGGGCGAACAGGAATTCTCGGGGCTGTGGCTGAAAACCCTGGTCGAACGCCTGGGGATCGAGGAAGGATCGCTGGATGCCAGCGCCCTGAACGAATACATCATCGAAATCCCGCTGTGGGACGCTGTGGACGAAGGCGCCCTGATTGCCTATGAAATCGACGGCAGGGCAATGTCGGTTCGCGACAAGGGGCCCTTGTGGGTGGTCTATCCCTATGACGCCAACTCCGACTACCGCAGCGAGGTCTATTATGCGCGCAGCATCTGGCAACTCGACACCATCGAAGTGCTGCAATAGGCGGCGCGCCGGGCAGCGCCCCTGATGCGGCGCGGTACCCTTCTCAGGGTCGTGCTGCCCAGCCTGGCGCTTGCCCTGTTCATGGCCGTGATCGTCACGCTGGTGCTGGACGTGCGGCGACAGTTGCAGCGGCTGGATACCGCAGCATCCGAGGCGGTGCTTTGGGCCCTGACCCAGGCCGAACTGGAGGCAAGCCGGCTCGAGGCAACGACCCTGCGCGCGATCAATGACCCCGAGGTGCCTCTGGTCGAAATCCGCACCCGGTTCGACATCTTCTACAGCCGCACCGATGTCCTGGTCGCCAGCGCCAATTACGCCGAGCTGCGCAATGGCGATGAAACCGGCGCGGCCTTTGACGCGGTGCTTGGCTTTCTGGATCTGTGGACTGACGTGATCGACGGGCCCGACAGCGCCCTGCGCGCGGCGCTGCCCGCCCTGGCCACCGCCGCCCGGGACATGCGTGAACAGACCCGCGTACTGGCGCTGAACGGCATCACCGTATCAGCACAACAAAGCGCCGAGCAGCGCGCCAGCGTTGCCCAGACGCTGGTCCGCATCGCCTGGCTGACGCTTGTCCTTGTCACCATCTTGTTGATCCTGCTGGTGTTTCTTGTCCGCCTTGCGCGATTCCGCGAAAGCCAGTCGCGCCGCAACCGCGATATCCGAAAGCGCATCGAAACCATCATTGCCACCTCGCTGGATGCGGTGATCGTTATCGACCGCGACGGCCGGATCGTCGATTACAACGGCGCGGCCGAATGCATCTTTGGCCATCCGCGCGATGCCGCCATCGGCGCCGACATGGTCGACCTGATCGTACCGCCCAAGTACCGCGCGGCGCACAACGCCGGCATGGCCCGGCACCTGATCACCCCAAAGGCCCACCCGATGGCCCGCGAGGTCACCCAGCTGGAAGCCATGCGCAAGGACGGCAGCCTGTTTCCCGTCGAAATGTCGCGCTCCAGCGCCATGACCCCGCAGGGCGAATTGTTCGTCGCCTTCATCCGCGACATCTCGGACCAGGTGCAGGCAGAAGACGAATTGCGCAAGGCCCGCGACCGCGCGATCGCGGGCGAAAAGTCCAAGGCCCAGTTGCTGGCCGTGATGAGCCACGAAATGCGCACACCGCTGAACGGCATCCTTGGCACGCTGGAGCTGATGGACACCCAAGGGCTGGCCAAACGTGACAATTACTACCTGGGGATCATCCGCAATTCCGCCAACATGCTGCTGGACCAGGTCAACAACGTTCTGGACATCTCGCGGCTGGACGCCGGCAAGATGCAGACCGAACGGCGGCGCTTTGACCTGATCGCCCTGGTGCAGGACATGATCGACAGCCAGATCGGCGCCGCGGCCGCCAATGGCAACAGCCTGACCCTGAAACCGCCCAGCCCCGCCCTGCACGAAGCCTACAGCGACCCCGGACGCCTGCGGCAGGTGCTTTTGAACCTGCTCAGCAATGCCATCAAGTTCACCCAGAACGGCCAGATCACCATCGAAATGGAATGCGTCGATGGTCTGGACGAGGTCGAGATCCGCGTCATCGACACCGGCATCGGCATCAGCGAAGAGGACCTGGACCGGATCTTTGGCGATTTCGTCACGCTCGACGCCTCTTACCAGCGGCGCAGCATGGGCACCGGCCTTGGCCTTGGCATTTCCGAACGGCTGGCCAAGGCGCTTGGCGGCACTCTTGGCGCCGAAAGCGAACCGGGCGAAGGCAGCGTTTTCTGGTTGCGCCTGCCTCTGGCCGCCCCCGAAGGCCGCGCCCGCCTTGCCCTGCCCGATCAGGCCAGCGGCCCCGAAACCCGCACCGACATTCCCGCGCTTGACCTGCTGATCATCGAAGACAACGCCGTCAACCGCCTGATCCTGCGACGCATGCTCGAAGGCGATGGCCACCATGTGACCGAGGCCTTTGACGGCACTCAGGGTGTAAACGCCGCCCGGGAAACCAAGTTCGACGCGATCCTCATGGACATCTCGATGCCCGGTGTCGACGGGCTGGAAGCGACCCGCAACATCCGCGCCGGCGACGGCCCGAATGCGCGCACCCCGATCATCGCCACCACCGCCCATGCCCTGCCAGAAGAGCTTCAGGCCTTTTGCGATGCCGGCATGTGCGACGCGCTGGTCAAACCCATCACCCGCCCCGCCCTGCGAAAGGTCCTGCAGGATGCGCTGACCGGCAAACGGTCGCGGACCCCGACGCCGCAGCCCAGCGCCCAGCACACGCCGATCGTGGATTTCGCACATCTGGACGGGCTGCAGCAGGATCTGACCGAAGCGCAGCGGCGCGCCGCGGTCGCGACCTTCGCCGCCGAGATGGAGGCCTTTCTGACCCCGGCGACCCTGCAGCGCGCCGCGCAGGATCAGGCCCGCGAAGCGCACCGGCTGGCCGGATCGGCGGGGGTTTTCGGCGCCTTGCAATTGGCCGGACAGTTGCAGAGTTTCGAATTGCAGCCCGGCGGCAGCCCCGAACAGGCGCGCGCCGATCAGTTCGAACAGGTGCGCGATTGCTGGCGGCAGACCCGCGCCACGCTGGGGGCCGCCGGACTGATGACTGCTGATCCGCTGGGGCAATAGCGCTTTTGCAGCGGCGCACCAGATGGTTTAACTATCCCGCAAAAGCCAGGGAAGACCGCGATGACCAATGTTCTGTATGATCGTTTGCTGGGCCGCCACGCAGGCAGCAAGGCGCCGTTCCTGTATCAGCCGGACGGCACCATTCTTGACTATGGACAGTTCGTCGACCGGGTGGCGCAATTTTCCTGCGCAGTGCGCACCGCCGGGTTGGAGCCGGGCGACCGTCTGGCACTGCAGGTCGACAAATCGCCCGACGCGCTGGCGCTGATCTTTGGCTGCATTCAGGCGGGCATTGTGTTCCTGCCGCTCAACACCGGCTATACCGCCGATGAAATCGCCTATTTCGTCGAAAACTCCGGCGCGCGCCTGCTGGTCTGCGACCCCGCCCGCGCCGACGCGCTGACCCCTGTCGCCCTTGCCGCAGGGGCCGCGATCCAGACGCTGGGCCCGGACGGTCAGGGCACCCTGCCCGCGCTTGCAGACACGCTGCCGCCTGCCTTTCAAACGCAACCGCGCGGCCCGGACGATCTGGCCGCCTTCCTTTACACTTCGGGGACGACGGGCCGGTCCAAGGGCGCGATGCTGACGCAGGACAACCTGTTGTCCAACGCCCTGACGCTGGTCGATCACTGGCGCTTTACGGACAAGGATGTGCTGCTGCACGCCTTGCCGATCTTTCACACCCACGGGCTGTTCGTGGCGACAAACGTGATCCTCGCCGCCGGGGCCTCGATGGTGTTCTTTCCCAAGCTGGACCCAAGGGCCCTGCTGGACTGGATGCCGCGCGCCACGACCCTGATGGGCGTGCCGACCTTTTACACCCGCCTGCTGGATGAACCTGGCTTTGACCGCGCCGCCTGCGCCTCGATGCGGCTGTTCATCTCGGGCTCGGCCCCGCTGCTGGCCGAAACCCACCGCCAGTTCGAAACCCGCACCGGCCACCGCATCCTTGAACGCTATGGCATGACCGAAACCAACATGAACACCTCGAACCCCTACGACGGCGAGCGCCGCGCAGGCACCGTGGGGCTGCCCCTGCCGGGGGTGCAGGTCAAGGTCTGCGACGATCAGGGCAACGAATTGCCAAGGGGCGAGATTGGCGTGCTCGAGGTGCGCGGCCCCAACGTCTTCAAGGGCTATTGGCAGATGCCCGAGAAAACCGCCGAAGAACTGCGCGCAAACGGGTTTTTCATTACCGGCGATCTCGCTACACAGGGGGCCGATGGCTATGTCACCATCGTCGGGCGCGGAAAGGACCTGATCATTTCGGGCGGCTACAACATCTATCCCAAGGAAATCGAAAGCCTGCTGGACGATCAGCCCGGCGTGCTGGAAAGCGCCGTGATCGGCGTGCCGCATCCCGATTTCGGCGAAAGCCCGGTTGCGGTTCTGGTCGCCGAAAAAGGCGCCGCCCCGGACCTGAGCCAGATCGAGGCCGCGATTACCAAGGCGCTGGCCCGTTTCAAGCACCCCAAACGGATCTTTGTCGTCGACGCCCTGCCCCGCAACACCATGGGCAAGGTGCAAAAGAACGTCCTTCGCGAGACCTATCAGTCCTTGTTCACCGGGGCCGCGCCATCGGGCTGAGGCGGGACAATCTCGCCGACCGACAACACCGGCGAGGCATCCAGCTTTTCCGCGTCCAGCATCGAGGCGACGCGTTCGAGGATCGCCACGGTCATTGCCTGCTCCCAATCCTCAAGCGCCTCGAATTGCTGGACATAGCGCTGTTGCAGGGCGTCGGGGGCGCCCTTGACCTTGTCCCGGCCCAGATCGGTCAGGTGCAGGTTGGTCTGCCTGCGGTCCACCTCTGACCGCTTGCGTTCCAGCATGCCGAATTTTTCCAGCTTCTTGATCAGCGCCGACACCGTCGCCTGCGTCACCCCCATGCGCATGGCGATTTCCGTCGGCGTGGCATGGCCCTGTTCCGCGACGATCTGAAGGACGCGCAATTGCACGGCCGTCAGCCCCGCCTCTTGCGCGAGGCGACGACCAAAAAGTTCGGTCGCGCGCATGATCCTGCGGATCGCAACAAGGCTTTCATCGGTACGGTCCATGGGTCCCTCCGGGCGTGGTTCGTCAATCTACTCCGGGAAATGGCGCGGCGACAAGCGCCGCAAAACTGCGTAAACCTAACCACTTTGACATCAACCTTGGCCACTTCCGGCTACTTCACTTAGCCCTACACAGTGAAAACCCGCAAAAATTCCCCCTTTTTTACAGAAAACTGGCAAAACCGCGCGCAGCGGGGAACCAATAACTGCTTCGCTGGTTGAAGTATCACCACGAACCATTATACTTAGTAAAGCGAAACAATAAGCGAGCCCCCAAGGTGACCACCCTTCACGACCTTTCCAACCCATCCACCCTGACCTTACGCAAACCCGTCCGCGAGGACGGCGCGGCCATCTGGGATCTGATCCGCAGCTGCAAGCCGCTGGATGAGAATTCGATGTATTGCAACCTGCTGCAGGCCGACCACTTTCGCGACACCTGCGTGGTGGCGCATCTGGATGGGCAGATCGTTGGCTGGGTCTCGGGCTACATCCTGCCGCATGACGACGACACCCTGTTCGTCTGGCAGGTCGCGGTGTCGGAACAGGCGCGCGGGCACGGCCTGGGTGGGCGCATGCTGGCCCACCTGCTAGAGCGCGAGGAATGCCGCGACGTGCATCGCCTGCAGACCACGATCACCAGGGACAACGATGCGTCGTGGGCGCTGTTCACCCGCTTTGCGCAAAAGCGCGGCGGACAGGTGGACGACCACGCCCATTTCACCCGCGACACGCATTTTCGCGGCGAACACGACACCGAACACATGGTGACGATCACCCTGCCCGCCGCCCTGCGCCGCGCGGCCTGACCCGCCATTTCCCGCAATTCAGTCACGGGACCGCCCCCCGGCGGCCCCGCGCACCCCCTTTATGACCGGAGCTTTCCATGACGACGACAACGAACCTGAGCATCTACACCCGCCGCGAATCCGAAGCCCGCAGCTATTGCCGCAGCTTTCCCACCAGCTTTCAGCGCGCCAAGGGGTCCGAACTGTGGGACGCCAAGGGCAACCGCTATATCGACTTTCTGGCCGGCTGTTCGTCTCTGAACTACGGCCACAACGATCCCGACATGCAGGCCGCCCTGATCGAGCATATCCAAAGCGATGGCATCACCCACGCGCTGGACATGCACACCGAGGCCAAAGGCGCCTTTCTGACCGCCTTCGAGGAGATCATCCTCAAACCGCGCGGCATGGACCACAAGGTGATGATGACCGGCCCGACCGGCACCAATGCCGTCGAGGCCGCGATCAAGCTGGCCCGCAAGGTGACCGGCCGCAAGAACATCATCAGCTTTACCAACGGCTTTCACGGCATGACGCTGGGCGCGCTGTCGTTGACCGGCAACGCCGGCAAACGCGCCGGTGCGGGCACCGATCTGGATGGCGTCACGCATATGCCGTTCGAGGGCAGCCTGGGCGATGTCGACACGCTGGCGCTGATCGAACAGATGCTGGCCAACCCCTCGTCGGGGATCGACGCCCCCGCCGCCTTCATCTTTGAACCGGTGCAGGGCGAAGGCGGGCTGAACGCCGCCTCGGACGCCTGGATGCAGGGCATCGCGCAGCTGGCCAAGGAACACGGCGCGCTGCTGATCGCCGACGACATTCAGGCCGGCTGCGGGCGCACCGGCAGCTTTTTCAGCTTCGAGAAGGCCGGGATCGACCCCGACCTGATCCCGATGGCGAAATCCTTTGGCGGCATGGGTCTGCCCTTTGCGGCCCTGCTGGTCAAACCCCGGCTGGATATCTGGAAGCCCGCCGAACACAACGGCACCTTTCGCGGCAACACCCATGCCTTTGTCACCGCCCGCGTGGCGCTGGAAAAGTTCTGGAAGACCGATGATTTCCAGCGCGACCTGGCCGAAAAGGCGCTGCAACTGACCAGCGGCCTGCAGGCCGTGGCCGACATGATCCCCGGCGCGACCCTGAAAGGGCGCGGTTTGATGCAGGGCGTCGACGTCGGCAGCGGTGATCTGGCGACCGAGATCTGCGCGCGCTGCTTTGACAAGGGGCTGATCATCGAAACCTCGGGCGCAGGCGACGAAGTCGTCAAGGTGCTGGCGCCGCTTACCACCTCTTCGGCGCTGCTGCGCGAAGGGCTGGTGATCCTGCTGGCCGCCACCGAGGAAACCACCAAAACAACACGCATGGCAGCGGAGTAACCCCAATGATTGTCCGTGATTTCAACAAGATCGTGAAAACCGACCCGGCCCGCGTCGTCTCAGACGCGCAGTGGACCAGCGTGCGCATGCTGCTGGCCGATGATGGCATGGGCTTTTCCTTCCACATCACCACCCTGCAGGCGGGGTCGGAACATACCTTTGAGTACAAGAACCACTTTGAAAGCGTGTACTGCATGCAGGGCAAGGGCTCGATCACCGATCTGTCCACGGGCGAGACGCACCAGATCACGCCCGGCGTCATGTACGCCCTGAACCTGCACGACCGTCACATCCTGCGCTCCGAAGAAGAGCTGGTCATGGCCTGCTGCTTCAACCCGCCGGTGACCGGCACCGAAGTGCACCGCGAAGATGGCTCCTATGCGGCCCCGGACGAGGGGTAAGACAGTGAAGGATTTCAACAACCATACCGTCGAAAAGATCGGCGGCACCTCGATGAGCCGCCTGCCCGACCTGCTGGACCCGCTGTTTCGCGCCGCTGATCCGGACTACAACCGTGTTTTTGTCGTCTCGGCCTTTGGCGGCATCACCGACCTGCTGCTGGAACACAAGAAAACCGGCGAACCCGGCGTCTATGCCCATTTCGCCGACCAGACCGAGGATCACGGCTGGCACGCCGCCCTGTCGCGCGTCGAAGAGGCGATGCGCAAGGCGCAGGACGCGGTGCTGACCCATCCCGCCGACCGCACCGAGGCGCGCGATTTCCTGCGCGAACGGCTCGAAGGCGCGCGCTCCTGCCTGATCGACCTGCAACGCCTGTGCTCCTACGGCCATTTCCGCCTGTCGGAACACATGGGCCTGACCCGCGAACTGCTGTCCGGTCTGGGCGAGGCGCATTCCGCCTTTGTCACCACGCTGCGCCTGCGCCGCACCGGAGTGAACGCCCGCTTTGTCGATCTGTCGGGCTGGCGCGACGACCGTGAACTGACGCTGGAACAACGCATCCGCGACGGGCTGAGCGACATCGACCTGACCCGTGAAATGCCCATCGTCACCGGCTATGCCCAGTGCACCGAAGGGCTGATGGCCGAATTCGACCGTGGCTATTCCGAGGTCACCTTCAGCCAGATCGCCGCCCTGTCAAAGGCGCGCGAGGCGATCATTCACAAGGAATTCCACCTGTCCTCGGCCGATCCGAAACTGGTGGGCACCGCGAATGTGCGCAAGCTGGGGCACACCAACTATGACGTCGCCGACCAGCTGGCCAACATGGGGATGGAGGCGATCCACCCCACCGCCGCCAAGGCGCTGCGCCAGTCGCAGGTGCCCCTGCGCATCACCAATGCCTTTGAACCGGACGACCCGGGCACCCTGATCGACGAGGCCGAGGCCCAGCAGGGCGTGGCCGAAATGGTCACCGGCCTAAAGGTGCACGCGCTGGAGTTGTTCGAACAGGACATGGTCGGCGTCAAAGGCTATGACGCCACCACGCTGGACCTGCTCAAACGCTTTGACATCCGCATCGTGTCGAAAACCTCGAACGCCAATACCATCACCCACTACGTCGACGCGCCGCTGGGCCGCGTGCGCCAGGTGGTGGCCGCGCTGAACAAGGTCTACCCAAGCGCCGAGGTCCACATCCGTTCCGCCGCCATCGTGTCGGTCATCGGCCGCGATCTGCGCGGGCTGCACGTGCTGGAACGCGGGCTGGCCTGCCTGCGCGAGGCCGGCATCGACGTGGTCAGCGCCCACCAGACCACGCGCACGGTCGACGCCCAGTTCGTCATCGCCCGTGACGATTTCGACGCCAGCGTCAAGGCGCTGCATGATCGCTTCATGGGCCGCGCCACCCGGCTGAAGTCCGCCGCCTGACGCGACCTTGCGACCAGACACCCACGCCCCGGTCCGCACAGACC
The DNA here is from genome assembly GCF_029958925.1 of Tropicibacter oceani. Lineage (NCBI taxonomy): Bacteria > Pseudomonadati > Pseudomonadota > Alphaproteobacteria > Rhodobacterales > Roseobacteraceae > Pacificoceanicola > Pacificoceanicola oceani. The sequence goes on from NZ_CP124616.1 coordinate 3,458,820, forward strand.
GGGGCGTTTCTTGTGTGCTCGCGCCAATCTGCCCGCACTCCCCAAGTGATCCGCTGATTTCGCTGTGCTGAAGGCAGGATTTCTACTATAAATCACAGCGTTGAGGATGATGAAGGGCGCGTTTCGGCGTTTGTCGGAGCGCCAATTTGTACAAAGGGCTTGATCGAACTGTAATCGTCACCAAGCCTTTCCCTCGCGTGTGATTTAACTGGGGGACATCTTCATGACATCAGACAATTGGGGCGCACACACGCATGACGTGAGAGCGTTGGCTGCCGAGTATTGTCCGAGGCCACCGTCGGCGCACTCGGACAATACAGTTCGAGACTTTTTTGAATGAGCAGCGAGTGGGAAGCCTACAAGGCTGGCGTCAGGGGCGCAGCGCCTGCGCCTCATGAAGAGACCGAAGATTACGCGCGCTTTTCGGCGTGGTTCATGCCGGTCGCCTTCGGCCTGGCAGTCGCGCTGTGCTATTTCATGGCGTGGAAGAACCTTGACGGAACGCTGATCGATGCAGCGCGCGTGTCAGAGGTTTTTCCCCCGGCGGCTGGTCGAATAGCTTTTTTCGAGGTGCAGGACAAAGCCTCGCAAGGGGCCTATACGGCCACGCTTGCTGCTGGACTGGTGATCTTGCCGGCCTTTCTGGTGTTGAATGGAATTGGTTACTGGAAGACGGTCGTAGCGCCGGATCGCTGTCGCAGGGTCAGTCGTCTGACGATGCATGCCGTGCTTCCGCTGCTCGTGGTCTTTGCGATCTTCTTCCTGATCGCGTTCGTTCACGTCCCAGAATTCAGTGTGCCAGGTCGCCGGGGCATGTCTCGAATCATTTTTTGGCCGGCGTTTCCGGCGCTTGGTGGTGCTCTTCTGGTGCTCTGCGCCCATGTAATCTTTGTGGCCCTGGTGGGTGGGCTGAAATTTCTGTTCGGTCTGGTAGGCAAGAACCGCTGAGACAAATACTGTAGCTGGTGTCCAGTCTGAAAGTGGCTATCCGAACTATGGGTTGAGTCCCGAGGCATCGATCGCCGTGACGGCCATCGTGAATTCGAAATACGAAGTCGAGGATTGGACTCAAAGGCGACTTTCGCCGCCCGAAACCCATAGCTTGCGGTTGCACAGGATGCCAATTCGGAAATGCGCGGTGCCGACCTGTTGACCCCTTGGGGCGCTTCCCGCCGCACCACACCCGATTTTGCATCCTCTCCGATTGACAATCGCCGGCCGCGCGCCTACCTGCGCCCGCGATGCAGCCGCCGCGCTGCAGCGTGATCGCGCCGCGTAGCCCGCAAGGCCAAACTGCGCCCCCTTTTGGACATTTCGAATGATTGGAACGCCCTTCCCCTCGGGCGAGCCGGCAGCAGACCGCCGTGCCAGCTTTGCCGAAACGCTTGCCCATCTGGGCGATCTGCCCGGCGCCGTCGAGGCGCTCAAGGCCGCGCTTGATCTTGCCCCGACCTGGGCCGCAGGCTGGTTCCGACTGGGCGAATACCTTGAAGGTCTGAACGAAACCGCCGCTGCGGTCGACGCCTGGACCCGCGCCGTGGCCGCCGACCCCAGCGATCCGCTGGGCGCCAGTCTCAGGCGCGATCTGGCCTGCAAGACGCCGATGATCGAAACCATGCCCCCGGCCTTTGTCGAATTGTTGTTCGACCAGTACGCCCCGCGCTTTGACACGTCGCTGACGCAAAAACTGGCCTATCGCGGGCCGCAAATCCTGATCGACGCGCTGAGCGCCGCCGAAACGCCACATGCGGACCGGGCGCTGGACCTGGGCTGCGGCACCGGCTTGATGGGGGCGCAGCTGCGCAGTCGCTGTGACTGGCTGGAAGGCTATGACCTGTCCGCCAACATGCTGGCCGAGGCGCAGGCCAAGGGCGATTACGACGCGCTGCACAAATGCGATATCGGCGCGCTGGATCTGCAGCCGCGCAGCTGGGACCTGATCACCGCTGCCGATGTGTTCATCTACCTGGGCGCCCTGGAACAGATCATCGGCTGGTGCGCAGGCTCGCTGCGCCCAGGCGGCACGCTGGCCTTCACGGTCGAGCTGGACGAGCAGGCCCCCTTTACCCTGCGCGATTCGCGCCGTTTTGCGCATTCAAGTGCCTATGTGCAGGACCTTTTGCAACAGGCGGGTCTTGCGCCGCTGTCGGTGCAGCAATGCACGTTGCGCCATGATCGCGGCCAGCCCGTGGCCTCGGCCTGTTTCGTTGCGCGCGCCGTGCCCGGCACGCGCCTGATCCACGACGGCGATGAAATGGACGCGCTGGCCTGAGCCTGCTCAGGCCGGTTCGGCCTGTGCATCGCGCAGGGCCAGCCCGCCGATCTGCACCAGCAGGTCGACCACCTCTTGCACGCCCTTGCCGGCCCGCAACGAGGTAAAGACAAAGGGTTTGCCGGCGCGCATCCGGGTTGCGTCCCGCTCCATCACCTCAAGGCTGGCGCCGACATAGGGCGCCAGATCGGTCTTGTTTATCAACAAGATATCTGAGCGCGTGATGGCAGGGCCGCCCTTGCGCGGGATTTCCTCGCCTGCTGCGGTGTCGATCACGTAGATCGTCACATCCGCCAGTTCCGGGCTGAAGGTGGCCGACAGGTTGTCGCCGCCGCTTTCGATCAGGATCAGGTCCAGGTCGGGAAAGGCCGCGTTCAACTCGGCAATGGCCGCAAGGTTGATCGAGGCATCTTCGCGGATCGCGGTATGCGGACAGCCGCCGGTTTCCACGCCCTTGATCCGGTCCAGCGGCAGCACCTGCCGGCGCATCAGCTCCTCTGCGTCCTCGCGGGTATAGATGTCGTTGGTCACCACGGCCATCGACACCCGGTCGCGCAGGGCCGCGCACAGCTGCGCGGTCAGAGTGGTCTTTCCGGCGCCCACCGGACCGCCGATGCCAACCCGCAAGGGTCCGTTCACAGATGCCATGTCATTCCTCCTGATCACGAGCGGAAGACCCGCGAATAAAGTGTTTCGTGCCGCTGGCTTTGAATATCCAGCATGGGGGCAAAGCCGCCGATATCGTCCAGATCCTCCGCCAGCGCCCGCCGCGCCAGCGCCTGACACAGCGGCGCCAGATCACGGGTGATCCTTTGTCCTTCGGTCTGGCCCAAGGGCACCAGACGCACCGCGGCCGAGGTCAGGTTGCTGGAAAAAGCCTGCAGGAACAGCCCTATGGCATCTTCGACGGGCAGGCCCAGCGCCTTGATGGCAAGGCCGACCGCCACTGGATAGGGCGCGGGCGGCACCGACAGCCCCCAGACCTCGGACACGGTTCTGGCAAAGGCTTGGCCCTGTTCCAGCGTCTCGGCGCGCCGCTGCGAGGATGGGCAAAGCGCCGTCGCCAGATCCGACAGGGCGCCCGGGTCGCCATCCGTGGCGGCGCGCGCGCAGATCACCGCATCGGACCAGCCTGAGCCGTATTCGAGCACCGCCGCGACCCAGTCGCGCGCGCTAGCCGCGTCCTGCACCTGGCCATCCTGGATCGCGGTTTCCAACCCGTGCGACCAGGCGAACGCCCCCACCGGAAAGGCGGGGGAAAACAACTGGTGCAGGATCAGGTGCGGATCAGTGGTCATGCGCGTGGCTGTGGCTGTGACTGTGGGTTTCCGGGCCATGGCTGTGTGAATGGTCGTGGCCATGGGTGCGCCCGTGGCCATAGGCCCCGCCCTCGGGGGTGAAGGCTTCTGCGACCTCGGTCACATTGGCACCGATCAGGCGCAGCATGTCGGCGATCACGTGATCGCGCTGGATCAGCAATCGGTCGGTTTCGATCTGACAGGGGGTGTGGCGGTTGCCGATATGCCAGGCGATGCGCGGCAAATCCGATCCGGTGACGCAAAGCAGCGGTTCGATCGCGGCCTCGATGACGATTTCACCGCCATCGGTGGTCAGCAGCACGCCGCCCTGTTCCAGCGACGTGGTCTTGGGCAGATCGACCAGAATCGAACGCCCGTCGACAAGGGTCAGCACCTTGCGGCGCAGGAACCGCGCCTCGTAATCCAGCACGACACGCCCGATCGGGCAAGGCTGGTGCGCGTGGCCGTGATAGGCGCGCGCGGTGAGGTTGGGGGCGCTCATACGCGCCCCCAGACCGTCGTCAGACGTAGTACACGTCCTTGAAGACGTGATGCACGATTTCTTCGCGCTTGATCTTGAGTTCGGCAAGCTGAGCGTCGCTCAGCGCCTGCAGCGCGCGCACGCGGCGCAGTCGCGGATTGTTCTCCGAGATCGTTGCCATTGCTTCCCAGAACCATGCAGAGATGCGTGTCAGCACCCCGGCCTTGGGGTAGAAATCCGTATTCGTGGTGGCCTGTGCCATTGGAAACCGTCCTGTTCATTGGTTTTCCGTTTCGGAAGCACAACAAATAGGCACTGTGCGAACAGGCAAACACCGCCAACTTGGCAATGCTGCGATGCGGCAAATGCATGGCTCGGATCATCTTGAATCCCCTTCAGAACAGGAAATAGCGTTGTGCCATGGGCAGTTCGCTGGCGGGCTCGCAGGTCAGCAGCTCGCCATTGGCGCGGACCTCGTAGGTCTCTGGGTTGACTTCGATCTGCGGAGTCGCGTCGTTCAGCTTCAGATCGCGCTTGCCGATTCCGCGCGTATTGCGCACCGCGACGGTCTGTTTGGCCAGTCCCAGCCTTTCGCCGATGCCCTCGGACTGCGCCGCCTCGGACACGAATGTCACGGCCGAATGTTCGACGCTGCGGCCGTAGGCCCCGAACATGGGCCGCGAATAGACCGGCTGCGGTGTCGGGATCGAGGCATTGGGGTCGCCCATCTGCGCGCAGACAATGGTGCCGGACATCAGCACCATTTCAGGCTTTACCCCGAACATCGCCGGGCTCCACAGCACCAGGTCGGCGCGCTTGCCCTCTTCGATGCTGCCGATTTCGTGGCTGATGCCATGGGCGATGGCCGGATTGATGGTGTATTTCGCGATATAGCGGCGCACGCGGGCGTTGTCGTTGTCACCGGTTTCCTCGGGCAGGCTGCCGCGCTGTTTCTTCATCTTGTCGGCGGTCTGCCAGGTGCGAATGATCACCTCGCCCACCCGGCCCATGGCCTGGCTGTCCGACGCGATGATCGAAAAGGCGCCCATGTCATGCAGGATATCCTCAGCCGCGATGGTTTCGCGGCGGATGCGGCTTTCGGCAAAGGCCACGTCCTCGGGGATGGATTTGTCGAGGTGGTGACAGACCATGAGCATGTCCAGATGCTCTTCGAGGGTGTTGACCGTGTAGGGCCGCGTCGGGTTGGTGGAACTGGGCAGGACAAAGTCCTCGCCGCAGATCTTGATGATGTCGGGCGCATGGCCGCCCCCTGCCCCTTCGGTATGAAAGGCATGGATGGTGCGGCCCTTCATGGCCTTCACGGTGTTCTCGACAAAGCCGCTTTCGTTCAGGGTGTCGGTGTGGATCATCACCTGCACGTCCCAGGCGTCGGCCACCGACAGGCAGCAATCAATCGCGCCGGGGGTGGTGCCCCAATCCTCGTGCAGTTTCAGCGCGCATGCGCCGCCCCGGATCTGTTCCTCCAACGCGGCAGGCAGCGACGCGTTGCCCTTGCCCGCAAAAGCCAGGTTCATCGGAAAGGCATCCGCCGCCTGCAGCATCCGCCCAATGTGCCACGGGCCCGGCGTGCAGGTGGTGGCCAGCGTGCCATGCGCGGGGCCGGTGCCGCCGCCCAGCATGGTGGTCAACCCGGAATGCAGGGCATCGTCGATCTGCTGCGGGCAGATGAAATGGATGTGGCTGTCGAAACCGCCGGCGGTCAGGATGCGCCCCTCTCCGGCGATCACCTCGGTGCCCGGGCCGGCGATGATGTTCACACCGGGCTGGGTGTCGGGGTTGCCCGCCTTGCCGATCTTGTGGATGCGGCCGTTCTTGAGACCCACATCGGCCTTGTAGATGCCCGTCCAGTCGACGATCAGCGCGTTGGTGATGACGGTATCCACCGCGCCCTCGGCGCGCGTGGTCTGGGCCTGCCCCATGCCGTCGCGGATCACCTTGCCGCCACCGAACTTGACCTCTTCGCCGTAACCGCCCGCCGCCTCGGCGGTCAGGTCACGCTCGACCTCGATGAAAAGGCAGGTGTCGGCCAGGCGCAGCTTGTCGCCGGTGGTGGGGCCGAACATGGCGGCGTAATCGGCGCGCGAAATCCTTGCGGGCATACTGGGGCTCCTGTTGGGGTAGGATCAGACGGGAAGGTCAGAGTTTTCCATGTCGGGATAGCTGGGCGGCGTCGAAGGCGTCTTGCGCGCGCGGCTTTTGCTGGCGGGTTTTGCAGGTGCCGGAACCGAAGCAGACACCGCCACCGGGTGCGCCATCCCTGCCAAAGCCATCTGCTGTCGCAGCGCCGCATCGAAAAACACCTGCATGCACCGCAGGTTGCGGCTCCAGACCTCGCCAGTGGTGCGGATCAGGGTCGCAGAGAAGGTAAATGGCGTAAAAGGCTGCATGTCGATTTTCCTTTGTTCAGGGTCCTTGGGGGGGATCAGCGCCGTGCCAGACGCCGGTGGTTGGAACGGGCCTTGCGCGCCAGGGGGCGCGTGGCGGCCTGCGTCTGGGCGTGCCAATCGCCGCCCGCAAGCAATGCCTTTTGCCAGGCCAGACCAGCGGCCCAGAAGGCCTGCGGCTTTTCCTGGATCATCCGCCAGCATTCACCCCTGGGCGAGGGACGCAATCCGGCAAGCCCCATCAGGCGCAGGTTGACGACGCTTTGCGCATCCAGGGCCAGCCCCATCACGGCGCTTGCGGTCTGCATCCACGATTGCAAAAATACGAACGGCCACATCACAAATCTCCCATGACCTGCTGGTTGAACCCATAGATCCTGCGCGCCCCGGCGACAGGGATCAGGTCGACCTCGCGGCGCTGGCCCGGCTCGAACCGCACGGCGGTTCCGGCGGCGATGTCCAGCCGCATGCCGCGCGCCGCGGCCCGGTCGAAATCAAGCGCAGCATTGGCCTCGGCAAAGTGGTAATGGCTGCCCACCTGAACCGGCCGGTCGCCGGTATTGGCCACCATCAGGGTGATCGCCACGCGATCGGCGTTCAGGGTCAGATCGCCCTCGGCCGGGATCAACTCTCCGGGGATCATTTGCGCGCCCGGGCCAGGGCCACGCCGCCAGCCAAGGCCAGCACCGCCAACGCGGCCACGACGCTCAGCCAATGCGCGCCGTCATGCGGATGCAGATGCGCGCCGGAATGGGCCAGTGCGGGGCCAGCGGCCAATGCGACAACGGCGGCAATCATCAGTTTGCTCATGGTCTTGTCCTTCGTGCTTCTTCTTGGTCCAAATACTCAAATTCAACGGATCGGCTGGTGCACCGTCACCAGTTTGGTCCCATCCGGAAAGGTCGCCTCGACCTGCACCTCGGGGATCATCTCGGGCACGCCTTCCATGCATTGATCGCGGGTGATCACCTGCGCGCCCGCCTGCATCATCTGCGCCACCGTGCGCCCGTCGCGCGCGCCCTCGACCACCGCATCGGTGATCAGGGCAATCGCCTCGGGGTGGTTCAGCTTGACGCCGCGCGCCAGCCGCTTGCGGGCGACTTCGGCGGCCATGGCAATCAGCAGTTTGTCTTTTTCTCGGGGGGTCAGGTTCATCGGCTTCGTCTTTCACAGCATCCAGGGTCGGGGAAGATCGTCCTGCGCCAGCTCATGCAGCAGCGGCACAAGGGTCTTGCGCAATTCAAAGCTGTCCGGGGCCAGAAGGCGCAGGAACACCAGGTCTTCGGTCAGGGCCGAGCCGCCAGCCTGAGGCGGCAGAAGCTCGCGCAGATGGTCCAGCCGCCCGCCGATCCCCGGCGCGGCACACAGGACCGAGGCCACGGCAATCGCCCCATCCGCCACGGCGGCCCGGTTCAGAACCGCTGCCGCGTCGCCGTCCAGCCGCAGCCGGTCGGCAAAGGCCAGCGCGCCGCCAATATGCAGGTCAATCCGGTCGCGCAGGAACAGCTCGTGCACCGCCTCGCCCATGGCACGGCGGCCAAAGACCAGCACTTCGCAGGCCAGCAGCCGCGCATCCTGCGCCAGGTCGATGGTCAACCGCCGGTCAAGCGAAGCGCCGTCATAAATAATCGTTTCCTGTGGCAGCCAGGTGATCTGCGCGCCCGGATGCGCCGTCAGCCTTGTGCTGACATGCCCCGGGGCGCCCGGCGCGGCGCGATAGATCCGCTCGGCCGCTTGCGTGGTCATGCGCAGGGCCGCGCCCTCGTCCACCGTTGCCGACAGCGCAAAACGGTCGCCGCCCGTCACACCGCCCGCCGAGTTCAGGTAAACCGCGTCAAGCTCCGCGCCGCGGGCGCGCGGGAACAGTAGTTTGCTGCTACCGGACATGTGCAGATCACCCAGCACCGACGCCCCTGCGCGCGTCCGCACCGACAGATGCGCCTGTCCGCGCGCCCTTTGCGGCAGGCTGGCGGCCGGGGCCGCGCGGGATGTCTGGTCGTAGGGGATGGCAGGGTCCTCCGGCAAGTTGCCGGAAGTTTCAGCGCCCCATGCCCAGCCTCAAGGCGCGGCGGGGATTTCGCCGGATACGGGGCGGGATTTGCAGGGGGAGCACGCCCTTGATGCCCGCAAAACGGGCGCAAAGCCCAAAAAGCAGGCAGCGCGATAAATCACCCGGCGGGTTTGGGCGGCGCCTGCACCGTATAGCCGCAGCGGTCCGGCTTGATGTCCAGCAAGGGCGTTCCGTCAAGGCAATCCAGACCGCGCACCGTCAGCACATTGCCTGTCCGCGCGACCAGTCGCACCCGCGAGGTGCCGATGGGATTGGGCCGCAGCGGCGAGCGCAGCGCAAAGGTGCCGCGCACCGCGCCGTCGGACCGTGGGCTTTGCGTCAGCAGATCGCGCCGCGCCTTGTGCAGCCAATACAGGATCTCAAGCGTTTCAAAGCGTTCGATCCCCTCCAGCGCGGGCTCCAGCCTTGGGTCAAGCTCGATCGTGCAATCGGGCCCCTCCATGTCGCCCTGACGCGGACAATCGTCACGCGTCTTGAACGGCGTGTGGATCACCCCGACAAAGGACAGCCCGGCGTTTTCGGGCAATTGCGCCTTTAGCGCCGTTTCACCGCTGCGCAGCGCGTCACCATGATGTGTCATTGCAGTGCCCCTTGTTTACAGAATGACCCGGTGTTCCTGCTGGCCGCGCGCCAGCGTGTCGATGACATAGGTCTTGCCGGCCCCCTTGTCATCCGCAGGCGCGCCGCCCGCCGCCGAGGTCACCAGCAACCGCATCAGCCCCGGCCCGCCAAAGGCCGGGCAGGTCGTCTGCGTCGCGGGCAGCCGCAGCGCCATTTCCAGCCGGCCTTGCGGATCATAGCAGGCCACGCGCCCGGCGCCCCATTGTGCATTCCAGAAATTGCCATCGGCATCGACAACCGCCCCGTCCGGGTTGATGCCTTCGGGGCCAAGGTCCAGCCAATCCACGGGGTCGCCCGCTGGCCAGCCATCGCCGTCCAGCGCGACCCGGCGGATCACCTTGTCTGCCGTGTCGGTGAAATAGGCCTGCCGCCCGTCCGGGGCAAAGCAGATGGCGTTGGGGATCGTGATCCCAGGATAAAGCTGGCGCAATTCGCCCCGGTAGAACCGATAGATCGCCCCGGCACCGGGCTGCGCCTGATAGCCCATGGTGCCAATCCAGAACCCGCCCTGTGGATCGGCCCGGCCATCGTTCGAACGGGTCAGGGGGTTGTCCGCCTCCAGATCGACCACATGGCTTTCCTGCCCTGTTTCCAGATCGAACAGGATCAGGTCGCGCGCCGTGGCCACCAGCAGCCGCCCCCGGTCGACCCATCCGGCGGCCGAGACCTCTCGGTCGAAATCCCAGTGCCGCTGCGCCGCGCCGTCATGTTCGAACAGCTTGCGGCCCATGATGTCGAACCAGAAGAACGTTTCGCGCTCGGGGTGCCAAAGCGGCCCCTCGCCCAGCTCGCAAATGGTGTCTGACAGGGCTGTGGTGGTCATGCGCATGTCCTCGTGGTTTTGCGGACAACTGTCCACATCCCGGCCCGCGGAACAAGCCCCGCGCCGATAAAGGGCTGGAAACCCGGAACGAATTGCGGTCAACTCCGCCCCTGAGACATGCCAGGGCCAAGGAGATCAGTCAGATGACCTGCGTATTCATCCAAATTCGGTGCCGTCCCGGAACCGCCTACCGGGTGGCCAGCGACATCGTTCTTCGCGAAATCCATTCCGAGCTGTACTCGACCAGCGGCGAATATGACCTGCTGGTCAAACTTTACATCCCCGAGGGCGAGGATGTGGGCAAATTCATCAATGACAAGCTGCTGGACATCGACGGAATCGAGCGCACCCTGACGACGCTGACATTCCGCGCGTTCTGAAAAGCGAATTCTTTGGGAGGAAAACCATGAAACTCAAGACAGTTGCGCTGGGAACGGCGCTGGCGGCGCTTGCCTCGATGGCCACGGCCGAGGTCAAGGTCGGCATGATCACCACGCTTTCGGGCGGCGGCGCGGGCCTTGGCATCGACGTGCGCGACGGCTTCATGCTGGCGATCGAACAATCGGGCCGCGACGATATCGAAGTGGTGATCGAGGACGACCAGCGCAAACCGGACGTCGCGGTGCAACTGGCCGACAAGATGGTGCAATCGGAAAAGGTCGACGTGCTGACCGGCATCATCTGGTCGAACCTTGCCATGGCGGTGGTGCCCTCGGTGACCGCGCAGGGCAAATTCTACCTGTCGCCCAACGCGGGGCCGTCGCAACTGGCCGGGGCCGGGTGCCATCCGAACTATTTCAACATCGCCTGGCAGAACGATGCCTTTCACGAGGCGGCCGGCGCCTATGCGGCGCAGGACGGCGCCAAAAGCGTCTTTGTGATGGCGCCGAACTATCCGGCGGGCAAGGATGCGATCACCGGCTTCAAGCGCGGCTTCGCAGGCGAGGTCACGGCCGAGGTCTATACCCAGCTGGGCCAGACCGACTATGCCGCCGAGATCGCGCAGATCAAGGCATCTGACGCTGACCTGCTTTACTACTTCCTGCCCGGCGGCATGGGGATTTCCTTCATGAAGCAATACGCAGGCTCGGGCGCCGAAACGCCGGTCATGGGGCCTGCGTTCAGCTTTGACCAGGGCATTCTGGGGGCCATCGGCGATGCCGCCTTGGGCGTCAAGAACACCGCGCATTGGTCCAAGGATCTGGACGTTCCCGGCAACGCCGAATTCGTCGCCGCATTCACCGAGAAATACGGCCGCCTGCCCTCGCTTTATGCGGCGCAGGGCTTTGACACCGGGCTGCTTTTGGTGTCGGCCTCGGCCAAGGCGGATGTGGACGATGCGGATGCCTTCCGCGCGGCCCTGATGGAGGGGGATATCCAGTCGGTGCGCGGGTCGTTCAAGTTTGCGCCCAACCACCACCCGATCCAGACCATCTATATGCGGGAGGTCGTCAAGGAAGGCGACGTGGTGACGAACAAGATCATCGGCACCGCCGCCGAGGATTATGCCGATCCCTACGGCGCCGAGTGCAAGATGTAACACCGGTGGCCGGGGCATCGCCCCGGCCGACGCGGGCCGATGCGCCCTTTGCCTCTGCTGACCACCGCTCAACGCAACACCACGCTTTGCAGGTCGGGGCCATGCCCCGGTCTCCCGACAGGTCCCCCCCATGTCCCTGATCCTTCTGGCCGAACAAGTCCTGAACGGGCTGCAATTCGGCATCATGCTGTTCCTGATGGCGGCGGGCCTGACCCTGATCTTTGGCGTCATGGGGCTGATCAACCTTGCCCATGGCTCGCTTTACATGGTGGGGGCCTTTTGCGCCGCTGCCGTGGCCGGGGCGACGGGCTCCTTTGCGCTTGGGCTGGCGGCGGCGCTGGCGGGCGCCGCGGCGGCGGGCGCGCTGATCGAGCTGCTGGTGATCCGGCGGCTGTACAACCGCGACCACCTTGACCAGGTGCTGGCCACCTTTGCGCTGATCCTGATCTTTTCCGAAGGCACGCGTTGGCTGTTCGGATCGTTCCCCCTGTACCTCGAGGTGCCCGGCGCGCTGGCGGGGCCCGTCGCCCTGCCCTTTGGCATCCAGTACCCCGCCTATCGCCTTGCGCTGATCGCCATTGGCCTGATCGTCGCCGCCGGGCTGTTCTGGCTGATCGCCCGCACGCGCCTTGGCATCCGCATCCGTGCCGGTGAAAATGACCGCGAAATGGTTGCCGCCCTCGGCGTCGATATCGACCGGCTTTATACCGTGGTCTTTGCCCTTGGCGCGGCGCTGGCGGGCCTTGCCGGTGCGCTGGTTGGCGCGATCCAGTCGGTGCAGGTCGGCATGGGCGAACCGGTGCTGATCCTGGCCTTTGTCGTCATCGTGATCGGCGGCATCGGCAGCATCAAGGGCGCGCTGGTCGGCGCGCTTTTGGTAGGGCTGACCGACACGCTTGGCAGCGTCTTCCTGCCTGCCCTGTTCAAGCTGTTCATGCAGCCCGCCGCCGCGACGCAAACGGGGGCTTCGTTGGCCTCGATGTCGATCTACATCCTGATGGCGATGGTGCTGATCTGGAAGCCCACCGGCCTGTACGGGGCCCGCACATGAACCGCGAAGCCCTGATCAACGCCGCCCTCCTGCTGGGGCTGATCGCCGTGCCGGCATGGGCCGTCATCGCGGATGAACCGTTCACCATCACCCTGGCCACCCGCGCCGTGATCCTGGCGCTGGCTGCGGTGGGGCTGAACATCGCGTTGGGGATCGGCGGACTAGTCAGCCTGGGTCACGCGGTGTTTTTCGGGATTGGCGGCTATTCCATGGGTATCCTGGCCTATCATGCGCAGAACTACACCCCGCTGACGGACTGGCCCTTTACGATCCAGGGCACCAGGTCGATGCCCGTGATCTGGCTGGTGGCGACGCTGACCTCGGCCTTTGCTGCGCTGGTCATCGGGCTGCTGTCATTGCGCACCTCGGGCGTCTATTTCATCATGATCACGCTGGCCTTTGGCCAGATGTTCTATTTCTTCTCGATCAGTTGGTCGGCCTATGGCGGCGAGGACGGCATGTCGATTTATGTCCGCAACGGGTTTCCGGGGCTGAACACGCTGGTGCCGATCCAGTTCTACGGTCTCTGCCTTGGGCTGCTTTGCCTTGTGCTGGCGCTGAACGCCCTGCTGATCCGGTCGCCCTTTGGCCTGGCGCTGAACGCCGCGCGGCAGGTGCCGGAACGGGTGCGCGCCGTTGGGCTTGACCCGTTTCGCCTGCGCCTTGTCGCCTTTACCCTGTCGGGGGCGATCACCGGGCTGGCCGGGGCGCTGTTCGCCGATCTCAACCGCTTTGTCAGCCCGACCATGTTCAGCTGGCAGCTGTCGGGCGAAATCATCGTGTTCATCATCATCGGCGGCACCGCGCGGTTGTTTGGCCCCGTAGCGGGCGCCGCGCTGTTCGTCGCGCTGGAACACTGGCTGGGCGGCCTGTCGGATTACTGGCACGTCTTCCTTGGCCTTCTGCTGCTGCTGATCGTTTTGTTCGCCAAGGGCGGGTTGATCGGCCTTCTGGCGGGGCGGAGCAAAGCGCATGACTGACGCCATCCTTGAAACCCGTAGCCTTTTCAAAAGCTTTGGAGCCCTGAAGGCGACCGACGATGTTTCGATCACCCTGCGCCCGGGCGAGATCCACGCCATCATCGGCCCCAACGGCGCGGGCAAAAGCACCCTGATCGGCCAGATCAGCGGCGCCCTGACGCCGGACAACGGGCAGGTACTGCTGAACGGCCAGGACGTGACCCATGCCGCGCCGCCGCAGCGCGCCCGCGCCGGTCTTGGCCGCACCTTCCAGATCAGCCAGCTGGCGATGGAGGATACGGTGCTGCAAAACGCCCTGCTGGGTGCGCTGGGGGCCAGCGGCCGGCCCTGGCGATTCCTGCGCCCGGCATTGGGCGACCCCGCGCTGCGCGCTGCTGCCACATCCGCGCTTGAGAGGGTCGGCCTGCAGGACCACCTGGCCACCCGCACCGCCGAGCTTTCGCACGGCCAGCGCCGCCTGCTCGAAGTGGCGGTGGCGCTGACCCTGCGCCCGCGCGCCTTTGTCATGGACGAACCCATGGCCGGGCTGGGCACCGAAGGATCGGCCCGGTTGACGCGGCTTCTGGACGGGCTGCGCCGGCAGGCTCCGATCCTGCTGGTCGAACACGACATGGACGCGGTCTTTGCCCTGGCTGACCGGATCAGCGTGCTGGTCTATGGCCGCATCATCGCCACCGGCACGGTCGCGGAAATCCGCGCCAATCCGGCGGTGCGGGACGCCTACCTGGGGGATCAGGCATGACCCTGTTATCCTTGCAAAACCTGGCCGCACGCTATGGCGCCAGCCAGGCCCTGTTCGGCGTCGACCTGACCCTGGCCGAAGGCGAAGCCCTGGCGCTGATGGGCCGCAACGGCATGGGCAAATCGACCACGGTGAAATGCATCTGCCGGATGATGGCATCGACCGGGGGGCTGCAGTTCGCCGGGCAGGATCTGCACGCGCTGCCCGCGCACCGCGCCGCGCGGCTGGGCATCGGACTGGTCCCCGAAGGGCGGCGCTGCTTTGCCGATCTGACGGTCGCAGAAAACCTTGTGGCCACCGCCCGCCCCGGCCCATGGACCGTGCAAACCGTCGGCGCGCTGTTCCCGCGCCTGACCGAACGCGCCGATCAGGTGGCGCGCAGCCTGTCGGGGGGCGAACAGCAGATGCTGGCGATTGGCCGCGCCCTGATGACCAACCCGCGCCTGCTGATCCTGGACGAAGCGACCGAGGGGCTGGCCCCCATCGTCCGGCAGGAAATCTGGCAGGCCGTCGGCAGGCTGAAACAGGACAGCGGAATGGCGCTGCTGATCATCGACAAATCGCTCAGGGAACTGGGGCAGGTCTGCGACCGGGCGGTGATCCTTGAACGCGGGCGCTCGGTCTGGAGCGGGCGCATGGACCAGATCACGGCGGATGTGGCGCAGGACCTTCTGGGCGTCTGACGACCCGCGCGGGCCACGGGCGCGACGGCCAGCGGGACGGTGGGCGGGGCGAATTTCGGCGCAGCCGAAAGAGCGCCGGACAGCGGGCCCGCTACAACCTGCGCATCACCTCGGCCATGACCCGTTCGACCGCGCGCGTCGGGGCCTGCGACCGGTTGCGGATCACGAAATAGGGCGCGACCGTCATGCTGTCTTCGGGCTTCAGACAGGCACATCGCGCGCCCATTCGGATCAACAGCTCGGCCGCCTCGCGGGTCATCGGGGCGATGGTCTCTCCGGCTTCGACCATGGCCAGGGCCACCAGCAGCGATGCGCTGTTGGTCACCCGCGCAGGCTCGGCCAGGCCGCGCGCCCGAAACGCCGCCTCGACCGCCTGGCGGATCGGCGACCCGCGTTCCTGCATGACCCAGTCGAACCGCGCCAGGTCCTTCAGGCGCGCGCGCGGGGCGGCGGCCAGCGGATGATCGGAGCGGGCCAGCAAGGCCACCGCCTCGGTCCGGGCTGGCTGGGCAGCAAAGGCGCGCGCATCGTGCCCCGGTGGAAACCGCGCCAGAATGAAATCGAACCGTCCCTCTTCCAGCCCGCGCACCAGGTCGACCGAGGGCGCCACCTCGACCGTGACCTCGATGTCCGGGGCTTCATCGCGAACCTGTTTGAGTGCCGGCACAAGGCAGCCCACCGCCGGCCCGGTGACCGATCCGATGCGCACCGCCCCCGCCTGCCCGCGTCCCAACTGGCCCAGTTCGCTTTCCAGCGTGTCATATTGCGCCAGGATCGCCCGCGCGTGTTTGACAAAGGCCACGCCTTCGCGCGTCGGGACCATGCCCCTGGGGAGGCGCTGGAACAGCGGCGCGCCCACCTCTGCCTCGATCTCGGACAACAACCGCGAGGCGGCGGGCTGCGACATGCCGGACGCCTCGGCCGCGATCTGCAGCTTGGAGGCCTCGGCGATCCGCAGGATCAACCGCAGGTGCGATGGTTTCAGACGATGTTGCAGCGACATAGAGGACATACCATTTTTGCAATGCCACTGCCCCGTAACTGAATTTGAATGATATGCCCAGACCCTGATATTCCCCATGGGGACAACCAGGGGGACAGCATGTCATTCAAACCGGCACAATGGCCGCGCAAACTGCGCTCGCAGGCATGGTACGGCGGCACCAGCCGCGATGTGATCTATCACCGGGGGTGGTTGAAAAACCAAGGCTATCCCGACGATCTGTTCGACGGACGCCCGGTGATCGGCGTGCTCAACACCTGGTCTGACCTGACCCCCTGCAATGGCCACCTGCGCGAGCTGGCCGAAAAGGTAAAGGCCGGCATATGGGAGGCAGGCGGCTTTCCGGTCGAGGTTCCGGTCTTTTCGGCCTCGGAAAACACCTTTCGCCCCACCGCCATGATGTTCCGCAACCTCGCCGCCCTGTCGATCGAAGAGCAGATCCGCGGCCAGCCGATGGACGGCTGCGTGCTGATGGTGGGCTGTGACAAGACCACGCCAAGCCTGCTGATGGCCGCTGCCTCGTGCGATCTGCCGTCGATCGTGGTGACCGGCGGGCCCATGCTGAACGGCTATTTCCAGGGCGAGCGTGTCGGGTCAGGCACCCACCTTTGGAAATTCTCCGAGGCGGTCAAGGCCGGCGAGATGACCCAGGACGAATTCCTCGAGGCCGAACAAAGCATGAGCCGCTCCAGCGGCACCTGCAACACCATGGGCACCGCCAGCACCATGGCCAGCATGGCCGAGGCGCTTGGCATGGCGCTGTCGGGCAATGCCGCCATTCCGGCGGTCGACAGCCGCCGCCGCGTGATGGCGCAGATCTCCGGGCGGCGCATCGTGCAGATGGTCAAGGATGACCTGAAACCATCGGACGTGATGACCAAGGCGGCCTTTGAAAACGCCATCCGCTGCAACGGCGCGATTGGCGGGTCGACCAATGCGGTGGTGCACCTGCTGGCCATCGCGGGCCGGGTCGGCGTCGACATCACGCTGGACGACTGGGACCGCTGCGGGCGCGACGTGGCGACCATCGTGAACCTGATGCCCTCGGGCAAATACCTGATGGAAGAGTTCTTTTATGCTGGCGGCTTGCCCGTCGTGCTGAAACGGCTGGGCGAGGCCGGCAAACTGCACAAGGACGCGCTGACCGTATCCGGCGAAACCATCTGGGACGAGGTCAAGACCGCGAAGAACTGGAACGAGGATGTGATCCTGCCGCTGGACAAGGCGCTGACCCAGCAGGGCGGCATCGCGGTGCTGAAGGGTAACCTTGCGCCCAAGGGGGCGGTGCTGAAACCTTCGGCCGCGACCCCTGCCCTGATGCAGCATCGCGGCCGCGCCGTGGTGTTCGAGGATATCGACGACTACAAGGCCAAGATCGACGATGACGCGCTGGACATCGACGAGACCTGCATCATGGTCCTGAAGAACTGCGGCCCCAAGGGCTATCCCGGCATGGCCGAGGTCGGCAACATGGGCCTGCCGCCCAAGGTGTTGAAAAAGGGGATCACCGACATGATCCGCATTTCTGATGCGCGCATGTCCGGCACCGCCTATGGCACCGTGATCCTGCACACCTCGCCCGAGGCTGCCGCTGGCGGACCCTTGGCCGTGGTGCGCAATGGCGACATGATCGAGGTCGACGTGCCCGCCCGCCGGTTGCATCTGGACATCTCGGAGGGCGAACTGGCCGCGCGTCTGGCGGAATGGACCCCGAACCACGACCGCGCGCCCAGCGGCTATGCCTGGCTGCACCAGGCCCATGTCGAAGGCGCCGATACCGGGGCCGATCTGGATTTCCTCAAGGGCTGTCGCGGCGCGCCGGTGGGAAAGGATTCGCATTGATGAAGATCGCCATCGTCGGTGTGGGCAAGATCGCGCTGGATCAGCACGTGCCCGCCATCAAGGCCAGCCCCGATTGGGAACTGGCCGCCACCTGTTCGCGCCACGGCTCGGTCGAGGGGGTCGAGGCCTTTACCGATTTCGCACAGCTGCTTGAGGCGCGGCCCGATATCCGCGTCGTCTCGCTTTGCATGCCGCCGGTGCCGCGCTTTGACTATGCCCGCGCCGCGATCCTGGCGGGGCGGCACGTGATGCTGGAAAAACCGCCCGGGGCGTCGCTGGCCGAATGCCATGCGCTGGAAAGCATGGCGCGCGCGCAGGGCGTCAGCCTGTTCGCCACATGGCATTCGCGCTGCGCCGACCAGGTGCCCGCGGCCAAGGCCTGGCTGGCGGACAAGAGGGTGACGCGCGCGCATATCACCTGGCGCGAAAGCGTGCGCAAATGGCACCCCGGGCAGGACTGGGTGTTCGAACCCGGTGGCATGGGCGTCTTTGATCCCGGCATCAATGCCCTGTCGATCCTGACCGAAATCCTGCCCGCCCCGGTGCATCTGACCGGCGCGTTGCTGGAGTTCCCGGAAAACCGTCAGACGCCCATCGCGGCGCGGTTGGCGTTCTCGGGCCATACCAGCGCCGAATTCGACTGGCGCGAGGAAACCCGCGACATCTGGCAGATCGAGGTGGCAACCGACGCAGGCACCCTGACCTTGCAGGACGGCGGCGCGCGCATGGTGCTGAACGCGGTCCAGTCCAGCGCCACCGATGCCACCCCGTCCGGCGAATACCCCCGCCTTTACGCGCAGATGGCCGCCCTTGTGCAGGCCGGCGCCATCGACATGGATCTGGCCCCGCTCGTGCATGTGGCCGATGCCTTCATGCTGGGGCAGCGCAAGACCGTCGCCCCCTTCGTTTTCTGAGGAGAGAGTTTTGAAACAACCGCTTACCGGTATTCTGCCCGTCGCCCCCACGCCCTTTCACGCCGATGGTTCGCTTGATCAAGAGGGCTGCCGCCGTGTCATGGATTGCATGATCGACCAGGGGGTCGACGCGATCTGCATCCTTGCCAACTATTCCGAACAGTTCCTGCTGTCGGACGAAGAACGCGCCACGGTGATGCGCATCAGCCTTGAACAGGTCGCGGGCCGGGTGCCCGTGATCGTCACCGTCAGCCATTTCTACACCGGCATAGTGATCGAACGCGCCCGCGCCGCGCAGGCCATGGGCGCCAGCATGATCATGATGATGCCGCCCTACCACGGCGTCGGCCTTGTCCCCGGCCCTGACGGCATTGTGGAACATTTTCAGGCGGTCTCTGACGCCATCGACATTCCGATCATGGTGCAGGACGCGCCGCTGTCTGGCGTGTCGCTGCCCGTGCCGCTGCTGGTACAGATGGCGAAGCAGATCGAGAATTTCAGCTATTTCAAGATCGAAACCCCGTTCGCCGCCGACAAGCTGGCGGCGCTGATCGAGGCGGGCGGCAAGGACATCGTCGGGCCGTTTGACGGTGAAGAGGCTGTGACCCTGCTGGCCGATCTGGACGCAGGCGCGACCGGCACCATGACCAGCGGGCTGCAACCCGAAAAGATCCGCCCCATCGTGACGCAATACCTTGCAGGCAACCATGACGCGGCGCTGGCTCAATGGAAGCTTTGCCTGCCGCTGATCAACCATGAAAACCGCCAGTGCGGGCTGCGCGCCACCAAGACCGTGATGATGGAGGGTGGCGTGATCGGGTCCGACCATGTACGCCATCCTTTGAAACCCATGAGCCAGCGCACCAAGGACCGCCTGTTGTCACTGGCCCGGGAATTGGATTTGATTGCCCTGAAATGGGGCAAATAAGGGAGACGCGACATGACTTTTACACCGCACGGAAAACACCTGATCGCTGGTGAATGGATCGCCGGGGAAAACACCTTCCAATCCGAACCGGCCCATGGCGCGGCGCATGATTTCAGCGTCGGCACCCCGGCGCTGGTCGACAAGGCAGTTCAGGCCGCAGAAGAGGCGTTCTGGACCTATGGCTATTCCAGCCGTCAGCAGCGCGCAGACTTCCTGAACGCCATCGCCGATGAAATCGAAGCCCGCGCCGAGGCGATCACCCAGATCGGCACCGAGGAAACCGGCCTGCCCGAAGCCCGCCTTATGGGCGAACGCGGCCGCACCACCGGTCAGCTGCGCCTGTTCGCCTCGCACATCCTTGCCGGGGATTACCTGGATCGCCGCCACGATCAGGCCCTGCCCGATCGCGCGCCCCTGCCCCGGCCCGACCTGAAGATGGTCCAGCGCCCGATCGGCCCCGTCGCCGTCTTTGGCGCGTCGAACTTTCCGCTGGCCTTCTCGACCGCGGGCGGTGACACCGCCAGCGCGCTGGCCGCGGGCTGCCCCGTCGTGGTCAAGGGCCACAGCGCCCACCCCGGCACCGGCGAAATCATCGCCGAAGCCGTCCACGCCGCCATCCAGAAATGCGGCATGCATCCCGGTGTCTTCAGCCTGATCCAGGGCGGCAAGCGTGACGTCGGCACCGCCCTGGTCCAGCATCCTTTGATCAACGCCGTGGGCTTTACCGGCTCGCTTGGCGGAGGCCGCGCGCTGTTTGACCTGTGCGCACAGCGCGAAAATCCGATCCCCTTCTTCGGCGAGCTGGGCAGCGTCAATCCGATGTTCCTGCTGCCCTCGGCCCTGGCCGCACGCGGCGCTGATCTGGCCGCTGGCTGGGCCGGGTCGCTGACCATGGGCGCAGGCCAGTTCTGCACCAACCCCGGCATTTCCGTGGTCATCAACGGCCCCGACGCCGATGCCTTTATCGAGGCCGCGACCAAGGCGTTGGAGCCGATGGGCGCCCAGACCATGCTGACCGATGGCATCGCCGCCGCCTACCGCGCGGGCCGCGACCGGGTTGCCGGGTCTGCCGGTGTTCAGGAACTGCTGACCAGCACCTGTGATCTGCGCAATGCCACGCCCTACCTTTACGCCACGACGGGCAAGGAATGGCTGGCCAACCACGCCCTTGGCGAAGAGGTCTTTGGCCCGCTTGGCCTGATCGTGCGCGTCGAGGACGAGGCCGAGATGCTGGCCATGGCCCGCAGCCTGCAAGGACAGCTGACCTGCACCCTGCACATGGACGACGGCGACACCGATCTGGGCCGCAAACTGATGCCGGTGCTGGAGCGCAAGGCAGGCCGCGTGCTGGCCAACGGCTTTCCCACCGGGGTCGAGGTCTGCGACGCCATGGTCCACGGCGGCCCCTACCCGGCCTCGACCAACTTTGGCGCGACCTCGGTCGGCACCTTGGCGATCCGCCGCTTCCTGCGCCCGGTTTGTTACCAGAACATGCCCGACGCGCTGCTGCCGGGCGATCTGCAATAACCCTGCCCTTTGCGATCCTCTCCAACCAGGCGGGCGCCCCTTTGGCGCCCGCTTTTTCACTGCCCTGCACGAAAGTCCGAAAATCCACCTGTTTCCAACGTCTTTTCAAAGACTTCCGGTTTTCCGCCCGTGCCCATGAATTTCTGGGTTTTTCACCTTGTAAATCCCATGCGTGCTTGGCTATACCCGTCGGCGGAGACGTGGCCGAGTGGTCGAAGGCGCTCCCCTGCTAAGGGAGTAGACGGGAAACCGTCTCGAGGGTTCGAATCCCTTCGTCTCCGCCACTTGACCCAGCGAAAGCGTTCTCCCGATCCGGCTTCGGCCGGAATTTTCCGTTGTTTTCGAGGGTTATGCGGGTTGGGCTGATAACCGGCCCACGCTCCGAAAGGCGCACACACATTCTCTCCGGGCTGATATTCTCCGGACCTGTTAACCGCAGCCATTCCGGTTATCAGATGTAAGGCATTGGAGAGGCGGCATTTTCTGGAACAACGCAGCTCAGAAATTTCACAAGTTCATCCGGATGCCGGACGGGACCGAGATCGAACAATTGATCTGCGATGATTGTGTAGCCACTCCAGCTTCCAAATGAAAACGCTGTAACCGTTCGCGCTTTGTGCTGAGTCAGCCTCGTGCTAAGATGTCAAAAAAGTATGAGGCGAGCAGTTGGCCCAGAAGTCACAGATAGAGTGGACGGACGCGACGTGGAACCCGGTTACGGGCTGCACCAAAGTCGGTCCGGGATGTGACAACTGCTACGCGGAGCGTTTTGCAGAGCGTTGGCGTGGCATACCAGACCATCCATACGAACAAGGTTTCGATCTGAAACTCTGGCCATCAAGGCTACGACAGCCAGCGCTTTGGAAAAAGCCGCGGATGATCTTTGTCAACTCGATGAGCGACCTCTTCCACAAGGCAATAGACCGAGCATACATCGACCGGGTGTTCGACGCCATGGAGCACGCGGATTGGCATGTCTATCAGGTTCTGACCAAACGCAGTTCACTCATGCGCAACTACATACGCAAGCGATATGACGGCGGGCCAGTTCCACGCCACATCTGGCTGGGCGTGTCGGTAGAGGACGCGGCGCATGCAAGTCGCATTGAGCATTTGCAGCAGATCAACTCCGAAGCCCGCTTCATTTCGTTTGAGCCTTTGCTCGGGGCTATTGGGGATGTCGATCTGAGAGGCATTGCCTGGGCTATTGTGGGTGGCGAAAGCGGCCCGCGCGCACGCGCGATGGACGAGAGCTGGGCACGCCAGCTTCGCGAAATCTGTGCGCGTGACGATGTGGCGTTTTTCTTCAAACAATGGGGTGGTCCACGGCCAAAGTCTGGCGGTCGCCTTCTTGATGGTGAGGAGTGGAACGGCTTCCCATGGCAGATCGTGCCAAAGCCGATATTGGACCAAATTTCAGCATGAACCATTTTGCGCGGAGTACGAGTTTCTTTGAAGAAATCGCATGTTGAAAACACGGTAGGGCCGTGGGCCAGGCAAAAGCTGGATGGGCTCGAAGCCTATCTTCACGCCTACACGATGGCTCTCAAGAAGCAGTCATTTGACCTGATCTACATCGATGCGTTCGCCGGTGCCGGGCGTTCAAAAATTCGCACCGCCTGGACTGATGCTGACGAAGAGGACATTCAACTCATCGACGATGAGTTCATGCGGTCAGAGGAGGAGTTCATCGAAGGATCTCCGCGACGCGCCCTCGGCCTCGAAAACCCCTTTTCACAATACTACTTTTTCGATGCCGACGCTGGACGGGCCGCACTGTTGAATGGGCTTCAGTCAGACTTTCCTGAACGCAAGATCAACGTGCATGTCGGCGACGCCAACGGCCTGATCCAGAGATTGGCACCGAGGCTCAGCGGCCGAAATACCAAAGGGGTGGCCTTTCTGGATCCCTATGGTCCGCACCTGGACTGGCAGACTGTCGCAGCGCTCGCTGCCACCAAGAATTTTGAGGTCATCATCAACTTTCCACTGGGTATGGCAATCAACCGGCTGATCACGCGCTCTGGGGATATCCCCGACAACTGGCGGACCGGATTGAATGGCTGTTTTGGCAGCACGGATTGGGAAGACCTTGTCTATGCCGAGCAGACGGATCTGTTTGGGGACACAACTCGCCACAAGGTGGACGATGCGGCGCAGAGGCTGCTCAATTACTATGTCGGTCGTCTGAAGGATCTGTTCGGACATGCCTCGTCGCCCAGCGTCGTGCGAAATACACGCGGCGTTCCCATCTACTACATGCTGTGGGCTGGGCCCCATCCGCTTGGCTATAAGATCGCTGACTACATCCTGTCGAAAGGAGACAGGATCACACCACCGAAAAAGCCTTCTCTGCGTTAAAGGAGTTTTTTAAGCCTGCTATGTTGCCTCGGCCCCGCCTTTGAAGAACTTGTCAAGCATGGACGGCATCAGAAATTCTAGCTCGTCATCATGGTTTGCTTGAGAGAATGGGGGCTCTGTTGCACAAATCGCGTGAGGGATTCATCTCGTGAATCCAGCGTGGTAGCTGGGATGCATGAGCAGACCCATACCCCCGACCTACAAGACCAGAAACTGGCCAGCCTACAATGAAGCGCTCAAGCGCCGGGGCTCGCTGACGATCTGGTTCGACCCTGAGATGATCTGGGATGCCGTGCCGACAGGCAGGCGTGGCCGCCAGCAGAGCTATAGCGACGCCGCCATACAGACGTGCCTCTCGATGAAAGTGCTGTTCGGCATGGCGCTCCGGCAGACGACCGGGTTCGTCGAGAGCCTGCTGCAGCTGGTCGGTCTGAACTGGACGGTGCCCGACTTCAGCACGCTATCTCGCCGCCAGAAGACCTTGGCCGTCAACATCCCATACCGCGGCTCCAAGGGGCCGTTGCACCTGTTGATAGACAGCACCGGGATCAAGGTCGAGGGCGAAGGCGAGTGGCACGCCCGCAAGCATGGCGGCCCTAAACGCCGCGTCTGGCGCAAGATCCACTTGGGGATTGATGAGGAAACGCTGGAGGTTCGGGCCGTCGAAATCACCGGGAGCCACATCGGTGATGCGCCGATCCTACCCGACCTTCTCGACCAAATCCCGCAGGACCAGGAAATCGGTAGCGTCACGGCTGATGGCGCCTACGACACGCGCAAATGCCACGATGCGATTGCAGATCGCGGCGCCCATGCCGTCATCCCGCCCCGCAAAAACGCGAAGCCCTGGAAGACGATCACCGCCGGAGCCGTGGCGCGAAACGAGGCCTTGCGCGCGGCGAAATACCTGGGCCGCGCACTCTGGCGACGATGGAGCGGATACCACCGCCGAAGCCGCGTCGAGACAAAAATGCATTGTATGAAGTTGCTGGGCCAGCGGCTCATGGCGCGGGACTTCGACCGCCAGGTCGCGGAACTCCAGGTCCGCATTGCCGTCCTGAACGGCTACACCGCGCTCGGCATGCCCGTCACGGAAGTCGTAGGATAAGTCCGCCCGGGGAAAGGGGAAACTCGGCGTTCAGCCGATTTGTGCAACAGAGCCATCTCGCGATCCCCACCGAAGCTGCGGGCCGAGGTCTGCGCGGCCGACGTATCACCCCGGGCGAATGGGAACGGCGGCGCGGTCTGCGCTTGCGCTTCGTCTACCGCCGCCGAGGTCCGAGCCTGCTCGTCGCTGACCGAGCCCGCATCAATAAACGCGGTCAAGCGGTGGCCTCGCGCTCAAAAACCGGCCGCAACCAGGTCACCGCGCCGATCTTCCTGCTGGTGCCTCAGGTGAAGCTGCCGAAGCGGCTGAACCTTGATCGGGATGCCGAACGGGCGCTCGATGGCGTGCCGGGGCTGATCGTGGCGAATTGGGTGGAGGGGAAAATCCGATAGCGGCTACAAACTGGTGCGCCAGGAAATCAGAGATCGACGCCCCTGAGTACTGTCAGCCAGTCCTCGAACTCATCCAGACCGAATTTGTTCTTGGCCAGGTTGCATGCGAGATGTGTGATCCCGACATTCCCGTCGTCGTAGGCACCGTTGGTGCTGTCAGTTCGGTCCGCGGACGGCTGGAGCATCTTGTTGTCTCCACCGGCGACCAGTGCGCCGCCACAAAGGGCGCATAGTCCGCCTTGTTCGCCCCATCTGCGAACAAGAAGAGAATTGAGATCCGAGAGGTTAGGCGCCGATCGCTGCGGATTTACCTTCACTCCGGTCTCACCACCGCGTTTGACGCGATCGATGATCAACATCGCCATCCGGTAGACTTCTTGCTTGACCGATGGTTCGACGTCTGCCGACACACTGCTGCGCAGTTCGAGATAGTTGGCAACGTCTTCCCGAAGGTTCAGGCTGATTGGTTCGATTTCGAGCGCCATAACGGCCTCTCGCTCGGCGCCCTCCGCCTCGACAACAGCGCCCCTATTGGCGATCTCGGCGAAGGATCGGTATGCGATTGGGATCGTGTCATGTGCGGCCGGGTATGGCGGCCCGACCATGTTGGCCGCTGCCAGCACCGCCATCGAGTGGGGCCAGCGATCGCCCCAGTGCGCATTCGAGTTCGCCCAGATGTCCGGAGGCACGATCTTGCGCGTCTCAAGAATCTGGTTGGGCTCGATGGTCACTGCCGAGATGAGGCGGCTGCGGTGTTCCGGCAGACGCGTCATTTCAGTGCTGGTTGTGCCGACGTAAACGAGGACGTCCCGCCCAGCCAAGAACTCACGCCTGAGCCGGTCACCTACGGACCGTTTGGTGAAGGATACGCAGGGCCACTCATCACTGATCTGACCCCACTCGCTCTTAAGAAACACTCGCCCATCGGGCTTCATCATATCGGATACGCGCATGTTCCTGAAACTGCTTGAAAATTGGGACTTTGGCAATCCAGCAAGTACGTCTTTACACTGAGGTTCTCCGTTGCCCACCATCCGCGAAACCATCCTCACCGCGCTGCACGCGCGGCTTTCGGCGTTGTCCGCCACCGCCTTGCGCGGTGAGGTCTTGCCAGAGCGCATTCCAGCCAACGGCCTGCTGATCCTGCGCGACGGCGAGCCTGGCGATCCGGAGGTGACGCTGTCGCCGCTCGCTTACCACTACCAGCACCGCGCCGAGATCGAGGCGATCGTGCAGGGTGCGACCCGTGACCTCGCCTTCGACACGCTGACCGCCAGCATCGGCGCGGCACTCACCGCCGACCGGACGCTGGGCGGTCTCTGCGACTGGGTCG
This sequence comes from Tropicibacter oceani, assembly GCF_029958925.1. Taxonomy (NCBI): domain Bacteria; kingdom Pseudomonadati; phylum Pseudomonadota; class Alphaproteobacteria; order Rhodobacterales; family Roseobacteraceae; genus Pacificoceanicola; species Pacificoceanicola oceani. The sequence goes on from NZ_CP124616.1 coordinate 3,485,195, forward strand.
AGGCGGAAGCGCCGAGGCCAGTCGATCTGCCCATCGACGGCGCGGCCAGCTTGAAGGCGGCCGTCATCCCGGTGGTCCTGCACTTTTCAACGGCTGAACCACTCAGCTGATCCCGACAATCCAAGGAGAACAAGATGGCACGAGCCCAAGGGGCGCGGGCGCAAATGGCGCTTGCGTTTGAGACGACCTATGGAACGCCGCCGGTGGGCGGGTTCACAAAAATGCCCTTTGCGAGTACCTCGCTCGGCGCGGAACAGCCACTGCTCAATTCGGAACTGCTGGGCTACGGCCGCGATCCGCTGGCACCGATCAAGGACGCGGTGACGGCCGATGGCGATGTCGTCGTCCCGCTCGACGCCGAGGCCTTCGGATTCTGGTTGAAGGCTGCCTTTGGTGATCCGGCCACGACCGGCACCGGCCCTTGGACGCACGAGTTTCAGTCTGGTTCTTGGACGCTGCCCAGCATGTCCATCGAGACCGGCATGCCTGAGATGCCCCGATTTGCGATGTATTCCGGCTGCGTGCTCGACCAGATCAATTGGCAGATGCAGCGGTCTGGCCTGCTGACCGCGACGGCCCGGCTGGTGGCGCAAGGAGAGACTGTCGGAACGACGACCAGCGCAGGCACGCCAGCCGCCCTCGAACTACAGCGCTTCGGCCATTTCAATGGATCCATTACCCGGAACAGCACGGCCCTCGGCAACGTCGTCTCGGCCGACATCACCTATGCCAACAATCTCGACCGCATCGAAACCATCCGAAGTGACGGCCGCATCGACGGCGCGGATCCGTCCATCGCGGCGCTCACCGGCTCCATTGAAGTGCGCTTTGCCGACAGCACACTGGTGACGCAGGCGATCAACGGCGATCCCTGTGAGCTTGAGTTCGCCTACGCGCTGCCTTCAGGTGAGAGCTTCACCTTCACCGTACACGCCGTCTACCTGCCGCGCCCGCGCATCGAAATTTCCGGGCCGCAGGGCGTGCAGGCCACTTTCGACTGGCAGGCGGCCCGCGACAGCACCGTCGGCCGGATGTGCACCGCCACCCTCGTGAACGATGTGGAGACGTACTGATGCTGACGCTCGACCTGACGAACGCGCCCCGCTGGCATGACCTCGCGCCCGGCGTCCGGGTGCAGCTGCGCCCGCTCACTACCGCGCTGATGGTCGCGACGCGCAGCGATCCCGCCGTCGAGGCCGTGCCAGAGGACGCTTCCGACGAGGAGCGCGCAGTCGCCTTCGCCAAGGCGCTGGCGCGGAGGGCCGTGCTCGCTTGGGACGGCATCGGCGATGCCGACGGCAACGCGATAGGCCCGAGCCCCGAGGCCATCGACGCATTGCTCGACGTCTGGCCGATCTTCGAGGCCTTCCAGCTAACCTATGTCTCGAAGGGCCTGCTGCTGGAACAGGAAAAAAACGTCTCCGCGTCCTTGCCGAGTGGTCCTTCGGCGGGGGCGACCGATACTGCCAAGCCTGCGCGGAAGCGTGCAAAGACTGCCCGGCGCGGCTGAACCGACCCACCACCATTGAAGGCTGGCAGGTCTGGGACCTGGTCGACCGTCTCGGCGGCCAGCTCCGCGTTCTGCCGGGCGCGGTCATCGGCTGGGACATGTCGGCAGCGCTCGCGCTTGGGCACGCGCTCGGCTTGCCACCGCTCGCTGCGGCCGAACTTCTGCCCGTCGTTGAGGCGGTGATGGTCGCGAAACTCAACGAACAGATGGATCATTCCAATGGCTGAAAAGCGCGTCTCTGTCCGACTTGCTGCCGTCGGCGGCCGACAGGTGCGCGCCGAGCTGGAAGGTGTCGGTGAAGCTGGCGCTCGGGGGTTCGGGCGGCTCAGCCGAGAAATGGAAGCGGCGAACACCCGGCTCGCGGCCTTCTCGCGCAGGGTGCGTGTGGCCGCCGCAGCCGCCGTGGCAGCGGCCGCCGCCGCTAGCGTGGCGATGATCCGCTCTGGCCTCCAGACCGTCGATGCGCAGGCGAAGCTGGCGCAGTCGCTCGGCACGACCGTCGCCTCGATCCAGACGCTGGAGCGTGCGGGCGAGCTGGCCGGTGTTTCCATTTCGGGCATCGAGCAGGCGACAAAGGATCTGACACGCCGTCTCAGCCAGGCGGCGGCCGGGACCGGACCCGCTGCCGATGCGTTGGAGCGGCTGGGGCTCTCGGCCAGCGAGCTGATCGCCCTGCCGCTGGACCAGCGCGTCGGTGCGATCAACGCCGCCATCGAGGGCTTCGTGCCCGCCGCCGAACGCGCGGCTGTCGCGGGGCAGCTCTTCGGCGAGGAAGGCTCCATCGCCATGAGCCGGATCGACACTGCGACGCTGCGCCAGGCAACGGAGGATGTCCTCGCCTTCGGTGTCGTCGTCTCCGAGCAGGATGCCGACCAGATCGAGCGTACGAACGACGCCATTTCCCGTCTCGGACTGATTTGGCGGGGGCTGTCGAACCAGCTGGCCGTCGCCGCAGCGCCTGCACTCGAATCCGTCGCCGACGCCATGGCGGCGGTAGCTCGCCGCACCGGGCCGCTCGGCATCGCCATTCGCGGGCTCTTCGACAACATCGGCCGACTGACCACCTACGCCGCCACCTTCGTGGCCTTTCTCGCGGGACGCTGGGTGGCGGGAATGGCCGCTGCGGCGCTCTCCGTCCGCGGTCTCGCCACGGCGCTCGTCGCGCTGCGCGGCGCATTGATCCGCACCGGGATCGGGGCGCTTATCGTCGGCGCGGGCGAGCTCGTCTATCAATTCACCCGCCTCGTTTCCGGCGCGGGCGGCTTCGGCGAGGCCATGTCGCTCCTGAAAGATGTCGCCGTCGAGGTCTGGGAGCGGATCCGCATGGGCGCCGCTGCAGCGGGTGCCGCGGCCACGGCGATGTTCTTCGACCTGAAGGCCGATGCCGCCTCGGGCATGCAGAGCGCCATCGAGAGCGTCGTGGCTTTCGGAAATACGGCGGCGAACACATTCGAGGGCGCCTACGAGGCGATCAAGGCGATCTGGGGACTGCTGCCCGCCGCAATCGGCGACCTGGTATTCCAGGCCGCCAACAGCCTGATCGACGGCGTCGAAGCGATGCTGAACGGGGTGGTCTCGCGGATCAACACGTTCATCGGCGGGATCAATCAGGGGCTAGAAGCTCTTGGCTCCGAACGACGCATCTCGATTATCCCGGATCTTGAGCTGGGCCAGATCGAGAACCGGTTTGAGGGGGCCGCGACGGCCGCAACCACCGCCGCGCAGATGGCGTTCGACCGGGCCTTCGAAGACAACCCGCTGACCGCGCCCGATCTCGGGCTCACCCGGGCGGCCAATACTGCACTGGCCACAGCCAATACGTATCGCGGTGCCGCACGGGATTTGGCCGAAGGCGCGCGTGCGCCACTCGCGAGCTGGCAGGCCCTGCGTGACGCTTTGCAGGGCAGCGCCGAGGGTGGCACCGAAGCGCTGACGGAGGCCACGGGTGCAGCGGAACGGTTCGAGACCGCGCTCGACGGTGCCGGACAGGCGGCGACCAATGCCGGTGCGGCCGCCGGTGCTGCGGCTGCTGCGGCCGAGCCCAATGTGGAGACCGCAGTCACCGGCTGGCAGGCGGTCACGGCGGCGCTCTCGGACTACGCCAGCACGGCGCGTGAGATCGGCGGCGATATCGGCCAGAGCCTCGTCGGCGCCTTCCAGTCGGCCGAGAGCGCCGTGGGCGAGTTTGTGAAGACCGGCAAGCTGGATTTCCGCGATCTCGTGACCTCGCTCATTGCCGATCTCGCCAAGCTGGCCGCGCGACGGTTCATCCTTGGCCCCATCGCCAACGCGCTCTCCGGCGTGTTCTCCGGGGCGGGTGGCATCTTCGCGAACGTCCTGCACGCGGGCGGGATGGTCGGATCGGCCGGACCCTCGCGCATGGTCCCGGCCATTGCCTTCGCCGCCGCACCCCGGATGCATGGCGGCGGCATGGCCGGTCTTCGCCACGACGAGGTCCCGGCGATCCTGCAACGCGGCGAGCGGGTGCTGTCCCAGCGCGAGGCGCAGAGTTACGGCGCGGGCGGCGTAAACGTCACCGTCATGGCCCGCGATGCCGAGAGCTTCCGGCAGTCCCGGACGCAGGTCGCGGCCGATATCGCCCGCGCCGTGTCGCTCGGGCGGAGGGGCATGTGAGTGCGACCCAGCAAGTGGGAACCGGTTGCGGGGGCCAGAGCACGAACCAAGGAGAAACTTGATGGCGTTCCATGATGTCCAGTTTCCCGACAACATCAGCCGAGGCGCGCGGGGCGGGCCGGAACGGCGCACGCAGATCGTCGAGCTTGCCTCCGGTGACGAGGAGCGTAACGCCAGCTGGGCCAACTCGCGCCGTCGCTACGACGTCGCCTACGGCATCCGCCGCGCCGACGATCTCGCTGCGGTGGTCGCCTTCTTCGAAGCCCGCAACGGGCGGTTGCACGGGTTTCGCTTCAAGGACTGGGCGGACCACAAGTCGTGCCTGCCTTCTTGCACGCCGTCGCCGACCGACCAGACGATCGGCACCGGCGACGGCGCGACGACCGCCTTTCAGTTGGTGAAGCGCTACGCCTCCGGCAGCCAGACTTGGGTGCGGACAATCACCAACCCCGTCGCGGGCACGGTTCGCGTCGCCCTCGATGGCACGGAACAGCCGGGCGGCTGGTCGGTCGACACAACGACCGGCGTTGTCACCTTCAGCGCCGCTCCGGGCTCCGGCATCGCGGTCACCGCAGGCTTCGAGTTTGACGTGCCGGTCCGCTTCGACACCGACGTACTCGACGTGACGCTGGACCTTGAGCGGCTCGGCTCGATCACCTCCATTCCTCTCATCGAAATCCGCCGCTGAACCAGGGAGATCCGGATGGCAGACCAAACAGGCGGCATCCAGGCGGGTGTCGTTATTTCATTTGTGAGCCTCGCGTTCGCGATTTCTGTTCAGGGTGGCATGGCGATCTGGTGGGCAGGTGCCCAGAACACCCGTGTCACTGCGCTTGAGGATCGCGTTGCGGACCTGCAGGCCGTCTCGCCGGATGTGCATCGCCAGATCGTCGATGCGGATCGACGGATTGCGGTCATCGATGTGCGGATTTCTGGCATTGTCGCGCGGCTGGAAGCGCTGACCGAAGATCTTGAAGACCTCGCCGCGCGCTGAGCGCACTCATCCCACAAGGACAGATCCCATGCAAATGACCGAACAGGGCCTCCTGGCCCTTGTCCGCCACGAAGGCATCGTGCCCGGACCCTATCTCGATGTGAAACAGGTCTGGACCTTCGGCATCGGCCACACGGCTGCGGCCGGTCCGCCCAATCCGGCCAAGAAGCCGCGCGGCATGCCCGCCGATCTAGACGACGGGATCCGGGAGGCGTTCCGGGTCTTTCGGGCCGACCTGGCGGCTTACGAGGCCGCCGTCCTGCGGGCCGTGAAGGTGCCGCTTGAGCCGCACGAGTTCTATGCGCTGGTCAGCTTCCACTATAATACCGGTGGCATTGCGAAGGCCGCGCTGACCCGGCATCTGAACGCCGGCAATCGCGTTGCAGCCGCCGACGCTTTTCTGAACTGGCGGCGACCGGCCTCGATCATTCCGCGCCGGGAGGCCGAGCGCGACCTGTTCCGCCATGGCCGCTATCCCGGCGGCACGATCCCTGTCTGGTCCGTGGACCGCGCGGGCCGCGTGGACTTCTCCCGGCCGATCCGCCGTCTGACCGAAAACGAGGCTCTGGTATTGGCTCGCGGGCCGTCGCCGACGCCGCAGATCCTCGCCCCTTCACCCACCGCGCCGACCGGCTGGCGAGCCCGGCTGGCCGCTTTCTTCTCTACGCTGATCCGGAGGACCTGAACCCCATGCGTTACCTTCGTCCCAACTCGCTCACCTGGTGGGCGGGATGTCTTGCCATGCTCACCGGCATCGCCTCACTCGCATTGCCTTCCACCGGGCCGCTCGGGGAACTCTCCCGTCTCGTAGCTCTGCTTGCCGGCTCGGGCGATGCCTCGCCTGCGGGGCTGATGTTCCTCGGTCTCGGCCTTATCGGCCTGCGCGACCGGATCGAGCGCGGGTTCCGCGGCAACAAGTGATCACTGAACGCGATGTTTCTTCTTCAAGAATCGGACCAACTTTTCGGGGCGATTCGCGAACGGCGCAACTTCTTCGAGAACGGGCAACCCCAGTTCGTGTCTCGCCGAAGTGAGATTCCCAAGATGCGGCCCGATCGACGCCGAATCCCTGTCCGGCAGTCCGCGCCTGCACTGATCTACGATTTCGGACCGGCTGATCAGTTTCCCCTTCTGCTTTCGGTCGACAGCATCCTGATAGGCGGCATCTGTGATTTCATATTCGCTTTCCTTCCAAGACTGTCCCATTCCGGCCTCCAAGCTCGTTACGAGGCCAGGTTACCGCCTCAGCCAATACTTGTCGTCCAACGTTTCGCGTGCCTGCTCGCAGATCTCGATGACCGCATGACGGGAACCTGCCGATGAAATCCCTCTCGCCCGCGCTGCAGGCCCATCTCGACGAGGGCACGACCACGCTTGCCTGGTGCTGGCGGATCACGCGAGCCGACGGCGTCACATTCGGCTTCACCGATCACGACCGGACGCTGACGTTTGACGGCACCGACTTCGAGCCCGAGAGCGGGCTGACGGCTTCCGAGGTCCGCTCTGGCTCGGACCTTTCGGTGGATGCACAGGACGCGGAAGGTGTGCTTAACTCGGATCGGATCACCGAGACCGACATCCTCGACGGACGCTGGGACAATGCCGAGGTCGAAGTCTGGCGCGTGAACTGGGCGGACACGGGTCAGCGGGTGCTGATGCGGCGCGGGGCCATCGGCCAGATCCGGCGCGGGCGGCTGGCCTTCGTCGCGGAGGTCCGCTCTCTCGCGCACGTGCTCGGCCAGACGGTCGGACGGACCTTCCAGGCAACCTGCGATGCTGCGCTCGGCGATGCGCGCTGCGGCGTCGATCTCGAGGATCCCGTCTACAAGGGCGCGGGCGCAGTGATCGATCTCCTGCGCGACCGCGCCTTTACCGCCTCCGGTCTTGGCGGCTTTACCTCCGGCTGGTTCACCTTCGGCACCATCGAGTGGTCCAGCGGTGCAAACACTGGGCGTCGCGCGGAAGTTCTGGGCCACGACGTGACCGACGGCATCGCGATCCTGACCCTGCTCGAAGCGCCGGTGCGCGCCATTGCCGAGGGCGACGCCTTCACCATCCGCGCAGGCTGCGACAAGCGGATCGAGACCTGCGGTGCGAAGTTCGCCAACACCGCCAACTTCCGCGGCTTCCCGCATATCCCTGGCCAGGACGCGATCCTGCGCTATGCCACCAAGGATGGCGGGCACGAAGGGGGCGTGCTGTGACCAACATCGTTTCCAGTAGAAACGACGGGCGGCAGTGCATCTCATCGCGATGCACGAGAACCACTGCCGATCCCACCCGCGTCGTTGGCATCGCACGGTCCTGGCTGGGCACGCCCTACCACGATCAGGCCAGCCTTCGAGGCGTTGGCTGCGACTGCCTTGGTCTCGCCCGCGGCGTCTGGCGCGAGATTGTGGGTCCTGAGCCGTTTCGGATCCCGCCCTACAGCCGCGACTGGGGCGAGACGGGCCCGCGCGAGGTGCTGGCCGAGGGCGCGCGCGTCATGATGATCGAGGTGCCTCCCGCCGAGGCCAAGTCCGGCGCGCTGGTGCTGTTCCGCATGAAGCCCCGCGCCATCGCCAAGCATGTCGGCATCCTGACCGGGCCGGACAGCTTCCTCCATGCCTATGAGCGGCTCGGCGTGATCGAGGAACCGCTCACCAACGCCTGGCGGCGGCGCATCGCCTTCGCCTTCCTGTTTCCGCAACGCTGAGACCCCGAAATGGCCACCCTCATTCTCGGCGCTGCCGGTGCCGCCATAGGCGGCTCGATCGGTGGCGCAATCCTTGGCGTCAGCGCCGCGACCATCGGCGGCTTCATCGGCTCCACCATCGGCTCGGTCGTCGACAGCTGGATCGTGTCCTCGCTCGCACCGACGCAGCGGATCGAAGGGGCACGGCTCGACAGCTTGCGCATCACGTCCTCGACCGAAGGCGCGGTCATCCCGCGCCTCTACGGGCGGATGCGGATCGGCGGCAACATCATCTGGGCAACCGATTTCCGCGAGGAGACCAAGACCACCACCCAAGGCGGCGGCAAAGGCGGCGGGGGCGGCAAGGTCAAGACCACCGAGTATCTCTACTATGCGTCGTTCGCCGTCGCTTTGTGTGAAGGCCCGATCACCGGCATCGGGCGCATCTGGGCTGACGGCAAGTCGATGGACCTCTCCGGCGTCACCTGGCGCTGGTATCCCGGCGACGAAGCACAGTCCGCCGATCCGTTCATCGCCGCGAGGATGGGCGCGGCCAGCACGCCTGCCTACCGCGGCACCGCCTATGTGGTCTTCGAGGAACTGGCGCTCTCGACCTACGGCAACCGCCTGCCGCAACTCTCCTTCGAGGTCTTCCGGCCGCTCGCCGATCCCGACACCGCCGAGGGGCTGACCCGCGCCGTCACCCTGATCCCGGCCTCGGGTGAGTTCACCTACGCCACGCAGGCCATTCGCAAATCCTCGGGCGGCGCGACGCAGGCCGAAAACCTGAACGCGCTGCCCGACACCGCCGACATGGCCGTTGCGCTCGATCGGCTCCAGGCCATGGCACCGGCCGTCGAGAGCGTCAGCCTGGTCGTCGCCTGGTTCGGTGACGACCTGCGAGCCGGATCCTGCAAGCTGCGCCCCGGCGTCGAGGTCTCGGCCAAATCCACGACGCCAGTCGGCTGGTCGGTCAATGGCGTCAGTCGCGCGAATGCCTTCCTGGTCAGCCGCGACAACCAGGACCGCCCGGTCTATGGCGGCACGCCCGCCGATTTCGCGGTTGTGCAGGCGATCCGGGAGATGAAGGCGCGCGGGCTGCGCGTGACACTCTATCCGTTCCTCCTGATGGACGTCCCGCCCGGCAACACGCTGCCGAACCCGTATTCCGATAACGCCGCCGAGACCGGCCAGCCCACATTCCCCTGGCGCGGCCGGATCACCTGTTCGCCCGCGGCAGGCTATGCCGGGAGCGTGGACAAGACGGCCACGGCGTCGAGCCAGGTCGCGGCCTTCTTCGGCAGTGCCAGCCCCTCCGACTTCGCGATCTCGGGCGAGACCGTCTTCTGGACCGGCCCGTCCGGGGACTGGGGTCTGCGCCGCATGATGCTGCATTACGCGCATCTCTGCACGGTGGCGGGCGGGGTCGACGCCTTCCTGATCGGCTCGGAAATGCGCGGCCTGACCACCATCCGCTCGGGCGCCAGCAGCTATCCCGCTGTCACCGCGTTCAAGGCGCTCGCCGCCGACGTGCGCGCCATTCTCGGGGCTGGGACGGAAATCGGCTATGCGGCCGACTGGTCGGAATACTTCGGGCACCACCCGGGCGACGGAAGCGGCGACGTCTATTTCCACCTCGACCCGCTCTGGTCGGACGCAAACGTCGATTTCGTCGGGATCGACAACTACATGCCGCTCTCCGACTGGCGCGACGGGTTCGAGCATGCCGACGCGGCCGAGGGCTGGCCCGCAATCTACGACCGGGCCTACCTGCAGGGGAACATCGCGGGCGGCGAAGGCTTCGACTGGTTCTATGCCAGTGCCGCCAACCGCTCCGCGCAGGTCCGCACTCCGATCACCGATGGCGGTGCCGGGAAACCCTGGGTCTTCCGCTACAAGGATCTCCGCGGCTGGTGGTCTAACCCGCATTACAACCGTCCGGGTGGGGTAGAGAGCGGCACGCCGACGGCATGGGTGCCGCAGTCCAAACCCATCCGCTTCACCGAACTCGGCTGCCCGGCCATCGACCGGGGCACCAACCAGCCCAACGTCTTCTTCGACCCGAAGTCCTCGGAGAGCTTCACGCCGTATTTCTCGCGGGGCTGGCGCGACGACACCATCCAGCGCGCTTATCTCGAGGCGACCTATCTCTTCTGGGGTGAGGCCGCGAACAATCCGATCTCCAGCGTCTACGGCGACCGGATGGTGCATGTGCCCGAATGCGCGGCCTGGACCTGGGACGCGCGGCCGTATCCGTTCTTTCCCGAACTGACCGATGTCTGGACCGATGGCCCCAACTGGCGGCTCGGCCACTGGCTGACCGGCCGCCTCGGCGCGGTGTCCCTTGCGGCCCTCGTGCGGCACCTCTGTCTGCGCGCTGGGCTGCCGGGGACCCGCATCGACGTCACCGGCCTCTGGGGCGCGGTCGAAGGCTATGCCATCGGCGCGTTGGAAAGCCCGCGCGCGTCCATCACCACGCTGTCGCGCCACTTCGGCTTCGACGCCGTCGAGACCGAGGGCGTGATCCGCTTCGTCATGCGTGGCCGGGCGGCGGTGGCAAACGTCACACCCGACGATCTCGTCGCCGCGCGCGAGGGCGACGTGCTGGAACTGACCCGCGGCCAGGAGACGGAACTGCCCCAGGCCCTGAAATGGCAGGTCGCCCGCGCCGACGAGGATTACGAGGCCGCGCAGGTCGAGGCCCGGCGGATCACCGTCGACGCGACGCGCATTGCCTCCGAGAGCATCCCCATGGCGGTGCCGCCCGAGGAGGCCGAGCGTCGCTGCCGCCGCGCGCTGATGGAAGCCTGGACCGGGCGCGAGAGTGCGGTGTTTCGCCTGCCGCCATCGCGGCTGGCGCTCGACCCGGCCGATGTGGTGGCGCTCGCCCATGACGGCCGGTCCGTCGCGCTGAGGCTCATCTCGATTGCCGACGCCGAAGCGCGCGGCATCGAGGCGGTACGCCAGGATCGGGAAGCCTACGATCAACCGCCTGGCGCGCCGCGACCCTCGGCGCTGTCGCAGGCCGTCGTCTTCGGCGCGCCCGAGGCCATACTGCTCGACCTGCCGCAGCTGACCGAGGACCAGGCCGCGCATCGGCCCTTCGCGGCAGCGCGCGCCGTCCCTTGGCCCGGTGAGATCGCCGTCTACCGCAGTCCCTCGACGGACGGTTTTGACCTGCTGACCACGTTTGGCACACGCGCCCGGATCGGCACGCTGGTCTCGGACTTCTACGCCGGACCCACATCCCGCTTCGATCTCGGAAACGCGCTGGTGGTCGATTTGCAGACCGGCACCCTCGAAAGCGTCACCGACCTGACGCTGTTCGGCGGGGCCAACGCGCTGGCCATCGAGAGCGCGCCCGGTGTCTGGGAGATCGTGCAGGCAGGCGCGGCCGAACTGATCGCCCCCGGCCGGTATCGCCTGACCCGACTCCTGCGCGGCCAACTCGGGACCGAGGGCGCCATGGGCAACCCGGCACCCGCCGGCGCACGGGTCGTGGTGCTGGACACCGCGCTCGCTTCCCTGCCGATCGCCGAAGCCGATCTTGGCATCCCGTGGAACTGGCGCATCGGCCCGGCGAGCCGTCCGGTCAGCGACGAAACTTATGTGGCGCAGGCCTTCACGCCCGCAGGTGTGGGGCTGTGGCCGTTCTCCGTCGCGCATGTCGAACAGCCGTGGCGCAAGCCCCGTACGCCCGGCGATCTCACGATCCGCTGGACGCGCCGGTCGCGCGCTCTCGCGGCCGACAGCTGGAGCGGGCTGGAGGTGCCGCTGGCCGAGGAACTGGAAGCTTACGAGGTCGAGATTCTCGACGGCGCCACCGTGAAGCGGGTGCTGAGCACCGCCACCACCAGCGCGGTCTACACCGCCGCCCAGCAGACCGCCGACTGGGGCGCGCCGCTCGGTCCCGGCGACACGCTCGACATCCGCCTCTTCCAGCTCTCCGCCCTTGTCGGGCGGGGCGCACCCAAGACCGTCACGCTCCTGTTCTGAAGGCCAACCCATGTCCGACGCCACGATCCATCTCCTGCTGCCCTACATCCTGGCGGCGCAGGCCCAGAAGCACGTCACCCATAACGAGGCGCTGCGGATCCTCGACGGGCTCGTCCAGCTTTCCGTTCTTGACCGGGACCTGACCGCGCCGCCAGCCAGCCCCGCCGATGGCGACCGCTATCTCGTCGCTTCGGGCGCGTCGGGAGACTGGGCGGCGTGGGATCTGAACATCGCCCTCTGGACCGACGGTGCCTGGCTGCGCCTGCCACCGCGCACCGGCTGGCGGACATGGGTCGAGGACGAGGGCCTGCTTCTCGTCTGGACCGGCGCTGCATGGGAGGTCGTGGGCGAGCCGAGCGACATCTCGGACGCCGTCTTCAGCCTGATCAACGACGCCGATGCCACGAAGAAGGCGGTCTTCTCGCTTTCCGGTATCAGCACCGGCACGACCCGCAGCTACACGCTGCCGAATACCTCGTCGGAACTGGCGATCCTGGCAGGCACGCAGACCTTCACCGGCAACAAGACGTTCTCCGGCACGCTGACGGCGTCGGGCACCGTCACGGTTTCGGCAGCGACGGCCACCATCGGCACGGCCACGGGCACCGCGACCTACGGCATAGGCACCGGGGCGACGACCACCGGCCTTACCAAGACCGTCAACCTCGGCACCGGCGGCGCGTCGGGGTCGACCACGGTCGTCAACATCGGCCCCGCGACCTCGGGTGCGAATGGCACGACGGTGGTCAACACGCCGACCGTCACCTTCGCCAATGCCGTGACACAGGTCGGCATGCCCCAGGCGAACCTCACCGCGCAGCTTCTGGGCCTCGGTGGGGCGACGGCCGACAGCTACAACCGGCTCTCGGTCAACACGCCCGCGGTTCTGCTGAACAACGCGGGCGCCGGAATCGAGGCCACGGTCAACAAGGCCGCGCCCGCCAACGACGCCAGCTTTGCCTTCAAGACCAACTGGTCGGCGCGCGCGCTGATCGGCCTTCTCGGCAGCGACGATTTCAGCTTCAAGGTCAGCCCGGACGGCTCGGCCTTCTACGAGGCGCTCCGGATCGACCGGACCAGCGGCCGGGTCGAGATGCCCGAACCCGTCGTGCTCCCGGCGCTCGATGCCGTGCCCACGCCGCCCCCCTCCGGCAAGCTCGCCCTCTACGCGCGCGACCGCGCCGGGGCCGGATGGCTCGACGTCCAGCCGCCCTCGGGGCGGTTCTTCCCGCTCCAGCCGCATTTCGGGGTGAACCGGATCGCGACCTGGGCGCCGTCCACCGGCACGACCGTCAACACCAACGGCATGCCGCGCACCGCTGTCGGCACCGTCTCCACGCCGACGCTCGCCACCACCAACCTCTCGACCTCGATGCGCCGCTGGCGCGTGACCAGCGCCGCAACCGTCGATGCGGCGGCCGAGGAACGCTCGGCCGGCTGGGTCTGCTGGCGCGGCAATGCGGATGGCCTCGGCGGCTTCACCTATGTGAACAGACTCTCGTTGGTGACGCTGCAGGCGACCGGTATGGGCTTCTTCCGCCTCTACGGATCGACCACGGCGCTGGCCACGACCTTGACGTTGTCCGCCGTGGTGAACTGCATCGGCATCGGCTTCCAGCGCGGCACCCACACGAACTGGCAGCTGGTGCAGAACGACGGCTCCGGCGCGCCGACGCTTACCGATCTCGGGGCGAGTTTCCCGGTCGCGAGCACGACGAACGTCTTGACTCTCACGCTCCTCGCCGCCCCGAACAGCAGCGAGATCGGCGTCCGGGTGGTCGAGGAGATCAGCGGGGCGGTGGTAGAGGCCATGCTCGACACCGACATCCCGGTAGCGACGCTACTCCTGAGCCCGCGCAACTACATGAACAACGGCGCGACGGCGGCGGCGGTCGCCTATGATTGCTCGGGGGTGTATGTCGAGACGGATTATTGACGCTTTCGCGGCGTTTGCGACGGCCTCGATGATCAGCCCGACGGCTGCGATGATCGCTGCGCTCCAGGCTGGGCTCGCTTTCCCAAGTTTTTTGTAGACCGAGAGAGCGCCGGTATGATAGTAATCTTCGAGTCTAGGTCGAGGAACAAACTAATGAGGACTGATAACGGCTTGCTGCGCGCTGGAACGATCAACGTGGACGAACAGCTTGAGCGCCTGCTTGCGCTAAAGCCCGCATGCGCTCGATCTTCGCTTCTCGCACATCGAACCGGCGGCGACAGCCCGCGTGTATCTGAGGCCCCGGCGGATGAAGCTGTCAAGATTTCTAACACATTGTGAGTTTGAAGGTTCTGGATATCTTCACTCCGGTTTGTCTGGGGCAGTATATTCTTTAGAACTCGACGATTATTTTGGTCTGCTAGAAGACCCCGCTCAGTTTGTTGCAAATCGGCCAGAGATCGCGGCCGAGCTTCGCCGATGGTATTTCTTGGTTCCGGAGCGACTTCGAGAGATCGACGTCCTCAAGCGCCGCCGCAACCTAGGGTGTGCGGACCGACGCCACTTGGGCCTAACTGTTATCACCAGCTTGGCGTGCAATTTTGACTGTCCGTATTGCTATGAGGACAAACGGGTATCGTTGATCGGTGCTGGTGTTGAGCAAGCACTTTTTGATCTCGTTTCGGAGCGAATGCCGACCCTAGAGACGCTTCAAATTCACTGGCTCGGCGGAGAGCCGCTGCTTGCGAAACGCCGGCTTTTGGGACTGTCCGCCAAACTTCAAGCCCTAAGTTTGGAGCACGGCGTTCGGTATGCGGCGAACGTGACCACGAACGGCTTCCTTCTCGACGCTGGTACGGCTCAGGCCCTGCGAAGCGCAGGTATTACGCACGCACAGGTGTGCCTCGATGGCCCACCCGACATCCACGACAAGATGCGCCCGCAGACAAATGGAAAGGGCTCATTCAAACAGGTGCTTGAGAATGTTGAGGCAAGTTGCGAGATTCTCGACTTAACTGTGCGGGTAAACGCGGACACCTCAAACTATGATCGCTGCAAAGAGCTCCTCGAAATTCTCCAGGGCAGGCGTCTGAACGGCAAGATCACGATATATCTTGGCCATTTGGTGAATGTGGATGATGGAGCGCCTTCGCCGTCTGCAACATACTTGCCGCGCTGCTTTGCGGGCGGTGAGTTCGCTCAAAAAGAGATCGAATTTCTCAGACTTGCTGCTGAAATGGGGTTCAATGGCCCTGCGCTGCCTGGTCCAATCACCACACCTTGCACAGCGGTTCGACCCGATGAATTCGTTGTTGGCAGCGAAGGCGAGCTATATAAATGCTGGGAGAACGTGGGAAACCGAGGTGAGATTATTGGAAATATCTCAGACCTGGCGAACCTAGATCTCGAAAGACAGCGGAAGTGGTTGGATTTCGATCCATTTACTGACGCTGAATGTTCGAACTGCGTAGCGCTTCCAAGCTGTATGGGCGGTTGCCGCCACCATCAGCTCGACGATCGACTCCACGATGCGCGGTGCTCTACATTCCGTAGCACCTCGGTGGAGCAGCTTATGCTATTTGCCAAGCAAGTACGTGGGAAGAATCAGGTTTCTTTGCTGCGACCTGAGTAGGCGCGGATTCAACAATGGACCTCGTGAACTCGCGATCTCTGATTGACTGCCATACTCATGCCACTGGCTTAGACTTGTACAACTTGTCTGTCGGCCGGTACCCTACTTCCCAGAACGCCCGGGACCTAGCAAAAAAGGTCGCGTGGATGGGCTTGGCGTATGCCGTGTGCTTTCCAATGCCAGCTTCGCTCTATTTTGACAGCGCTAGCTTGCGTGACGGTCGCTTTGAGGCAGGTGGCATTGAACGTTATCCTTTTGAACTGATCAATAGGTCCCATCTCAGGGAGTGCAGTGTGTTCGGGCAAGGTAGGCTTTTGCCGGTACTGGCGATTGATCCCTGCAATCGAGTCGAAGAGCAGGTTGAAGCGCTCTCAGAATGGGAGGGCTGCTACTTTGGCTTCAAGCTGCACACTAGGGCGACCAATTGCTGCGCTTCTAGATTAATCGGCTCGCCGTTTATTGATCTAGCCGCGCGAGCAAACATTCCTATCATTATTCATACAAAACCTGTTCCCGACTTCACCCACGCAAGGCACGTGGTGCAAGTGGCGAAAGCACATCCAGAAGTCCGCTTCTCAATTGCACATGCCGCCGACTTTGATCGAACTATTGTCGCACACGTGGCCGCGCTACCAAACCTTTTTTTTGATAGCTCACCCTTTTTGTCGCTGTGCGCGGAGTATAGAAGTCAGCCTCTAACGGAGAGATCTCAGCGCCTTCCAATCGACTTTGGTGATCCCAACACGGGTTTGCAGAGCTTGTGGAGAGCCGCACCAGATAAGCTTCTCTGGGGAAGCGACGAGCCGTGGACGGCAATTTGCTCTGCCGATGGTACGGCGCTATCTTCCTTCAGCTATGAGGATGAGTATTCCCTAGTTATGTCCTTACCTGAGGACTGCCGTTCGCGAATTGGTTGGAGCAACCCCCTTCGCTTTCTTCTGGGTGACAATGCATTGGAAGTAAGCATTGCGGCCGCTATTTCCACCAAGCTAGAGCGTTTAGCGAAGTTGATCGGCAGCGGTTCCCGCAATGCGGATTGAGGTGCATCAACAGTTGCGGAGTCGGAGAGCTACGCGTCTCGATGTCACCGTCCACTCGATGCGCGAGATACTGTGCTTTGATGTCAAGGTCCTTGTGCCGCGGGGCGGCGAGATGCGCGGCTGGATCATAGAACCCGCCAATCGAGGAAACAGCGAAATCGATCGCTTGTTTGCACCGCCTGGTTTTTCTACTGGCGGATGTGATTTTCTTATTGACCGTGGCTTCGCAATCATCACGTTCGGATGGCAGCCCGATCTGTGTAATTGCGGGAACAAGGATCTTCTCTCACTGCGTTCAAGAATTGTAAAAAGAATTGAACCGAGATCCGTACACCTTTCAATTCGGCTAACCAAGGCCGGCAACTCGGTCGCTCTCGGAGCTGAATACGGTCACCCGCTTGCACCATCTTACGATAAGGCGACGGTAACCGACGAACTATCGCTGGCATGCATAGAGGCTCGAATCAGAAAAGACGACAACAACCATCTTTCGTTTGATGCGGGTCAGACTCTCCGACCCGGCCGCAGATACCGACTGGACTATTTGACCAACCAAGAGCGGGACAGTGTGTTCTTGCACGTTCTCGACATGACGCGCGAATTGATCGTTGAGCAGCGATTGGCAAAGTGGTTGGAGATGCGTCCGCCTGACGTCATCACTTGGATCGGTATTTCACAATCAGCGCGCTTTCTGCGTGAGGCTCTAAAGCCGGGTACTTCTCAGATGGGAGCCGGCGAACAGTGCCTTTTGTTCGGGTCAGGGGGCGCGGGGCTGGCGACAAGTGAGGTGGCGAGCTTGAACGAGGCCGAGGCGGTGCCGCTTCGTCCACTCGCGGAACGGGCGGCTATGACGGCGCTCTCTTTAGATTTCTCTACTGAAAAATGGTGTACTCCCTCCGATGAGCATGGGCCTTTCCTCTGCTCTACAGCTCATGGCGATTCCTTGGCGCTTAGGCTTCCACGCCAATACAATGGTGACTGGTTTCGCCCATCTGCGCTACCACCAGTTGATTTCTCGCCATCCGTCCGCGCCATTTTTCAGCACATTAGAGTTGATGGAATAGCCGACTGGCAAGCCAGCGCTCCGCTA
Source organism: Tropicibacter oceani (assembly GCF_029958925.1). Lineage (NCBI taxonomy): Bacteria > Pseudomonadati > Pseudomonadota > Alphaproteobacteria > Rhodobacterales > Roseobacteraceae > Pacificoceanicola > Pacificoceanicola oceani. Next base: position 3,502,699 of record NZ_CP124616.1, read on the forward strand.
GTGCCGCAATCTCAGTCGTTGAAAAGCCTTTTCCCATGGGCGAATGGTGAACTTGGGTTTGGGGGCTTGGGCAGTCCTTTCGTGCCGCCACTGGACGCCTGCTGCAATGAATCAGGGTCTGTACTACCATTGGAGTTGCGAGTCCCGCTCGGCACTTATACCGGGTGGGGTTGTTTTCCAGATAGAGAATGCTTGGCCCTGCTTCCTGGCGTCAGCTATGCAGAGCCGCTGCTATCGCGGGCCCAAGGATCTGATCCGTGGCGCCGACCAATGCTGGAGGATCTCTACCCAACTGATGGTAAGTTCATTGACCTGGTTGACCAGCATTGCGAGAAATTGCTCGGGTCCGGTGAACTTCTTGCCGAAGATCTCGGGTATGTCCGCTCCAAGCATATCAGGCGCTTCCGTGAACTGTGCCGCTAAAGTGCTCGGGTGCGTTGGCAATTGATCTTTTCGGGAGCGCTGCCCGTAACCACGCTTTCCTCAAGTGAGCAGACCAGAGAAGGTTCGACGTCAGGCCCACCCCCTCCGCCACAAAACACAGCTAAGCTGTTGGTCCTATGATGCGAAATCTGAAAATCCGCAGGTTGTTCCCGTTTCTATTCTCAAACACTGTAGTAGCCCGCCTGAAAGTGGCCCCCCAAATGGAATAGATTTGTCCTGCAATTGGAGGATCAGCGATGGCTAAACAACGAGAGAAGCCCAAAGAGATCGTTTCGAAGCTTCCGCAGGTTGAAGCTCTGCAAGGCCAAGGCGCGACGATTGCCGAGGCGGTGCGCCAAATCGGCGTGACGCAGCAGACGTTCATCGATGGCGGAAGCTTTGTGGCAGGATGCAGCTGTCTCAGCTCGCCCGACTAAAAAAACTGGAGAAAGAGAGCCAACGGCTGCGCCGCGTGATATCGGACCTGACGTTTGACAAGCTCAACCTTGCGGAAGCCGCAAAGGGAACCCACTGATCCTTCCGCGTCGCCGCAAGTGTGTCGACCATCTCCGGCTGGAGCGTGGCACTTCGGAACGCCGGGCTTATCGCACGCTCGGGCAGACCCGAATCCACGCAGAGCAAGATTCCGCAAGTCCGTGCTGACGAAAAGCGTCTGCCCGGAACAACAAAGAGCTCGCCGATCAGTACGGGGGCTATGGATATCGCATGGTGACTGGGCTGCTACACAACGCGGGCTGGTGTGTGAACCACAAGCAGATCGAACGCATCTGGCGACGCAAAGAGCTGTTGAACAGCGAAAGCTCTTATAGTTTGAAGGGTTCCCAAATCCTGACGGAACAATGGCGAAACCGCTACAACACAGCCAAGACACACAGTGCACTGGGCTACCGCCACCTGCGACTGAAAGCAGCGTTCCGATGGGCCCAAGGCCCACAATGCAACAGCGATTAAATCGGACCACCCGATGGGGGCAGACCACCCCCGACTGTTCAGATTTCCGGAACCACCTCTTCACTATTACGACAAGTGCCCGATGGCCTGAGAAGGCAAACGAGAATAGAAAAAATTAACGGAATCGGCCTAGTCCTGTGTGCGAAAACCCATCGCTTTAGAGAAAGGTGCTGTCGTGCCAATTTCGCCACATAACGACCTTTTTCTTCGGTTGATCTTGCACATGTGTGGGCGTGAAAACTTCGACTGCGCTACGATTGACGAAACAAAAAACCAAAACACAGGCAGTCGAGCAGCAGTCATGAATCATTTCGCGTCCGGGCAGTTGCCCGCCGGTGCGCCCGTTTCGAATCTTGGATCGGTGCATTCCCTTGGCCTGAAAGGTGCTGAACACAACGACAGGGGAACGATACGTTCCGAGACCGCGTTTTTCTCGCGGGCGCCTTCGCACAATTCGGGGGCCGCTTTGGGTGGACCTTTGGAGTTTCTTCTGAGACCGATCGACGCTTGGGACGACTTGTTCGAACGCATGGCACGGCCAAGTGAAATGACGATACGCACCGGTGCTGCCGGGTTGATCGCACCATCCGCAAGTCAGGGCGAAGGCGCGTGGATGGTTCGACACAAAGGAGAATGGACTTTTGTATCCAATGTCCAGACGGCAAGAAGCGGTGTAGAAGATCGCGGACATTTCGCAAAACGCATCGAAGACCGATCCGTATTTGTAGAACAAACCACCGTACGATTCCGACGGGCCGACTGGGCGCTTCATGCGCCGAAACTGTTCCAGGAATTGCGTCACTGGCTAATGAAGGAAGCGGCATGGTTTTGCCGCACCAAAACCCCCTCGACGCCGCAGTTCACAGTTAATGACAACCTGGATCCTCAGGCCAGCCACCACTTGAAACCCAGCCTTTGGGACGATTCGGTTTCATCCATTCTAATGGATGAAAATGAGATTGCCCCGTCGGCGTCACCGGTCCTATTTTTGCTGAACGAGCTGGAACCCAACGAAAGGGCCCGGCGCAGCTTGGCCGTCGGGTTCACACGCCGCGTTCCCGGGATTTCCCTGCAACTGTTCGAACCCGGAATGATATCGTTTGGGCAAGCTTTGCGAGCTGCGGACTTCCCTGTACCGGCGGACGATAGCAACCTGAATCTTTTCCGTAACACCTTGGCAGCCCAACAATTTGAAATGCCGGATCATTCCGCGCGCCAATTGCTGGATCAGGTCATTTCCGTTCAACCCCAGATGGCTGCTGCCGCAGCCCCCGCGCTTGAAATCCTCGAAAGACTGCCCGACATGAATAGAGGGCAACTAATCGATCTGCCGGACAAGAGTCTAATCTCAACCATTCTTTTGCTGGATTGCGCCTATGGCCTGAGCTTTGAAAACCGCAATCTTCTGCGTCCCATCCATGAACTGTATCGCGGTGCGTTGCTGGCGTTGTTCCGACGGAATATTTTTGTCGATCTGAGCCTTCTCGAAGTCACATCCTGGCTGGAATTCGCCCCCGCGCTCATGAGCGCTTTTCCGCAAAAAGAGCGCGGATTTGACGGGGACATGGTGCTGGGCAATATGGCTGTCGTTCGCGAATTGGCCCCCGCTACCTACAATAGATTGTGTCAACGTATGGACCTGCCTTCGGATGGGTTGTACCGTGACTGGGAACACGTCATGAAATCCAGCCACTCGCGTCAAGCCTTTGGTCGGTGTCTTTCCGCCTTCGATCGGCTGAATCACAAACGCATCGCTTGAGAAAGACGTACCGCATCGGAACAACGCCAACCGCACGGCTAGTGGATATCATCCAACCTGTGCTGCGCGAATGAGCGACGCCGAGGGGTCGGTTGAACTCCTAAAGTGAATTAGTTGCCCCCCCTTTGCTCAGCCTCTTTGAGGCTGATCCAGCTCCAATCCCCGCCAACTGGCGAAAAAATAATACTTTGTATACTTCTGTCTTTTGAGTATTTCAGAAGGATGTTGATATTTTTGAAGATCCATTGATGAATAGGATTTGGGATGCCGGGATGGGGTCAACTGGTTTTCGAGTGGGATGCAAGTTGCAAGTTGATGCTGAACCCGTTCCTATTCACAGAGGTCGACAAGGTCAAGTTTGAGTTCGTTTCTGGAAACAAACAGAAGGTAGTCTTTGTCGAGGCAGATGGGGCCGCAATAGAACCTGACGACACCCAAAAGACAATTCGGTTCAAAACCCCCGATCTGCCAACTGAGTTTAGTCACGTTGTTCTGGAGTTCCGGAGTCAAGGCCAGCCGGTTCTTGAGGTGACACCCACCACGCCGGGGTTGGCAATCTGGTTGGATCAACATGAATTTCGCGTGGCCCTGGATGGCGATTTGCCCGCGCTGGAGATTGGTCAGGGTCGAGAATATCCTCCAGTCTTTCATGGGCTGAACCACAACCGCTTTGATCCAACAGGCAAGCTGACAACCGAGGTGCGGGACAATGTTGGCACGGACGACGAAATCACCAGGTTTGATCTGGTGATTTCTTGTCCTCATGCATCCAATGCCCAGTTGAATTTTCGCTTTCGTTTTCGACCCAAAGATTCAGTTCACGACTTTGAACTGACGAGCAATGAGGACAAGTCGCATTGGAAGGCTTCTTTGGACTGCGTAAAGGACGCCGAAGCGCTTTGGACAGTGTTGCATTCCGCTGGACGCCACCCGGAAATCAATCTCATTGCAGAGCCTCCGAGGTCTACTCCGGAAAACCTTGGGCGCCGTTTGCAACCTTTTAAATTTAGATTGGACCTTGAGCCCGAAAATGCGGACAGAAAAAGGGTCTTTGGATTTCGGCGCGACGAGTCTCTATACGGGATAGGGAAGAAGTATCGTTGGTACAGGGTCGTGGGAGGCTCGACTTTGACGATCGCCCTACATCAGAAGCTGGTCGGTGATGAAGAGATACGAAAAGCCTACGCAGCCGGTAATACCTTGACGGTTTCGGGGCTTCACGCTGTTGCAAATTCGAACGCAGAAACCCCATTGACGCTTGATTTGGACCGCAAGGCTACAACCCGCAACGGCAATGCTTTGTACACGGGAACAATGAAAGTCGAGCTCGCGCCAGGACCCAGCACGGTTTTGTTAGAGCTCACGCGAAGTTTTGATGCTGAATACGACCACAGGATCGCTCTCGATCTCGGAGCGGGCAGTCACTTGATGGCCTATTGGGACAAGTCTTCGAAAAAGCAAAGAATTCTGAATATCTCTCGCCCTGCCAATAAGCTCTATAGCCTTGACGAGGAAACGTCATCGAGGCTGTACAAAACCACCGAGTTGCCAGCTGAGATGCTGTATGCAGGTACTGCCCCCTTCATAATCGCCGGCATCCGCAAACGGTTTCCCAAAGCCGCCCAGGCAGTTGCTGAAATGACTGTCCTGTATGGTGCGGACGAAATCCGTGCGACACTTGCAGAGGAGTTGTTTGCAAAAGCAACTGTATCCGATTTCAAGACCCGCTTCTTTCGCGGTGAAACGGCACTGACCTTAAAGGGAGAGACCTTCGACCTGCGTGACATTTTTCAGGAAATTTGCCGCAAGCGATTCATCGAGGCAGTATTTGTCGCGGAAAGGGAAAGCAGCAGCCAGCTTTTGCAAGGGGATCCAGCAGCAGGTTCGCTCCCCACTCCGGTGCAAATGATCGTTACCCATCCCGGGTATGTCAGTTCGGACACCTATGTCGCGATGGAACAACGCTTGCGTGAACTTCTGGTCTTTTTGGTCGGGACAGGCGTAGAAAACTACGTTCAAGCCGTGTGCACCATTCCCGAGCCGACCGCGGTCCTGCGGTTTTTGCACACGGAGGCAAAGGTTCGGTCTGGTGGCCAGGAGATCCCCGTCTCCCATCTGGCCGAGGTTTGTTTGTTGGATTGTGGGTTTCGGACGCTTGATGTCGCGACACTGGGTACTGAAGGAGAACAACGGCGTTGGCGCCATACCTCGGCGGCCGACCTTGGAGGCAGCATCCTTGACGTATCGATCGGGAATGCGATCCGTGAGTGTATTGAACAGGTTTTGCCTAACAATCGCGACCTGTTGGATCTGGCTTTCGATCTTGACGATCCTTCTTTGGCCAAAGGTCTCGATGGTGCAATGCCTGGACAGGATTACCGTCGTAAACGTATCGGGCTTGAAAGACTGGAGGAAGCAAAGATCTCTTTCACCAAGCATGGGGCATCGGCAACAGTTGGATCATTCAACGTGGTGTTTGCCCAGGACGACCAATACGACAACGATTCCAATTGGTTCCCAAGGGAACTTATCGATGCCTTGGAGAACATGCCCGATTTGGGAAAGATCCGCTTGGTTACGATCGGTTCCCAGCGCGCGCTTGAAATTCTTTGGAGCGATATTGCCGATACGCACAGCATCCGAACCTTCAGGAACCAACTGTCGGCTTTCCTTGCTGGCCTGCCAAAACCCGATGATACCCATTGGATCGTAACCGGGCGCGGAGCCCGGTTCTCCCCCTATATCGGCTGGATCGACGATGCCGCCGAAAAGCACGGCATCAAGGTGTTCTACGAGAGTGACATACTGGTCAATGGCGTCGCCGGTATGGACCCAAAGGGAATGGTTGTCCGCGGTGCCTTGTCGCTGGCAGAGAAGCTCGGAAGCTACAATGTCGAACTCTTGATGCAGGCCTGCCTGTTCCTGATTGATTCGTCGAATGGCAACAGGATCGTGGAGGTTGCCGAAATCAAAAGCGTTGAGGAACGGCAAGAACGCATTTGCGTTATCGACACGAGTTTTGACAGGGTATGCATTTGTCGGTGCAGCGCAGAGGTTGCGCGCTACATCATGAACAATCAGGACACCGATCCCGAGGCCCCGAAGCGTTTCATGATCAGCGAAGCGTTGGCTGTCTCTCAGACGGTGGGGCCGTTTACGAGCGGATTTCCGATCGAGATTTTCACTAGAGTACAGGATAAAACACTAGGGGCAACGACTATGCATGTCACGGTAAAGCTCTTTTTCAAATCGACGATAGATGCAACTATGCCGACACAAGCACAGGCTGAATTCCGGATCGCTCGATTCGGAGCGATCCCAACCGAGACAAGCACCTGAAGCAAATGAGCCCAACACCCGACTTTCATATAGTCCTTGCCGGAGATGACAAATTGACGGCCCTTCGCGTACTGATCGCGATGGATTTTGGGTGTCGTAATTTCGATGATCGCGATTTTGACAAGTGCATGGAATTGCTTCCGGAAAATGCATTCAAGGTAAAATGGCAAGGTGGGTTGAAGAGCAAGGCAGAAAGGCTGAAATTCGTTTTTGCCTGGGATGCCGGTGATGTCAGAAGCGGCAGCGAAGCAAACAGCACCAGCGGGAGAACACCCGGAGCCACAGATTTCGATGCGGATGCAACGCAAGAGACAGCAAGCAACCATGACCACCCCCTGACCAAAGCTGCAGCTGAAACGATCGTCACGGCTCACCAAACAGTCGATGCCGAGCTTTGGGTGAAGTCGGATGTCGTTGGTGATCACGTGCGACCAAGGCAGCGTCGACTTGTTCCCAATCTGAAGGAAAAGACAACAAAACAGTTGATTTCGGAAGTGACGAAACGGATCGTCTCGAGGACCAGTAAGAGCCATAAAGGCGGCAAGACGATCTGGATCCGGTTTCATCTGACCGACTACTTCATCAGGGATACACAGCAAAACGGGATCACGTCCACTCTGACCGACTTGGCGCAGGCCACATCCTCAGATGATCCGCTGGATTTGACTTTTGTCTTTATCTGGCCCGAAAATCCCGAACTGACGATCAAGCTTTCCAGAGGCTCGCTGACCGAACATGTCGACCGCTTGATAGAAGCATTTGGAAATGCGGACATTGCCATCAAGCATCCAGTTCCTTTTGTTCTGGCAACCGGACAATTGGGCCTTGCCGCATCGTTGATCGGCAATGTGGGCAGCCAAAACCACATTCTGGATCTCACTATCGGAGAAACCGAACGTCCAGAGCGGAGGCACCCGGCGACGTTTCACGACCCCATCAAGTTCCTTTACAGCCCGGAGTACATCGAAGACCATATCGAACAGTTCATCAACCGAGATGGGCTGGCCCAAACCATCGCTGCGGCAAGGCGCCGAAATCTGGATTTCAGGCTGGTTCCCTTCGACATAAACGGTGTGGACAAGTCGACGAAGGCAGTCGCTTCGATTTTTCTTCCAGCAGAAGTACAGATGCAGGGAAGCTCAGGGGAACTCTCTCTGGGCCTGGGAGAACTGCGTTCTTCGCTTTTCGACGAGGTCGCCCGCGCCCTGTATCGCATTCGACATCCGGAACACGATTTCTGGAACAATGCCGCGAACAAATGGGCACCGGTTCGCACATCGACGATTCTTGCCGCTGCACTGGCACCGCGAAAGAAACAGGACGAAGCGACAACAAAGATGCACACTTACTGGACCGGGTAGACAGGCTTGAAACACTGCCTGTTTTTCGACGTGGGGAAACAGATGCCGAAACTGAGTGACAATGACAAGCTGCTGGGTCATCGCGACAATTACAGCGAACGGCCTCCAGAGTGGTACCGTCAAAGGCTTGTGGTTTTCGTTCCCCATAGAGAAGACCAATCAAGCCGCAGGTCCACGGACATTGACGATGCGCTGAAAACCATTGTTCAGGTGATAGAAGCTCCGTTTGTCGATCGGGACAGCCGGATTTACGCTCCGATGACCCATTTTGTGATCAGAACCCAAGTCGCCGCGCCTGGCAACCATGACCGCCGACGCATTCAAACAGTAATTCGCAATCATTCTCGCGATCTTGGTGTCGCCTTCGAAGCACGTGTGCTGGAAACAATCGTTCCGGACGGTCGGCGCAGCGGTTTTTTTACGGGTAGTGCCGTGTTTGTACCCCAGCGGGAATCCGAAATTCCGAGGGGAAGCGTGTCGCTCTATCTCTATTCCCCGGACGAAAAAGATGGGTCGGTGATCGTATCGGAATGGAACGTCGTGTTTTCCAGCGCCGGAGAAACCGCTCCTGCCGGTATCTATTTGGGGCAGGACCGCATCTGTTTTGGCTGCTCGCCATTGCTGCCTGCGCAGATCAAGCTCAAGCGCAGTTTTCGGCTTGACGCCGATGGTAAGGAGCTTCCCAAAGGCGCGGACCTCAATACGCAAGACGGTGTGCCGGAAGACCAGAACGTGGACTTCCCCGATACTACGGCCCTGCTTCGTCAAGATGCGATATGCCTCGTGCTCCCGCCTGTCGCCAACATCGCAGGTGGCGGCGCAAGCGTATTTTTCACAAACATATGCGACCAGGCAAAAGCCGTGCTTTCCGGAGAGAAATTGCCAACCGCAGGCCAGCCGATTTCCCTGATATCAGAAAGCCGCGACCCCCGCGAACAATGGCGCGACATTCCGCAAAAACCCATCGACCCTGCCACCGGAATTCTGGAACTGGATGTTTCAGGCGGTATTCTTGCCCGGGAAACGCTACACGCCGGGTATCGCGCGATCTTGCGATTGGCTCCGAATAGCGCCTACGCGCGCTTGCGGGCAAGTCCGGACGCACTGCTGGGAGGAAGGCTGGAAGTTTTGGGACTGCTGTTGCCCAGCCCCTCCGGCTCCAAATTGGTTCGCGAAAGCCTGGTCAATTTCCATTCCTCGTCGGCCTTGTTGGCACACGAACTGCAAGCGCACACCCTTTCAATGATCATCCGGCCAAAGCCCTATCCCCTTTCCCCCCAACGTGACCATGTGGCCACGGCAGACAGTGACGGGGAAATCTGGGAGGATCAGATCTATCTGGATGATATCACGGAAACGCGGGTCGGACGCGATCACAGCGTTCAGCTTGTCTCGATCCGGTCGCGCTTTGATCTGAGCATCAAGGACCAGTCCTTGATGGAACCTCTAAAGGCCATGCAAGCTGACCTGCCGGGAAATTCTTTTGCCTTCCTGTCCCATACCAACACGACCGGGAACCTGGGATGGGTCGGCATTCCACTCCCGCATGAATGCCGCGAACAGGATGCTTATCCACATGTTCCGGTTACCCTCAGCAGGTCCGAACAGCAAGCGCAGCAAAGGCAGGTCTGCCTGGACTGGTTGGACATCGCCGCGAAGGTGGTTGTCGAGGACAGGCGCGGAAAACTGGACTTGTTGGGCTATGCTGAGTTCTGGGAAAACACGATCCAAGCCCAGTTCGGCAATATTGCGGATAAGCAGTTCTTTTCGATGCGGGCGGTGGAGGGCAACAAAAAGGCGCTGCATTACGTCGAAACGAAGCGCGGAGAAGACAACGCAGTTCGATTGGAGCATGGTACTTGTATTCGCATCGGCCCAATTGTTGCCCGCTATAGCCAGCCGGAAAAGGAGGCAGCCAGATGATTACAAGGATGCGCCTTCTGACCCTTATCCTGTCGATCGGGCTGCTTCTTGCCGTCGGCGTGTTAATTTCTCAGCTTTTTGAAACGTTTGACACTATAGCGGGGCGCAACAAGACATGGGTTGAAACCGCCAGCGTCAGGGCCAGCAACAGCGTCTCTGCCCAGCTGTTCCATAGTGGGGTGAGGCACGGGTACATCTATTACGATCCCGATGCCGATCAGGTAAAGCTGCTGACCAAACGTGAAATCGCCCATGGGCTGGCGCGCGAACAGGCCGGCATCCCACCGCCCGAAGGCGGTTTCCTCCCCCCGGCCGTGGCCGAAAAACTGTTGTGGCGCGATACCGGAGCGGGGATCGAAATCCGAAAGGAACTGTCCCTGCATCAAACGCGCCGCAGCGTAGTTGCCGTGCGTGACGCCGGTCTCAGCCCCAAGTGCGGCATTTCAGACAGCGACGCCGGGAACTGCATTGGCTCACCCTGGGTCATCACATTGCAGGACTTGGCCGAGACAAATCCGAATGCATCGCAATCGGCGGGCAACAACGAAGTCGATCCTTCGATCTTTTCCGGTTTTGCGCGTCGCACAGCACCATTCCCTGGCGACTGGAGTGCGATCTCAGGGCCGGACGTGGCCAACAGCGAGTTTGAAATGCGCCCTTTCAGACTGCTCAATGATCGCTCGGGCACCGCCATTCTGGACATCATTGGGCGCAATCCAAAGCTCGAACCGGAAAATGCACATCCTAGCGCAAGGTTCGAGGCGCTGTGTGTGGATGATCAGGAAAACCTTGTTCGGCTGCGAGTCACGCCCTGCAAGGATCTCGAAAATGTTGACGATGATAAGGCGCTTGCCTATCGCCTGCGACTCCTGGCTGGCGAATGGAACGAAGACAGCCGACTTGTGGTCGGTTCCGTACAGGTCTCGGCATTGCCCGGTGAATTGCGCGCCCGACTGCGGGCAGGTCTTGGACCATCGCGCACAGGCGCGACCAAACCACTTCGACGCCGGATCGACGATAGGTTCAATCTGGCATGTCTTGGTACGAACTGCTGGCCTGAACTGGTTGAAAACAGGCAGGTGCGCCGTGTCTCTGTCGATCTTGTCGAGGCTGAATTGGCGCGAAATGCCGCCCTAACCCCTGCGGTTTCAGAAGACCCCGATATCCCGGAAGCAGAGCGCCCCGTGCGCGTCAACGACCCGTTGTTGGAAAACACGGGAAGCGGAGGTATCGCCCTGTCTGCTGCGGCGCATCAATTGAACCTTGAACCGATGATCGGGCTGCCCGGGCTTTCCAACGGCAGCTACATGAACTTTCTGGAAAACCTTCCCGCCGGATTGACACGCGATCAATTGCTGCTGACGTTCGATCCCTCGCTGCAAAGCATTGCACTGGAGAAATCACGCGACCTCTTGCAAACGCGGACGTTTCCCGTTCAAACCGGCAACGTCCCCGCCCAGTTCGATGAAACCCGCAAAGCGGGATTTGTCCTTGTGGATCTGCAGGGAGATCCAGGCGCCGTGCGCGCGGCCGTCAGCTATCCCTTCTTCGATCCAGCGATGCCGATATGGGACTTGCAGGCTCTGGCCACCGGCGCCGAAGGGAACAGCCCTGCCTCGCCAAGTGTATGGCGCGGACTGGATGCGCGTCTTCAACCCGGTTCGTCGATCAAGATCGTTTCGGCGCTATCGCTCATTCGGTCGGCGATCGGCTTGAACGAAGGCATCCCGGATGCCCAGCGATCACTGATTGCTCAGTCGGTCTTTGGTGCCAGTGACAAAACCTACCGCAATGAGATCGGTTTTGCGGTCGACCAGACCGAAACCACCGTTCGGTCGAACCGCCAAAACGTCGCGCCCCCCTTCACATTTCGCGACCGCGGAGAAATACCGTTCAACTACAATCAGGGCGTTGCGAACTCCTGCCGCTCGCAAGGATTGGCAGCACAAAAAGCAGCCGCTGGTCGCAACTACGGCGTATGCGAGGCGCTCGCACGGTCATCCAACATCTTCTTTGGCCAGATGGCGGTTTTTGAGAACCGGCAAACCATCAATGCGCTGTACGACTCCTCATTCAAACCGCGCGCGTTCACCGGGTTGGCGCAGACCCTGAAGGCCCTTGATCTGCACAGCGCCAAACCTCTGGTGGCCTTGCCCGAAGATATCGCCGTAGAGGCAAGCTTTGTCCCGCGTATGGAAGCTCCGCGACTGGAAAGCGCCCCCGGATTGGCAACAAGCGATGGCCCTGCCTCCTTTTTTGATTTCCACGAACGGAACATTGCGATCAATGCCTATGGCCAAAACGCCTTTGCCTCACCTCTGACAATGGCCATCGCAGCGGGCAGCATAGCCCTGAATGCTCGGATTGAACCGCACATTGCCGGAAAGGTTGGATTTGTCCCCCCCCTCCAAGGGCCGCTGGTCCCGGAAACCGAAGATGCTCAGGCCATGTTCAGTGAGCTGCACCTTGGGATGAAAGCCGTCGTGCAAAGCGGCGGAACAGGCGCGGCATCTTTTGGGTCGTCGTCTGGCGCGGCAAAGGCGGTACAAACGCGTGTCCATGGCAAGACCGGCACAGCGACCATGGGGATCACGGATAGCAGGGGCCAAAACCTGACAACGCACTGGTTCGTGGGCTGGGTCGACGACACGGGAGGCAAGCCACGCTACGCTTTTGCCTGCGCAATAAGCCACACCAGCGGAGGGTCGCCCTGCCCTGCCCTGACGGGCGGCATTCTGGGCGCGATGTCCGAGGCGGGTCACCTATGAAGAACCGGCCGATCCCTGACAGGCCCCCACTTGCGGTCCGATTGCTGATGGCAACGATTTCGCTGCTGTTTCTGGCGCTGCCGTACTTCTGGTACTGTTTGTACATTGACCGAATGGCGGCGCTTGATCCAGTCAGTGAACTGTTAGAATTGGCCGTGACCATACCCGCGTCGGACGCACCCGAAAAGGGTCATGTCATAGGTTTGGTCGAACTGGGCCAGACCGCAGGCGGAGACAGTGCCGATGAAAGACATGTCGTCGTACTTGGCCCTCCTGACAACCCGCGGATAGCAAATGTCTCATCGCAGCGCCTTATAGCCTTCAGCTACGAAAACCAAAGTTTGAGCAATATCGATTTCCCGCTTTCGGACGGGGATGTCTTCAAACTTGCTGGCCAGACCTACCGCGTTGAAATCACCCAAGGGCATGAAATCCTGACCTTGTTTCGGGACAACCGCAGAATTCTCGATTTACCTATGGTTTACGGAACAAGGCAGCCCGGCCTGGCGACATGGGAAAGCCAATCGGTCTTGATTGGTGGGCGCGTTCCGCATACCCCCGACCGGCTGGATTCCGTGGGTGGGTTGGATGCGATGCGCCGGTTGGCTTCGCTTTGGCTTCAGGGAAAATCCGCGCCACCGATTATAGTCAGGCAGGACAATGTCGCCGAAAGCAGCCTGTTGATAAAAAAGGACAAGACGGGTTTCCAGTTGCGCGCCGACCGAGGCAGACTGGTCACCGTGTGTCCCAAAAGCACCACGCAATGCTTTCAGTTGGGCCGGCAACCTTGGCCCATCGCCGATACCGATCGCCTTGGTACGCTGAAAAGCATCATACTTGGTCGGACGCGGTATACCGTGGCGCATCAGGGTGATCGGCTGCTTTTGACCCCCATCGATCGGGAACACTGGCTGAAGATTGACCAAGTGGAACGAGACGGTCTTGACCCTGAGCGACGATATACCAGTCAGACCTTTTCTCCTCAGTTTAAGCGAGGCCTGCCGCCTGCGGGCGTGCAGTCCGATCCTCCGGGGATATTTGCGGCCGTATGGGGTCTTGTGACGACTATGTCATTGCCACAGATCTTCCTGATGATTGCAATTGTGGTGTCGGCTTTTTTGCGGAACCCGAACGCTCCGGTGAGTGTCACGTTTCTCGCTTGTGCCTTCTGGCTGTGGTTTACAGCGATTTCCCCTGCCGTGACGAGAAGCATTGGTTTGGAAACGGCCGAGCATCTGCTGTTCGGGCTTGCCGTCTTGTATCTTTTGGCATTGCCCGTGCTGCAGTTCGTATTCGATCGCGGCAATCACCGCGCGATAATGTCGCCTCATAAATGGACCGCCGCTTTGCTCGGTCTGGCGCGCGGTCCACGCAAGTTCAAACCCCTCGTTTTCATAACCATCGCCGTTCTGCTTTTCTGGCTTTTTCAAAACCTCCCAGCGGCACAGGGCACTGCCGGTTTCGATCAGGCCACATCGCTTTTCGATGCCCATATCGCCGTCATCGCATTGTATTCCATTGCCTTTCCGGTCCTGATCTACGCCCTGCTTGTCAATATGGCTGGTGGATTTTTCCTGTTTCTGTTCTGGGCCAGCGTAACCATCATAGCGGGCTTGGGTTCGGTAGGATTGGCACAGCAAACCCTCGGAAATCGGTTTGCCTTGAACATGATGCTTTACGAACGACACCTGGCGGCGCTCGCGATGCTGGCCTTGCTGGTGATCTGGATGTCTGTGATCCCCCCCCGCCGCATCGTGGACTTAACCAAATGGGCCCTGAGAAAAGGCTTTTTGGGGCACCGCATACGCCGGCTCTGGATCGGCTTGGGAGTGATCACCGCTGCTGGTGCCGTAACCGTTTTTGCACTTGGCAAAACAAGCCTCACTTTCATGAGCGCAACTGCGTGGATGCTTGGGACAATGGCATCCGACAACTGGCCGCCAGTCGCCCTAGCGGCACTTCTTGGCCTTATTGTTTTGGCCGGCATCTTGCATCAACGACGCCAAATCGTCGGTTGGCTTGTCGCCGCCCAGAAACTGCCTTCGATGATTCTTGCCATTCCTTCGTTGGTCTTGGCAGTGCTGGTTTTCATCACTCCAGAAACCGGGATTGGCGGGGTGCAACCCAGCGAGGCGGCAAAGACCTGGCTGGCAATATTGCTGGCCTTGATTCTGGCCACGGCGCTTGAACGCAAGGAATGGATGCTGTCCTTTGAAAAGGGGCGTTCTCTGCTTTGGCTATTCTTCCAGTTCTTCGGTGTCGCCGCGTTCTTCGCGGTGGGAAGCTATGTCAATTTTGACATGTCACCGATCGTGATCATCGTGGCGATGGGGCTTGTGTCGGGGGTCTGCCTGATGACCTTTCTTTTGCTAAGCGGTAAACCCATGATCATCCGCGGCCTGATATTGCTGTGTCTCAGCATGGCAACAGCGACGACAGGAATACCGTTATATGTGATCGCGACGGTTGCGGGTCTCTTGTTTTGGTTCACCGGCGCACAACAGGGCAGATTGAAGCGTCAAAACTCAGTTCCCACCCTCAGCACCATTCGGGCAAGCTGGTACCGTGGACAGGATACTTTTAAACGCTCTGCATGGTCGGATACAACGATATGGCTCAAATCGAAATCGACCGGAGCGCTTTTTGTGCTGTTGGCTTTGACCGTTGCATTTGTCGGAGCAGGCTTCACGATAAAGAACGCCCTGCCAAGCGTTGTCGATACCAATGCCCTCCGGACCCTGCAGGCAAAGGCCCTGATTGAGCTACCCGCAGTCCCACAGGAACGTATTTTGTCCTTCAAGGATGCGTCGCTTTTCCGCGAACCGGATCTGGAAACCGGTCTTTTAATCATCGAACACCCTGATCTGTCTTTGCAGGTACGGCGTTCACGCCAGGTCATAGCGGCCACAGGCTGCGGGTTCTGGGACAACATCCGTGAGTATACCCCCCCGGTGCCACTAAAGCTCGAGGTCCTGAAGACACTCGTCCTTCACCCGGCGCAGAACGCACTTGGCACACTGTGCCCTAATTATCCGACGATCTTTCCAGTCTCAGGGGATGTTCCATTGTCAGTTCTGGCTGTGCCCGCCATCCAGGATGATTTTGCCATTACTTTCCTTTTGGCCAGCCTGGGATTGGACGCCCTGCCTGTCATCGTACTAGCACAAGCACTAATGCTGACCTCGATGTTGGCGCTTGCGTTGAATGCGGGTCTGCGGATGTCCCTCTACCCTTCGTTCCGCGGGGTGGGGCTTTTCTGTGCGGTGGCTATCGGCAACTTGGCCGTGATCCTGTTTTGCCAGTTCATTATGTCATGGTGCAACATGTTGGGACTATCGGCGGTCGTAGGTCAGCCAATGACCTTCGTCTCTATGGGGGCGTCACACCATTTGGCATTTGCCTTACCGACCGTCGCCTTGACAGTCATGGCTGGTTTGATGTCCAATCCCGATGCCTTGCAACCTCGTGAAGAAAAGCAGCTTCACAGCCTTTCGTTGCGCAGCAATTGGGGGCCGATCTTGTAGCAGGACGCCACACTTTAAAACGGCCTGCGCCGCGGGTCAGACAATCCGGTTAAAGCGCCGGCAAGGATCAACGCGATCAGCCAGCCAATCAAAATGAAAAACGCCTCAAAGAATATGGCAACCCGGCTCCAGAAGGAAAACTCCAAAGTGTCCACCTGGGTCGCACGAATGGACCATTCCCTTTCCTGCCTGAGATCCAGCAGCGGAATGACGACGTCGGCGGCATAAAGCCATGAATTGAAAGTAGAATACTCGGGCGGCAGAAAGCGAGTACAGGCATGGTTGACCAATGCCGGATCAAAAGCCAGGATCAGGTTGTCACGCCACAAGTTTTCAACCGCGTGATTGTCAGGATCCTCCCGTAGCTGGCACAACTTTTCGTTGCTGTCTTTTTCGTCACAATGCCTTTGTTCAAGTCCTCGAAACAAGGTGTCGACCCAAACCTCGCGACCGATCTTCGAAGGGTTGACCCAGTTCTTTCGACAGACCCGCAGAATGTCGCTGGTGTGAATCCAGCCAAACATCGCCTTGTCGTCCTCGGTCAGCGGTTCGGGTAGCCGGTTGAGGTCGAAAGGTCCGCTGTGTGCGGTCGCCACCTTCGAAAAGGACTTGTCAAACCAGAATGACTCCTTCTCGGGTCCGACTGCCCCGGAAGTTTTCATTTCCTCTTCTTGCAGAAAAGAAGAACCGCTTCCCGGCCGGGGCATCTGTCGATAAATCATATCGACCTGGTGCCAGCGCGGCCCACTCGCCGTCACTTCCAGCCGATCAGGGACGATGTAACCGTTTGCCGCCAGCAATTCGTAGACGAGAATACTTGCGGTCCAGATGACCAACAGAACACCAAGCGGCTTCAAAGGACGAATACCGCTGCTCATGGCAGCATGAACCAAAATGTTGAACACCAGCTCGATGAAACCGACGGCGTCCTTTTTGTATGTCCTCCCAAACCAGGCAACGACTGCGATGCTCACCAACACAAAAGCAGCAACAGTGGCGCTGGAACTGTTCAATCCGCAATACCACGGCTCTTGGTCAGGACCGTATTGCAGACACAACGTCGGCGTGAAACTGGCCAAAACACCAACCGAAATAAAATACGCAATAAATGTCACCGCCGCCTTTGTTTTCCAGAACCGTTGACCGAACCACAGACGAAGATCATGGCTGATCAGGGACTTTTTTTCCCGTTGCAGCACGACATCTGCGACTTTTCTTTCCCCTGCCCGGTCCAATGCTTCGGCCAGCACAAAAAGAGGCTGCTGGTGATCTGCGCGCCGTATGCTGGCAAAATGAATCCAGAAGTCGCCACGGTCCCTTGCCGGGAGTTCCCTGCGTTGTGATCTCTTTTCCGAGGCCTTGATCAATCGATCTGTAGCAAGATCGATGCGGCAATTGACGATCCCGTTTTCAGGTGCTGCCCCGTCCTCATCGGTCCCTTTTCCCGGTCGTTGCCATTTGAAAGCGTTGTCCAGCATATCACTGAAAACCAGATGCTTGATCTGGCCGCCAGTCAGATTGAAAATGGGTCGATGCTTCACGGACAAAGGGTCGTCTGGCTTGGGCTTCTCGTTGCCAGGATCGCCGTTCGCTTTCACTGCCAAAGGCCGAAAGTTGACTCTGGACACCTTCAATCTGCCCCCGACCACAAGGCCAGGTGCCTTCACGGCGATCACCGGCCATGACGAAACATCGACATGCTGGTCCGCGGCTAGCCCCTGATCTCCAATAGACAGCCGGTCGGAAAAAGAGGCGTCCTCCAAAGACAAAAGCATGGCATAAAGACGACCAGACCCTTGCTTGGACATATATCCAGCCCCCTCGCTGGTGATCAGGCCCTTTGGTTTGAGGTCATGAATGTCGATGTCGCACTTTCCCTCGACCCTCGCTCCATCACAAACCAACCAGATGGCTCCATGCGGAATTTCCTGTTTCAATCCGGGATGAATAGGCATATCTGCCGCGTCCCAGAAAGTGTGTCGAACACTGAATTGAAATGCTTGCTCTATGCTGCAGGATCTAAGGTCGATCAGCAGTCTCGCGGAACTTTGACTACTTTCATCCCCCTTGTAACAGCGGTACGAGCCAAGAAGCGAAATTTTCAGGAACTTTGCCCTTAACCCTTCGAATTGCATAGCGCAGGCATCATTCTTGAAATCCAGTTCTCCTTCCTCGTCCCAATTATTTTTGCAAGTAGCAAAGACGCAATTTTCGAATTCCACCCGTTCTGCCAGAAGGGACGTCCCCTTGACCGGCACTTCAAAAACGCATTTTCTGAATATGTAGCGCGTGGTTGGCGGCAAGCTAAGTAAACCAAGATCAATCTCGGACAGGCTTTCGTCCATTCGCAACGGTTGGCTGTCAAGCAGGAATTCGCCCGTCCGCTCGGCGACCTCAGCAGCATCCTGCACTATCTCTTTTACAGTCTTCACTGCCCCATCAGCCTCTCACAACTGGCAAGGAAACCCAAAACCTCTTAATTTCCATACGGATACCCATGTGCTTCAGTTCCTCATAACGAATTTTTGGGCGCAGTCCGTGCAGATATGGTATCGTGTCGAACGAATGGTGGGAATCGCGCATGTTCAGACCTGGAACCTTGGATCGATATTCAACAGCAATACTGATCACCATATCGGTTGTCATGATTGTGTCCATTTATTTATTCAGAAGCTCACTTGGGGATAAACCAGCCGAGTTTTTCCCTCAGGTCATAGGGCTTTTTGTAATCTGTGTCGGGGCTTTCTTCCTTGGTCGCCGCATGTTGTCCGATCAAGCCATGAAATCCGGCGGATCCGATGGTACTCTTGCATGGATTCTTGTCGGGGCCGTAACGCTTTCAGCCGTTTCTTTTTCCACAACAATGTTCGGCATGGCAGACTTCGCCTCTCAGCAGAACAGCAGCTTTGGAGAATATATGGTCGGCTGGTTTATCAGCCTTGGGACGACTTTCGGAATTCAGATCATCATGCTGTATATCGCCTTGAAACTGGGCGAACAACTGGTGCGCCTCAGACCCACTTATGACGACCGTTTCCAGTTCGGAATCACCGGAGTAAAGAAAAGAGACGCCATAGGTTGGGGCAAGGCGACCATGATCGGCTTCGCGATGCTTCTCATGGGCGTTGCCTTCATGGTTTTTCTCCAGATTTCGATTGCCGACATCGGATCGTTCTTCATGGACCTTGCTGTCGGCGGCGATATCGCACCGCGGTGGGTTGGTCTTTTGCCACTCTCTCTTGCCATTCTGGCATTGATCGCAGTAGGCGTGATCAGGAACCTCTGGGGATTTGTCACCACCGGTTTCCTGCTTGCCGTATACGCGGTGACTCTGTTCATCTCCTCTCTTTTTTCCTTCGACAGTTATTACAAGCTGGTGCAGGACGACGAAGATATTGCTCAGCGCCGCGCTTCGATTATCGAGGAGATAACCATCGGCATGCTGAACGACGCAGGCCGCTCCCTTGGTGACGCGCCTCTGGCCTTGCTGGAAACCCCGGAAAACCGTTCCGCCTTGCGTGAAGCCGAGTTGGCAGTGGACACCTTGCAAGCAGAACGTGACACCGTGTCAGCGCAGTTGCTACAGCAGCAAACCGCCGGCGCAACGGCCGCGAAAACCCGTCGTGACGCCCTAAACGACGCGCTGGCAGAGTTGGACCAGGAAGAAGCAGACGAAATCAAGAAAGTCACCAACCGAAGCACCGCCGGTGTCGCAATCGCGCAGGATATACGCTCACTCGAACCACAGATTACCGGGCTGACGGCGCAGAGCGACGAGATCACCACCGAGCTACAAGCCAAGCGTGATGAAATCGCCGTTTTGGATGCCAAATTAAAATGTGAAGAGACCGGTTTCAAAGGCCCGCCGCATTGCGAACAGTCATCGGGTGTTGCAAACCCCCCGAACTTTGACCCGGCGACCCGGCCGGGCACAGTGTCAGGCCAACTTTTTCTTAGCAAGGCCAAAGTTGCCGGGGAAATCCAACAACTGGAAGCGCAACTTGCAACCACCGCCGCCGAACTTGTAGCGCTTGGCGAACAAAAAACGGCGTTGGAAATTTCCTTGCAACTGGCGCAACAGGCCGTCGATGTCGACGCGCAGGGAAATTCCGCTGCCCTACAGGAAATCACTGAGATCAAGCAGCGTTTCGACACCGAGCGTGAAGCGCTACGAGCTCGTTTTTCACTGGATGGCGGTGCTTCTTCGTTGGGGGCGGCAGGCCCAGCATCGTTGGATGAACTGGTATCCCGACTGACAAGCTTCAGGAACGATCCCAACAATGACACGCTGGCGGCATGGACCGCCGAATGCAACGCAGTGCGGCAATCACTGGTTCGTGCAAATGCGGAACTGGCCGCCTCGCTGAATTGCCAACCGCCACGATTGTCCAGCATTGCGCAACGCGGTACTGACATAGCCGCCGCAAAGGCGCTCTTTGTGGAAAGTGGGTGCACAACCACAGCGGATACGGGAGCGGCTCCGCGCTCGGCGCCCCCAAACCAGACCGAACTGCGCCTTTTGACTGGAAAGACCCGGAGTTGTCTTAACATCGCGAACCGAGGTCAAGATGACGTGCGTCAGATGATCTCAGACCTGACAGAACTGGAAAGCGTCTATCTGAGCGACGAAACCGATATTCGCCGCTCTGTCGCAGACTTTCGCCGCGGGGCGGACAATGCCAAAGGTGCCGCCATTGGCGCGATTACGATCGACATGCTGATCCTCGTTGTCGGTTTTCTCGCGGCGCTAAGCGCGAACTCCTCGCTTTACGGCAACCCGCTGAAACCGATGCCGGACGAAGTCCAAGCCTCCATATGCGCCTTTGCCCGCAATTTTTCCGGGGACGGGACGGTTGAAACCGGACTGCGACGATTCTTACGCTACGTAGAAGCGCGGCGGCTGGACACGAAGACCAGTCAAACCGAAGGTGAGCTGCACGAAGCCCTGTTTCGCAATACATTGAACCGCGAAACCATCAGGCCGGAAGACAAGGACCTGGTGAATGCGATCATGACGGCAATTCCCCTAGGCTACCTGAAGGAAGTAAGCTTTGTGCCGCCACGCGGCTCGAACGCCGAAAAGGGAATGCGTGAAGGCATCAGCCAATCAGTGATAAAGATGATGTACGAAATCGCTTTCAAAGGTCCCGCTGCATCACCGTCCGGCGCGATTGGTGCACAAATCACCGACATGGAAGAGTCGCACCGCTTGCGCGAGGAGGAACAAGAAGAGAAGGCCATGTTCGAAGAAGTTCGGCGGCGCCTTTACCTTGGGCAAGCCAATCCGTCTTCTACCGTCAACACCGACGCTCCTCCCCCCAACTTTGGGGCGCCGAAACCGGCGCACAATCACGATCCTGCCCCGGCTGCACCGATCAACGCCGAAAGCCCCACCTCAGCCGAGCCATCATCCGCTGAAAGCCAAACGGAGGCCGCGCCTTCCGACCCGATGGAGGCCGATCACCTGCGAACCCCGCCAAAGCACCGTTCTGGCGGATAGCGACGGCATTTACCGCTTTAGATGTTGCAAAAATGTTGATGCCGCAGTGTTTCCGAAGCTGCTGCGCTGCTCAATTGTTCTAATGGCCGACATGCGCGCGCATATAACCTAGACGGAGTATCGAAATGGTGGAAAGACGCTTGTCAGAATGGCTGATCGGGGAAAAGGCAACAGCAATAGCGCTTTCTTCGAATTAGTCGAAAACCTCATCGTTTTATGGGACCGGGACGATTTCCGCACCAACCCCATATTGAAATTGATCGTTGACCAAGTCAGCTTTCTTACCCCCAACGCCCCGACAGGACCCATTTCAGACCGGACGGCAGGGATCGATCTGTTCGAGATACGAGACAAGGAAAACAACTTCCTTGGCTGCGCCAGCCAGCTTCCTGACAGCTCGATCTGTGAGATCGTTTTTTGTACAATCAATGACCTCGAGGCGAAACAGGAACTGTACTGCGTGCCGCTGGGAGACCTTGCCGGTGCTGAGCCGGTTACAGTCCACTTGGACCCCCAATCGGAGGACCATACCGATCTGTGTCTCGTTTTCGCCGATCCTCCTCCGACACTGCCTTCGTCTGACCTCAAGTTCAGGTCTATTCCGATCAATGCTGCCACCGCAATCTCTGACCTTGCCGCGCAGCAAAAACCATTGCCACGAATGTTCTACACGAAGGCGTCTGACGCAGGAAAACGCCTGATACGGATCGGCGAAACAAAAACACTGGATCCAGCAGTAGAGCTGAATTCAAACATCGACCTGTCCAATCCTGATGACCGGACTGCCCCAGAGAAGGGCAAGTCGGATCGCTCGAAGACCTTCCTGTCGATAGAGATCGAACCGCACGAACGCGGTCGCTTTGGAGCGGAGCACAAGACAGACCGGGAAGGCAACATTCGCAAGGCGAATACCGAACAAAGATGGCTGATCCACCTCAAGCACTTTGACACGCCGGTAGAGGCGACAAGCTTTGCCCCGCCCACAAAGGACATTGCCAGAAAAATCGCCCACTCGACGCTAGGCATTGGGATTGCCCATTTTCATTTGCGCCGCTGGCTTGCCGGCCACCCAGAACTGAAAAGTCTAAGCCGTCACACGCCGTTCAGTCAGGCCACCACCGATGACACCACCATTCACAGCCTGTTTTCGGTCATCGGCCTGTTTTCAGAACGACTGGCGTCCTGGGCCCTTGCCTTGATGCAAAACCAGGCCATTCAGGGAGACCCCGACTTCCTGCCGCCCGAGGTCACCAGCCAACTTGCAATGGAAATCCTACGATATCGCGATATCTACGAATTATTCAGAGGCAGGTTGCGCAAAAGGTTTCAGGAGAATGGAATAACCTGGGAGAAATACGCGGCAGGAATGGTTCTGAGAAGCTTTTTCCTTCTCGAGGTAAAAACGCCAGCGCAAAAGGAATCGTTCGAAAACTACCAGATGGCCATCGCTACCCGCATCGTCGAAGCGGTGCTTGAATCAAAGCCATTCTTGCGCGATTTACGACTGGACACCCTTTCCATGACACCAGATCATTTCGATGTCTTCCACCTGTTTTCAGTGGCAGACCGAGAGGTGCCAGTAGATCTGGTCACACCGAATGCGGTCATCGAATTGGGGACGCAAGCCTTTGTGAACCTTGGAGCAACGCACCACTTTATCGGAGACGACGACAACAGTGCGCGACAAACACTTGCGCCGCTTTTCGAGCTCGCCGCCCATAGGGTGAGCATGGCGATCCAAACCCAGAAAATGATGGAAAAAATGCAAACCGGGACCCGGCAGCCAAACGTCGCTGGCCCAAGCGGTCCGGCGCCGAAAGCACTTGGTTCGCAGTTGTTTCCGTATCACCGCCGTGCGATCGCAAATCCTCACATCGGTGCCTTGGTAAGTTCCCCTCAGGCAACTAAGGGCCAGTCGCTGAGAATGGCAACGGACTGGCGTGTCCCGAACAATGGCCAGACGTTTCTGGATGGTTCGATACATGGTTTCCGCGTCTCGGATAAGACAGTCGCACTCGATCCAGCGCATTGGTGGTCCGCAAAAAGTCTTGAAGCAGCCGATAACGCACTGCACCCGGGGCCATTCAGCGACGCAGAAAAAATGAACGTCGTCCTGTCTCTTGATCCGGGCGACCTGAACCGACGGGGTGGCGCCATGTGGGCCAAGCCGTCGCGTGGCGATGGTTTCCCCTTTGCAATTGTCGGGCTGGACGAAGCGGTCATCTCACAGATCCGCGACCTGCGTCGCAAGATGACTGGAAATGGTCACTCGGCGGCCCAAAACATCGTCATTGACGCACTGAAAAAAACTTTTATCCCAAGTAGCGACCTTGTTCGCTACTTTTGGGAATTTAAAGCACAGCACAAAGAAATCCGCAATTTTCTGATCTCGCCATCAGGGCAGAACTACCAGAGTATCCTGGATGCTTTAGGCAGCAAGACGCCGCAAGAAGCGTTGAGCTTTGCAAAGTCTCTAGAGAAATATGTCCGGGTTTTGACAGGCGATCTTGCGCTGATCGAGCCTGAAAATGTTCCCCGTCTCAAAGCGCTGTTCAATACCCAATTGAATCAACCGCTCCCCAGCGCACTGACGGGGTTCTTGGGTTCGTCTCCATTCCACACCAACTGGGTCGCGCTGATCAACATCGCAGCAGTGCAACTTGTGGTTCTTAACCATCACATCAAGGAAGCTTCCGGTACAGACGACCGGTCCGTCATCATTATGGCCCCGCTTTTGTACAATGGCAAAAATACGGAACTAGCAGAGCCGATCGATCTGCAAGCTTTGAAAGTCATTTTTGATCGAATAGCAAAAGCGGGACTATCAGCGGCAGAAACGGCCGATCTTAGGGCTAATCCTGGCACGGCAGTCGAAACACTTGAACTGGTGTGGCTATCAGCACTCGGGATCAGTCCAAACGACGCAAAGGGGAAATTATTTCGTCGTTTTATTCGAGCCTTGTTCGAAGAAACCCGTTTTACAGCTAAACATTCCGGAAAGGCGCCGGCGGCGTTCTGGAGCGATGTCATCGACATTTTCAATGAAGAGGAAGACGCTAGTTTCAAAACGGCCCTGGTCGCCTTCTTGAAATAGCTTAACAGGCACCTTGCTTTACGCTAAGCGCGGTCTCTGCCACACGTTTCCGTTGATGTCTTCGGCTGCAAGGTGTTCCCCATCTCATGATGAGGAGTGCGTTTCGCAATGTGCGCGGCTCTGTTGCACAAATCGCGTGAGGGATTCATCTCGTGAATCCAGCGTGGTAGCTGGGATGCATGAGCAGACCCATACCCCCGACCTACAAGACCAGAAACTGGCCAGCCTACAATGAAGCGCTCAAGCGCCGGGGCTCGCTGACGATCTGGTTCGACCCTGAGATGATCTGGGATGCCGTGCCGACAGGCAGGCGTGGCCGCCAGCAGAGCTATAGCGACGCCGCCATACAGACGTGCCTCTCGATGAAAGTGCTGTTCGGCATGGCGCTCCGGCAGACGACCGGGTTCGTCGAGAGCCTGCTGCAGCTGGTCGGTCTGAACTGGACGGTGCCCGACTTCAGCACGCTATCTCGCCGCCAGAAGACCTTGGCCGTCAACATCCCATACCGCGGCTCCAAGGGGCCGTTGCACCTGTTGATAGACAGCACCGGGATCAAGGTCGAGGGCGAAGGCGAGTGGCACGCCCGCAAGCATGGCGGCCCTAAACGCCGCGTCTGGCGCAAGATCCACTTGGGGATTGATGAGGAAACGCTGGAGGTTCGGGCCGTCGAAATCACCGGGAGCCACATCGGTGATGCGCCGATCCTACCCGACCTTCTCGACCAAATCCCGCAGGACCAGGAAATCGGTAGCGTCACGGCTGATGGCGCCTACGACACGCGCAAATGCCACGATGCGATTGCAGATCGCGGCGCCCATGCCGTCATCCCGCCCCGCAAAAACGCGAAGCCCTGGAAGACGATCACCGCCGGAGCCGTGGCGCGAAACGAGGCCTTGCGCGCGGCGAAATACCTGGGCCGCGCACTCTGGCGACGATGGAGCGGATACCACCGCCGAAGCCGCGTCGAGACAAAAATGCATTGTATGAAGTTGCTGGGCCAGCGGCTCATGGCGCGGGACTTCGACCGCCAGGTCGCGGAACTCCAGGTCCGCATTGCCGTCCTGAACGGCTACACCGCGCTCGGCATGCCCGTCACGGAAGTCGTAGGATAAGTCCGCCCGGGGAAAGGGGAAACTCGGCGTTCAGCCGATTTGTGCAACAGAGCCCCCCGCATCTCGGCAATCCGATCCAACTCGCGGGAAACGCGGATGCCCGACAATGAAGTGTCGACGACGGCCGCCAGACATTCCCGGGTGAAGTCGTCGATTACGGTCAGGATGCGGAACCGACGACCGCACGATAGGCTGTCGGACACGAAGTCGAGGCTCCAGCGCTAGTTCGGCCCCTGCGGGATCGCAATCGGCGCTCTGGTGCCCAAGGCCCGCTTTCGGTCACCACGTTTACGCACGGTGAGGCCCTCATCTTTGTAGATGCGGTACAGCTTCTTCCAGTTCACCTGCCAGCCCTCGCGCCGGAGCAGAAGGTGCAGCCGCCGATAGCCGAAGCGCCGCCCCTCTGACGACAGATCCTTCAGTCGCGCCCGTAATTTGATGTCCTCCGATCGCGTTGGCGGTCGTCGATACACACGCGGGTCGATCCCTGCCAAATCGCAGGCCCGCCGCTGCCGGTATCCCTTCTGTGTCATGGCCCAATCCACGGCGCGACGCCGCGCACCGGGCCTCAGAAGTTTTTTCCCAGCATCTCCTTCAGCGTAGACACGTCCATCATCTGTTCGGCCAGCAACTTCTTGAGCTTGGCATTCTCGGCCTCCAGCGCCTTCAGCTTCTTCGCATCCGACACTTCCATGCCGCCATACTTGGACCGCCATTTATAAATGGTCGCATCACTGACGCCGTGTTTACGGCACAAATCTTTCGCACCAAGCCCCGCCTGATGCTCCTTCAAAACGCCGATGATCTGTTCTGCCGTGAACCTGGATCGCTTCATCGTCTGTCTCCTTTGATAGGAACAGACTAACCCCAAATCGCGGACTTTTCAGCGGAGCAGGTCAGTTCTGAGTGGCGGCTTGAGCGCTAGGTCAAGGACAGCGCGAACAACCGCTAAGGAAAACTGACCTTTCCCTGACGAGGGCGCTCATCGCGTTTCCCTGGCAGCGGGTGCTTGTTTCGGTCTGGCCGACCGGCCGATACGCATTGATCCTAAGGAAAATGGTCGAGGGGTGTTTCGGAACGTGACCCGCGCAAAAAGGACCGCCGGGTGCGGTCCGGCGGTCCTTTTCAGTTTGTCATCGCCTGGCCGCCACCGGCCGGGCGCTCAGTTGGCCACGCAGTCGGCGTAGTATTGCATCATGCCGTCTTCGTCCGCTTCCTGAACCAGGCCGTGGATGTCGGTTTCGAAGCCCGGGCATTCGCGGGCAAAGGCGCGGTTGAACTTGAGGTATTCGACGATCTTGCGGTTGAAGACCTCGCCCGGGATCAGCAGCGGGATGCCCGGCGGATAGGGGGTGACCAGGCTGGTGGTGATCCGCCCTTCGAGATCGTCGATCGGCACCCGCTGCGTGGTGCGCTGTGCGATCGCGGAATAGGCGTCGGTCGGGGTCATGGCCGGGGTCAGATCCGACAGGTACATTTCCGTCGACAGGCGCGCCACGTCGTATTTGGCGTACATCGCGTGCACGTGCTGGCACAGGTCGCGCAGGCCCATGCGTTCATAGCGCGGCTGCTTGGCGCAGAAATCCGGCATGGTGCGCCACATCGGCTGGTTCTTGTCGTAATCGTCCTTGAACTGCTGAAGCGCGGTCAAAAGCGTGTTCCAGCGGCCCTTGGTGATGCCGATCGTGAACAGGATGAAGAAACTGTAAAGCCCGGTCTTTTCGACCACCACGCCATGTTCGGCCAGGTATTTGGTCACGATCGAGGCGGGAATGCCGTTTTCCTCGAAGCGGCCGTCGATGTTCAGACCGGGGGTGATGATGGTCGCCTTGATCGGGTCCAGCATGTTGAAGCCGCTGGCCATGTCGCCAAAGCCGTGCCAGCTGTCTTCGCCGTCCGATTGCTGCACACCCTCGGCGTCGGTGCGTTTGAGCACCCAGTCCTTGGTGCGGCCTATGCCCTCGTCGGCCAGCTCTTCGGGGCCCCAGACCTGGAACCACCAGTCGTTGCCGAACTCTTCGTCGACCTTGCGCATGGCACGGCGGAAATCGAGGCTTTCGCTGATGCTTTCTTCGACCAGGGCGGTGCCGCCGGGGGGTTCCATCATCGCGGCCGCCACGTCGCAGCTGGCGATGATCGAATACTGGGGGCTGGTCGAGGTGTGCATCAGGTAGGCTTCGTTGAACAGGTGTCTGTCCAGCTTGGTGTCCTTGGATTCCTGCACCAGAACGTGGCTGGCCTGGCTGATGCCGGCCAGCAGCTTGTGCACGGATTGGGTCGCGTAAACGACGGAATGGTCCGTGCGCTCGCGCTTGCGGCCCATGGCGTGGAAGGTGCCGTAAAACGGATGAAAGGCCGCGTGGGGAATCCAGGCTTCGTCGAAGTGCAGGTTTTCGACCCAGCCATCCAGCGTGTCCTTGATGGTTTCGGTGTTGTAGAGCACCCCGTCATAGGTCGACTGCGTGATGGTCAGGATGCGCGGCTTGACCGTGTCGGGATCGACGTCCGCCAGCAGCGGGTTGGCGCGGATCTTGGCCTTGATCGTCTCGATCTCGAACTCGCTGCGCTGGATCGGGCCGATGATGCCCCAATGGTTGCGCGTCGGCTTGAGGAAAACCGGGATCGCGCCGGTCATGATGATGCTGTGCAGGATGGATTTGTGGCAGTTCCGGTCGACGATCACCACGTCGCCGGGCGCGACGGTGTGGTGCCAGACCATCTTGTTCGACGTCGACGTGCCGTTGGTCACGAAAAAGCAGTGATCGGCGTTGAAGATGCGCGCGGCGTTGCGTTCGGACGCGCCGATTGCGCCGTTGTGGTCCAGCAGCTGGCCCAGTTCCTCGACCGCGTTGCAGACATCGGCGCGCAGCATGTTTTCACCGTAGAACTGGTGGTACATCTGGCCGATGGGCGATTTCAGAAAGGCGACGCCGCCGGAATGGCCGGGGCAATGCCACGAATACGATCCGTCTTCGGCGTAATCCAGAAGCGCCTTGAAGAACGGCGGCTGGATGCCTTCGAGATAGGTCTTGGCCTCGCGGATGATGTGGCGGGCGACGAATTCCGGCGTATCCTCGAACATGTGGATGAAACCGTGCAGTTCGCGCAGGATGTCGTTTGGCAAATGGCGGCTGGTCTTGGTTTCGCCGTAGACATAGATCGGCACATCGGCGTTTTTCCAGCGCACTTCCTCGATGAAGTTGCGCAGGTTCACCACCGCCGGATCAAGATCGGGGCCGGGGCTGAATTCTTCGTCGTCGATCGACAGGACAAAGGCGCTGGCGCGCGATTGCTGCTGGGCGAATTGCGACAGGTCGCCATAGCTGGTGACCCCCAGGACCTCAAAGCCTTCTTTCTCGATGGCTTCCGCCATGGCCCGGATGCCCAGACCCGATGAGTTCTCGGAGCGGAAATCCTCGTCGATGATGACAATGGGGAAGCGAAACTTCATGTGATTCCTCCTGAGGGGAAAACAGCGGTGGGGAAAGATCCGGCCTGGCCTTTGCGGTGCGGGCTCATGGGCGGGGCAACCATTCGATGGGCTTCATGCGCGTTTCTTCCCTTTGAATGGTCCGGCGTCAAGCGTCGCCCCGCGCGCGGCGGGGCGTATCGTCACTATAACGGCATTCCGGGAATGGGGGAAACAGCGAGTGGGCACAATGGACCGCACAGGCGCGCCAAAGCGCCAGGCCGCGCCCATCGCGAGGCGCGGCGCAGGCATTGCGGGTCTAGCCCAGCAACGCCTTGGCCTGCGCAAAGGACAGCAGACGCCGGGATTTTTCATCCCACAGGTGCAGGCGCGCATTGGCAAGGCTTTCGCGGATGGTCATCCGGTTGCCCTCGGCCAGCTTCGCGTGGTCGCGCAGCACTTCGGGCAGGCGGTAAAAGGGAATGCGACTGTGCAGGTGGTGCACATGGTGAATGCCGATGTTCCCGCTCAGCCATTGCAGGACCCGCGGCAACACATAGTGCGAACTGCCGTGCAGCGCCGCGTCGTGCAATTGCCAGTCTTGTTCCTGGTCCCAAAGGGTGGTTTCGAACTGGTGCTGGACATAGAACAGCCAGACCCCGGCCGTCGCGGCCAGCAAGGTCGAAGGCAGGAAGATCAGCAGCAAGGGGGCAAGCCCGCCGAAATAGACGACCAGCGCAAGCCCCGCGAGGATCGCGGCATTGGTCGACATGGCGCTGACCCAGTATTTGCCGTTCGCCATCAGCCCAAGCGGCACGCGGTTCTGCAAGAAGAAAAGATAGCCCGGCCCCAGAACAAACAGCACGACGGGATGGCGGTACAGCCGGTACATCAGCCGACTGCGCGGCGACAGCGCCTGGTATTCTGCCACGGTCAGGGTATGGATGTCGCCCATGCCGCGCCGCCCCAGGTTGCCCGCGGAACTGTGGTGCACCGAATGCGACCGTTTCCAGACATCATAGGGCGTCAGCGTCAGCACGCCCAGCACGCGGCCCAGCCAGTCACCCAGCGTCCGGTTGCGGAAATAGGCGCCATGCCCGCAATCGTGCTGGATGATGAACAAACGCAGCAAAAAGGCAGCGTTGACCACCGACAATGCAAGGGTCAGCCAATAGCTGACGGACATCGACCACCAGGCCAGCCCCCACAGCAAAAGGAAGGGGCCCAAGGTCACGGCCAGCTCAAAGGCGCTGCGCAGCGGATTGGGGTCACGGTATTTGGAAAGGACTTTCACCCACTCGCGCGCATCGCGCGCGTCGGGCTGCTGCCCGGATGATTCGGTATGGTCGGACATGCGCCTGCTTTTTTTTCGTTATCGAGTGGCTTCATAGACGATAACGCCGCCCGCGCAAATGACACTTGAAGACGCATGTCGAATTTTCGATCTGTTCCAGGATTTTTACCGCGCATTTTAACGACTGGCCGGACCACAAATCAGGCCCCGAACCGCAAACCGGCAAGGTTGCGCCCGCCGCAAAAAGCCCAAGGGACAAGCGCGTGCCAGCGGGTTAGCATGGGGAAAACGGGTCTTTTCGGGGGTTTCCATGTCGTTGCGCGCCATTCTGCTGTGTCTGTTGATTGCCCTGCCGGGCGTGGCCCCGGCACAGGATCGCCGAGCGGTCGAACGTCAGTTTCAGGGTTGGCTGGAACAAAGTGTCTGGCCGCGCGCAAAGTCAAAAGGCGTGTCGCGCCAGATCTTTGACGGGGCCTTCAAGGGCGTGACGCTGAACTGGGATCTGCCCGATCTCGTGCCTCCCGGCTCAAAGCCCGGCGGCCCGCGTCAGCAAAGGCAGGCGGAATTCGGATCGCCCGGGAAATACTTCAACCGTGGGTCGGTCGACGGGGCGACGCGGGTGGGGCGCCAGATGGCCAAACGCCACGCCGCCGCGCTGGCGGCGACCGAACGCGCCACCGGCGTGCCCGGACGGATCATCCTGGGCATCTGGGGGCGCGAAAGCGGCTATGGCCAGGTGCCGATCCGCAACAATGTCTTCGAGGTGCTGGGGACCAAGGGCTTCATGAGCACCCGCGCCGCCTATTTCACGGACGAGCTGATCGCGGCACTGCAGATCGCCCAGGCCGGCCATGCCCCTGAAAGCGCCATGAAAAGCAGCTGGGCCGGAGCGCTGGGACAACCCCAGTTCATGCCATCGAATTTCCTGAAATACGCGGTGGATGGCGATGGCGACCGGCGCGCCGACATCTGGCGGTCCGAGGCGGATACCATTGCCTCGATCGGCAATTACCTTGCGCGGCACGGCTGGCAGACCGGCCGCGACTGGGGGTTCGAGGTGGATGTGCCTGCCTCGGTGTCCTGCACGCTTGAAGGACCCGACCAGGGCAAACCCATCCGCGCCTGGGCGGCGATGGGCATCACCCGCGTCAATGGCAAGGCTTTTCCCGCGTCCGAGCTGGGCGGACAGGGGTTTTTGTTGATGCCCGCGGGGCGCAATGGTCCGGCCTTTGTCGTCACGCCCAATTTCTACGTGCTCAAGGACTATAACATGAGCGATCTTTACGCCCTGTTCGTCGGCCATGTCGGGGACCGGATCCAATACGGCATGGGCGATTTCCAGCGTGGATGGGGCCAGGTTGGCGGGCTGCTGCGCTCGGACGTGGCGGTGATGCAGCGCGCGCTGGAACGCATGGGGCACGACGTCGGCGGCGCGGATGGCCTGCCGGGCTTCAAGACACGCCGCTCGATCGGCCGCTGGCAAGAGGCCAAGGGCCAGCCCGCCACCTGCTTTCCCGAGGCCGGCATGAAATCCGCTTTGCGCTAAAGCGCGCCCTCGGCCTCCAGCACCTTGCGTGCGGCGCGAAAGCATTCCAGCGCCTGCGGCACGCCGCAATAGATGCCGATGACATGGATGATCGCGCGAATCTCCTCTTTGGTGACGCCATTGTTCAGGGCGCCTTTGCAGTGCAGTTCCCATTCCTGCATCTTGCCCAGCGCGCCGATCATCGAAAGGTTCATCATGCTGCGGGTCTTGGCATCGATCACATCGTCGCCCCAGCCAAAGCCCCAGCACCAGGCGGTCATCGCCTGTTGGAATGGCCGGGTGAAATCATCGGCGGCGGCCAGGTTGCCGTCCACATACTCCGCCCCAAGGGTGGATTTGCGCTGCTCAAGCCCCTTGAGAAAAAGGTCCTCGTCAAACACCGTCATGGCGCCCCCCTGTCAGATCATGCCCCTGCCCCGCTTTGCAGGGCCTGCGACAGTAGTGAAAGGCCCGGCGAGGCAGCGCAATACCCAAGTGGGCGCACAGGCACTGACGCGCCTGCGCTTTGATCAGATCAGAAATCGCTCCAATGCTCGGCAGGGCCGCCCGAAACCTTCAGCGGCTTTGCCGCCGGGGGCTCGGGCGTCCAGCTGTCCAGTTTGACGACGGCTTGTTCCTTTGCTCTTGGTCTCGGCGCCACGCGGGCCGCATCGCCGGTCTTGAACTGGCCAACGAGTTCGGACAGCCGCGTCGCATTGCCCTGCAACACGCCGCTGGCCGAGGTGGTTTCCTGCACCATGGCCGCGTTCTGCTGCGTGACGCGATCCAGTTGGGACATGCCGACATTGATCTGGTCCAGCCCCGAGGACTGTTCGACCGCGACCTGGGCGATATCGCTGACCAGTTGTGAAATCTGGCCGATCCGGTCAAGGATCGCATGCAGCGCGCCGCCGGCCTTGCCCACCAGGTCAACCCCGCGCTCTACCTGGTGCGAGCTGTTGTCGATCCGGGACTTGATCTCCATCGCGGATTCCGACGAGCGCTGCGCCAGAGCCCGCACTTCGGCGGCCACGACGGCAAAGCCTTTGCCGGCATCACCTGCACGGGCCGCCTCGACACCGGCATTCAGCGCCAGCAGATTGGTCTGAAAGGCAATGTCGTCGATCACGCTGACGATCTTTGAAATCTCGCCCGAGCTGCCCTCGATCTCGGTCATGGCGGCCACGGCATCCCTGACGACGACCTCGCTGTTTTCGGCCTGGTCGCGGGCCTGCTGAACAGTGGCCTCGACGGTGCGGGCGCCTTCGGCGGCGGCCCTGACGCTGGAGGTCAATTCATCCAGCGCGGCGGCTGTTTCTTCCAGCGTCGCGGCCTGGTTTTCCGTCCTTTGCGACAGATCACCAGTGGCCCGCCCGATTTCATCCGACCCGTTGGCGATGCTGTCTGTCGCCAGCACCAGTTCCGACATGGTCTTGGTCAGGGTTTCCAGCGTGGCGTTGAAATCATCGCGCAGTATCCTGTAGCCGTCGGACATGTCTTCGTCGATGCGCGCAGTCAGATCGCCCCGGGACAGCCGCGCCAACCCGTCGCCGATCGCCTTGACGGCTTTTTCCTGCTCTTGCATGCGGGCGGTCCGCTCGGCCTCGACCGTTTTTGAGATTTCCTGCTTTTCGACCAGCCCATCGCGAAAGACCGACAGGGCCTGCGCGATGCGAAATATCTCGTCGCTGGCCCGATCAAAACCGGTGACCGGGCGCAATTCACCCCGGGCCAGCCGTTCAGTCGTTATGCTGATCGCGCGCAGTGGTTTGAGGATAAGGAAACGGGTCAGAAGCAAGGCAAGGACAAACACCACGCCCGAAGCCACCAGAAGCCAGCGGATCTGCTGTTGCGCCTGCGTCACCTCGGTCGAAACCTTGCCGGCCATCGCCTCCATACGGGTCTGGCTGGACCGGCCAAGATCGCGCGCAAGATCGGCGATCTGAAGCACCGCGGTCGCGGTCGCAGCCGATTCCGCCGCCGCCGAGGCATTGGCCCGCAGCGAGGTGATCTTGAAAGCCGGCAGGCCCTGCCCCGCATCCGCCAGGGCGACAAGCTGCCCAAGATTTTCGGCAAGCACGCCGTCGTTGAAATCGAGATAGGCGCCCAGCGCCTCGGCGGCCTTGGACAGGGGAACCGCGGCTGTCGTTGCCTCGGCGATGCCGGGGGCTGACACCACATCCAGCGCCGCCACCTGGAAACTGCTGATCCAACCATTGATTTCCAGCAGCTTGTTCAAAAAGCCGCCTTCGTTGTCCAGCAGGCTTTGGATGGCCACGCCGTTTTCGGTGCTGGCCTCATCGGCGGCGATGGTCAGGGTAAAGACCATGTCATCCACCGCTGTGGACAGCACCGTGTCCGCGATCTGGCGCGCCTGCAGAACCGCCTTGCGGGTGCCTTCGGACTGCGCCAGCCCGGCGGCGCTGGCCGCCTCGAAGGCCTCGGCGGCGCTGCGCAGAGGAGCCACGTCGATGATCACGACCTCGCCGCTGGCAAGCGTGTCGATGATCCCCTCCAGCCGCACCGAGGACGCTTTTGACAGGTCGGTCAGTATGGCCAGGGTCCCGCTGTCCCGCGTGGTGCCGATGGCCAGCGCCAGACCCGACAGCAGATTGACCTCGGCGCGGGCCTCGAGCAGGCCTTGAAGGGCGCCGAATTGTTCTTCGACAAGGCTGGCCAGCGTCGCATCAATCGTGGCAATCGTTTCCTCGCCGCCGATGACAAGGTTGAAGTAAGCGTTGTCGGCGATCTCGGTCAGGGTCGATTGCAGACTGCTGCTGAGGCTTTGCAGCTGGTTGATCTGAGTTTCAATCCAGGCATCGTTCTTGAAGACCGCGTTGCGCGCCGAAAGAAGGGCATCAAGGGTCGTCGCGACATTGTCCGCGTCTAAGCGAAACGCCTCCTGGTTCTGGGCGGGCAGCTGCCCGATCAGGCTGTTCAATTGCGCCGTGGATTTTGCCACCTCGTCCCGGCTTTGGGCAAGCGCGTCCAGATCCCCGGCCAGCAACGCCGATGTCATGGCCGTCTTGGTGTTGTTCGCGGCGTTGATCAATTCGATGCTGAGGTCAAGTTTGGGCAGCTTGTCCTGCGTCAGGTCATCCATGTCCTGCGCAACGCTTTGGAACACCACCGTGACAAGGACACCGCAGATCGCCGAGACTGCGCCCATGGCAATCAGCACCAGGGTGATCTTGGCCCCTATGCTGGAAAGCGGATGGCGCCAACGTTTGGGTTTGGTTTGCTTTTCTGCCGTCATGGGAACACCTGGGCTGTCCGTTCAAGTCCGCTGTGCGGACCGGCCCAAATCGCGGGCCGGCCGTGGTTTTCAGTTGGGAAAGCGCTGCGTCAGGCGCCGTTTCCTGCTGCCGTTGCAACCGGTTCGAAACCGCCGCCCCGGGTGATGCGGGTCAAAAAGACATCGTCCATCCCCTGGT
Source organism: Tropicibacter oceani (assembly GCF_029958925.1). Lineage (NCBI taxonomy): Bacteria > Pseudomonadati > Pseudomonadota > Alphaproteobacteria > Rhodobacterales > Roseobacteraceae > Pacificoceanicola > Pacificoceanicola oceani. The sequence continues at coordinate 3,538,136 of NZ_CP124616.1, forward strand.
TGTCACCGGGACCAAAGCGCATCACGACACCGCCGAAATCGACATCGCGCAGCGCGGCAAGTGCCGCCAGAAAGCTGTCGCGCGTCAGGGCCTGCCCGGCATCTTCCAGCGCCCTGATCACCAGGCGGCCGGTCAGATAGCCTTCGAGTGTGACAAAGCCCGGTTCCGCCGCCGCATCGACAGCCTTGAGCGCGGCGTGATACTGCGCCACCACCGGGCGGGTTTCGTCCCAGGGAAAGGGCACGACCTGGCTGATGATCACCCCTTCGCCGTCATCGCCCAGCTCGCTGGCCAGCGCATCGGACCCCACGAACGAGATGTTCACAAAAGTCGGATCGAACTTGAGCTTTCGCGACAGACGAATGAATTCGGCAACCGGCTTGTAGGCGCCAACCATGACCACGGCGTCGGGTTCGGCCTTGCGGATTTCCAGCAGCGCCTTTTTCACGGCAACGGTGTTGCGGGTATAGGTGCCTTCGGCTGACAGGGTCATGCCGCGCTTTGTCAGCGCCTCGGTGACACCGGCCAGACCGACACGGCCAAAGCCGTCGTCCTGGTACAGCAAGGCAATCGATTTCATCCCCAGTTCATCGACCAGGTAGGCAATCCATGCCTCGGTCTCGGCGAAATAGCTGGCGCGCACGTTGTAGATGTTGCCGTGGCTGGCATCGCGCAGGAACCCGGCGCCGGTGAAGGGGCCGACAAAGGGCAGCCCCGCCTCGGTCGCGACCGGTTGGGTCGCCGAAGCCGTCGGCGTGCCCACCGCACCGATCAACCCAAGATGGTTGTCTCCGGCAATCACCGACTTGACGTGCGAGACCGACCGATCAGGTTCATAGCCGTCATCCAGGCTGTCCAGAATGATCTGGCGACCATGCACCCCGCCCTTGGCATTCGCCTCGGCGAAGGCGGCCATCATGCCGGTGCGCATCCCCTGCCCCAGCGCGGCGGCCGGCCCTTCCAGCGCCGCCACCTGGGCAAAGCTGACCTGCGTGTCGGTGACGCCCTGCCCCGCAAGGGACAGTCCGGGAAGGACGGCCAACAGCGCCGCCGCAAGGGTTCTGGTTCCAAAGTTCATGAAAGGTCTCCAAACGTTCCGGTTCATCGGAGCAATCTGGAGGCAGTCGGTAAACAAGCGGTATCCGCCAAAGGGCGATTTGCAGAAAAATCGAACAGTCCTGGCGCCGCGCACCCGGTCAAAAGCTGTTGTTCAGCGCCTCGGCCGCCGGGATTTCGCGTTCGCGCCGGGCGATATAATCCAGCAAGGCGTCGTTCACGGCCTCGTCCAAAGGCGGCTCCTCGTAGGCCTCCAGCAGCTTGCGGGCCTGTTTCAGGGCGCGCTGGGTGACTTGGGTCGAGCCTTCGGCCATCCATTGTTCGATCGAATTGTTGTCAAACATCTCGGGCATGAAAAACGCGCTTTGAAAATGGTCCTGGGTATGCGGATGCCCCAGGTAATGCCCGCCGGGCCCGATGTCCGACACCGCCTCCAGCGCCTGGTCGAAATCATCCCATTTCGGCCCTTCGGCCATGCGGTAGGCCATGGCGCATTGTTCCGCGTCGACGATGAACTTGGCGACCGAACAATGCATCCCCGCTTCGTTCCAACCGGCTGAATGCCAGATGTAATTCGCCCCGGCATGGATGACCGCCGACAGCGTCGTCGCGCTTTCATAGCCGGCCTGAGCGTCCAGCGTCTTGGCCCCGCCAAGGGTGTTCGAAGTGCGCCACGGCACCCCGTAGAACCGCGCCATCTGGCCGATCATGAAGTTCATCAGGCTGATTTCGGGTGTCCCTGCCATCGGCGCGCCCGACTTCATCGACACCGTCGACAGGTAGTGGCCATAGATCGCCGGGCAACCGGGCCGCACCACCTGCGTATAGGCCAGCGCGCTGAGCGCCTCGGCGTTCAGCTGCGCGACCGTGGCCGGCACCGAGGCAGGCGTGTTCGCCCCGCCCAGCACGAAAGGAGAGCACAGCACAGGCTGGTTGCGACGGCAAAAGGCCCGCATCGCCCCCAGCATGGTTTCATCCCAGACAAGCGGCGAATTGCCGTTGCAATTGCCCGTCACGACCGGGTGGGTGTCGATGAAATCCTTGCCGAACAGGATGGCGCACATGTCCAGAACGTCTTCGGCGTTCTTCGGGCTGGTGGTCATGCCCATGAACATCTTGTCCGAATGTTTCATCGACGAATAGGTGATCCGCAGGTGCCGCTGGCTGATCGGGTGGTCATAGGGTTCGACGATGTGATGCGCGGTGGAATGCATCGCGGGCAGCATGTGCGACAGTTTGTGGAACATCGCCAGATCGTCCAGCGTCGGGGTGCGGCGAATGTCGTCCAGATCGCGCAGATAGGGCGCGCCGGTCATTGGGACAAAGACCGCCTGCCGCCCGCCCAGACCGACGTTCTTTTCGGGATCGCGGGCGTGGTAGGTAAAGCGGGCGGGGATCGTGGCGATCAAGGCGCGCACAAGACCGCGGTCAAGATAGACCATCTCGTCCACCACCTTGGCCCCGGCGCGTCGCCAGTCGCGCAGCGCCTCGGCGTCGCGGAACCGCACTCCGATGTTTTCAAGAATATCCATCGAGGCATTGTCGATCCGCTCGATCTGGGCGCCTTGCAGGATCTCGCAGGTGGGCAAGGCATGGCGCAGGCCGGGCAGCATGGTGATGTCGGTGGCGGCGCGCAGGGCGCGGCGGGCGTTGCGGCCCCCGGCGCGGGTGCGGGCGGGCCTGTCATCAGCGCTCATCGGGGCCTCCTCTTTCGCATCAGTCTGACCCGGGGTCGGCGGATATCCTGATCCGATTGCGAAATCCCCCGGTCGGAAAGCGACCGATTTGCCCAAGGCAGGTGACAGCCGGGGATCGCGGCCCTAGATACCAGCTGTCGACAGGAGAACACCGCATGTCCGCCCAGCCCAGCCCCCTGCCCCGCGTGGTCATCGTCAGCCACGGTCAACCCTCCGATCCGCAGATCGGCGAGACCGAGATAAGCGCCCTGGCCCGGGCGGTTGCCCAGGCCCTGCCGGGGCGGGACATACGCGGCGCAACCCTGGCCGCGCCCGGCGCGCTCGAGGACGCCTTGGACGGCAGCCGCGATGCGCTGGTCTATCCCTTTTTCATGGCCGATGGCTGGTTCACCAAAAGCGTTCTGCCAAAGCGGTTGACCGGGATGCAGGCGCGGCAATTGCCGCCCTTTGGGCTGGACCCGGACCTGCCCGAATTCACGCAGCAGTGGCTGCAACGGGTGCTGGACGAGGCCGGTTGGCAGGCCGGGGAAACCGGCCTGTTCCTGGCCGCGCATGGATCAGGCAAAAGCGACAAGCCCGCCGAAGTCACCCGCGCCTTTGCGCAGCACCTGGCCGCCTTGATGCCGCTGCGCGACATCCGCTGCGGCTTTGTCGAACAGCCGCCCTTTCTGGCCGACATGGCCAGAAACATGGGCGACAAGGCGATCTGCCTGCCGTTCTTTGCCCTGAAACGCGGCCATGTGCTCGAAGACCTGCCGCAGGCGTTGGACGCGGTGAATTTCGCCGGGCTGCGGCTGGAGCCGTTTGGCTGCCAGCCCGAATTGCCCGCCTTCATCGCCCGGCGGCTGGCGCTGGGTTAATCCAGCCGCCGTCCGGGGGCCAGCAGGGCACGATCCTGCACCACCTCGATCAGGTTGACCCCGCCGCGCGCACGCGCGTCATCAAGGGCGGTCTTGAAGCTGTCCAGATCCTCGGCGCGCGCCGCCCCTGCCCCAAAGGATTTGGCAAAGGCGACAAAATCGGGGTTGATCATCTCGGTGCCTGATACCCGCCCCGGGAATTCGCGTTCCTGGTGCACCCGGATCGTGCCATAGCGCGCGTTGTTCACCACGATCACCGTCAGGCGCAGGCCGTGGTGCACGGCTGTGGCCAGTTCCTGGCAGGTCATCATGAAACATCCGTCGCCTGCCAAAGCATAGACCTCGCGCCCCGGCGCGGCGACAGCGGCACCGATGGCGGCGGGCAGGCCATAGCCCATGGAACCAGAGGTCGGCGCAAGCTGGCTGCGCGGCGTGCGGTAGCGGTGGAACCGGTGCAGCCAGGCCGCGTAATTGCCCGCACCATTGGTCATGATCGCATCGGCCGGCACGGTGTCCGACAGGTGTTTGTAGATCGGCGCCAGCATGTCGTTGTTGACCGAACTGGCCGCGTTCAACGCCTCATAGGCGCTGCGCAGCGCCTCGCGTCGCTGTTGGAACCGGTCCGGGGCGATGGCGGGCCATTCGGCCACGGCGCGGCAAAAGCTTTCGGTGTCCGAGATCAGCGTGATCTCGGGCTCGTAGACCCGGCCCGGCTCTTCCGGTGCGGGGAAGACATGCGCCAGACGCTGTTTCGGCACGGGTGGTTTGGGATTGGTGTAGCCATTGGTCGTCATCTCGCCCAGACGCGGGCCGATGGCGATCAGCAGGTCGGTGTCCTCCAACGCCTCGGCCAGATAGGGCACCTTGCCCACCGCGAAATGGCCGACATAATTGGCATGGTCGTTGTTCATCAGCGCCTGGCAGCGCAGGCTGACGGTGACGGGGATGCCCTGCACTTCGGCAAAGCGTTGCAGGGCGGCGATGCCCTCCTCGGTCCAGTTGCCGCCGCCTGCCATGATCAGCGGGCGCTGCGCACTGGCGATGGCATCCTGCAAGGCCGCCAGCGTATCGGGCGCGGGCTGATAGCGCGGGGCCTCGACGCGGCGCGGGGCGGGCGGCGTGTCGATCATGTCGTACAGCATGTCCTCGGGCAGCGCGATCACGACGGGGCCGGGCCGCCCGGACAGCGCCACGCGATAGGCACGGCTGATGTATTCCTGCATCCGCGAGGCATCGTCGATCTGCGTCACCCATTTGGCCATCTGGCCGAACATGCGGCGATAGTCGATTTCCTGAAAGGCCTCGCGTTCGACCATGTCGCGCGCCACCTGCCCGATGAACAGGATCATCGGGATGCTGTCCTGATAGGCGACATGCACCCCGGCGCTGGCATTGGTTGCCCCCGGACCGCGCGTGACCATGCAGATGCCGGGCCGCCCGGTCATGCGGCCATGGGCATCGGCGGCCATGGCCGCGCCGCCTTCCTGACGGCAGGTCACGAACTGGATGTCGCCGCGCCCGTGCAGTGCGTCCAGCACCGGAAGATAGCTTTCCCCCGGCACGCCAAAGACATGGGACGTACCTTGGGCGACCAACAGGTCAACCAGGTGATCGGCGGCGCGGCGCTGTGTGTCGGGCATGGGGTCCTCGTGTGCTGGTGTCTGACGAAATGGGTAGGGGCTTTGGCGCGCAAGGTCCAGAAGGACGCTCAGCGCCGCAGCACGGCGGCGGCCCATTCATCCAAAAACCCCGCCTTGATCAGCGGATCGACATAGATCAGCAGACCGGGGTCCAGACGGATCGGCCGCAGGTGCGGGCCTTCGGCCAGGGCGGCCTCGTCTATGCGGGAAAAGCCCGTGCGCTCGTCGATCAGGGTTTGCCCCGCGTGCGAGATCAGGAAATCAAGGAACCCGCGCCCCAGATCGGGCCGCTGCGCGGTGACCGGCACAAAAGCGGTGCGCAGCAAGACCTGCGTATAGTCGCGCAATTCCACCATTTCGCCATCGGGCCAGGTTTTCAGCCGGTCGGCCAGATAGGACCCCAGCACGTTATAGGCCAGGATCAGCTTGCCCGCTTGCAGATCGTCCAGCATCGCCCCGGTCGAGGCATAAAGATGCGGCGACAGCCCGCCCATGACCTCGGACATGCGCCAAAAGGTGTCGGACTGCCGGGCGTCCTGACTGGCGAACAGGTAGCCCGCGCCAGAGCGGGCCGGATCATAGGTGCCGATGCGCCCGGCAAACAGATCAGGGTGATCGCGCATCAGGCGGATCAGGTCCTGCCGGGTTTCGGGGATCGGCGCGGCGCCCAGCGCTCGGCGCGACAGGGCCATGACCACCGGTTCCTGGGTAAAGCCGAACAGCTGGTCGCGCCAATGCGCCCAGGCGGGCAGCCGCGCCGTGGCCGGGGACTGGTGCGACAGGGCCAGCCCGTCATTGGCCAGCTTCATCTGCAAATCCATCGCCGAGGAAATCGCCAGGTCGAAATCGGCCTGTTCGTCCGCGATGGCATGGAACAGGGCCTGCGTGTTGGTCACGACATAATGCACCGAAACGCCCGGATTGCGCGCCTGATAGGCCTCGATCAGCGGCGCAAAGACCGCCGTGTCAGTCGAGGACAGGATATGCAGCGCGCCGGTTTCGGCGGCGCTGCGGAACCAGCGGTCTTCCTCGATCTCAAAGGCGCTGGCGACCAGCCCCCAAAGCATCAGGCCAAGGGCAATGAAAAACACGCGCATGCGCCGCCTCCTTTCCGCTCTGTCAGCTCCAGCGTGCCGCCATAGGCGCGCGCGACCTCGGTCACGATCGACAGCCCAAGGCCCGAGCCGATGACATCCTGAACATTGCCGCCGCGCTCAAATCTGTTGCCCAGCGCCTCCAGCTTCATCCCGCCAAGGCCCCGGCCCCGGTCGCTGACCGTGATCCGGGCAAATCCATCGGCGGCGCTCAGCGCCACCTCGACCGCGCCCAATTCGTCGGAATACTTGATGGCATTGTCGATCAGGTTGCGGATCACGGTTTCGATCAACAGCCGGTCGGCGGCGATGGTCACGGCGGTATCGGGGCGGTGATAGCCCAGCTCGATATCGCGCATTTCGGCCGAGGGGCGAAAGGCCTCGACGATATCGGCGATCACCTGGTCCAGCGCCAGGGCTTCGTCGCTGCGCTGGTCGGTGCGATAGATCACGGCGGCATGGTCCAGCAACTGGCTGGCCGAACGCGCGGTGTTGTCGGCCAGGCGGATGATCTTGCGCAGGTGTTCCTTGGTCTCGTCACTCTCGGTCTGACGCAGGGCGATTTCGGATTGCGCGCGCAGGGTGGTCAGCGGCGTGCGGATGTAATGCGCCGCCTCGGCGATAAAGGTTTCGGTCCGCGACAACGCGCCCGAAAGCCGCCCGATAAAGCCGTTCAGCGCGTTGACCAGCGGGCCCAGTTCCTCGGGGACCTGGCGTTTCACCGGGCGCAGATCCTGCGGGCCGCGCCGTGTCACCGCCCCGGCCAGATCGTTCACCGGTTGCAGGACAGACCGCGCCATGGCCACCGCCAGCAGCGCCGCCAACCCGAAGAACCCAAGCCCCAGCAGCAGCGCGCGATTGGTCAGCCCCGCGACGATGCTTTCCTGCACGGACCGCGTCTGTGCCACCACGATCAACACCGGCACCGTTTTGCCCGCCACCAGAACCGAGCGGCTGACCGCCGCCACCCGCACCGCATAGCCCAGATAGCGCGAATCGTAGAATTCGGGGTCCAGCCCGGACGGCAGCGTCGGAGGCAGCGGCAGGTCGGCGTAGCCCGTGGCCAGTTCCCCGTTCACCTCGATGCGGTAAAAAATCCGGTCATTGCCCAGCGCGCCCAGCATGGAAAAGGCCGAATAGGGAATGTCGATCACGATGCCGTCCTGCCCGCCGCGCAATTCCTCGGCGATGGCAAGGGTCGCGGCGCCCAGGATGCGGTCCTGCGTCTGTTCGACCGCCACGTCAGCGACCGTGCGGATCGAGTAGAACAAAAGCCCCGCCAGAACCGCCGCCACCACCAGCAATTGCGCCGTCAGCCGCCGCCGGATGGAAAAGCCGTGCCTGTCGCGGCTCATCCCTCGGTCAGCCTGTAGCCGACGCCGCGCACGGTTTCGATACGGGCGCGGCTGCCGTCCAGCTTCTTGCGCAGCCGCCCGACGTAGACCTCGATCGCGTTGTCGCTGACGGTTTCACTGACGGAAAACAGCCGGTCGTACAGCTGCGATTTGGAATAGATGCGACCGGGGGCCGACATCAGGATTTCGAACAGCCGCAATTCGCGGTTGCGCAATTCGCGCACTTCGCCGCCAAAGCGGATCGAGGCCTGAAGCGGATTGAAGGTCAGGTCGGCAAAGCTTTGGGTGTTTTCGGCCTGACCGCTTTGACGGCGCAGGACCGCGCGGACCCGGGCCGACAGTTCAAGGAAATCAAAGGGCTTGGTGATGTAGTCATCGGCGCCGCTGTCCAGCATCGCCACCCGGTCCGACACGGCCGAACGCGCCGTCATCACGATCACCGGCGTGGTGCGCTGCGCGCGCCGGTGCGCGGCCAGAAATTCGCGCCCGTCCCCATCAGGCAGCATGACATCAAGCAGAATCAGGTCGTACTCTGCCACGGCCAGATGATCCGACGCCTCGGCCAGCGTGGCAGCCCAATCCACCGCGTGACCGTCCATCGACAGCCGCGTTTTCACCGTTTCGGCCAGGTCGGCGCTGTCCTCGACCAGCAAAAAACGCATTTTCCCCCCTTTGGTCCGTCAGTGACAGGTTGCTGTCAGGTTGTCCCTCAACTCTACTGCGTGCAAGGCGTCCAGTCCAAGGGGCGCCCGCCAAATGGGAGGAATACCATGAATACCACGATGAAGGCGCTCGTCACGAGCGTCGCCCTTACTGTTGCCGGCACCGCATCCTTTGCGGCCGAATGCATTGCCCCCGCCAACCCCGGTGGTGGCTGGGATTTCACCTGCCGCCAGATCGGCAAGATCCTGTACGACATCGGCCAGGTCGATGCACCCGTGCAGGTCACCAACATGGCAGGCGGCGGCGGCGGTCTGGCCTACAGCCACGTCGTGAACGAGCGCGCCGATGACAACGAGCTGATCGTTGCCGCCTCGTCCGCGACCACGACCCGCCTGGCGCAGAACGCCTTTGCCGGCATGACCGCCGACCAGGTCCGCTTTGTCGGTGCCATCGGTGCCGATCCCGGCGTGATCGTCGTTGCGGCCGACAGCCCGTTCCAGTCGCTGAACGACATGGTCGACGCGATCAAGGCCGATCCCGGCTCGGTCGCCTTTGCGGGCGGCTCTGCTGCTGGCGGCTTTGACCACCTCAAGGTTCTTCAGGTCCTGAAAAAGTCCGGTTTCGACGACATCACCAAGATCAAGTACATCGGCGTCGATGGCGGCGCGGATGCGATCACCCAGACCGTCGGCGGCTTTACCCAAGGCATGACCGGCGACATGTCCGAGGTCGTGGGCTTCATCAAGTCGGGCGAAGTGCGCGCACTGGCCGTCCTGACCGAAGAGCGCGTCCCCGGGTTCGACGACATCCCGACCGCAATGGAGCAGGGCATCGACGTTGTCGCGGTGAACTGGCGCGGCCTCTACGTGCCCAAGAACATCAGCGACGAAGATTTCGAAGCCTGGGGTGCCAAGCTGAAGGCCGTGGCCGAAAGCGCCGAGTGGCAAGAGGCGATGGCCGCCAACGGTCTGGCCCCCTTCACCAAGGTTGGCGGCGATTTCCAGTCCTGGGTTGATGGCGTGATCGCCGACACCGTGGAGCTGTCCAAAGAAATCGGTGTGATCCAGTGATGAAAAGCGACCGCGTCTTCGGACTGGTCGTGATCCTTGGGGCGCTCGCGTATATCGCGGGCGCCTTCCAGATACAGACCAGCTTCATGGCCGACCCTGTCGGCTCCAAAACCTTTCCGATCATTCTTGGCGTCGTGGCGATCCTGTGCGGGTTGGTCATGCTTGTCCGCCCGGACGAGGAACCGGACTGGCCTGACACGAAAACCCTTGTGAACATCGCCATCGCGGCGCTGGTCATGGTGGCCTATGCCTATACGCTGAAACCCGGCGGTTTCCTGATCCCGACGGCGATCTGTGCCGCGGTGCTCAGCTATCAGATCAGCCCGCGCGCCGTTCCTGCGGCCCTGACGGGTGTTGGCCTGTCGATCGGGCTGTTCTTCATCTTCAAATTCGTCCTTGGCCTCGGGCTGTCGCCCCTGCCCAAAGCATTGATGGGATAACACCATGGAATTGCTATCCAATCTTGCACTGGGCTTTTCCGTGGCCCTGTCGCCCTTTACCCTGATGCTGGCCGTGATCGGCTGCTTTCTGGGCACCATCATCGGCGCGCTGCCGGGCCTTGGCCCGTCGAACGGCGTGGCGATCCTGATCCCTCTGGCCTTTTCGCTGGGCCTTGATGCCACCTCGGCGCTGGTGCTGATGACATCCGTCTACTACGGCGCGATGTACGGCGGGCGGATCAGCTCGATCCTGCTGAACATCCCCGGCGACGAACCGGCGCTGATGACCACGCTGGACGGCTATCCCATGGCCAAGGCGGGCCGCGCCGGCGAAGCGCTGGTGCTGTCGGGCTTTGCGTCCTTCTTTGGCGCGCTCTTCGCCACCATCGGCTTGATGCTGCTGGCCCCGCTGCTTAGTCGCATCGCCTATCAGTTTGGCCCGGCCGAATACTTCGCGCTGTACCTGCTGGCGTTTTCGACGCTGGGCGGCATTGCCTCGAACAACCAGGCCAAGGCGGCGCTGGCCTCCTGTATCGGGCTTGGCATCGCGATGATCGGCCTGGACAACACCAGCGGCATGCCGCGCTTTACCGGTGGCAACATGCACCTGATGGACGGGGTCGATTTCCTTGTCGCCATCGTCGGGCTGTTCGCCGTGGCCGAGGTCTTTGTCTTTATCGAAAGCCACGGGCGCGGGTCGTCCATCGGGGTCAAGCTGGAAAAGGTCACCATCCCGGTCAAGGAACTGGTCGGCGGCACCATGACCATGCTGCGGTCGTCGGTGATCGGCTTTGTCGCGGGCGTTCTGCCCGGCGCGGGGGCCTCGCTGGGGTCTTTCCTGGCCTATATGGCCGAGAAATCCGTGCAGGGTGAAAAGGCGGGCTTTGGCAAGGGCAACCCCAAGGGCGTCATGGCCCCCGAGGCCGGCAACAACGCCGCCGCGGGCGGCGCGCTGGTGCCGATGCTGACGCTGGGGGTTCCCGGATCGGGCACCACCGCCGTTCTGCTGGCGCTGCTGATGACGCTGAACATCACCCCCGGTCCGACCCTGTTCACCGACCGGCCCGATGTGGTCTGGGGTCTGATCGCCTCGCTTTTGATTGCGAACTTTGTCCTGCTGGCGCTGAACGTGCCGATGGTAAAGATCTTTGTGCACATCCTGTCGGTGCCCGCATGGGTTCTGCTGCCGGGCGTGATGATGATTTCCTTTGTCGGGATCTATTCGCTGTCGGGCAGCTATTTCGACCTGCTGCTGATGATCGTCTTTGGCCTGATCGGCTGGATGTTCCGCAAACTGGACATCCCCACGGTGCCGATCATTCTTGGCATCCTGCTGGGCAACCACATGGAGGACGCCCTGCGTCGCGCCATGGTCCTTTCGGACGGGGAATGGACCTATCTGTTCAGCTCGCCCATCTCGATCGGGTTGTGGATTTTCGCCATCGCCGGGTTTGTCGCGCCGATGTTCCTGCGCAAGGTTCTGACCAAGCCGCAGGCAATCACGGACTGATCCCGGATCGCCCCTGCAACACCGCGTTTCGCAGCCCCTTTCGGGCGCTGCGGAACGCACCCCCCAACGACCATAGCGGACCCCGCACATGACTACGCGCATCCTGATCCCGTCCGGCGTACTGGGCCTTGGCTTTGACGAAGAGGCGCTGTGGCGCGGCGTGGACATGTCCCCCGACCTGATCGCCATCGACGGCGGGTCGACCGATTCCGGTCCGGCCTCGCTTGGCTCTGGAACCTCCAAATACGCGCGCGGCGCGATCAAGGCGGAATGGCGGGTGCTGATGCAGGCCCGCGCCAAGGCCGGTGTACCGCTGGTCATCGGCACCTGCGGCACCGCCGGGGCCGACCCGCATGTCGACTGGATGTACCAGATCACGCTGGAACTGGCGGCCGAGCTGGGCCAGAGCCTGCGCATCGCGCGGCTGTATTCGGAACAATCGCCGCAAAGCCTGCGCACCGCGTTTGATGCGGGCAAGGTCACGGCGCTGGACCCGGCCCCCGATCTGGACGCGGACAAGATCGACGGCATGTGCCATATCGTTGCCCTTGCCGGAGCCGAACAGATTCAGAAAGCGCTGGACACCGGCGCCGATATCGTGCTGGCCGGGCGGACCACCGACACCGCCATCATCGCCGCCCTGCCCCTTGCGCGGGGCGAACACCCCGGTGCCTGCTGGCATGGCGCCAAGGTCGGCGAATGCGGCGCGCTGTGTTCGACCAACCCCACCAGCGGCGTGATCGTGGTGGATTTCGACGACACGGGGTTCGAGGTGACGCCGCTGGCCAAGGGCGCGCGCTGCACTCCGCATTCGGTCTGCGCCCATATGCTGTACGAGAATTCCGACCCCTATATCCTGTATGAACCCGGCGGCTATCTGGACGTGACGCATGCAGGCTATAGCGCCCTGAACGACACCTCGGTGCGTGTCACCGGCGCACAGTGGCACCCCGGCGCCTATACCGTGAAACTGGAGGCGGCGCGCGTCGCGGGCTATCAGACCACCCTGATGGCGACCCTGCGCAACCGCCGCTATGTGGAAAACGCCCGCGCCTGGGCCGATCGGTTGCTGGCTTTCCTTGACAGGAAAATCGCGGCGGGCATGGACCTGCCCAAAGACGCCTATACCGTCGATCTGCGCCTGATCGGCATCGACAGTGCGCTTGGAGCATTGGAGGCACATCAGGGTGCCCCGACCGAGGTGGGCGCCTTTGTCATCGTCACCGCCCCGACCCAGCAGGACGCGACCGAGATCGCCAAGCTGATCAACCCTTTCCTGTTGCACTATCCGCTGACCGACGACGAAGAACTGCCAACCTTTGCCTTTCCTTATTCGCCCGCGCATTCCGAGCGCGGCGCGCTCTATGAATTCGCGATGAACCATGTTCTGACGCTGGACGATCCGATGCAGGCCTTCCGCCTTGTGACCGAGGATATCTGACATGACGACACTTGCCGACACCGTCACGAAAATCCGATCCAAGAACGCCGGGCCCTTTTGGGTCACGGTCGATATCTTTTGCGGGTCAAAGGACCGCTTTGAGCAGTTGACCCAAAGCCTGAGCACCGAGGCCGTGGCGCAGCTGTACCGTGTTTCGCCCGAAACGCTGAAGCGGTTCGACATCGCCAACCTCAACGTCATCAAGTTCAGCTTTCCCCGGCCCGTGCCGCAAGGCGCCCCCCTGGACCGCGACCAGCATGGCGCGCAGTATGCCGTGTTGCTTGAGGAACTGACGCTTGCCTGAAACGCGAAAACGCGTCGCCCTGACGCTGCTGATCGCGGCGCTTGGGGCGGCGCTGTTCGTCTTGATCGGCCTGCCCCTGCCGCTGCTGCTGGGGCCGATGATTGCCTGCCTGATCGCCGCACTGGCCGGGGCACCGCTGCGCGGCATGGGCACCTTTGGCACCTTCATGCGCACCTTTCTGGGTGTTGCCGTCGGCAGTTCGGTCACGCCCCAGGTGGTTGCGCAGATCCCGTCCTATCTGGGCACGCTGGTCTTTGTTCCGGTCTTTGTCGCCATCATTGGCGGGCTGGGCTATCCGCTGCTGCGGCGCATGGGGCTGAACCATCCAACCGCCTTTTACGGCGCCATGCCCGGCGGTTTGCAGGACATGCTGGTGTTCGGAGAGGAAGCCGGCGGCGACGTGCGCGCCATGTCCCTGATCCATGCCACCCGCGTGCTGGTCATTGTCACCATCGCGCCGATCCTGATGCAGTGGTTCTGGCAGGTCGATTTGACCGCGCCCCCCGGCCAGTCGGCCCGCGACACTGACCCGCTGGAAATCGCCCTGATGGTCGGCGCCGGGCTGGTCGGCTGGAAACTGGCCGAGCGTGTCGGCCTGTTCGGGGCCTCGCTGCTGGGGCCGATGATCCTGACCGCGGCGCTGGCGCTGTCGGGGATCATCACGCATCGCCCCCCGGCCGAGATCATCTGGGCGGCGCAGATCTTTATCGGCATTTCGGTGGGCGTGAAATACGCCGGGATCACCGGGCGCGAATTGCGGCACTTTGTTGTGGCGGGACTGGGGTTTTCCCTGCTTCTGGCCGTGATCAGCCTGGCGTTCATCGAGGCGATCCACCTTGTCGCCCATGCCGACCCGATGGACAGTTTCCTGTCCTTCCTGCCCGGCGGTCAGGGCGAAATGGTGGTGATCGCCATCGTCGCGGGGGCGGACCTGTCGTTTGTGGTCACGCACCACCTGTTCCGGCTGATCCTTGTGATCCTGCTGGCGCCGGTGGCGGCGCGGCTGCTGGGGCGGGTCACGGGGCGATAGGGCCCGGTTCACCTCAGACCGTGATGGCGGTTCCCGCCGCGCCCAGCGTTTTGGCGACATGGCTGGCAATCGCCGTATCCTGAGCGCCGGTGCCGGTCAAATCACAGATGGTGATGTCCTGCGGGCTGCGCCGCCCCTTGGCCGCACCGGTGATGATCTGGCCCAGTTCCGGCGGGGTCTGCGGCATCAGGCCTGCGGCGCGCGCGGCCTCCAGCTCGCCCGCCACGGCGCATTGGCTGACCCGGTCGCAGACATAAAGGTCGGCGGCCTCCAGCGCCCTTGGGTCGATCTCGTTCTTGCCGGATTGGTCGGCGCCCATGGCGGTGATGTGCAGGCCCGGATGCAGCCAATCGGCCATGATCAGCGGGGTGCGCGCAGGCGTCGTTGTCACCACCAACTGGCTTTCGCGCACCAGCGTTTCGGCCTCGGGGCAAACCTGCACCTCGATGCCCAGCGCGGCGCGCAAGTCCTCGGCGCAGGACTGCGCCTTGGCCGGATCACGGCCATTGACCAGAAGGCGCGTGAAAGGCCGGACCAGATGCGCCGCCTGCATTTGCAGACGCGCCTGCACCCCGGTGCCGATCACCCCGGCGGTTTCGACCCGTGCCGGCGCCAGATGCCAGGCGGCCACCGCCCCGGCGGCGGCGGTGCGGATATCTGTCAGATAGCCATTGTCGAGGAAGACCGCCCTGACCAACCCGGTCTGCGCCGAGAACAGGATCATCAAACCGTTCAGGCTGGGCAGCCCCACATTCGGGTTGTCGAAGAACCCCGGCGACACCTTGATCGCAAATCCGTCAAAGCCCGGGATATAGGCGGTTTTCACGTCCACCTCGCCGTTCACCATGGGCAGGTCCATCGACAGGATCGGCGGCATGATCACCGTGTCGCTGGCCAAGGCGGCGAACGCCTCTTCGATGATGTCGATCACCGTCAGGTCCAGCGTCACGACCTCGCGCAGCTGGGTTTCAGTCACGATGCGGATGTCATGTGCCATAGCGGCGTCCTTTCACAAGCGTATCGCCCAGCTGGATATCATCGCCCGCCATGATGCGGTGGAACATCTGCATATCCAGATTGCGCCCGGTGATGATGGTGCCGACGGGGCCGCGTGGTGCGGGCAGCTTGCCCGCCAGCGTGGCGGCCAGTCCGACGACACAGGCGCCTTCGGCAACGATGCGATCCTCAAAGAACAGCACCTGCATGGCGTGGTAGATTTCTTCCTCGGTGACCAGCACCGTATCGTCCAGAAGATCGCGGCAGATCGGATAGCTTAGGCGGTTGTGCATGCCGATGCCGCCGCCAAGACTGTCGGCAAGGCTGGGGACTTCTTCCACCTCGACGGGGTGGCCTGCGGCAATCGACAGGTGCATGGCCGCACCGCGATCCATGGTGACGCCGATCACCTCGATCCCCGGCTTGATCGCCTTGGCCGCCACGGCCACGCCCGCCGCCAGACCACCGCCCGACAGCGGAACCAGCAAGGTGTCCAGATCGGGCCGCGCCTCAAGCATCTCAAGCCCGATGGTCCCCTGCCCCGCGATCACGAAAGGATCGTCAAAGGGCGAGATTTCGACCAGCCCCTCGGCCTGCACCAACCGTTGGCTTTCGGCCTGCGCCTGATCCTGAGAGGTGCCGCAGATCACCACCTCGGCGCCCAGCGCGCGGATGCCATCGACCTTGGCCTGCGGCACCAATGACGACATGCAAACCACGGCCCGAATGCCCCTTTGCGCCGCAGCATAGGCCACGCCGCGCCCGTGGTTGCCGGTAGAACAGCAGGTCACGCCAGCGGTCCCTTTGGGCAGGTTCGCCACCGCATTCAACGCCCCGCGCAGCTTGAACGCGCCGATGGGCTGCATGTTTTCAAGCTTGAGCAGGAAGTCCTGCCCGCAGCGCGCCGCCATATAGGGCGACGGCACCAGCGGCGTCGCATCCGCCACCCCACGCAGCACAGCCTGCGCGGCCATGATATCGGCCAGCGTCACGCCATCCTTTGCCTGCTGCATCGCCTTGCCCCCCGCGCGTCTTTGACCAAGTCAAAGCACCAATTTGCCTTTTGCGAAACCCCTTGCAACGCGCCGCGCATTGGGCACCCTTGCACCAACCCAAGAGGAGGGACCGCATTGAGCATTCACGCCCGGATCGTTGACGACCTGATCGCCAACGATATCAGTTTCATGACCACCGTGCCCTGCAAGCAGCTGGCCGGCGTCATCGAGGAAATCGAGAACCGACCCGATATCATGCACGTCCCCGCCAACAAGGAAGACGAAGGCATGGGCCTGTGCGCCGGGGCATGGATGGGCGGCAAGCGCAGCGCCATCATCATGCAGAACACCGCCATCGGCGTGACGATCAACACGCTGGCGACGCTGATCCAGTATTACCGGATGCCGCTGCCGATGCTGATTTCCTATCGCGGAGAGCTGCGCGAACCGGTCGCCTGCCAGGTCGAAATGGCGGTACACACCAAGGCCCTGCTGGCGCAGATGAACATCCCGACCTATCACTTTCACCGCCAGTCGGACGTCGAAGAACTGGACGCGATCCTCAAATATACCTTCATGTGCAACAAACCCGTGGCGATCCTGACCGACGCCAATTTCTGGGGAGGCTATGGCGACCAATGATCCGTTCCGAAATCCTGCGCGAGATCGCGCCCATTCTTCGTGACCAACTGGTGGTCTGCAACATCGGCATTCCGTCGCAGGAACTGCACGCCATCGACGACCAGCCCAGCAATTTTTACATGCTGGGGACCATGGGGCTTGCCTCGTCCATCGGGTTGGGGCTGGCGCTGGCGCAGCCGAAACCGGTGGTGGTGATCGACGGTGACGGCTCGGTCCTGACGAACCTTGGCACGCTGCCGACCATCGCCAACAACGTCGCGGACAACTATATCCTGATGATCATCGACAACGGGTCTTATGGGTCAACCGGGGATCAGCCGACCTATACGGGCAAGAAAACCTCGCTTGCCGGGATGGCGCGCGCGGCGGGCTGTGAAAACGTGGTCGAAGTCCAGGACATCGACACCGGCAAGGCGCTGAAAGCGGCGCTGGACAGCGGCAAGATGACGGTGATGGTGGTGAAATGCGACAGCGGCAACGCCAAGATGCCGGTGATCACCATGGACCCGGTGACGATCCGCGATCGGTTCATGGCCGCCGTCCGGGCCTGACAGAAGCAGGCCGCGCCCGGGGCCTTGCCCCCCGCGGGCGCGGCCTTTGAAACACCGCTTAGCGGGTTTGCGTCAACTGGCCGTGGGCGGCTGTCAGACCCTGCAGGGTGATGCCTTCGATATCGACCATGCGGCACCAGGCCGATTGACCATTGAGCGCCGTCTCATAGGCCTTGGCAAGGCCGGCGGCCCCCAGGATCACCACCTCCTGGCCCAGCCAGTAAGGGCGCGCGGCGGCCAGTTCCATGCCGATCAACAGGCCCGACAACCGCGCCCGCGCCACGTCGGGCGACTGCGCTTGCAACAGCTGCGCGGCGCGCAGGCCGAACAGCTCGGCCGCCACTCCGGCGGGGCGCGACAGCATTTCGGACACCGCGCCCAGGAACGCCTCGTCATCCCAGCCCTGGCCGATGGAATGACGCAACACCGATTGACCGCTGAGCAAGGCAAACAGTTCACCCGTCATGTAGGTGCGGAAGGACACCACCTCTTGGGCGCTGATATGCGCCCATTTGCTGTGGGTTCCGGGCAGACACAGAATGCCGTCGAAGTTCGGCTCTGACGCCAGGAACCCCGCGATCTGGGTTTCCTCGCCGCGCATCACGTCGGGCGGCGACATCTGCGACAGGCCGGGCAGGATATGGACCGACAGGCGCGGATCCTGCGTGGCCACGCGCGTCGCCTGGGCCAGGCTTGGGGGCGCGCAGGGCACGCTGGCATAAGGCGCCTCGGCCCAGCCCTGCCGCGCACCGGCCATGCCGCAGATGATCACCGGGGTCTGCGTTTCGGGCAGTTGGTCGCCGACCAGGTCCAGCAGCACCGGTTCATAGCCGTCGGAGGTCAGGCTGCCCATGCCGCGGTCTGACTCGCGCCGGGCGATGACCTTGTCGTTCCCATCCATCATCCACAGACGCAGGTGCGTTGTGCCCCAGTCGACGGCAATCCAGGACAAGGCAGGGTTCGACATGGTGGTGGTCCTTCTGGGGCGGCTCTGGTTGATGCGGTTTGGGCCATTTCATGGCATTCGCGCCCAGCGCCGTCAATTGCGCGCACCCTGCGCCGGACAAGGGGCATCAGTGCGCGCAATTTTAGCAACATCGGGATGCATGACCGGCCAGCGGGATCGCAGGCCAACAACGCGTCGCAAAATCGTGTTTCCTTTCATGGCGTTACACATGACCCTGGCCAAGCCCGCACATCCCGACAGAATTTGAACGGTATTTGTCTTCAAGCCCGTGTTTAGGCTCCTCTTCAAACATTGCGGCCTAGAACGCCCCCTGAGTTGGGATGAAAGCGAACAGATGATCGACAGCGATGCGGTTGCCGCGTTCAAACGGTTTTTCTCCGGGTCGGATTTTCCGGCCTGGATTGCCTGTCTGGACGGATCGCATGCGGTCGTGAATGCGGCCTATCTGCGGACCAGCGGCGCGGCGATCCCGGCGCATGTGCCAATCCCGACCTCGGAATTTCTGACACCGGCCGACATCAAGCATCTTGGCCAGGCGGGTGCCTTGTTCGCTGGCCCCGACCGCAAGGATGGCAGTCACCACATCTGGCTGACCGGCGGAGCAGAGGCGGCTGGCGCCTATACGCTGCAGCCAATCGTCGACGGCAGCGGACCAAGGGCCATTCTGGGCACCCGATCCTATGGCGCCCCCTTCTTTTCGCGACAAACCGGACCGCAGGTCGAAAGCGTCACGCTGCAACAGGCCGCGATCGACAGCAGCGCGATCGCGCTATGGTTTGCCGATACCGGAACCGGACAGCTTCGCGCCAACGAAGGGTTCTTCAAGCTGATCGGCTTTTCACCCGACGAAGTCGATCTTGCCCCCGATTGGATCCGCAATCGCATTCACCCCGAAGATCTGCGCGGCACCATCAAGGGCGTCGAGGATTTGCTGTCCGGCAGGACCGACCGCTATTGCGGCGACTACCGGATCCGCTGCAAGGACGGGACCTGGAAATGGCTTCAGTCCAGCGCCCAGCTGGCCACCCGCCAGGACGACAAGGGCAGCGCCCCGGTGATCTGTGGCAGTTTTCTGGATATCTCGGCCAGGAAAGTCAACGAAAGCGCCATGGCCCAGGCCCTGCGCGAGGCTGAACAAACCAAATCGCTGTTGCAATACAGCGAAGAGGCGCATCGCGTTTCCACCGAAAGCGGCGGCATCGCCCCCTGGCATATTGATCCGCAAAGCGGTGATGCATGGTGGAGCGATCATTTCTATCGCATCCTGGGCTATGAGGTTGGCGAAATCGCCCCCCACCGCGAAGCCCTTGTCGCATTGATCCACCCAGAGGATATCCAGCCCGCGGTCAACGCGATGCAGGCCCTGAAACAAGGGCAGTCCGAAGAATACAATATCCAGTTCCGGGCAAGACGTGCGGACGGCAGCTGGCAATGGTACGAGGCCGTCGCGCGCCTGGTGCCGCGCGACCACATGAACCTGCATCCCCTGATCTGCGGCAGCATGCGCGATATCGGCGACTGGAAGCACACCGAGGCCCGGCTTGAAACGGCCGTGGCCGAAGCGCGTGCGGCCCGCGACGATGCCCAAAACGCCCGCAGCGTCGCCCAGTGGAACGAAGAGATCCTGCGCGTCTCCTCTGAAAGCGGCAATGTCGTCCCCTGGATTCGGGTGCCCGACACCGGGGAATCCTGGTTTGGCGCGAATGTCGCGGACGTTCTGGGGCTGAACCGCGGCGCGCCGATGAACGCTGGCCTGTTCCGGACCCTGATCCACCCCGAGGACAGCCCGGGGGTCATCGCCTCGCTGACAAACCTGGAACGCGGCGAAACGGAAGTTTACGCCGAAGACTTTCGGGTCAGGCGGGCGGATGGCAGCTGGAGCTGGGTGACATCTCGGGGGCGGCGGATCGACCGGTCGGACAGGGGGTTGCCCTTTCTCCTCTGTGGCAGCCTGACGGTCATCGACCATCTCAAGGACAACGAACGCCGCCTGGCCGAGGCCGCGGAATTCGCCCGCCGGGCGCGCGACCGCCTGAACCGTCTGGCCGACAATGCGCCCGGTGCCCTGTACGAATTCCGCCAGGCCGCCGACGGCAGCTATGACCTGCCGTATTTCAGCGCGAAACTGCCCGAGCTTCTGGGCATCGATGCCAGCATCATGGGGTCGGACGGGGCTGTTGTCCTGACCAATGTCGCGCCCGAGGACCTGCCCGAATTCGAAATCAGGCTGCTGGCCTCGAAACAGACCCTGACGGAATTCAAATGGCAGTTCCGGGTGAACCACCCGGACAAGGGACAACGCTGGATCCTGTGCACATCGGTCCCCAAGGCACAGGACGACGGATCAACCATCTGGTTCGGCAACCTGTTCGACATCACCGACCAGCTGAGGACCGAGCTCAAGGCGCAGGAGGCCGCCGAGGCGGTCAAGGCCGCGCATGCGCGACTGACCACCATCGCCGACAACGCCCCTGCCGGGATTTTCGAATTGCGCCGCACCCAAAGCGGCGAAACGGAACTGCGCTATACCAGTGCGCGGCTCAAGGCGCTGGTCGGGCTTGAAACCGTCTCGGCCGCCGAATTCCTGCCGCGGCTGTTGGCGCGCATCCTGCCCGAGGACAAGCCTGGCTATCTGGGCTCGATGGAATTGTCGCGCCAAAGCCTGAGCCAGTGGAGCCACCGTTTCCGCGTGGATCACCCGGTGCAGGGCATTCGCTGGATCGCCGGCTCTGCGACGCCCGAGGTGCGCGATGACGGCTCGGTCACCTGGATCGGCACGATTCACGATGTGACCCCCGACGCCAAGCGCGAGGCAGAGCTGCGCCAGGCCCATGAACTGGCCGAACGGATGCGCGAGAAAAGCGAATGGCAGGCCTATCACGATTCCCTGACCGACCTGCCGAACCGCCGGTTCTTTGACCGCGCGCTGGCCGAAAGGATGGAGAAAACCCGTGCCGACCAGGGCCCGCGCGACTGCGTGCTGATCCGCATTGATGGCGACCGGTTCAAATACATCAACGACACGCTGGGCCACGAAGCGGGCGACGAGGTTCTGAAACGGATTGGCCGCATCCTGGTCGATGCGACCCGCGCAGATGATCTGGCAGCGCGGATCGGCGGTGACGAATTTTCCTTGTTGCTGGCGCCCGGCACCTCGCCGCGCGCGGCAGAAAAGATCGTGGAACGGATTCAGCGGGGCCTGGCCGAACCGATCACCTTCAACGACCGCCAATGCCTGATCGAAGTCAGCTTTGGCATCGCCCATGTCGATGATCTGGGCGCCACGGGCAGCGATATCCTGCCCTTTGCCGACGCGGCGCTGTACCGCGCCAAGGAAAAGGGCCGCAACCGGCTGGAATTCTTCACCCCTGCCCTAAAGGCGGAAATCCTGCATGATCGCCAATTGGCAAACGAGTTGCAGGATGCACTGAACAACGACGAATTCGTGCCGTACTTTCAACCGCAGATCTGCGCCCGAAACGGCAGCTTGTCGGGGGTCGAAACGTTGCTGCGCTGGCAGCATCCGTCGCGCGGCATCCTGGGGCCGGATCATTTTCTGAAGGTGGCCGACCAGTTGCGCATGGTGCCGGAACTGGACGGGATCATGCTGGCCAAGGCGCAGCAATCCTTGCGCAACTGGCGCGCGCAGGGGGTGGTGATCCCCAAGATCGGGTTCAACGTCAGCTCGGGCCGGATGCGTGACCCCAATATCCTGACCGCCGCCGAACGGATCACCGGCGATGGCACCAAGGTTGCCTTTGAGCTACTGGAATCGATCCTGCTGGAGGAAGAAAACGACATTTTCCGCTTTCACCTGGACCAGCTGCGCGAGGCCGGCGTGGATATCGAGATCGACGACTTTGGCTCGGGGCATGCCTCGATCATCGCACTAATGGCGATTTCACCCTCGGCGCTCAAGATCGATCGGCGGCTGGTCCAGCCGGTCGACCAGGGCTTTCGCCCGCGCAAGATGGTGCGCGCCATCGTCGAAATCGCGGAAACCTTTGAAATCAAGACCATCGCCGAGGGCGTGGAGACCCCCGAACAGGTGGATATCCTGCGCGATCTGGGCTGCGATATCCTGCAGGGCTATCACTATTCCCGGCCAATCTGCGAAGCCGAGTTGACGCAGTTCGTCACCGGCCTGTCGGACGGGGCGCCTGACGGCAAACACCGCCGCAGCGCCGCTCAGTAATCGCGTTCAAAGAATAGCCCGATCCCGGTGCCGCCGTCCGATCCGACCTGCCCGCGCAGTTTGGTCGACGGGGTCAGGTCAAGGTTCAGGTTGATCCGGCTTTGGCCGGAACTGTCGATCTCGACGTCGGTATAGGCGTTTTCGCTGATGTATTTGCCAACACGCAGCGTCGCGGCGCCGTTTTCATCGGTGGTCACGTCAAGATCGTCGAACCCGGTGGTCTGGCGCAGCCTTTCGACGATCCCGACACCGCCCTGCCCCGCCAAGGTTGCCACGGCCGATGCCAACTGCACCGCCTGCAAAGCCGAGATCGACGACACACCGCGCCCGAACAACAGGCGCGCCAGGACTTCGTCCTCGGGCAGGGCGGGGTCGGATTCGAACTTGATTTCGGGCGAATCCGCCGGACCTTCGATCGTGACGTAAACCACCGTGTCATCAGCAGTCGTGCGCGCAACAAGACGCAGCATCGGAACCAGGTCCCCCTGAAGCCGGGCCGAGCCTTCCTCGAGGATCAGGCGCTTGCCAAGGATATCAAGCCGCCCGCGGATGAGGTCGAACCGTCCTTGCGGGATCACATCCGCGCTGGACCCGGTCAGCCGCAACTGCCCGCCCAATTCGGCATCCAGCCCCCGGCCGCGCACGAAAATCCGGTTCAGCGCGACAATTTCAACATCCAGCCCCACGGCCACGCCGCCGCCGTTTTCGGCCGCGCCGGTCACGTCCAGAAGCCCCGCATAGCTGCGGGTGCGGCGCACCCCGCCCGGTTCGTTCAGATGGGTGATGTCCGGAACGGCACCATAGGATCCGATGCCCGTAGAGGGCACCCGGATTTCGGTTTCGTCCAGCACCAACTGCCCGGACAACGCCAGGTTTGCCGGCGCGCTGCCGCTTAGCCGCAGGGTGCCGTTGGCGTGGGTTTCGTAAAGTTCGGGATCGGTGATCTTGACGCCTTTCAGGATGACCTCTGCCTCGGTCACAAAGGGGGCCTGCAGGCGCACCCGCCCATCGGTCCGGATTGTGCCGCCGGAATCCAGCTTGCCGCGCGCGTCGAAATCGGCCTGACCGGCGTTCAGGGTGACCGTCGCCTCGATGCCCTTCAGCGCATTGCGCAGGGCCGGCACCGCCAGCCGCGAGTCGGACGTGGTGATCTGCCCGGACAGCGACGACAGCGTCAGCGGACCATCAAGCCGCAGGTCGACCTGCGCCATCCCTTGCACCGAATTGGCCCCCAGCCGCCGGTTTGCAAGGCCCAACGGCAAGCGCCCCGTGACGCCCAGGGCCGCGGTTTTGGCATCCTGAGCGATCTGCCCCGCCAGATCTGCGGTGATGCCCCCCGGGCCGCTGGCGGTGGTGTCCACGACCCATTGACTGCCGCTGCGCTGCGCGCGGCCCCGAATGCTGCCGGGGCCGGCCAGTTCGGGGGCCACCCAGGCCAGCGATCCGATCCGCGCATCGAAGGTTGCCGAAGGGTCGCCCTTTGTCGGCAGGTCAAGATCGGCGGTCAGGGTGATGGCGCGCGGCGCGGTTCCGTCGAGTGTCACGCGCCAGCCCTCGGCATTCTGAACCGCGCGGCCGGACACCCGCGAGGGGCCGGTCAGGCTGGGCGCGAACCCTTCGGTGCGGGCCAGATCGGCGGAAAAGGTCACGTCGCTGTCGCCGCTCGCCACCCGCCCGGCACCATTGGCCGAAAGGCCGCGCGTGGTCACCTGCGCCTGCCGAAGGGTCAGACCCGTGGCATCGCGCAAGGCAGAGACGTCAAGCCGGCTGGGTCCGACCAGCAAGTCATCGACATCGGCAATGCCAACAGCCAGGTCATTGCCAGTCGTCGACAGCGTCAGGTCAAAGGCGCCGGTGGTCAGGGTCGCCTTGCCGTCCAGATCGGCGTCAAGACTGCCGCGAAGGTCCCGCTTGGCCAGGGCAGACAGGCGCGACAGATCCTGAATCGAGGCCTGAAGCGCGCCTTGCACGGTCAGTTCGCCTTGTTCGGTTGCCACCTTGCCCGCGCCGCTGGCGGAAAGCCCACGCAAGGCGATGTTGGCACGGCGAATGGTCAGCCCTTCGGTGGTGCGCAGCGCCGATAGGTCCAGCTGGCTGGACCCGGAGAGCAGATCGTCAAGATCGGCCATGCCGACCGACAGATCGTCGCCGGTGGCGGTCAGGGCCAGGTCAAAGGCACCGGTCAAAAGCGTCGCCTGCCCCGCGAGGTCGGCCTTGATCGCGCCGCGCAGGTCCTGCCCGGCCAGGGCCGACAGCCGCGACAGATCCTGAACCGAGGCGCGGATCGTGCCATCAAGGGTCAGGTTGCTGTCCAGCCCGTCCAGCGTACCATCGCCAGACAGGTTCAGACCGCTTGCCACCAGATCAAGGTTTTCGAAACGGATCGGCGCGCCTTCCTGCCAGACGATATCGGCGCCAAGGTCGATCAGGGATCCCAGCGCCTGTTGCAGTTTCGGGTCGGTAAGCACGACCCCCTGCGCGGATGCGTCGATGCGCGCGGTGACCTGCCGCGCGGTGCCGTTGCGGATCGTGCCGCTGGTTTCCAGTTGCAACGCCTCAAGGGTCACCTCGTCGCGGCGCAGCTCCTTGAGGTCTCCGACCAGGGTCCAGGCATCGCCTTTGGCGCTGTCGAAACTGGCGGTGATCAAGGCCATGCCCACGCGGGTTTCCGGGCCGGACATCGGCAGCAGCACCGGCGCGCCATCCGGGTCCAGCAGTGCCGCGTCCAGCCGGAAGGCTTCGGGCAGGCCGTTGGCTGACAGCGAAAACGTGCCGTTCAACCGCAATGCCGCCGAAGTCGCCGACAATTCGTCCAGCGTCACGCGGCCATCGGGATACAGCGCGATACGGCTTTTCAAGGCGACCTCGGGGCCAAAGAAGGCCTGGTATTGTGGCACGAACAGCGGCGCAAGATCGCCTGCGATATCCACTCGGATCAGGCGCGGATCGGTGTCGGCGGTGTCTGCCGCCTGCGTGCTGACCTGCCCGACCAGCCGTTCCTGGCCGCCACTGCGCAGCACCACGTCTGCGGTATAGTCGTCGATCGGCGCGGCGCCGTTGACGATCAGTTCCAGCGCCGGTTTGCCCGGCAGGTTCAAAAGGTTCGCCGCAAGACCGTTTTCCGCCTCGGTCAGGTTCAGATCGACGCTCAGCTCCTTGGTCAGGTTGGAATAGCCCGCCGCAAGGGTGAATTCGCCCCGCGGCCCTTCCAGCCGGGTGATTTGCAGGTTGGCATTGCCCTGCCCGTCGGCCAGTTCCATGTTGCCGTTGATCGCGGCAACCGCCGGGATACCGATGACGGTTTCCCCCAAAACAACGCGCTGTACGGCGATCTTGTCGATACGGACGCTGACCGGCAGCTCGGGCAGGCTGAAGGCGCGGGCCTCGGGGCTGGCGGTGTCGCCGCCCGAGGGGATGCGCGGCAGGTCGATCTGGGCCGCGGACAGTTCGTTGATCTCGATCCGGCCGCCCAGAACCGCCGTGCGGTTCCAGTCCAGCACCGCGTCGGTCAGGGTCAGCCAGATGCCATCGTCATCAGCGATGGTCAGCCTGTCCATGGTCGCGCGCGAACTCAGCGCGCCGCGGAACCCTTCGACCACGACCTGACGGCCAGCACCGGACAGCGCCTCTTCGAGATAGCGGGTGATGCGGTCCTTGTCCTCTTGCGCGCTGGCGGCAAGGGTCTGAAGGAACACAAGGCATGCAACCAGAAACCAACGCATCAAAAAGCCTGCCCTATGCCAAGATAGATCTGCACCGCGCTGGAATCCGGCCCGGTGACGGGGGTTGCCACGTCGAACCGGATCGGGCCGATGCCAGTCTGATACCGCAGTCCCAGCCCGGCGCCGCTGTGCCAGCCGCCGGTATCGTCGACAAAGCCGTTCGCGCCGATATAGCCAAGGTCGTAAAAGGCGACCGCGCCGATCTTGTCGGTGAATGTTGTGCGCACCTCGCCGGACAGGCCGACAAAGGACCGTCCGCCGGTTTCATCGGTGCCGTCGTCGATGGCCAGCGATTGATAGGAATGCCCGCGCACCGTGCCGCTGCCGCCCGACAGGAACAAAAGGTCCGGCGGTGTGTCCTTGATCGACGACCCAAAGACCGAACCCAGTTGCGCGCGCGCCGCCAGCACGACCTTGCGCTCTTCGCCCAGGCCTTTGTAGATGCGGCCATCGACATAGACGCGCCCGCCCGAAGCGCTGCCGCCAAGCCCGACATAGGGCATCAGATCGGCCCGCAGGTAGGACCCCTTGGTCGCATCCAGCCCATTGTTGCGGCGGTCCCAGGTCGCGGACAGCGGAAAGCTGAGGTGGTTGAACTGCCGGCGCCCCAGATCGTCATCGACGTCAGAGTAGCGATAGGCAATCCCGGCTTCGGCGCTCAGCTCATCGGTGAATTGCCGGGTCAGACCGACCTCCAGGCTGGCCTGCTGGGAATAATAGGTCGGCTCTTCGAGCTGATCCAGATTCAGCCGGATGAACAGGTCGGTGTCCGAGGTGAAGGTCGCCGGACGCGTCAGGCTGGCGCTCAGGTGATAGTCCAGCCCTTCGGTTTCACCGCCGATGCCGCCAACCGATCCTTCGATCCGAAACCGTTCGGCGCCGCCGAACATGTTGCGGTGCATCCAGAAGGCCGACAGCTCCAACCCTTCGGCGGAATGCAGTTCGGCGCCAAAGCCGAAACGGCGGGGTTTCGCATCGACAAGCGACAGTTCGACGTCCATCTGGTTGTTGGCGTCCAGCGTATCGGCCTCGCGCAGCGTGACGGAACTGAAGGTGCCGGTGCGCCGCAGCCGGGCAGCCGATTTGACCAGAACGTCGGGATCAAAGACTTCGCCGCTGGGAATGCCGGCGATGTCCTGGATGCGGTCCTGCCGCACGGCGCTTTCGCCATCGACCACCAGATCGCCGAACCGCACCAGGGGGCCCGGGTTCAACCGCAACAGGACATCGAGGCGCGAGCGCGCGTGATCGGCGACCACGTCCTGCTCGATCACATCGGCCTTGGCATGGCCCTTTTCGCGCCAGCCATCGACGCCCGCCAGGGCGGCATCGCGGATCACATCCGTGCGCGCCGGTTCGCCGCGCTGAAAGCCTTCGGGCAGGCGGGTCTTTTTGGTGACGGGGGTTATCTCGGCCCGGCCCAGTTTGAAACGGGGGCCCGGATCGACAGAGATGACCACTTTCGACACGTTGGGCAGGCGGGTCAGCGGCGGCAGGGTCGCCGCCTCTTGTCCGTCGATGGTGATCTGGATGACGGGACCGTAATACCCTTCCTGGTAAAGCGCGCCGATCAATCGGCCATAATCCGCCTGCGCCGCGGCCAGAATGTCCTGCGGGTTCTTGTTTCCTTCCTTTTCGGCGGTCAGAACCAGCGATGCTCCGGTCAGGATCCCTTCCAACGTGTCGTCACCGCCCACGACCTTCAGCTTGCCCTGGAATGCGAATGCCGGTGCGGAAGCAAAGGCAAAAGCAACCAAAAGCAATGAGTTGGCTGTCTTGGAAAGGGCGTTTGAAAGACTCATTGATCCAGCTCGAACAGTACAGTGCGCCGACATCGGAGTGTGTGCGGCTGCGTTTTGTATTGATAAGCATAGTGAGGCCTTCAACGCAAAGAACAAGTCTTGACGACTGTGTTATCCGGCCTACCCGATTTAGTGCCCTGGGCGGGGTTTATTCCTGTTCTTCGGTCCTGCCCTCGGCGGGGATTGGCGGCGCGGCCTTGGCCCCGCGGCCCGGCAGTTTGCCGTCGGCCACCTGCCATGCGTTTTGAGCGGTGAACCCGGCAAAGGCCGTGAACAGACCACCGGGCCGGAAATACGCCAACGACGCGTCGATCCGCGCCTTGGCCGTCCGGAAATCCCTGCGGGTCGCATCGTCCAGGATCTCCAGATCAAGGGACAGACGGTCCATCAAGGTTGCGGCAAGGCTCAGGGCTTCGCCGGTGACGGGCAGATCGCGCCGCGCCAGGCGGGCCAGCGATCCTGCCGCCACCTGCGCGGCCTGTTTAGGGTCCTTGTGCTGGCGCATGACCTGTTCGGCCCAAAGAACGGCGCCGTCACTTGGGCCAGGAAGATCGCGCAGCAAATCGCCCAACAGCGTCAACCGGTCGGCGCGCAGCAGGACCAACGCGGTGATGACCGTGGCCAAAGGCGATTGTTCCCCGGCCTGCAACAGCCGGTTCAACGACGAGGTCGCGAATTTCGACACCGCCCGCTCGGCGCTTTCGCTTTGCGCGCGCTGCCAAAGGCGGGTGGCCTGCGCAACCGGGCTGTCCCCGCTGGCCAAGGGCGCGGCCGACAGGGCGCCGATCGTCAGGCCATCGGCGTCATGGGTCAGATCGACCGTCAGCGCATAGGTCGCCTGCCCGCCGTCGAACATCGTCTCGTCCGTGGCCAACAGGGCCCCCGCGCCCGTGCCGCTTTCGTCAAACAACTGCAGCCAATAGCCCGCCGCGTCGAAACGGGCCAAGGCAAACGTGATGTCATAGCGGGTCTGGTCCGGGTCGCCCCCTGCCCCCGGCAGATGTTTGCGACCGACGTTAAGCAACCGCATCCCGTCATCGCGCCGCAGTCTTTGGCCGGACAAGGCGGACACCTGCAACGAGCCTGCAAACAGCGTTGCCGCATCGGAGCTGCCGAACAGGAACCGACCCAGGGCCTTGTCCTGCCGCCATTCCCCGGCCTGCCGATCCGGCAACACAAGACGGTTGATGGCAGGAAGATCATAGACGGGCCTGCCCGGCGCGGGTTGGCCGGGGGCTGTGGATGCGCGCTCTTGCGCGGTGTTTTCACGCGGCCACTGCTTTGCATCATGGGTTTTGAACAGATCATCCGGCGCCTTGCGCCAGCGCATCCCCAACCGATCGGCATCGCCGGTGGTTTTCGACCCAAGCGATTTCAACAGGTCCGGGGATATTTCCGGCGCTGTCATGGGCGGCATGGGCACCTGCGGCGCCGTCGCCGGGTAAGGCGCGCGCAGCTGCGTGACCACCCGCGGACGGGGCAACCCGCCCGGCTGCACCCTTTGATCGGCTGTTGACTGATGGCTTTTCAACAACTCTGCGATGCGGCCATTCATATAGCTTTCGAGGTTGAAAAACTTGACCGACGGCTTGCCGCCCTCATCCTCCAGACGGATATGCGGCCTGCCTCGCAACCCTTCCAGCAGGGCCTGGCCAAACAGGGTCGGCCCTTCGCTTGGATGTCGCGGTTGCCAGGCCCGCTGCGCCGCCGTCGTGGCATAAAGCAGCGCGTCGACCTCGATCTTTGGATAGGAATGATAGGTCGGGTACTCTGGCAGGAACTCGTCGCCCTTGGGCTGCACCTGGCGGATTTCGTTCGTGTCGTTCCGGCAGGCGTCCAGAAAGTAATAGCGGTACGGCACCCGGATGCTGTTCAACCCGTTCAACAGGTTCTTGGTGCTCAGCGCATGGTTGAAGCTGGGCAACCCGTCGCCCAGAAAATCGCTGGGCAACAGGATCTGGCGGTCGATGGTCGACTGCAACCCATGGCCGGAAAAGAAGAAGATCAATCGGGATCGTTCGCGCGCCGCTTCGGGCAAGGCGTTGATATCGCGGATGCAGGCGGTGATCGCTGCCTTGCAGTTGGCCAGCGTCGGCGTCAGTTCATGCGTGGAAATCGCCGGATCGGCGGTGCGTTCTTCGTCGGTGGGCGACAGCAAAAGCCGACAGGACACGATTGGCGCCTCGTCCACGTCGTAATCCATGCAGATCCAGTCAAAGAACCGCCGCGCGGTCAGGGCCGAGACATAGAGCTGGCCAAGGCCCTGCGCCTCCTTGATCCACTTCATCGGGGCGGGGCCAAGCCGGTCACCGCCTTTCAGCCAAGGATAGCGGCTGCAGCCTATGACAACCGCAAAGGTCCCGGGTGACGCGCCGTCCCAGTCGGGCGCGCGCCAATGACCCGGGTCGCCGTTTACCGGGGTCAGCGTCACACCAATCCGCCGTCCGACTGAGAAGAGGTGATCTTTTCGGCCATGCGGCGGTAAAAACTGGGACGCGCCAGATAGCCGCCATGAGCCTTGATCAGCGACATGCCGGAATCGTAAGCCTCGTCATCGATGCCTTCAAAGATGTCCCTGCCGGTAAAGCTGAGGAAATCATTCTGGTCGTGGACATTCCACCAATAGCCCAGATTGCCGCCCGGAAAGGGAACCTTCTTGCCGGTGACATGGCTTGGGTCGGCCTCGAGGAACAGCTTGCCCTCTTCGAAAAAACCGACCTGGCTGGCCGAGGCGCACCAGAAATCGATCTTGATATTCGCAAGCGCCGGGTCCTTGGGAAGGAAATGGCTGACGATGTCATAAATCAGCTGGCCGCCCATGGAATGGCTCACGACAATCAAAGGCTCACCGCCGCGCTCCAGCTTGATGGCGTGAAGGGCCTTGAGTTTGTCCAGAACGATGTTGGGCACAATGCCAGGCGCGCCCGCTGTGCCGCGCTTGTCGAGATAGACAAAAACATCGCCAAGGAATTGGCTGACCAACTGGTTGATCTTGGGCCTCGCCTCTGCCAGCGCCACCGAAAGCAGGAAAGGCCCGGATGAATTCACACGCGAGAGCGCCTCTTGCGCGAGGTCACGGGCGCGGGCCGCCCAATCCGCGATGCCCATGCCGGCCAGGGCATCGGTGTCGGTGCTGGCGGTTTGGACCGCGTCAAAGATGGCGTTCAATTGGTCCGTCAGATCGGCATGTTGTTGAACGATCGCGGCAAGCGTCCCATCCTGCACCAGGCCGTCGACGGCCACGGCCATCTTTGCCAGCGCGACAGGATCCTTTTCAGCTTGCTCCAGAACGGCGATGACGACATCCCCAAGCTGCTGGTCTGACAGGGCGGCAAGATCGAAGTCTTCGGTATCTTGCGGTCCCGGTATCCCCCCCGATGCAAGCCCCCCGGCCTGAGGGGCTGGGCTGTCAACTGCGGGCACGCGGTCCAGGCTGTCGCTATAGTCGATGGCGGCCTGGGCGGTTTGCTGCAAATCCGGCAAGGGATCTGCCCCCATGCCCAACAGGCGCGTTCGCGGCCGTGAGGCTCCACCATAGCTTGGATCAAAGGCATGATCGCCCCAATAAGCGTCTGCGATCGTCACGCCGTCAGGATCGTCCGAAATGGCTGGCGCAAGATAGCGGCGCGCAAAGACCTCCATCGCGAAAAAGTTGTCCCGGCTTCGGACATTGACCCCATGGACATAGAGAATTGGCATGTCCATTCTCCTTTCGTTCTAACACCGTGGTTTCCCTAGGGTTGAGCGAAAGGGCCAGAAAGTCAAACACAGGTTTGGGCGACATCCAAACGGTTGGCGATCTGGTCTATAGGGTGAGTGTGTAGGGCGGGATTTGTTGCGGTTTTCCGACGCAACGTCGGTCGAAGACGTTGTGGGACCTGATTGTTGATTTCCACCCAGAAGTGACCCGGGTTTTCCATCGAGAACTGACCCACCTTTAGGTTATGTTTCGGGGGTCAGGCTTTGGTCAAGGCATGAGTATCCTCCTTGGTTTTCCGCGCCACGACGGCGGCACTGGCTTTGAAGCGGAAGCTGTCGTTTCCGGTCTCGAGGATGTGGCAGCGGTGAGTGAGCCGATCGAGCAGCGCGGTTGTCATCTTCGCATCACCGAAGACCGTGGCCCATTCGCTGAAGCTCAGGTTCGTGGTGATGACGACGCTGGTCCGTTCGTAAAGTTTGCTGAGCAGATGGAATAGCAGCGCGCCGCCTGATGCACTGAACGGCAGGTAGCCAAGTTCGTCCAAGATCACGAGATCCAGTCGGACGAGGCTTTCGGCAAGCTGTCCGGCTTTCCCTTTGGCTTTCTCCTGTTCGAGCGTGTTGACGAGCTCAATGGTCGAGAAGAAGCGGACCTTGCGGCGGTGATGCTCGACGGCCTGCACGCCAAGGGCTGTCGCGACATGGGTTTTACCGGTGCCGGGGCCGCCGATCAGGACGACGTTCTGCGCCCCGTCCATGAACTCGCCGCGATGCAGTTTGCGCACCGTGGCCTCGTTGATCTCACTGGCCGTAAAGTCGAAGCCCGAGAGGTCCTTGTAAGCCGGGAAGCGTGCCGCCTTCATGTGATAGGCAATGGACCGGACCTCCCGTTCTGCCACTTCCGCCTTCAGCAACTGAGCGAGCATCGGCACCGCAGCATCAAAGGCCGGCGCCCCCTGTTCCATCAGGTCGGTGACGGCTTGTGCCATGCCGTGCATCTTCAGACTGCGCAGCATGATGATGATGGCACCGCTGGCGGGATCATGACGCATGGCGGCCTCCTGCGGTCCGGGCCCGCAGCCCGTCATAGCGTTCGACATTGGCCTCTGGTTCGCGCTGCAGGATCAGCGCCTGTGGCGTGTCGATGTCCGGACCACCAGTCGTCTTTCCGTCGATCAGCCGGTGCAGAAGGTTCAGCACATGGGTCTTGGTCGCGACACCCTCGGCCAGCGCCATTTCCACGGCGACCAGCACGGCCTGTTCATCGTGATGCAGGACCAGCGCCAGGATATCGACCATCTCCCTGTCACCACCCGGCTTGCGAAGCATGAGGTCCTGGAGCTGTTTGAAGGCTGGAGGGAATTCCGCAAAAGGCGCCCCATTCCGCAACGCCCCCGGCTTGCGCTGGAGGACGGCAAGGTAGTGCCGCCAATCATATATAGTGTGCGGCGGCAGGTGGTGTGAGCGCTGGATCACCCGTGCATGCTCACACAGGATCTGTCCTTCTGCAGCAACCACCAGCCGGTCGGGATAGACCCGCAAGCTCACCGGGCGGTTGGCGAAGGATGCCGGGACGCTGTAGCGGTTGCGTTCAAAGCTGATCAGGCAGGTCGGCGAGACACGCTTGCTCAGTTCGACAAAGCCATCGAAGGCAGGCGGCAATGGCATCAGCGTGGCCTGCTCTGCGGCCCAGACGTCTGCAACGCTGCCCGGCAGCGCTGCATGCGGAATGTCAGTCCACAGCGCGACACAGCGTTGTTCCAGCCAGTCGTTCAGCGCTGCGAGATCAGGAAAGCTTGGCATGAGTTGCCACAGACGATGGCGCGCGTCCTGCACGTTCTTCTCGACCTGTCCCTTCTCCCACCCAGCAGCCGGATTGCAGAACGCGGGTTCGAACACGTAGTGGTTTGCCATGGCAAGGAATCGCATGTTGATCTGCCGGTCCTTCCCGCGACCGACGCGGTCAACCGCCGTCTTCATGTTGTCGTAGATGCCGCGCTCCGGGACACCGCCGAACACCCTGAACCCGTGCCAGTGGGCATCGAACAGCATCTCGTGCGTTTGCAGCAGATACGCCCGGACCAGAAAGGCCCGGCTGTGCGACAGCTTGATGTGGGCAACTTGCAGCTTGGTGCGCTCACCGCCCAGAACGGCAAAATCCTCGCTCCAGTCGAACTGGAATGCCTCGCCCGGGCGAAACGACAGGGGAACGAAGGTGCCGCGGCCTGTCGTCTGCTGATCCCGCTGCCGATCGGCCCGCCAGTCACGCGCAAAAGCCGCGACCCGGTTGTAGGACCCGTCAAAGCCGAGAACCACCAAATCGGCATGCATCTGCTTCAGCGTCCGCCGTTGTTTGCGGGACTTGGCCGCTTCCGTCTTCAGCCAGCCGGCCAACTTCTCGGAGAACGGATCAAGCTTGCTCTGCCGCTCCGGCGTCGCGAACTGCGGCTCAATCGTGCCCGCGTTCAGATACTTCTTGATGGTGTTGCGCGACATTCCGGTCCGCCGCGCAATCTCACGGATCGGCAGCTTATCCCGTAACCGTAGCTTCCGTATGATGTTCAAAAGTCCCATGTGTATCACTCCAGTGTCCCCCGCTGCGCATGGCGCTGGGGGAAGGGTCACATGGGTCAATTCTCAATGGAAATTAGGCCGCTACCCGGGTCACTTCTGGGTGGAAATCAACATGCCGAGGGTTTCGACAACCTCGGTGGCACGACCCTGCGCCAATCAATGCCTTCGAACAGCGCTTCGAACTGGGTCTTGCTCAAGTTCAGTGTTCCGCCTGAGATGCTTGGCCAGACAAATTTCCGACCGTTCAGTCGTTTATGGATGAGCACCAGACCCGTGCCGTCCCACATCAACACCTTGATCTTGTCCCCGGACTTCGAACGGAACACGAAGAAGGCACCGCTGTAAGGGTCGAGATCGAATTGATTGGTCACATGAGCGGCGAGGCCATCCATTCCCTTTCGGAAATCCACAGGGGCCGTGGCCATGAAAATTCGGTAGCCATTCGCCGGAAAGATCATAGCGCGCCTTTCATGGCTTCAATGACTTGGCGAAGGTTCTCCGGCGGCGCGTCCACGGGAAATTCAAGCACAGCCTGTCCAACCGTCAGCCGACACATTGCGGGACGTGTGCTCGGTTCTTCGTGGTCCGGTGACACAATCGTGACGGGGGCGAACAGAGGCTGCCTGGAGACGTCTTCGCCGCGCGATCGTCGCTCCTGTATGCACCACTTTCTGACCAGGTTCTCATGGGCGCCGATTTCGCTCGCGATCAAGGCGATCCGCTCATGGCCATCGAGAACCCGTTTGGTCGCCATGCGCTTCAGCTCGTTGGGCCAGTTGATACGCCCTGACGCGCTGACTGAGACGCGGAAGCCCCATATCTCCATTGATGCCGACATTTTGGCCTCCCGGGTGAACGACGACGGGAGACTATTGGATTACGGCGCGCTCGGCACGGAATTCGTCAGGGGCTGTATGCACCGCTTACCTTCTTCCGCTCTTGCGGTTGGGAGCAAGTGGACGCGACCCCGATTCATGGAACGCGACGCAGGAACACCTGCAAACATTGACGGGCATAAGTCCCGAAGACGAGGTTGGGCAAGAACGCTTACAGCGCGAAATCGGAGCATTCTCCAGGAACCTGCGACAGACGATGCGTGACGAGCTCCCTGATCTAGCAGTGGCGGATAGGCTGTTGGCTCAGGCTCTCGACTTCACCGAAGTAGAGAGGCTGCGTCAGGCCTACCCTGAGTATCGCCGCGACGCTGATTTTCGGCGCGTGCGTGATGGCTTTCAAGTTCTCTTGCGAGAATGCGTCGAGAACGCGGCGGATTGGAGTGGCGTTCTTGACCGCTTCGAAGGCAAAGATCAGGTCCCGCTCATGACAATCCACAAGAGCAAGGGCCTAGAATTTCACACAATGATCTTTTTCGGTCTCGATGCCCAGACATGGTGGAGCCTGTCGCCGGCGCGTGGCGAAGAGCTTAGCTCATTCTTTGTGGCGTTTACTCGAGCGAGACAGAGGGCATTCTTTGCTTACTGCTC
This sequence comes from Tropicibacter oceani, assembly GCF_029958925.1. Taxonomy (NCBI): domain Bacteria; kingdom Pseudomonadati; phylum Pseudomonadota; class Alphaproteobacteria; order Rhodobacterales; family Roseobacteraceae; genus Pacificoceanicola; species Pacificoceanicola oceani. The sequence continues at coordinate 3,573,923 of NZ_CP124616.1, forward strand.
AGAGCGGGGCGACGCTATCCACTGGCTGGAACAGCTTCTCCTGCCAGCGGGCGTAGAGCAGATCAATGGAGCCAACATCGTCGCGGCAAGGTAGGGACGGCGCGTTATGGGATCAATAAGCCAGTCTCGTCACCACCGTGGTGGAATGCTTGAGACGGGTGGCAACTCAGAGGGTGCTGTACGGCGACGTAAGGCCGATTCTTGCCTCCCGTATTGGCGTACGCCAATATAGGGGTGCTGGGTGTGGCGTGGAATAGGTCTGATAGGGGGCCCTTTGTAACGCTTACGAAGAAGTTGCGGGTCCTGCGTCAGATGAGCTTCATCGTCTGGTGGAGTCGGTTGTGGTGTCCTGGGACGCCGGCCAGGAGGGGCATGTCCTTGAGCTACGGGGCGAACTTGTTGAGATGTTGGCAAAAACAAAGCCCGCCGGAGGGGCGGGCTTTGTTGTGAACGGTTGTTCGCTAAAACTGGTTGCGGGGGCAGGATTTGAACCTGCGACCTTCAGGTTATGAGCCTGACGAGCTACCGGGCTGCTCCACCCCGCGCCAATTGTTTTGCCTCACGTTAAGTTTTATGGAGTGAGGCATCACACGTTTAGAGAGATATTGGTTTTTACTAGGTTTGGCGGTGACCTACTCTCCCACACCTTAAGATGCAGTACCATCGGCGCAAAGGCACTTAACGGCCGGGTTCGGAATGGAGCCGGGTGTTTTGCTCTCGCTATGACCACCAAACCAAGTAAAAACCAATCGCTGCGCGATTGGGTTTTACTTGGTTTGAGCGGGAGGCAGGGTATTGCGCAGCAATGCCCGTTCCCGCCCCTCGTAATTCCGGGCGCAGCGTTCATCAATCAAGTGTTGTCCAAGTCAGTACGCTTTATGGAGCGTATGCTTTTGTTTGTCACAGATAGCCAAGCCTGGCTATTACTGGATCAAATCAAGCCTATCGGGCAATTAGTACCAGTCAACTGAACATGTTACCATGCTTACATCTCTGGCCTATCGACGTGGTGGTCTTCCACGGCCCTCAGGGAGATCTTGTTTTGAAGGGGGCTTCCCGCTTAGATGCCTTCAGCGGTTATCCTGTCCGAACATAGCTACCCTGCACTGCTGCTGGCGCAACAACAGGTCCACCAGTGGTTCGTTCACCCCGGTCCTCTCGTACTAGGGGCAACTCTTCTCAAATCTCCTACACCCACGGCAGATAGGGACCGAACTGTCTCACGACGTTCTAAACCCAGCTCACGTACCTCTTTAAATGGCGAACAGCCATACCCTTGGGACCTGCTCCAGCCCCAGGATGAGATGAGCCGACATCGAGGTGCCAAACACTGCCGTCGATATGGACTCTTGGGCAGTATCAGCCTGTTATCCCCGGCGTACCTTTTATCCGTTGAGCGATGGCCCTCCCACTTGGGACCACCGGATCACTATGGCCGACTTTCGTCTCTGCTCGACTTGTCAGTCTCGCAGTCAGGCTGGCTTATGCCATTGCACTCAACGAGCGATTTCCGACCGCTCTGAGCCAACCTTCGCGCGCCTCCGTTACGCTTTAGGAGGCGACCGCCCCAGTCAAACTACCCGCCACGCAGGGTCCCGGATCCGGATAACGGACCGCGGTTAGACATCAAACAGAACAAGGGTGGTATCTCAAGGGAGGCTCCACAGAGACTGGCGTCCCTGCTTCGAAGCCTACCACCTATCCTGCACATGTTGTGTCTGATGCCAGTGCGAAGCTGTAGTGAAGGTGCACGGGGTCTTTCCGTCTAACCGCGGGTAGCCGGCATCTTGACCGGCAATTCAATTTCGCTGAGTCGATGTTGGAGACAGCGGGGAAGTCGTTACGCCATTCGTGCAGGTCGGAACTTACCCGACAAGGAATTTCGCTACCTTAGGACCGTTATAGTTACGGCCGCCGTTTACCTGGGCTTCAATTCAGAGCTTGCACCCCTCCTTTTAACCTTCAGGCACCGGGCAGGCGTCAGACCCTATACGTCGTCTTGCGACTTCGCAGAGCCCTGTGTTTTTAGTAAACAGTCGCCACCCCCTGGTTTGTGCCCCCAGCCCCTAGTTGCCTAGGAACCGGGCCTCCTTCTCGCGAACTTACGGAGGTATTTTGCCGAGTTCCTTCAACATCGTTCTCTCAAGCGCCTTGGTATTCTCTACCAGTCCACCTGTGTCGGTTTAGGGTACGATCTCATGATGGAGCTATTTCCAGGGACCAATGAGCGGCCCACCCAATCCAATAAGGGTGAACAACCTTCATGATCCGTCACTTCCATCTGGCCCAGGAATATTAACCTGGTTCCCATCGACTACGCCTTTCGGCCTCGCCTTAGGGGTCGGCTTACCCTGCTCAGATTAGCTTTAAGCAGGAACCCTTGGACTTTCGGCGAGAGTGTCTCTCACACTCTTTGTCGCTACTCATGTCATCATTCTCGCTAGTGATCTCTCCACCGGATCGCTCACGCGCCGGCTTCACAGAAAGCCTCTTGTGTCCAATCCCACCGAAGTGGGTAAGGACACATGAGACTATGTCACACTACGCTCTGCTACCATGCCTTACGGCATCCTCAGCTTCGGCTCATGGCTTGAGCCCCGTTACATCTTCGCCGCAGGACAACTTGTTTAGACCAGTGAGCTGTTACGCTATCTTTAAAGGATGGCTGCTTCTAAGCCAACCTCCTGGTTGTTTTGGTCGTCCCACCTGCTTTCCCACTTAGCCATGAATTAGGGGCCTTAGCTGGAGGTTAGGGTTGTTTCCCTCTTCACTACGGACGTTAGCATCCGCAGTGTGTCTGCCATCTAGTACTCCCGGGTATTCGGAGTTTGGTTAGGATCAGTAAGCCTGTGGGGCCCCATTACCCATCCAGTGCTCTACCCCCCGGGGTATTCGGATGACGCTCTACCTAAATAGATTTCGCAGAGAACCAGCTATCTCCGAGTTTGATTGGCCTTTCACCCCTAGGCACAACTCATCCCGACCTTTTTCAACAGGTGTGGGTTCGGACCTCCAGTAAGTGTTACCTTACCTTCATCCTGGTCATGCCTAGATCACTCGGTTTCGGGTCTGATCCATCTAACTCGACGCCCTATTAAGACTCGCTTTCGCTGCGCCTACACCTAACGGCTTAAGCTTGCTAGATAGACCAAGTCGATGACCCATTATACAAAAGGTACGCCGTCACAAGACTGGACACTAATGACAATCATTTGCCTGCAAATGATTGGCAAGTTGCCGGCAGGGCATTGCAAAGCAATGTCCCGGGAGGCAACCCCCTATCAATTCCAGGTGCTGATTATGTTTTGCTGCCGCATCCCTACCGCGTAGGAACACTGACACGGAACTGCACGGTCTCGATCCCGGGGTTGTCGTCGTAGATCCCGGCATTCGACCGATGGTCGTAGCTGAGACCAAACCGCCAACCGCGGTCGTTCTCGTAGCCAACCTCGATCCCCGATCTAAACTCGATCGGACCACCCAGGTCGAACCCTCCATTATCCAGGTACAGACCCGGCATGGAGTGCAATTGCGCAAAGATCGGCGCGTTCCGCATCTGGATCGTATAGGTCTGGCCGAAGCCAACCCATGTCTCACCATGCTCGCCAACCGAAAGTCCCGCCGCACTTCCGAAGGGGCCACGGTTGTGACCCAGATCGTAGCGCAGATAGATTTCGCTGGCTTCGCTTGCGCGCCGCTCAAGAACCTGGCCTGCCGAGATCGCAAACCTTGGCGTCGTCTCCGACTTGCCAAGGCACCCGCTCTCGGTGCCGCAGTGGTTGCGGCTCATGTCGGTCAGACCGAGTACGAGCATCAATACTGCAAAGGTTCCGTCAGCCATGATTTTCTCCATTCGTTTCCGAACGGTCATGGCGCAGATTATCATTAGAGTCCAGTCAAGCTCCGACTGTTTGTAGGCGTCCGGTTTCAGGTACTGTTTCACTCCCCTCGTCGGGGTGCTTTTCACCTTTCCCTCACGGTACTGGTTCACTATCGGTCAGTAAGGAGTACTTAGCCTTCGGGGGTGGTCCCCCGATCTTCAGACAGAATTTCACGTGTTCCGCCCTACTTGATACGTCCTATCGTGCTTCATATACGGGACTGTCACCCACTATGGTTGGTCTTTCCAGACCATTCTATTCACACTCAAGGCTCGGCTGGTCCCCGTTCGCTCGCCGCTACTAGGGGAGTCTCTATTGATGTCCTTTCCTCCGGGTACTTAGATGTTTCAGTTCCCCGGGTTTGCTCTTAAAACCCTATGTATTCAGGTAATAAGTACCTGTTTTACCCGATTATCAATAACCACGAGGGCTAATAATAACCGAGTATCAGGTGGGTTGCCCCATTCGGAGATTCATGGATCAAAGCCTATTCTCGGCTAACCATGACTTATCGCAGAGTATCACGTCCTTCATCGCCTCTTACTGCCAAGGCATCCACCAAACGCCCTTCTCGCGCTTGATTTGATCCAGAAATAGCAAGGCTTTCGTCTTGCGCAGTGCCCAGCTGGTTCGCTTGAGGCACCTGTCTTTCTGAACCAAAAGCATACTTTCCCGCTCCCGTATGCTTACGGGAACTTTAGGTTTCAGGCCTCGCGGCCCAAAACCTTCTCAGTCATTCCGTGCGGAATGAATGAGTGGTTAGTGTACTTGACTTGGACAACGATTGCTTTTTTCAGAAGGGATACAAACCACCGGCCGGCTAGACCCGTGTTTCGCCTTCCGCCCTGGGGCGGAACCAACTGAGATTGACTGTTACTCCAGCCAATCAAGCAATGTTGATTGATTATCTCTCTATACGATGTGAATTACTGCTGACCTTCTTGCAAAGGCAGCGTGTCCGATTGGACGGATAAGAACCCAAAGGTGCTTATCGATCTAATCGTCGTGAATGGTGGAGCCTAGGAGGATCGAACTCCTGACCTCCTGAATGCAAATCAGGCGCTCTCCCAGCTGAGCTAAGGCCCCTAAATGGTGAAGGCGTTGCTCTCGTGACATTGCTGCGCAATGCACTGTCGCAACTCCAACTCGTCGCTACGCGAGAGTTGGTGGTGGGTCGAGGAGGACTTGAACCTCCGACCTCACGCTTATCAGGCGTGCGCTCTAACCACCTGAGCTACCGACCCAGCGAGTTTTGCAAGGCAAAACCGCATCGCCGCGACAGGGGCTTGCTGCGCAAGCTCCCGAAAGCGGCCAGGCTTGCAGCAAAACTGGCAATTTCCATACGAGCCGGCGGCCCGCGTTACTTGTCTGAAGAGATATGAGGACGACCCAGGTTCGTCTGATGTTGTTCCGGCAAAGGTACCGGAACGTTGCTAAGTGTATCACGAGATCGGCAAGCCGATCTATCCAGATACATCCTTAGAAAGGAGGTGATCCAGCCGCAGGTTCCCCTACGGCTACCTTGTTACGACTTCACCCCAGTCGCTGATCCTACCGTGGTCCGCTGCCTCCCGAAGGTTAGCGCACGGCCGTCAGGTAGAACCAACTCCCATGGTGTGACGGGCGGTGTGTACAAGGCCCGGGAACGTATTCACCGCGTCATGCTGTTACGCGATTACTAGCGATTCCGACTTCATGCTCTCGAGTTGCAGAGAACAATCCGAACTGAGACAACTTTTGGGGATTAACCCACTGTAGTTGCCATTGTAGCACGTGTGTAGCCCAACCCGTAAGGGCCATGAGGACTTGACGTCATCCACACCTTCCTCCCGCTTATCACGGGCAGTTTCCCTAGAGTGCCCAGCCGAACTGCTGGCAACTAAGGATGTGGGTTGCGCTCGTTGCCGGACTTAACCGAACATCTCACGACACGAGCTGACGACAGCCATGCAGCACCTGTCACTGCGTCCCCGAAGGGAACCACAGATCTCTCTGTGTGGCACAGGATGTCAAGGGTTGGTAAGGTTCTGCGCGTTGCTTCGAATTAAACCACATGCTCCACCGCTTGTGCGGGCCCCCGTCAATTCCTTTGAGTTTTAATCTTGCGACCGTACTCCCCAGGCGGAATGCTTAATCCGTTAGGTGTGTCACCGAACAGTATACTGCCCGACGACTGGCATTCATCGTTTACGGTGTGGACTACCAGGGTATCTAATCCTGTTTGCTCCCCACACTTTCGCACCTCAGCGTCAGTATCGAGCCAGTGAGCCGCCTTCGCCACTGGTGTTCCTCCGAATATCTACGAATTTCACCTCTACACTCGGAATTCCACTCACCTCTCTCGAACTCAAGACCAGGAGTTTTGGAGGCAGTTCCGGGGTTGAGCCCCGGGATTTCACCCCCAACTTTCTGGTCCGCCTACGTGCGCTTTACGCCCAGTAATTCCGAACAACGCTAACCCCCTCCGTATTACCGCGGCTGCTGGCACGGAGTTAGCCGGGGTTTCTTTACCAGGTACTGTCATTATCATCCCTGGCGAAAGAGCTTTACGACCCTAAGGCCTTCATCACTCACGCGGCATGGCTGGATCAGGCTTGCGCCCATTGTCCAAGATTCCCCACTGCTGCCTCCCGTAGGAGTCTGGGCCGTGTCTCAGTCCCAGTGTTGCTGATCATCCTCTAAAACCAGCTATAGATCGTAGACTTGGTAGGCCATTACCCCACCAACTATCTAATCTAACGCGGGCCAATCCTTCTCCGATAAATCTTTCCCCCGAAGGGCGTATAAGGTATTACTCACCGTTTCCAGTGGCTATTCCTTAGAGAAGGGTATGTTCCCACGCGTTACTAACCCGTCCGCCGCTAAACCCGAAGGTCTCGCTCGACTTGCATGTGTTAGGCCTGCCGCCAGCGTTCGTTCTGAGCCAGGATCAAACTCTCAAGTTGAAAAGCTGTTACCAGCTTATCCTTGACGTTCGAACCTCTGCACATCTCCAATACTCAGGACCGCTTTGGGGGCAGATCCCTATGTTGACCCGGCTAGGAACCAACACGCATTGGAAGTCATCTGTTTGATAACGTGCTTCAGGTTTCATCAGAAACCGAAAGCCGCTACAAACAGTGAAGCTGACACTGGATCATCGGACCGAAGCCCTACCAGCGTTGATATGCAGACATTTGTCCATCGAAATGAACCCAAGTCGCCCGCATATCTCTTCAGATACTCGCGATGTCAAATAACGTCGAGACAACGATCAACCGGATGCGCCCTAACTTCTCGGCGCGCCCGCCCGTCATTACCTCAGTAGTGTCTCACAAACTTCCCGTCAAACCTCCGCCTCGCAGCGTGTCGTCCGGTCCGTCCAGTGCCCCGCAGCGCCTCAGCGCCGCCGGTGAAGGGGGTTCTACGGTTACTCCCAAACCTCCGCAAGCAGTTTTTTGAAGAAAAACGGAAAAAAGTGAAAACCGCCAAAAAACATTGGGCTTGCGGCCCCCACTGCCCGGCGATTGAGCGGCATCTGAGCCCGTCCCGACGCATGAATCACCCCCCTGCCCCGCAGAACACCCTGAGATTGGCCCGGAACCCGGGCGGAATCACCGAGAATCCGAGTCGCCCGTCGCGTTCAAAGGGCGCTCAGGCTTGGCAGGGCTCTGTGCCGGGTGCGCAGCGCCGTGTAGAGCACCCCGGCCTTGCCATAATAAAGGTTCGCGGTTTGCGGCTCGAAGGAGTCGTCGAACCGGTCATTGGAAAAACCCGCGATGCATCGCGAAACGATGCGGCGTTCCAGCCCTTGCACCAAGGCGGGGTCGATTGCAAAGGGATGCGCGGTCTCGGTCTCTATGGCCAGGTCAAGCACGCCGCTGGCTCCGCAGCAAAACCGGGTGCCGTTCGCGAACAGGGCGTCCGACTGGCTTTCGGTCCATATCTGCGCCAGCAAGGCCCCCGCCCCCCTGGCATCTGCGGCTTTGGCCAGGGCCTGGGCGACACCGACGCTGCCGTTGCACCAGCTCAGGTTCATCGCGGTCGCCGTACCAAAGCGCAGGTCCGGCCAGCCCCCGTGCCGGGCGCGGGCATCGTGCATCGCCGTCAGCACCTGCCGCGATATCCGCGCGCCCTGCGGGTGATCGCCCAGCCGCGACGCAGCCGCCAAAAGGCCAGACAGCCCATGCGCAAACCCAAGATCGCCCATCAGGGGCAATACGCCCTGCCCCGGATCATGATCCAGCCCCGCAAGGCACAGCGCGACAAACCGTTCGGCCAGAGCAGCGTGCAGCGCGCCGCCCCGGTCCGCGATGGCAGGGCAAAGGCCGATCGCCCCCGCCAGCCCCAAAAGCGCGCCCGAGATCCCGCTGATCACGTCCAGCTCGGTGGCGTCGGGCGCGGCCTTGGCCAGCGCGTCCAGCAGCGCGTCGACATACCCGGACAGCCCGCCCCACCGCCCGGGCGCCAGCGCGATCAGGTGGCAGGCTGCCAGCAGGTCCCCGGCCAGCCCTTCCAGCCCGATGACCCCAGCGCCGGCGTTCTGGTCCTTGTCGGCGCGGAAAAAGGCAAAGCCGTCGGCCTGCCTTGTCAGAAAGGCATCAAGCCGCGGCGCAAGGCCCGCGTCCGCCTCGCAGGACAGATAGCTTTCCAGCGCCCGGCAGATGCCAAGCGCGCCCTTGAACCCCGACGGATCGCCGAATGAGGCGGTATTGCCATGCGGCGGCACGGCCGTTGCCACGCTGAACCAGCGGGCCGGCGCGTCATCGGGTTGAATGGCCTCGTCCATGATCCGCTCTGCCAGCCGGGCCAGCGGGTCGCGGCAGGACGGTCGCAGGCGACGCCCCGGCAGATCGAAGCGATAGCCAAAGGTGCCCGCGATCAGTTCGGCCTGCTCGTTGATCTCGTGATCGGTGGCGCAAAGCAGCTTTTGCCGGGCCAGCCCGACAGCCGAGCCGGAAAACATCTCGATGGCGCTGCCATCGCTCAGCATCAGGTCGCGGCTATCGGCGCGAAACCGGAAAATCGGAATGTCCCCTTGCATGATCTGCGCGAATTCATCCGCGACCAGCCGTTCGGTCTGGGACCCCTGCTGTTTTCGATCAAAGCGGTGGGCCTCGTTCAGGCGCTGCCTGACATAGCTCTGTCGGCTGCCGGGGTCCCGCAGGTGGCGAGGCAGGTTCAGTTCGAGCAGGATCTTGTAGTATTCCGCCGTATCACGCGGCACGAACCGCAGCTCGGCCTGCGCCGCCCGGTCCAGAAAATCCATCAGCCCGCGCCGCCTCCGGTCATCGCGGCAGGCCCGGACGAAATGCGCCTGCATCCTTTGCACCAGCGCCTTTGGCGGGCGCCGGTATGCGGCCGGATCAGGGTGTTGCAGCAGGCGGGCGGGCCGCACCTCGCCTTCTGGCGTATAGGCAAAGAACGGCTGTTTCGGGGCAGCGTCGGCGCCCAGCAGATGGCCAAAGGCCGAGGATCTGAAATGCGCGCTGGCCTGCGTCACATCCGTGCAGAAGAACAGCGTCGTGTTGATGTTCGCCTCGCGCCACTGGCCATCGTGGTCGGCGTTGTAGCGCAGGATCGGCGTCAGAATGGTTTCAAGGTCAAGCACCCCGATGCGCGGCCCGTCGAACACGATATTGTCGGCGTGCAGGTCGGACGCGTTCAACAGCCAGGCCACCGCCAACAGATCGCCCGAGGCGGCGGCCGTGTTCTGATCCAGCACTGGCGCGGGCTGGCCCGAAAGCTGCGCCTGATAACCATAGCCCTCCAGCGCCAGCGTATCGGCAAACAGGACGCTGTCGAACAGGCCGGACTGCCCCGGCCCGGTGAACCATTCCCGGTCGATCCGCGACTCCCGCGGTTTGTAAAAGATCGTCGAGCCGCAGGTGAAATCGATCTGCGCAACGGTCCGGTGACCGCCATGGGGATCGGATCGGGTCAGATCGACCTTGTTGATCCGGCTGTCGCCGGGCAGTCCGAAATGCCGCCGAACCGCGTTCAGATCCCGGTCGATGCGCTGCGCGAACTCGGACCAGGCGCCCTGCAGGCGGCGCTCGAGCCCGTCCATTTCCGATTGCAGCAGGGGATGCGCGGCAAAGACGGCATCCCATTGCCTGTCCTCCTGGCCCGATCCCCCAAAGCCGGCGATCCAGTCGCAATAGCGCGCACCAGACTGACGATAGCTGCCGTAAAGGGCAAAGCCCGCCTTGTCGAAGACCGCGCCAAGGTACAGCCCAAGGGCAGCCGCCTGCACCACATCGCCGGTCAGCACCCCGCCCCTGGTCTCGTGCGCCAGGTTCCGGGCAAAGCGATGTGCCTTGCGAGAAAAGCAAGGCACAAAGGGGTCATCACGATCCTTGTTCCCTGCCCGGCGCACCGCCATGTCCCGTTCAGGGCGCATGGCCTACCCGCACTGGGTAAAGCCGCCGCCACAGCGCGTCCCCGAGGACGGGCTGCATATGACACAGGCGTTCGAGGTCGATCCTGTCGCCGTGACCAGCGCCCCGCCCTGATAGACGACACGGTGGATCGGGTGCATCTCATCCTGTGCGCCCAGCAGCGCCTCCAGCTCCTGTTCGAAATCGGGGTCATTTCCAAAGTCCAGCATGGCAAGTTCCTTTCCTGTGATCGTGGCTGATTGCCGATCCGGAAAACCCGGATCCGTCCTGCCGGGCCGCCACACATCCCGGTCAGGCAGTCGATGTCGGCCCCGCCCGCGCCCGCCGTACCGGCAGGCAATCGGGCGGGCGCCAGATCAGTAGTTGACGATGCCGCAGCTCATGGCGACCATCAGCGCCGTCATCGGATTGCGTTCGATCAACTCGGCAATGTCGCTGCGGTGATAGGTCCGGCTGGCAATGCCGGGGATCACCGGGCGCGCCAGGTTGGCAAGGCAGGTACAGGACCTGCGGCCATGGACCGGCTCGCAACTGTCGACAAAGCGGCTGCCCTGCGCCGAATTCGCCTTGATGATCTCGGAGATCCGGTTGCCCAGCGCGTCCAGCGCATCGCCGCACCCCAGCTGGTTGGTCACCGTGGCCCCCGCCGCCAACATCGCCTGTTGCTGCGCCGCGCTTTTCATCGCGGTGCCGATGTTCCTGTTCGAGTAATCCCCGCCCATCATGGCGGTGATGCTGGAACTGGCGGTAAAGGCCTGCAACCGCAACCGCGCGGCGCTGTTGCGCGGCAGGCCGCAGCGTTCCAGCATCGAACTGGCCATGCCGGCAAGGAACGGCGTCGTTGTGCCGTCCAGCTTCAGCGGCTTGCCCTGGGTCAGCGCGTCATGGATCCGCTGCGCATCGGCGGGCAGACCGCTGACCGTCGGATTGGCCGGGGCCTTGGGCGGGGCCGACGGTTTGCGAAAGCTGCTGCCGACGGCGGCAAGGGTGATCGGCGCCGCAATCTTGAAATTCATGTCAGCGGCCACCGGCGTATCGCCCGACATTGCGATCATGCCGGACGGTTGGACCTGCATCACCGCCTCGAACATGGCGTTCGAATACATGATCAGCACGTCGCAGGTGAACAGGTGCTTGCCCTTGGCGGGCGTGCATTTCATCGGGCGCGGTATGTCATAGGCGGATTTGTAGCCCGCCGCGAAATCGCCCTTGGTGATGCCCTTGGGCAAAAAGGTATCCTTGGCGGTTTCGACCGGCAGAAAGGGACCATCGGCGCCACGCACGAAAAAGCCGAAGAACCATATGTAATCCCTGACCGTCTGCGCCGTCAGCAGGGGCGGATAGGCCGCGTTGTGCGTGTGGATCACCGGAGAGGCCCCGGTCAGCTGCGCATATTTCCCCGCCTTGTCGCGCAGGAAATACAGGAACAACCCGCCCGGTTGCCAATCTCCGTGCACCCGGATCAGGCTGGCCCCCGGGCTCCAACTCAGCGGTTGCTGGCCCAGGCTCAGCCAGTCGGCCGGAACGCCGATGCTTTTCTCAAGACCGACCGCCCGGACAAAGCGGGCCTGTTCGCTGGCGCTTAGCGGCGTCCAGGGTTTGTGAAAGATGTCGGACCGGGACTGCGCCGCCACCGGCCCTGCAGCAAGGGCCAAGCCCAGGATTGCCGCGATGACATATAACAAAGAGCGTATGGTCGACATGATGATACCTTTACGATCTGCGGCCCCCCGCGTTGCCACGGGGCACCTGGGAAATGGCTGCGACGTTTGGCATCCCGGACCGGGCCGCAGTGGGTCTTTGAAAAATGCGCGGACGGGTCGAAACCGCTGCGCCGGAATTTCAAATTCAAATTGGCATGGGGCTAGTGGAAAAAGGCGATTACGGGTTGCGGGTTGTTGCGATCGCGAAGGGGATCGCCGCAAGACGGGTCAATGCCCGCGTCTGTTCAAGAAATCTCATGTCAAAATGCTCCCTTCAAAATGTCGGGCAGCTGCAAAAACCGTGCCACCAAGGTCCACAGTCCTTGGCTGATGGCTGTTTGGCAACCTTTTAATGCCCGCGCCGGTTGTGGCCCCAGGCCAATACCGCCCGGCGCTGGCCTGTTCGCCGGTCGCGCAAAGGCTGCCACGGCGCCCCTGCAACCGGGGTCGAAAATCGTCGTTCTTCATCGCCACCTCCGCTAGGCTGTCCATGCCAGGGGCTGCCCGGCCGCTTTCATTCTGGCGCAAGGGGGGGACGACATGGCGTACAAAGGTTTCGATGAGTTGCGGTTCCCTTGGGCGGGCCGCCCATGAGCCAGGACCGCAGATCACCGCGCATCCGGGCAGAAGAGTTGTCCGAACAGGGCCGCGCCCTGTGGCACCAGGGCAATCCCGCTGCCGCGCTGATATGCTTTACCGAAGCGGATCGGCTGATCGCCGGAAAGCAGGATGTCCCGCTGCGCCTGCGGCTGGACATCGGCGCAAACCGCGCCTTGTGCCTAGCGCAAACCGGGGACTATGGCGCGGCCGATGCGCGCTATGCCAAGCTAGCCCGGCTTTGCGCGGACGAACAGGCGCCCTGCACCACCGTCCTGCGGCAATGGGCCAAGGTCAAGGAAGAGACCGGGCAGTTCGATCAGGCCCGCGCTCTTTACGCCCGCGTCCCGCCCGGCGCCGATGATCCGGACGAAGACCACCTGACCTGGCATCACGCCATGGGCATCCTGAACTGGCGACAGGGCCGCCTTGCCGAGGCTCGCGCCGATTTTGCCGCTGCGGTCAAGGCTCTGCCAAAGGACCCGCAGAATGCGCTGGGGCGGTTGGCTGTCCTTGGCAACGACGCGCTTTTGTCCTGGGAACTGGGGGATGACTGGCGCGCCACCCGGCTGGCCGAGCAGATGCAGGACATCCGCCGCAGCGCCGAAAAGACCACCCTCTCGGACGAGATCATCCTGCTGCGCGTCGCGGCCATGCGCGCCCGCCGCGCCGGCGACACAACAGGTGAAGTCGCCCAGTGGCAAGCCGGCCGCGCCATGCTGTTGGAGCACGCGCCAAATGACATCGCCCGCAGGCTGGACCTGACCGGCGAATTGATCGAGGCCCTGCAGCGCAACGGTGCGCAGCAAGCGGCCATCGCGCTTTTGCAGGCCGAAGTGGCCGATCTGGCAGCAATCGCCGGGGACTTCGCCTGGATGGCCCGGTTCCTGCTGGCCCGGCAGCAGATTGCCGCCGCCGATCCGGGCGCGCTGGATGAGGCAAGGCAGAACCTGTGCCTGGTCATGGCCGCCTACCTGGGTCTGACGCCGCCCGAGGCGGAGGTCGAACTGATCATCGAACTGGCCCGGCTGGCCGATGCGGGCGGCCAGGGCGACGCTGCGATCCTTTTTGGCAAGATGGCGCTGAACGGTCTTGCCGCTTTGGCGCATGGTCACGACGGGGTACAATTGCGCGCCATTCTGACGGCCGGAAAGCATATCGCCGACAGCGTCGTGGCCCGGCTGATCGACAAGGGCCGCTTTTCCGAGGCCGAGGCCCTGTCCCGCCTGGAAGACCGTGTCCGGTTCCGCGCGCTGTTGCGGCGTGACCGGGCGATCGCCAGCGACCCTCCGGCGCCGGTGCCGCTGCTGCCGCATGAAATCCGCGCGACAAACGCCTGGGCCGCCAGCCGCGAGACGCTGCGCGACAGCCGAAACAACGGCGACACCGGGGCTGCGCGGACCATCGCCCGCCAGATGCTGGACCGGGTCCTGGCCGCAACGGCACCGCCCCCGGCCAAGCCCGCGCCGCAAGCGCCGCTTGCCCCGGCGCCCGGGGTCGTGCGGCTGCGCTTTACAATGGGAGCAAGCCAGGGTTTTGCCACCTGCGTGGATGCGGCGGGCGAAGTGACCCGCGCGCTTGCCTGCGACCGGGCGACGGTGAACCGGTTGATCGCCGAGCTGCGAACGCAAACCGATACGGCGGATGCGTGGCAAGACCCGGCCCGGCGCTTGAACGACGCTCTGATCGCGCCTTTCGCGGCGCAACTTGACGGGGCGACCCGGCTGGAAATCGACGCAGCCGGACCCTATGCCTATGTGCCCTTCTGCCTGCTGCATGACGGCGCGCGATGCCTTGTCGAAACGGTCCAGATCTGCAACGCCGCGCCGGATCTGCCGCCACCGTCCGGCGACCGCCCGGGGAAAGGCCTGGTACATCTGGCGGCCCTGCCCGACGGCCCGCTTGCCCGCCGGCCTGACTGGATGCAGACGCCGCCGGGCCGCTTTGCCCCCCTGCACGCGGCGCTTGGCCCCCAGATGACCCGCGCGCGCTGGATCACCGCGTTGCAGGACCGGCCAAGGTATCTGTCAGTGGCCGCACATCTTGACTGCGAACCAGCCCGCCCCGACCTTTGGGCGCTGGAGCTCGGCGATGGTCAAAGCCTGCATCTTTCCGATCTGGGCAGCCGCGCCTTTTGCTTTGCGGGCATTGATCTGGCGGCCTTTGCGACCTGCGGTTCGGGGATAGCGGGCGATGACCACGGCCAGGGCAAAAGCCTGGCACGGTTGGCGCTGGAAAAGGGCGCGGGCGCTTCGATCGGAACGCTTTGGGACATCTCCGATTCCGCCGCTCACTGGCTCATCACGGCATTCTGGTTGGCGCTGGAGGCTGATCCGCAGGCCGACCCGGTGCGCGCCCTGTCAACGCTTCAGGCCCGGTTGGCAGAAACCGCCCGGCGCCCAATGGCCGTGCCGCCCGCAACCGGGGGCATCGGCGGCGCGCCCGGCCTGCTGCGCCCGGCCGATTGGGCTGCCTTCGCGGTTTTTACCCGGCCGTCGCACAACAGATCGCAACCCCCGGACCAACACAAGGACGGCCCAAGCTGCTAGGGTATCGCACCCGCTTGCAGAAAAATGAGGCGAATCGTGCCCGGCAGCAAAGACAGCACCGACAGCGCCAAGCGCGCGCTTCCTGACCTGGGGCGCAAGCTGGATCATCTTGAGGGATTGCTGGGCGCCTACCTGCCCCGGCGCAGCTTTCTGGGATCGGAACAGCAGCGCGCGCTGGATTGCGACAAACCGGCCTTTTCGCGGATGCGCAGCGGTCAGCGCATGGTCGCCAACTGGGAACTGGCCCGCTTTGTCGAGGTGTTCCGCCTGTCCGACAACGGCCTGGATTATCGCGTGTTCCTGCAACCCTTCGACGATTTCGACGCCGCCCTGCGCCGGGCCAGCGTCGGCAGCTATGGCCAGTCGGCCACGGCGCGTCTGCGCGAAGCCCTGCGCCGGCTTGTGCCCAAGGCGCAGCCGATCGTGATCCGGCGCGACATGCGGCTGAACGTCGGCGGCATCGGGGGCGCGCCAGCCCAGGACCAGATCCTGCGACTGCGCCAATCCAACCGGGTCTGCCTGACCATCCCGCTGGCCGCTTGCGACGAACGCAGGCATCTTTTCGTGTTGCATGACTTTCCGCGCGCGCGGGCGATGTCATGCCTGATGCCTTCGCTTTTTGCGCCGCAGACCGCCGTGTCCGGGACGACTGTCACGCTGCCCTTGCCTGGGTCCGGTCATGCCGATTTTTTCGTCGGCGGTGATCCGGGGTATCGCTGCCTGTACGGGATTCAGTGCCAACAGGACATCGCCCGCATGATCGCGCTCGAGGACGCCGAGACCTCGGTGCCCGGCATAAGGGACGATCAGTTTGCCCTGCTGATCGACATTCTGGAAAGCGGGGCCCTGGGCGACAAATCCCGCGTTTCGGTCACCTTTGCCGAATATATCCTGGACTGACCCGCGCCGGCGCCACCCGCCGCGCTGGTGCGATTGCATGCGGAGATGCCGGCAAACCCCTGCGCCGCAAAGGATATTGCGTGGGCCGCAAGCCTGTTCGGCCGCCCAAGCAGCAACGTATATAAATATATGAATTCATTCGAAATTTGATTCAGATCATCCAGCGCGCTGGCACGATCCACTAAGGCTGGGCAAGAAACACAGCCCTTGTTTACCCCCTGTTTACCAAACCGCAGCCAGGCTTGGAAATACGCAGGCAGGAAAGAATTCCGGGGCGTCAACAGGGATAGGACACGGTTTGGCCCCCAGTCACAGCAGACGCGATATCCTGCGCGGGTCCCTTCGGGGCAGCCGCAGCACGATCATGCGCCCGCCCGGGGCACAGCCTGACTTTGATCGGCTTTGCGACGATTGCGGTGCCTGTTCGCGCGCCTGCCCCGAACGCATCGTGCGCCACGCCAAATCCGGCGGACCTGAACTGGATTTCAGCCATGGCGCCTGCACCTTTTGCGGCGACTGCGCGCGCGCCTGTCCTACGGGGGCGCTGGTCGAAGCCGAGGTCGGCAACTGGCCCTGGCGCGCGACGATCGGGCAATCATGCCTGTCGCACCAGGGCATTGCCTGCCGCGCCTGCGAAGACGCCTGCGAACCACGCGCGATCCGCTTTCGCCTGGAAACCGGGGGCCGTGCCGTGCCGGTCCTGACCCAGGACCAATGCACCGGATGCGGTGAATGCGCCTTTACCTGCCCGGCCGGGGCGGTCGCCTTCGAGCGCCGCCAACCCGCCAAATCGGAGATCACAGCATGAATATCTGCGGATGCCTTGTCCATGTGGCGCCGGACGCGATGCCCGCCGCCCGCCCCCGGATCGAGGACATGAAAGGCGTCGAAATCCACGCCGGAACCGACGACGGGCGCCTTGTCGTCGTCGTCGAGGACACCGACGAGGCCTACGCCTCGGACACCATCATGGCGCTGCACCAGATCCCGGGCGTGCTGTCGCTGACGCTCAATTATCACCATTTCGAAGACCTCTCGCCGCGGGCCCCGCTCGCCGCTACCCAGCCGGAGAACTGACATGACCATCTCGGAATCACGCCGGACGTTCCTCAAAGCCACCGCAGCGGCCAGCACCGCCGCCGCCGTGGGCATTCCGCTTGCCACCGGGCCTGCCGTTGCGCAGACCGCCGGGGCCGGCATCCGCTGGGACAAGGCGCCCTGCCGGTTCTGCGGCACGGGCTGTTCGGTCCTTGTGGGCGTCAAGGAAGGGCGCGTCGTCGCCACCCAGGGCGACCCGGACGCACCGGTGAACCGCGGCCTGAACTGCATCAAGGGCTATTTCCTGTCCAAGATCATGTACGGGTCCGACCGCCTGACCACACCGCTGCTGCGCAAGACCAACGGCGTCTATGACAAGAACGGCGAATTCGAACCGGTCAGCTGGGACGAAGCCTTTGATATCATGGCGCAGAAATGGAAAGAGGCGCTGGCCAAGAAGGGCCCGACCTCGGTCGGCATGTTCGGATCCGGCCAGTGGACCGTCTGGGAAGGCTATGCCGCCGCCAAGTTCATGAAGGCGGGGCTGCGCAGCAACAACATCGACCCGAACGCGCGGCACTGCATGGCCTCGGCCGTTGTGGGCTTCATGCGGGCCTTTGGCATCGACGAACCCATGGGCTGTTATGACGATCTGGAGCACGCGGACACCTTTGTGCTCTGGGGTTCCAACATGGCGGAAATGCACCCGATCCTGTGGTCTCGCCTGACCGACACCCGCCTGACCAAGCCGGGCGCCGAGGTCCACGTGCTGTCGACCTTTGAACACCGCTCGTTCGAGCTGGCCGACAATGGCATGGTCTTTGCCCCGCAGACCGACCTGGCGATCCTGAACTACATCGCGAACTACATCATCCAGAACGATGCGGTGAACTGGGACTTCGTCAACAAGCACGTCAACTTTACCAAGACCGACACCGACATCGGCTATGGCCTGCGCCCCGAGCACGAATTGCAAGTGGCCGCCGCCAACCCCGATTCGGGCAAGCTGACCCCGATGACCTTTGACGAATACGCCGCCTCGGTCGCTGAATATACCGTTGAAAAGGCGTCGGAAATTTCCGGCGTGCCGGTGGCGCAACTGGAACGCCTGGCGCAGCAGTATGCCGATCCGAACCGCAAGGTGATGTCGCTGTGGACCATGGGGTTCAACCAGCACACCCGCGGGTCCTGGGTGAACGGGCTGATGTACAACGTGCACCTGCTGACCGGCAAGATTTCCGAACCCGGCAACTCGCCCTTCTCGCTGACCGGCCAGCCTTCGGCCTGCGGCACCGCGCGCGAGGTCGGCACCTTTGCCCACCGCCTGCCCGCCGACATGGTGGTGACGAACGAAAAGCACCGCGAGATCTGCGAAACCGCCTGGGGCATTCCCGCCGGCACCATCCCGGAAAAGCCCGGTTTCCACGCCGTGTTGCAGAACCGGATGCTGAAGGACGGTGTGCTGAACGCCTATTGG
This sequence comes from Tropicibacter oceani, assembly GCF_029958925.1. Taxonomy (NCBI): domain Bacteria; kingdom Pseudomonadati; phylum Pseudomonadota; class Alphaproteobacteria; order Rhodobacterales; family Roseobacteraceae; genus Pacificoceanicola; species Pacificoceanicola oceani. The sequence continues at coordinate 3,592,448 of NZ_CP124616.1, forward strand.
GTCCAGTGCAACAACAACATGCAGGCCGCGCCCAACATGAACGAAGAAGGGCTGCCCGGCTACCGCAACCCTGAAAACTTCATCGCCGTGTCCGACCCCTACCCGACCGTGACGGCCATGGCCGCCGACCTGATCCTGCCCACTGCCATGTGGGTCGAAAAGGAAGGGGCCTATGGCAACGCCGAACGCCGCACCCAGTTCTGGCGCCAGCAGGTCGATGCCCCCGGCGAGGCGCGCTCGGACGTCTGGCAGGTCATGGAATTCTCCAAGCGCTTTACCGTCGAAGAGGCCTGGGGCGAGGAACTGGTTGCCAAGAAACCGGAACTGGCGGGCAAGACCCTGTTCGAGGTCCTGTTCGAAAACGGCAAGGTCAACGCCTACCCGGTGTCGGAAATTGCCGAAGGCTTCGAGAACCAGGAAAGCAAGGATTTCGGGTTCTACGTCCAGAAAGGCCTGTTCGAGGAATACGCCGAATTCGGCCGCGGCCATGGCCACGACCTGGCGGATTTCGACACATATCACCAGGCGCGCGGGCTGCGTTGGCCCGTGGTCGATGGCAAGGAAACGCTCTATCGCTTCCGCGAAGGCTATGACCCTTACGTCGGCGCCGGGGACGAGGTGAAGTTCTACGGCAACGCCGATGGCAAGGCCAAGATCATTTCCGCCCCCTACGAGGCCGCCGCCGAGGAACCGGACGACGAATACGATCTGTGGCTTTGCACCGGCCGGGTGCTTGAACACTGGCATTCGGGGTCGATGACCCGCCGCGTGCCGGAACTGCACCGCGCCTTCCCGAACGCCGTGGTCTTCATGCACCCCGATGACGCGCAGGCGCGCGGGCTGCGCCGTGGCCAGGAAATCATGATTTCCAGCCGCCGCGGCGAAATGCTGAGCCGGGTCGAAACCCGCGGCCGCAACAAGCCGCCCAAGGGCCTGGTCTTTGTGCCCTGGTTCGACGAAGGCCAGCTGATCAACAAGCTGACGCTGGATGCCACCTGCCCGCTGTCCAAGGAAACCGACTTCAAGAAATGCGCCTGCAAGGTCGAGCGCGCCTGATCTGAAGTCATAGGAAAAAAGCAATGTCCGCCACCTCCAAACCCATGTCGCCCCAACGCCGCCGGTTCCTGACGGATACCGCGCGGATGGCGGGTGGCTGCGTGGTGGCGGGCAGTGCGCTGGCCTATCTGGTCAGCGATGCAAAGGCGCTTCCGGCCGAGGCCCTGCGCCCGCCGGGCGCGCTGCCCGAAGACGATTTCCTGGCTGCCTGCATCCGCTGCGGGCTGTGCGTGCGCGATTGTCCTTATGACACCCTGTCCCTTGCGGAACTGGGCGCCGACGGCATCGCCACCGGTACGCCGTTTTTCACCGCACGCGACGTCCCCTGCGAGATGTGTGATGACATCCCCTGCGTCGCCGCCTGCCCCACCGGGGCGCTGGACCCCGGCCTGACCAATATCGACGACGCGCAAATGGGCACCGCCGTGCTGGTCGATCAGGAAAACTGCCTGAACTTCCTGGGCCTGCGCTGCGACGTCTGTTACCGCGTCTGCCCCGTCATCGACGAGGCCATCACGCTTGAGCTGTCGCACAACGACCGCTCGGGCCATCACGCGATCTTTGCGCCCACGGTGCATGCCGACAAATGCACCGGCTGCGGCGTCTGCGAAAAAAGCTGCGTCCTGCCCGAGGCCGCGATCAAGGTCCTGCCCGTGCGGCTGGCGCGCGGGTCGTCGGCGGAACATTACCTGAAAGGCTGGGAAGAACAGGACGCCAAGGGCGCGCCTGTGGTCGAAGGCATCATCGACCTGCCCGACCGCCTGCCGGGACCGGGCACCGACAACCTTGCCGCGCCGGGCGGGTTCGAGCCCGCCTTCAAACTGCCGGGGGCCGGACAATGAGCGCCAAGACGAAACTGCCCACCGGGCAAGAGGCCATCGAGGTCAAGGGCTGGCTGGGCGCGCATCGCTACCTGATCCTGCGCCGGCTGTCGCAATCCTTTTTCCTGTTCCTGTTCCTCATGGGGCCTTGGTTCGGCATCTGGTGGGTGGTTGGAACCCTCGCCGGGTCGCGCACCTTTGGCGTGCTGCCGCTGACCGATCCGCTGGTGCTGATGCAAGGGCTGGCGGCGGGCCATTGGCCCGAGCTGACCGCCATCATCGGCGCGCTGATCGTGCTGGCCGTCTATGCGCTGATCGGCGGGCGGGTCTATTGTTCATGGGTCTGCCCGATCAACCCGGTCACCGATGCGGCACACTGGCTGCACGACAAGCTGGGCCTGCAAAAGGGCTGGCAGCCCAAACGCTCCACCCGCTACTGGATCCTTGGCGCTGTCTTTGCCGTCTCCGCCCTGACCGGCACCATCGCCTGGGAGGTCGTCAACCCCGTCACCATGGTGCATCGCGGGCTGGTCTTTGGCATGGGCTTTGCTTGGGCGCTGGTCGCGGCGATCTTTGTCTTTGACCTGCTGGTGGCGCGGCGCGGCTGGTGCGGGCACCTGTGCCCGGTCGGCGCCTTTTACGGCCTGTTGGGCAGCAAAAGCCTGCTGCGGGTATCCGCCGTGGACCGGGCCGCTTGCGACGACTGCATGGACTGCTTTGCCGTCTGCCCTGAAAACCAGGTCATCTCGCCTGCGCTGCGCGGCAAACCGGGCGAAACGCCCCTTATCCTGTCACCCGACTGTACCAATTGCGGGCGCTGCATCGATGTTTGTTCCGTCGATGTCTTTGCCTTCACTCACCGCTTCGACAATCACGTCAAGACCGACGAACAGGTTGCCGACAAGGCCGCCTGAGCGACAAACACGGAGAAAACAGATGAAATTTCCGGCTATTGCGGGTCTCTCCGCCCTCGCGACAACCCTGTTTTTCGGCGGGTTGGTCGTGGCACAGAACACCGGCGCGGTGCAGACCCTGCGCGGCGCGGATCTTGAGGCCACCCTGCCCGCCGACGAGATCCATCAGCAGATGGAAGGCCGCGAGGCGCGCAACTATCGTCAGCAGCCGCCGCTGATCCCGCATTCGACGGATCAGTACCAGATCGACCTGCGCACCAACCAGTGTCTGTCCTGCCACGACTGGACCAATGCGGGTGAACGCGGCGCGCCGACCCTGTCGATGACCCACTACCTGGACCGCAACGGCACCCAGCTGGACACCGTCGCCGGCACCCGCTGGTTCTGCAACCAATGCCACGTGCCGCAGGCCAACGCTCCGGCGCTGGTGGGCAACACCTTTGCGCCGTCCAACGGCTCCAACTGAAACAGGACACGGGGAACCGACATCATGGCCGATCCAACCAAAGACACGCCCCGCCCCCGCGGCCTGCTGCGCCGCATCTGGGCCGCCTTCTGGAGCCCGACGGGCGTCCTGAGCACGGGTTTCCTGCTGATCGCGGGTTTCCTGGCCGGGATCCTGTTCTGGGGCGGGTTCCACTGGTCGCTGGAACTGACCAACACCGAAGAATTCTGCACCTCGTGCCACACCATGGAAACCAACCTGGGCGAGTACCGCGAGACGGTGCACTACAACAACCATTCCGGGGTGCGCGCGATCTGTTCGGATTGCCACGTGCCGCATGAATGGCAGTACAAGATGAAGGCCAAGATCATGGCCGTAAAGGACGTCTACCACGAGGTCCTTGGCACCATTTCGACCCCCGAGAAATACGAGGAACGCCGCCTGGAAATGGCCGCCGCCGTCTGGAAAAAGATGAAGGCCAGCGACAGCCGCGAATGCCGCAACTGCCACGCCTTCGAATACATGGACTTCACCATTCAGGAAACCCGCGCCGCCCAGAACCACCAAAAGGCCATCGACGAAGGCATGACCTGCATCGACTGCCACCAGGGCATCGCGCATGACCTGCCCCCCGGCTATCTCGAAGAATACCGCCACGTGGTCGAAACCTTGGCGATGGACGACCGCGACAGCGCCTTTGATGTGGCGCAGATCAAGACCTACCTCGGCGGCAAGGCCGACTGACCGGATCGGGGCCCGCGCGCCGGGCCTCGCCTTACCTCGGAGAGACGAAGATGATCAGCACTCTTGACCTGCTTGGCACGATTGGCGCCAGCGTGCTTGGCCTGCCCGGCATTCTTGGCGTGGCGCTGGGGATGATGACGCGCAACTGGATACTGGCCGCCGCCCTCGGCGGAGCCGTCGGGCTGATTGCCCCGATCCTGATGGGCGGATCGCATTCGACGCATGTGGCGATCACGCCCATGGAATATGTGATCAGCATCGTCGTGGGCATTCTGGCCGGCCTTGTCGGCAGCGCCATCCGCCACAAGGGCGCGACGGTCTAAGCAGGACGAAACCATGAAAAAGGCCCCCGAACGTCCGGCGTTCGGGGGCTTTTTTAATGCGCAGACCGGGCGTTCAGGCCGGCACGGGCTGGGTCAGCCAGTCAAGGACCTGATCGCCGGCGGGGTCCAGCCGCGTCTCGAGGCCGCCGGCAAAGTCCAGAAACCCCTGCAGGTTCATTTCATTGACCGCGGTCAGCACCGGAATGCCGCGCTCCAGCGCCAGACCGAAGGCCGGACAGAATCCGCGACCCTTGCATTCCTGCGCGCCGAACTTGTTGACGATCAGCACGTCGGCGCCTTGCATCAGGCTTTGCCGCACCGCTTCGGATGCCTCCTCGAGCGACGCGGGATCAAGCCGGCACCCGCGCGAGGCCGTGCCCAACTGCTGGGCAATCGCGATCTCGGGTCCGTTGGGAAGCACCACCAGATCCATGTCGCAGGGATGATCCCGGTCCGAAGGCGCACGCGATTGCACGATACCGGCCACCACGCGGCCTTGCGCGCCAAGACGGTTGGCGATGTCCACCAGCAAGGGGTCGGTGCTGCCCCGGCTTGTCGACAGGATGTAGCCCAGTTTGGCCATGGTCGTTAGAATCCTTCTGGAAATTGCAGGAAATCAATCTGTGTGCCCTGGCACAGCGGTTCGCCGCTTGCCGGCAACACGACACAGCCATCGGCGCGGGCAAGCGGGGTCATGCGCCCCGAATGAATGCCCTGGGACACCGTCAGTTGCAGCCGGCCCATGGCGTCCTGCCCGTCGATGCAGGCCGGGCGGATCTCGCAGCGGCCAAGGCGGCGTGCGATGTCATGGGTCAGAACGCCAGTACGCCGCGCGGTGGGCAGGGCAGAGCCGGACAGCGCGGACAGCAGCGGCAGGCCAAACAGCATGAAGGTGACAAAGGCCGACATCGGATTGCCCGGCAGCCCCAGCCAATGCGCCGCGCCAAGACGGCCAAGGGTCACCGGTTTGCCGGGCTTGATCGCCACGGCGGGAATGTCGATCTGCCCGCCAAGCGCCAGCACGGCGGCGCGCATGTGGTCCTCTTCTCCGACAGAGACGCCGCCGGTGGTCACGATCAGGTCGGCATCGCGGGCGGCCTTTGCCAGGGCCTGAACATGGTCCGCGCGGCTGTCGGGCACGTGGCAGGCGCGCAGCAGGGTCACATCGGCGCGGGTCAGGGCCGCGGTCAGCATGGGTGTATTCACATCGACGATCAGGCCGGGACCGGGCGTTTGCCCCGGATCGCACAGCTCGTCCCCAGTGGCCAAAAGCACAACCCGCACCGGTCGTCGCACCGTCACGCTTTGCGCCCCGGCGCAGGCCGCAACAGCAATGTGACGCGCGCCCAGCCGCTGCCCGGCCTCCAGCAGGACCGCGCCTTTCGCGGTTTCCTCGCCCTGGCGGCGAATGTGGGTGCCGGGCTGCGGCAGCCGGTCAAGGTGCAAGATCCCGTCCGATACGTGCGCATGTTCCTGCATGATGACGGTGTCCGCCCCATCGGGCAGCGGCGCCCCCGTGAAAATCCGCGCGGCCCTGCCCGCAGCCAAGGCCTCTGGCGCCTGTCCGGCGGCAATGCGTTGATCGACAGGCAGGCTCCATGGCCCCGGCCCTGTCAGATCGGCATGGCGCAGGGCATAGCCGTCCATGGCCGCATGGTCGAACCGCGGCAAGGGGGCCCGCGCGATCACCGGCGTTGCCAGAACGCGCCCCGCCGCCCGGGCCAGCGGCACATCTTCGACCTGGGACAGGGGCGCGGTCATGGCAGCGACGGCCCTTAGCGCCGCGTCAAGCGTCCATGCGCCGCCCTGCGCCTGGCCGCATCCACAGTCGTTGGCCGAGTTTACAGATGTCATTTTCATTGGCTGTCCCGCGACTGTGCTTGCGCTCGTGGCTCCTTTGTTCCTGCCAGGTGCCCTTTGGGCCCAACAGAAACTGGACCTCGTTTAAAGCCATGCCGCCGATGTGTATTTGATCTGCATCGTTTTCGAGCAAGAAACATCGACCTTTCAGCCGACTGACGTGCCCGTTTGCCTGCCGGATCAGGCGATCTGCCCAAGCGCCGCGCTCAGCGCCTCTGGGGTTGGGTGGTCCAGAACCATCCATCCTGCCAGCTCCACTCCCAGTGCCTTTGACAGGCCCAGCAGCAGCCTTTCGGCCGCCAGGGAATCGCCCCCCGCATCGAAAAAGTCGGTCTGTGCATCGACATCCCGGCCCAGAACCTCGCTAAATCCCTTCTGCACCAGCGCCTGCAATTGCTCGGCCTTCATCTTCAGTCCCCCTGCCCTCTGGATGTGCCAAGATAGGCGGAAAGCGCCCCCAGATCGACCTTGCCCGAAACGGTCACCGGCAAGTTATCCCGCAGGTGCAGGTGATCGGGAAACTCCGCCGCCGCTAGGCCCTGCCGCAGGTGCCGCGTGACGCTGTCGGTTTCGGACGGGGGGCATTGCACGAACAGGTGCACCACGTCGCCGCCGTCGCCATCACGCTGCGCGATGGCCGCCGCTGCGATGACCTGCGGCAGCTCCAGCGCGGCCTGCGTCAGCCGTTCGGCCGGAAAGTTCACGCCATTGCGGCAGAACAGCCCTTCGATGCGGCCAGCGATGTAAAGATAGCCGTCCTCGTCCAGCCACCCCAGATCGCCGGGGCGCACGGTTGCGCCAAAGGCGTTCGTGATTTCCAGCGTGCCGATCTGGTTGACCGCACAGGGCGACAGGCCATCCAGCACCCGGACGCGCACATCCGCGACCGGTTTGCCGCAGGACGCGGGCCTTGCCAGCAGCGCCTCGCCGCCGATCCTGCTGACCAGGCCGACCCCGACACAGCTGTAGGTCATGCGGTACTGCGGGCTGAGCCGGGTCAGCGCGGCGATCTTGTCCCGGGGCGCGGCCGGTCCGCCCACCGACCCAAGCCGCGTCAGCTGCGGATACCGATGCCCCCCTTCAAGATCGCCCAGCGCGGCAAGCCGCCGGATAAGCACCGGGGGCAAGGCACATTCCGTCACATCCGGCCGCATCAGCGCGGCGTCCAGTTCTTCAAGACGGTAGATCAGGTCCAGCGCCACGATCCGCTTGCCACTGGCCAGCGCCCGAAGCCAGCCGTTGCAACTGGCCGAATAGGCGAACGAGGTCGCGCCAAGCAGGCAGCCGCCCTTGCCGTGGTCCTCGGACCGGCAAAAATCATCCAGCGATTTTCCCAGTTTGCCCTGCGACGAGGGGCGCAGCCTGGGCTCGCCCGTGGTGCCCGAGCTGGTGAACACGATGGCGGTTTGCTCAGGTTCGGGCTTTGCCAGGGTCAGGGGCGGCGCGTCGGTCATGGCGGCCTCGGCGGCCTGCACCGCGATATCCAGGCCGGCCACGCGCCGCCGTCCGACCACCAGTGCCGCCTGCATGCGCGCGGCCATCTGCGTGATGCGCGCAGCCGGGGCGCGAAAATCGACAAAACCGGCAGAGGCGCCCATGTGCCAGCAGGCAAAAAGCGTCTCTATCGCCACAAGGTTGTCACTGACGACGATCAGCGCGGTCTGGCCGGGGCGCAACCCCAACTGCGCCAGTTCCTCGGCCCGGGCCGCGATGGCCTGCAGTATCGCGGCGCCGCTGCGCCATTGGCCGCGGCGTTCGATCACCGGGGCCTGGCCGTGCCGCGTCAGCGCGTCGTAGATGATCTGCCAGGCGGTGGTCATTCCGCCGCATTGGCGGCGAAACAGCGCTCGACCGTCGACGACGCCTCGTCCATGATGCGCTGCCCCTTTGCGGTCAGCACGCCATGCGCGCGGATCACGTCACGGCCCGCGTCAAAACCGGCGCGCAAGTGGTCCAGATCGGCCCTGACCTGCTCGGCAGCGCCGGGGCCCAGCGCCGCCAGGGCGGGTTTGCTGCCATCAAGGTCGCTCAGAAAGGCCAGCATCCGCGCCAGAACATAGGTCGCATGATAGATGCCGTTCATCGGGCGCCCTTCGCGGCGCAGCGGGCTGGTGAACCGCGCCTCAGGATCGTTCAGGACGATCTCGTCCTCGAGATAGGCGTGAAACAGCTTGAGATGAGAGCTTTCGTGCACCAGCGTCAGCGCCAGGGCCAGCGGGGTTGCGGAATTGGCCGGGTTGATCAGGATCGCCCCCCAGGCCGCAAAGGCCGTAGCCCCGCCAAAGCGCGCCGTCTTGTCGTCGCCTTCGGCCAGCAGGATCAGCGCGACCAGCGCCTCCAGCTCTTGCCACCAGGGCGCAAGATGCACGGGCAGACAGGCGCGCAGCACGGCGAAATTCGCGCGAGCCCGGTCAAGATGCGCGGGCGTCGGCGGCGCGAGGCGGGCAGTCAGGCCGATATCATCCTGAAACGCCGATTGCAGCAGGGCGAAATCCGTCGCCGGCAGATCCGGCGCGCCCCAGGGGACGACATGGCAGCGGGTTGGAACCCCCTGCCCGCGCAGCGCCGGGCCATTGGCCCGCAACAGCGCCGCGATCCTGTTCGTGTCGCCCGATACCGCCGCCTCGCGGATCAAGGCCTGCAAGGCGTGCAGCATGGGGGTCGCGACCATGCCCGGCGGTGCGCCGCCCTGGTCCAGCACATCGCGCATCACATAGTCGATCGCGGCGATGAGGCGCGCGTTGACCTGCTCATCCATGGCCGCGCAGACCACCGGATCGGGCGTCATCATGGGGTGATCGGGCACGGGGCGGCTACCTTGAAGGATGGGCTACGGCGCAGCACGAGGCAGGCTGCGGGGCGTCAGGGGCTTGCGCCCCGGCGCGTCCAAGGTGGCCGGGGCGATGACACGCCCCGGCGCTGTCGGTCTGGATTACTTGTCGCGGGCCGGGCTGGGGGGCTCAGGATCGCCAACCTTGGCGGCACCCGCAGCGGGAACTTTCAGCGACAGAAGTTTGCTCAGGTCAATTTTCATGGGTCTGTTCCTTGTTGACGGAGTCGAAAAAACGGGGCGTGGCGCAAGTGTTAACCGGAAATTAACCAGTTGAAGCCCGGGAAATCAACGAAAAACCATGCGGTCCTGTGGGGGCTGCGGCCATTGCAGCGGGCCGCTGTCCATGGCGCACAGCACAGGCCAAAGCCCCCAGGGGCCGGGGCTGTCCGGTCTGGGGATGCGGCAGGTCCATGTCGGGGCGTTGTCCAGAGGCAAGACCCAGTCGCCCCCCTCGATACGAAAGATCGCGCCGTCTTCCTTGCGCCAGACCGGCACGACCGCCAGATCGCCCTGAGCAACCGGGGCCGCGGCCTGCAGCGTGACGGCCGCGGTGTCCAGCCGCGCGATCCGCCAGCGGGGACTGGGCATCGGCAGGGGCGCCGCTGCGGCAGGCGGCGCGGGGGACAGGATGGCGCGGGCCAGGCTGGCGACGTTTTCGGGCACGAAATACTGACCGTGGCTGCCCTGGACCTTGTGCACATCCAGTCGTTGCGCCGCATAGCGCCAGCCGCGCAGCGCCTGCGGGATGGCTATGGGCCCTGCCCCGTCCTGCGTGCCAAAGCCGCTGTCCTGACCGAACAGCATCCGCAGGTGCCCTGCAAAGGGAAACCGGGGCTGCGCGTCCAGCGTCACCAGCCGCAGCACCGGCACCCCGGCCTGCATCAGGCGTTGCGCCACCCGCCAGGCCAGGCCCGCCGCCTGGCAATTGCCGCCCACGATGCAGGGCGCCGTACCGAACCGCGTCAGAAGGTGCTGCGCATAATGCCCCGCCAGTGCATCGCCCAGGGCGGATCGCAAGGCCAGGGGTTCGGCCACCTTGTTCATCGACCGCATCCCGACCAGTGGCTGCCCTGCGCCCAGCGCCTGCGCCAAGGCGTCGAATTCGTGGTTGGCGTTGAAACACCAGAACAGCCGGGGCCGCATGGGTGTCTCGTGCACATGGTGCAGGCTGCCCTGCGGGTCCAGCACATCGCCGCCCCAGCCCCGCGTCACGGTGCCGATGCGGCGCAACAAGGTATCAAGGCTGGTGGCCTGCCCGGCATTGGTCAAGGCGGTGTTCCGGTCTGCGGCAAGGATCAGGGCCTGATTGGTACGCCCAGGACCCCGGGCGCGCAAGCCCCGCCCCCCCGCTGCAATCCCTGCCCGCCCCAGCAAAGCATTGCCCTGACGCGTCATGCGCATTAGGTGCAGTGCCGATACCCCGCCCCCGGCCAAGGCATGATTGAGATGAAAACACCCTATTACCTGATCGACAAATCCCGGCTGCTGCCGAACATGGAAAAGATCGCCCATCTGCGCGAAGCCTCGGGCGCCAAGGCGCTGCTGGCGCTGAAATGCTTTGCCACCTGGTCGGTCTTTGATTTCATGGCCGATTACATGGATGGCACCACCTCCAGCTCGCTTTTCGAGGTCAAGCTGGGGCGCGAGAAGTTTCCCGGGGAAACCCACGCCTATTCGGTTGCCTGGGCCCCCGATGAAATGGCCGAAGTGCTGGCCAGTTCCGACAAGGTGATTTTCAACACCGCGAACCAGTTGCGCCGCTTTGAAGAGATGTCGCGCGGCCACACCCGCGGCCTTCGCGTCAATCCCGGCGTGTCGACCAGCAGCTTTGACCTGGCCGATCCGGCGCGCCCGTTTTCGCGCCTTGGTGAACATGCACCCGAGGATATCGAACCGGTGGCCGATCTGATCAGCGGCTTCATGTTCCACAACAACTGCGAGAACGCGGATTTCGACCGCTTTGACGCCATGTTGACCGATATCGAGGCGCGCTTTGGCCCGCTGATCCGCCGCATGCAGTGGATTTCGCTGGGCGGCGGCATCCATTTCACCGGCGCGGACTATCCGCTGGACAAGCTGGCCGAGCGGCTCAAACGCTTTGCCGGTGAAAACGAGGTGCAGGTCTATCTTGAACCCGGCGAGGCGGCGATCACCAAATCCACCACGCTTGAAGTCACCGTGCTGGACACGCTGTTCAACGGCAAGAACCTGGCCATCGTCGACAGTTCCATCGAGGCGCACATGCTGGATCTGCTGATCTACCGCGAAAGCGCCAAGATGCACGAAAGCGGCGATCAGGAATGGATGGTCTGCGGGAAATCCTGCCTTGCGGGCGATATCTTTGGCGAATTCCGCTTTCCCAAGGCGCTGCAACCGGGCGATCGCCTGTCCTTTCAGGACGCGGCAGGCTATACCATGGTCAAGAAGAACTGGTTCAACGGGGTCAAGATGCCCGCCATCGCGATCCGCGAACTGGATGGTTCGGTCCGCATGGTGCGCGACTTTACCTATGACGATTTCGCAGCGGCGTTGTCGTAAACCCATGCCCACAGGCATCACAACAGAGAAACCCTCAGGAGGTCCGGAAGGTTGAAAAAGAACGTTCTCATCATCGGCGCAGGCGGCGTCGCTCAGGTCGTGGCGCATAAAGTTGCGCAAAACAACGATGTGCTGGGGGATATCCATATCGCCAGCCGGACGGTGTCGAAATGCGACGCCATTCTTGAGTCGGTCCGCGAAAAGGGTTCGATGAAGGTAAAGGGCGTTCTGAAGGCCCACGCGCTGGACGCGACAGACAGCGCCGCCGTGGCCCAGCTGATCCGCGACACCGGCTGCCAGATCGTGATCAACGTCGGCACCGCCTTTGTGAACATGCACGTGCTGGATGGCTGCATCGAGGCAGGCGCCGCCTATATCGACACCGCGATCCACGAAGAACCCGACAAGATCTGCGAAACCCCGCCGTGGTACGCCAACTACGAATGGAAGAAACGCGATCTGTGCACCGAAAAGGGGATCACCGCGATCCTTGGTGCGGGCTTTGATCCGGGCGTCGTGAACGCCTATGCCCGCTATGCCATCGACCAGATGGACGAGGTGACATCCATCGACATCGTCGACATCAACGCAGGCTCGCACGGCAAGTATTTCGCCACCAACTTCGACCCGGAAATCAACTTTCGCGAATTCACCGGCACCGTCTATTACTGGGAAGACCAGAAGTGGAAGGAAACCGCGATGTTCGAAAGCGGCCGGGTCTGGGATCTGCCGGTGGTCGGGCCAAGCCAGGCCTACCAGTCCGGCCATGACGAGGTGCATTCGCTGGCCACCAACTATCCGCAGGCCGACGTGCGCTTCTGGATGGGCTTTGGCGATCACTACATCAACGTGTTCACTGTGCTCAAGAACATCGGCCTGTTGTCGGAACAGCCCGTCACCACCGCCGAAGGGCTGGAGGTCGTGCCGCTCAAGGTGGTCAAGGCCTGCCTGCCCGATCCCTCGTCCCTTGCGCCCGATTACACCGGCAAGACCTGCATCGGCGATCTGGTCAAGGGCGTGAAGGACGGCCAGGAGATCGAGCTGTTCGTCTACAACGTCGCCGATCACAAGGAAGCCTATGAAGAGGTCGGCAGCCAGGGCATTTCCTACACCGCAGGTGTGCCGCCCGTCGCCGCCGCCATGCTGGTGGCCAGCGGTGAATGGGACGCGAAGACCATGAAAAACGTCGAGGAACTGGACCCCAAGCCGTTCTTTACCATCCTTGATCGTATCGGCCTGCCGACACGGGTGCAGGTTGGCGGCCTTGGCGGCATCGACAAGGCCTGGAACGCGTAATACACAAAGCGGCGGCGCCCTTTGGTGCCGCCCCTGACGCCTTCTGGCGCGGATTTCACGCTGCAACGCGGCGAATTGGCCAACGTCTAACGCTGCGCATGGACATGCGGCGCGGTTTGCGCTATGGCCTGCGCTTCTGCCGGAATCTGGCATCCTTACCCCTCGGACACACCCTCCCATGATCTCTACCCTTTCTGACGCCCTCGCCGAGCGCGGCTATGACCAATTGACCGACGTCCAAGAGGCCGTCACCGCGCCCGAGTTGTCAGAGGCGGACCTTCTGGTTTCAGCCCAAACCGGATCGGGCAAGACCGTGGGCTTTGGCCTGGCCATCGCACCGACCTTGCTGGGCGAAGACGCCCGTTTCGGACCGCCTGCCGCGCCGCTGGCGCTGATCGTGGCGCCGACGCGGGAACTGGCCATGCAGGTGCAGCGCGAACTTGAATGGCTGTTCGGCAAGGCCGGCGGTCGCATCGCCGCCTGTATCGGCGGCATGGACGCCCGCCAGGAACGGCGCACGCTGGAACGCGGCGCGCATATTGTCGTCGGCACCCCCGGACGCCTGCGCGATCACATCATGCGCGGCGCGCTGGATCTGACCGACATCCGCGCCGTGGTTCTGGACGAAGCCGACGAAATGCTGGACCTGGGATTTCGCGAGGACCTGGAATACATGCTGGGCGAGGCCCCGCAGGACCGCCGCACGCTGATGTTCTCGGCCACGGTATCGGATTCGATTGCCAAGATGGCCGAACAGTTCCAGCGCGACGCGCAGCGGATTTCGACCATCACCGGCAAGGCGCAGCACGCCGATATCGCCTACCAGGCGATTCAGGTCACCCAGCGCGATGCCGAACACGCCATCATCAACCTTCTGCGCTTTCACGATGCGCCCAATGCCATCGTCTTTGCCAACACCCGGGCCACCGTTGCCCGCCTGACCGCCCGACTGGCCAATCGCGGGTTGTCCGTGGTCAGCCTGTCTGGCGAGCTGTCGCAGGATGAACGCAGCCACGCCCTGCAGGCGCTGCGTGACGGCCGCGCCAAGGTCTGCGTTGCCACCGACGTCGCCGCGCGCGGCATCGACCTGCCCAACCTCGAACTGGTGATCCATGCCGATCTGCCGCAAAACACCGAGGCGCTGCTGCACCGTTCGGGCCGCACCGGCCGCGCCGGGCGCAAGGGCATCTCGGCGCTGATCGTGCCGGACAAGATTTCCAAGAAGGCCGCGCGCCTGCTGAAATGGGCCAAGATCGAGGCCGAGTGGACCCACGCCCCCGGCCCCGAGGACATCCTGGCCAAGGACGAGGCCCGTCTGCTGGCCGATCCGGTCTGGAACACCGCCCCCACCGAGCAGGAGGCAGGCTTTGCCGCCAAGCTGCTGGCCGAATATGGCGCCGAAAAGGTCGCCGCCGCCTGCCTCAGCTTTTTCCGCGCCGGCCTGTCCGCCCCCGAAGAGCTGAACCAGCCCGAAGCCCGCGCCCCGCGCGAGGACCGCGGCGATTTCGGCCCCTCGGCCTGGTTTTCCCTGTCCATCGGCCGCGACAAGGGCGCCGAGGCGCGCTGGCTTTTGCCGCTGATCCTGCGTGTCGGGAACTTTGAAAAGGCCAATATCGGGCGCATCCGCGTGCAGGACCAGGAAACTTTTGTCGAATTGTCCGAAAGCGTGGCCGCCGATTTCCTTGGCAGCCTTGGCCCGGACGGCTTGCTTGAAAACGATGTCTTTGGCCGCCAGCTGGACGCCGAGCCCGCCGAGATCCGTCAACCCCCGGCCCATCGCGGTCGCCCTGCGCAGCCGCACCGCAAGGGGCCCGGCGGCGATCGGGGTGATCGTGGTGATCGTGGCGACAAGAAGCCCTGGCAGGGTAAGCCCCGCTCGGACGATCGCGAAAAACCCCGCGCCCCGCGCCCCGACCGCGCGGACAAGCCCGCCAGACCGGCCGGCGAAGCGGCCACCGCCCATCCCGCGCGCAGCGAACGTCCCGCTAGGGACGACAAACCGCGCGACGCCAAGCCCTATGGCAAACCGGCGGGCAAGCCCGCGGCGAAACGGGACGGCAAACCCTTTGGCAAGCCCGAAGGGAAACCGGCCGGCAAGCGCGACGCGAAACCCTATGGAAAACCCGAAGGCAAACCCGCCGCCAAGCGCGATGGCAAACCCTTCGGCAAGCCCGAGGGAAAGTCGTTCGGCAAAAGCGAAGGCAAGCCCTTCGACAAGAAGGGCGGCAAGCCTGCCGGCAAACCCGGCGCCAAGCCGGGCAAACCGCGGCCGGCCAATGCCATGGACACTTCGGTGCGCATGGACCGCCCGGGCAGCAAGGGTCCCGGCAGCAAGGGTCCAGGCAAAGGCAAACCGGTCAACCGGGGCGGCGATTCCCCCCTGCGTCGCAAACCCAAAAGCGACCGTTAAATCCGCGTCCCGGATGTGCGATGCAGTATTGTCCTTCGCACATCGCTCGGGTAAAACGCCGATGCGGCACGGGTCACCCCCTTTGCCGCAGCGTTGATGGCGCCACCAGCATCCATCATTCAGTGCCCCTATAGCTCAGCTGGTAGAGCAACTGATTTGTAATCAGTAGGTCCGCGGTTCGAGTCCGTGTGGGGGCACCACTTTCCAATCCGAACAAAGCCAAAGACATCCAGAAGTCCCTTCTGTATAAGGGTTTTCAGGCGAATGGTTGTCCAATCACGTCCAGCCTGGTCCCTTGGAATGCCCCCAGTTTGGGGGCTTTCTTGGGGGCATCGCCAGAACTTGTTTTTGGAGAATGCCCCCAGATGCCACTGAGCGACACACAAATCCGGAACCTGAAACCCAAGGCCAAACCCTACAAGGTTTCGGACTTTGACGGTTTGTATGTGACAGTGACGCCAAGTGGATCCCGGCTTTGGCATTTGAAGTACAGGATAGATGGGCGGGAAAAACGACTGTCTTTTGGGGCCTATCCAGCAGTCAGTCTGGTGCAGGCTCGCCAGTTGCGGGATGAAGCACGCGCGAAGCTGGCCAATAACGAAGACCCCGGCGAAACCAAACGACGACAAAAGTTGTTGGATCGGGAACGTCGCAGTCACACGTTCGAAGACCAGGCCAAGGGGTATATCGACAAAGCCCGTCGTGAAGGCCGCGCCCCTGCCACGATGGCCAAGACTGAATGGTTGTTGGACATGGCCTGCGCTGATTTTGGCAAGTGGCCGATAACGGACATCACATCGCCGGCGATCCTGACCTGCCTGCGCAAAGTCGAAGCAAAGGGCAACTATGAAACAGCAAAACGGCTGCGGTCAAAAATTGGTGGCGTTTTTCGGTATGCCATAGCAAACGGACTGGCTGAGACGGACCCGACACAAGCTTTGAAAGACGCGCTGGTCCGAGCAAAACCGACACCACGCGCGGCGATTACCGACCCCAAAGCACTGGGCGGGCTATTGCGCGCGATTGACGCCTTCGAAGGACAAACGACCACCCGGATTGGCCTGCAACTTCTGGCGCTACTGGCGCAACGCCCAGGCGAATTGCGCCATGCCAATTGGGCTGACATCGACCTCCAAGGGGCGGTCTGGTCTATCCCTGCGGAGCGTATGAAGATGCGGCGCCCGCATAGCGTGCCTCTTGCAGCGCCAGCGATGGAGCTGCTGAACGAACTTCATGAGATTACGGGAAACGGTTCGTATTTGTTCCCGAGCCTTCGATCCGTCAAGCGCCCGATGAGTGAAAACACATTGAACGCAGCTTTGCGACGTATGGGATATGGCGGCGATGAAATGACCGCCCACGGTTTTCGAGCGTGTTTCTCGACCTTGGCGAACGAAAGCGGGCTATGGCACCCTGACGCCATTGAACGGCAACTTGCCCACGTCGAAGGCAATGCGGTGCGGCGCGCCTATGCGCGCGGCGAACATTGGGAAGAACGCGCGCGCATGATGGATTGGTGGGCTGGATATCTGACGGAACTGCGGGCAAGCTGAGCTTCTTCGTTGAGTGAGGTCATTATGGCTTTTGGAAAAAATGAAAGAGAAGACCACCTAGAATGGGTCATGAAAAAGAAATTCGGGAGCTGGCTTTTCTGGTCCAAGCCCATTCCTGTCCACAGCATTGGCCCGACCAATCCGCATGCATTCGACGCCTTTGCTGATCGTTTGGATGAGTTGAAAGCCAAAGCAAGGCACGAGTTAGAGCAATTGAGTGATCTTGAACTAAGAGAATTACGGGTTGGACAAGCCCCTGAGTTCGCCGATCTGCGCTCATGGTTTTCAAGCTTACTTGGGGACGAGATCAAAAGCCTAGAGCGCAATCAACCGGTGTGGCTAGCAATGGGATTTGGGCACCCTGATGTCGCAGCAGA
Organism: Tropicibacter oceani; assembly: GCF_029958925.1. Classification (NCBI taxonomy): domain Bacteria; kingdom Pseudomonadati; phylum Pseudomonadota; class Alphaproteobacteria; order Rhodobacterales; family Roseobacteraceae; genus Pacificoceanicola; species Pacificoceanicola oceani. The sequence goes on from NZ_CP124616.1 coordinate 3,609,618, forward strand.
CTACGACTATTGGGGTAAATTGAGTAGGTACAGCGTCTATGAGGCAACGATGCTGTCACTTGGGGTTGAGCCTTCCAAGTTTCCGGAACATCAGGCCCATTCCGCAGCTTCTCAGGAAGAGCCCACAAAGATGAACCCGCAAATGTTTCATCTAGGTCGACAAATGCGCCTTTTTCAGGGGCATTTTCCAGTAGGGCCTGGAGGGTACATGCCTGTTTCTCCTGTTTGGCTCAAGAAGCTGATAGACGAGATTGATTTGCAGGTTCCGGAAGCGTTCTACAGTCAGCTTGAAAAACGAACCCTCGCAATCCGATTGCCTGATGATCGACCTAGCCAAAGTCTTTCTATGCAGGAAAGGCAGTCTTTGCTTAGGCTGATCGCTGCGATGGCTTGTGAGCAATACCAATTTGACCCCAAAGCAACCCGCACAACAGCGATATCCAGCATCTGTGAAGACTTGGATCGGGTCGGTTTGAGTATGGACAACAAAACCGTTCGAAAGTGGGTACGAGAAGCAGCGGAACTGGTTCCGGCAGACTATTGGAAGCAATGACGCGAAGAGGATTCCTGTAGGAAAGCTGCCATTCCGGCTCAAACCATCTCGGACTTGCCAACATTTGCTTGAACGTCATCAGATTTAGGCAACCCAATGAAAAATCCGAGCTTCCCCCGCACCGGTTTTGTCCGGCTATCTCAGATCCTCGCTCCTGCTGGTCCTATCCCAGTGTCCAAATCCACTTGGTGGCAGGGCGTCAAAGAAGGGCGTTTTCCAAAGCCGCGCAAGCTTGGACCTCGCACCACTGTCTGGCACGCAGAAGACATCCGCGCATTGTTCGAGGATCGGGCTGATGGCGAAGCGTCTTGATCCCCGCCGACTGCGCGCCGTTCTAACCTACGATGTGCCGGAACTGGCGCGGGCGCTGGGCGTTACGCAAGGCACTGTCCGGGCAATGATCCGGCGCGGGTTGCCGACGCTGAACAGCCAGCGCCCGACCCTCATCCTTGGGTCGGCAGCCAAAGCGTACATCGAAGTCGCGAACGTGCAGGCAAGATCCCCACTCGAACCCGACCAGCTCTTTTGCCTCACTTGCAAGGCACCCCGGCACCCTTGGGGCGGTATGGTTGATTTGGTTCGCACGAGGCGCGCGCCGCGTATCGAAGGGCTTTGCGAGGTATGCGAGGGGAAATGTAGCCGCGTTGTCAGCGCGGCGAAAATACCGGAAATCGCCCGGATATTCGACCTCGCCACCAGTGACGGGAAATAACCCTAAGGGATACGCCCTGCCCCTATTGAAAACCACACAGCAAGAGGATCGAGCATGACCCGCAAAGTGAATGAGAAAAACGAGCGTATCAAACGCGCCTATCTGCATTACTTGCGCGAAGCCAAGCGCATGGACGAAACAACGTGCCGTCGCGCGGCTGAAGGCATCCTGAAGTTCGAGAAGTCCACCGGCTACAAGTGCTTCAAGAAATTCCACATCGACCAGCCACGCCGCTTCAAGAATGACTTGAGCGAAGAGGTCAGCCCCACAACCGGAAAGCCGCTTGGCAAAGCGACTGTCAGCGGTATTCTGCGGGCGAACAAGGCGTTCTTTCAGTGGCTCGCTGGGCAACCTGGGTACAAGTCCAGGATCAGCTATTCCGACGCGGAATACTTCAACCAGAACGCCAAAGACGCCCGCGCCGCCCATGCCCAGCGCGAGACGCCGTATCCCTCGCTTGAACAATGCCGCGCGGCTTTCGTAGCAATGCCGCAAAGCACTGAGATCGAGCGCCGAAACCGGGCGTTGTTTGCCTGCCTGATGATTACCGGGGCGCGGGATGGCGCGCTGTCGTCGTTTCGGCTCAAACACGTCGATCTGATCAGTGGTTCGATCTTTCAGGACGGGCGCGAGGTGCGGACCAAAGGGTCGAAGACCTTCAACACCTATTTCCTGCCGGTCGATCCGATATATCGCCCCGCTTTCGAAGAGTGGGTGACGTACCTCCGCACCGAAAAATTGTTTGGACCGGACGACACGCTGTTTCCCCCACCCCGCATGGGTGTTGGAAATGACGGCTTCCAAGTTCTTGGCTTGAAGCGTGAATGCTATGCCGGGGCCGGGCCGCTGCGAGAGGCCATCAAGAAGGCCTTCACCGATGCACATATGCCCGCCTTTGGCCCGCACAGCTTTCGCAAGACACTCGTGCGCTGGGCGGACAACCACTATCCCACCCGCGAGGCCTTCAAAGCCTTTTCCCAGAACATCGGTCACGACAGCGTTGTCACAACCGTCAGCGCCTATTGCCATGTCACGCAGGAACGGCAGGCGGAATTGATCCGCGAAACCACGCCTTGAGTTGCGCCGCCCTACCCCCTTCGCCATAGTACGAAAAACACTTGAAGACGGGCAAACATGTACGAAAACGCGTTCAACAAGATCGAAAAAGACCTTCGCGCCGAAGAGGGCATCGCCAATGAATTGGACTATGTTGAGCAAACCTCTTGGGTGCTTTTCCTGAAGTACCTGCACGATCTGGAAATCGAACGTCAGGACCGCGCCGAATTGGAGGGCAAGGACTACGCTCCGATCATCACCGGCAAATACCGCTGGGACAAATGGGCCGCGCCCCTGAAAAACGGCGCACTCGATCCGAACGCCATGATTGGCGACGATTTGACCACCTTTGTCGATCAGGACCTGTTCCCGCACCTCGCTGCCTTCCGCCAAAGCGCCGAAAGCCCCCAGACCATCCAGTACAAGATCGGCGAGGTCTTTACCGAACTGCGCAACAAGTTCCGTTCGGGCTATATCCTGCGCGACGTGCTGGAACAGATCGACAGCCTGGCCTTCAACACCCAGGAACAGCGCCACGAACTGTCCGAACTGTACGAAACCCGCATTCGGCGCATGGGCAACGCTGGCCGCAACGGCGGGGAATACTACACCCCGCGCCCCCTGATCCGCGCCATGATCAAGGTCACCGACCCAAAGATTGGCGAAACCATCTATGATGGCGCCTGCGGATCGGCGGGCTTTCTGTGCGAGGCTTTTGCCTACCTGACCACCAACCCCGATGGCACCCGCAAGGACGTTGGCAGCCATTGGGACACCTTGCAAAACCGCACCTTCTATGGACAGGAGAAAAAGGGCCTGGCCTATGTGATCGGGATCATGAACATGGTCCTGCACGGGATCGAGGCGCCGAACCTGATCCACTCCAACACGTTGAATGAAAACGTGATGGATATTCAGGAATCAGGCCGCCACGACATCATTCTGGCCAATCCTCCCTTTGGCGGCGGCGAACGGCGCGAGGTGCAGCAGAACTTTCCGATCCGCACCGGGGAAACCGCCTATCTTTTCCTGCAGCATTTCATCCGCAAGCTGCGGGCCGGGGGCCGCGCGGCTGTGGTGATCAAGAACACCTTCCTGTCCAACACCGACAACGCCAGCGTTGCCCTGCGCCGCGAACTGCTGGAGGCGGCGGAACTGCACACCATCCTTGATTGCCCGCAAGGCACGTTTCAGGGCGCAGGTGTCAAGACCGTGGTGCTGTTCTTTGAAAAGGGCGCACCAACGCGCGACATATGGTATTACCAGCTTGATCCCGGGCGGTCCCTGGGCAAGACCAACCCGCTGAACGACGACGATCTGGCAGAGTTTGTCGAGTTGCAGCGCACCCGCGCGAATGGGCCGAAAAGCTGGATCGTGGGTCGCGCCGATCTGGACGAGGACACCTGTGATCTGTCGGTCAAGAACCCCAACGCACCCGAGGCCGAGGCGCTGCGCAGCCCCGAAGAGATCATCGCCGACATGCTGGCGCGGGATGCCGAGACGGCGCAAATCCTCGAAGACATTCGGGGAATGCTGTGAAGGCTGGTTGGGATGTAAAAAAGCTCGGCGAACTTTCGTTTGTTGCCAGCGGTGGCACACCTCTCAAATCAACTGCTGAATTCTGGGACGGGGACATCCCTTGGTACTCATCGGGCGAGCTAAATGGCGAATTCACAATAGAGCCGAAAGACAGAATTACTGCTCTTGGGCTTGATAGATCGAACGCCAAGCTATTTCCCAAGGGGTCTCTATTGGTCGGCATGTACGATACGGCTGCGATGAAGATGGCGTTGCTTGATCGTGATGCTGCATTCAACCAAGCCGTCGCGGGAATAAAGCCAACACCGCGAACTGACTTACGATTCGTCAAGGCTGCACTTGAGGCGATCAAGCCGTCTATAATGGAGCAGCGGCGCGGGACACGTCAGAAAAACCTTAATCTGAAAAAGATCAAGGATATCGAAATTCCCCTCCCGCCACTCGAAGAACAACAGCGGATTGTTGCGGTTCTGGACGAGGCCTTCGAGGGTCTGGCCCGCGCCCGCGCCCACGCCGAAGCCAACCTCCAAAACGCGCGGGAGTTGTTTGAGAGCTACCTTGCGACGGCCTTTTCCGGAGATGAAGCAGGCTGGGATGAATGTGAGCTCAACGATCATGTGCGTTTCATTGACTATCGCGGGAAGACCCCACCGAAAACAGAAGTCGGTATAAGGCTGATTACAGCCAAGAATGTGAAGATGGGCTACATCCAACGTGAACCCGAAGAGTTCATTTTGGAAAGTGCTTACGAAGGATGGATGACACGCGGTTTTCCAAAACTAGGCGATGTCTTGTTCTCGACCGAGGCACCGCTTGCAAACGTTGCACAATTGGACACTGAAGAAACTGTCGTTATCGGTCAGCGATTGATCACTATGCAGGCAGATGAAGACGTTATTTTGGCGGAGTTCTTGAAATTTTCACTGATGGCACCCCCCATGCAATCCGAAATTCACAGACGCGGCACAGGCGCAACTGTAGTTGGTATCAAGGCAAAGCTGCTAAAGACAGTGCCTTTGAGGTTTCCGAAGAACCTTGATCGCCAACGTGCAATCGCAGCGAATTGCCAGAGCGCCTATGATGATATGGAGCGACTTGAAGAAGCATTTAGAGGCAAGCTTCAAGACATCGACGACCTTCGCCAATCCCTTTTGCAAAAAGCCTTCGCGGGCGAATTAACATGATGTAACGAGTAGACCTGATGAGCATTCACGACGAAACCGAAGCCGATACCCGCGCCGAGCGCATAGACCCCGTTTTGGCGGCGGCGGGCTGGGGGCAGAATGGTTCCAGGGTGCGACGTGAGGTGATCTGTCCCGGGCGCATTCAATCAGGCGGCACGCGCGGCAAGGGGCTGTCTGCTGATTATGTCCTGATCCACAAGGGCCAGAAGCTCGCTGTGCTGGAGGCCAAGCGCGCGGGCCTAAGCCACCGCACCGGCGTCGGGCAGGCCAAGGACTATGCCACCCGTCTTGGCTCGCGCTTTGCCTATGCCTCGAACGGGTTGGGCTGGTATCAGATCGACATGACCACGGGGGCCGAGGGCGACCTGGCCCTGCCCTTCCCCTCGCCCGATGATCTTTGGAACCGCACCTTTGCCACCCCGAACCTGTGGCGCGACCGGTTTGGCGCGGTCGACTTCGAAACGGACGGCGGCAAGTGGGAGCTACGCTATTACCAGCACAATGCGATCACGGCGGCGCTGGAGGCCGTGGCAAAAGGCGACCGGCGGATCCTGCTGACGCTGGCCACCGGAACGGGCAAGACCTCCATCGCGTTCCAGATCGCGTGGAAGCTGTTTCAGGCCAAGTGGAACCTGTCGGGCGACCCAGTGCGCCGCCCGCGCATCCTGTTCCTGGCCGACCGCAACATCCTTGCTGATCAGGCCTATAACGCGTTCAGCGCCTTTCCCAACGATGCCGTGACCCGGATTGATCCCGCGACCATTCGCAAGAACGGCGGACAGGTTCCCAAGAACGCCAGCCTGTTCTTCACGATTTTCCAGACCTTCATGACCGGCGAGGGCGAAGAGGTTTACCGCCAGTACGCCCCGGATTTCTTTGACTTCATCGTGATCGACGAATGCCACAGGGGCGGCGCGAACGACCAAAGCGAATGGCGCAGCCTGCTGGAGTATTTCGAACCGGCCTATCAGCTTGGCCTGACCGCGACGCCCAAGCGAAAGCATAACGCCGATACCTATGCCTATTTCGGCGAACCGGCGTACACCTATGCCCTGAAGGACGGGATCGAAGACGGCTATCTGACCCCGTTCAAGGTGCGCCAGATGGCCAGCACCATCGACGAATACGTCTATGACGGCTCGGACGAGTTGTTGGCGGGCGAGGTCGAGGAAGGCACCAGTTTTACCGAAGGCGATTTCAATACGCGCGTGGTGATCGAAGAACGCGAACGCAGCCGCGTGCGCGAGTTCTTGCAGGCCATAGACCAACGGCAAAAGACCCTGGTGTTCTGCGCGACCCAGGATCACGCTGCCTTGGTGCGGGATTTGATCAATCAGGAAAAGCGCAGCAATCATCCGGATTATTGCCACAGAGTGACGGCAGAGGACGGCGCGATTGGGGAAAAGTGGCTGCGCACCTTTCAGGACAACGAAAAGACCATCCCGACGATCCTGACCACCTCGCAAAAGCTGTCCACGGGTGTCGATGCCCGGAATATTCGGCACATCGTGCTGATGCGTCCAGTCAAGTCGATGATCGAATTCAAACAGATCATCGGGCGCGGAACACGCACCTATGAGGGCAAAGACCACTTTACGATCTGGGATTTCGTGAAGGCGCACCTGAACTTCAATGATCCCGAGTGGGATGGCGAGCCATTGCCCCCAGACGAGCCAAACGCCCCAAGAGAGCCGACACCCTCGCCCGAACCGACCGATCCGAATGACCCCAGCGGGACGGAACCAAGTAACGAGCCGCCGATTGAAAAAATCCGGATCAAACTGTCGGACGGCAAGGAACGGGAAATCCAGTATATCGCGACGACCACCTACTGGAGCGCGGATGGCACTCCCATGTCTGCCCAGCAGTTCCTTGAGCAGCTTTTCGGAGACCTGTCAGGGTTGATTGAAAACGAGGACCAGTTGCGCCGCATCTGGAGCCATCCCGACACGCGTATGGAATTGATCAATCAGCTTTCGGATCGAGGCTATGACGGCGAAAAACTGGAAGACATCCGAAGGTTGGTGGACGCCCCGCACAGCGATCTATTCGATGTATTGAGCTACATTCTGTACCAGAACGAGAAGCGTTCACGTCACGAACGCGCGGATTTTGCGCGGTCTGACATGGCTGGCGAAGAAAACGAGGAACTGAAGCAGTTGCTGGTCGGTGTCCTTGGCGCCTATGAAAGGAACGGGACGCGTGAACTGGCCCTTCCGAAGTTGGGTGAGTTCCTGACGGCAAGGTATGGTCGCGTATCCGAAGCCAAGGCCAAATTGGGTGATCTTTCTGCGATCAAGGCAGCGTTCTTGAAGGTTCAAGAAGCGCTCTATCGGCAGTAAATAGGATCTCTGGGGGCATTATTGGGGGCACTATGAGAAAACCGCAAAAATAACCTACACCCTATCAATAACTTAATGCCGCAATCACAGTCCGTGTGGGGCACCACTGCACCATATAATCCATTGTTTTTCCTCATCTTTATATGATGATGGAGCGGCCGCGGAACATGGCGGAGAACAACCCTGGCGCCCGCACATTTGTCAAAGATGGCGTCTTCTACTTCGTGAGACGCGTCCCGAAAGACCTGCGACAGCACTACACCTCACCAAAAACCGCGTATTCTCTTCGCACCCGATCTGTTTCTGTAGCTGCGACCTGGGCCGACAGAGCAGCGCAAAAGCTGGACGACTACTGGCATCACCTCAGGATCAAGGACAGCGATCTTCCGGGCAAACACATGCTACGGCAGGCACAGAACACCAACGCAGCCCCAATGGTCTGGGAAGCAACGCCTGGTACCCAGCAATAATCCGTGAAGCTGTCCGAAGCCGTCGCCATCTACCTTCGCTTGAAAGGAACAGGGCGTCCGGTGACCTTCCACAGAGCCGCTGAGCGGTCCTAGGGGCGGGCTGAACTGGCTATGCGATAACGAGGCTTCAATTGTCCAATCCAGATGAAACTGACCAAGATCCAAGGCTCAAAACACAAGGGTCAGAACCCTGAACGCAAAGCTTTCCCCCTGATTTCGTTGACTTCTGCATTTCAGATTTTAAGGCCACGCGACACTCACTGCCGGCACCGTGAAACCCTAGCGGCCCATCCAGCCCCCATCGACGACGAGAATCTCTCCGTTGACATAGTCCGAAGCCGAGGAGGCAAGGAAGACCACTGGTCCGGCGAAATCCTGCGGCTTGCCCCAGCGCCCCGCGGGGATCCGTTCAAGGATGGATTTCGAACGGTCAGGATCATCCTGCAACGCCTGTGTGTTGTCTGTGGCGATATAGCCCGGTGCGATGGCATTCACGTTCACCCCCTTGCCGGCCCATTCGTTGGCCAGCGCCTTGGTCAGCTGGCCGATGCCGCCCTTGGAGGCCGCATAGCCTGGCACCGTGATGCCGCCCTGGAAAGTCAGGAGCGAGGCGGTGAAGATGATCTTGCCCCGGCCGCGTTCCACCATGCCACGCCCGATCTCGCGGCTTAACACGAATTGCGCCGACAGGTTCACCTCGATCACCTCGTCCCACCAGTCGTCGGGATGCTCGACCGCAGGCTTGCGCTTGATGGTGCCCGCGTTGTTCACAAGAATGTCTGGCGCGATGCCGTCGCTCTCCAGTTGCGCGGCAAAGCCGGTCACCGCGGCGCGGTCCGAAAAGTCGCATTGGTAAGCGGTGAACTTGCGGCCCAGCGCGGTGACCGCCTGTTCCACCTCGGACCCCGGGGCCAGCGAGGCACTGACCCCAACGATATCGGCCCCGGCCTGCGCCAGCGCTTCGGCCATGCCGCGCCCGATGCCGCGCTTGGCACCGGTGACGACGGCGGTCTTGCCGCTCAGGTCAAATGATTGAAGGACGTTCATGCAAGCTCTCCTACCTTGATCAGGCTTTTCAACGCGGTCGGGCTGGCGTCCAGCGACTCGAAGGCCTGCTGGATTTGACCCAGCGGGCTGACATCGGTGATCACCGTGTCCGCGTCGATGGCGCCCTTTGCCACCAGTTCGATGGCCTTGTCGTAGTCCTGCGGTTCATAGACCCGCGCGCCGATCAGCTTCAACTCGCGCCAGAAGAACTGGAACATGTCGACCTGCGGCTTCGTCGCATGGATCGCCACCATGCAGATGCGCCCGCGCGTCGCGGCCACGGCGGTCATCGCATCGACACCGGGTTGCGTGCCCGAGACCTCGAAGACGACATCGGCGCCCTTGCCGCCTGTACGGTCAGTGATCGCCGCCTTCAGGTCGACCCTGGCGGGGTTGACCGTATCGAACCCGAGTTTCTCGGCAATAGCCAGCCGATTTTCGTTGACCTCGGAGATCACGACCTTGCCGCCCGCATCCCGCGCCACCATGGCGACCAGCACGCCGATGGGCCCACCGCCGATGACGACCACGTCCTCGCCCGGTTGCACGCTTGCCATGCGCACGTCATGACAGGCTACGGCCACCGGTTCGATCAGCGCGGCATGGTCCAGACGCATGTCGTCGGGCAGCACATGCAGCGTATGCGCAGGCACGTTCCACAGCTCTTGCATGGCGCCATCGGTGTCGAGGCCGAGGAACTTGAGTTTGTGGCATATGTGCTGATGCCCCGCGTTGCAGGCCGGGCAATCGCCGCAGTGGTCCAGCGGGCGCACCACGACCTTCTGTCCCTTGGCAAAGCCGGTCACGCCCTCGCCCAGGTCTTCCACCACAGCGGACAGCTCGTGCCCGACAATCCGGTTCAACCCGACGCGGGCGTCCATGTTGCCGTGGTAGACATGCATATCGGTGCCACAGATGCCGCAATAGGCGATGCGCAACTGCACTTGGCCCGCCGCGGGCGGCGGCGCGTTGGCCTCTTCGACGGCAAAGGTCTTGTTCCCGCGGTAATAGGCGGCGGTGATGGTGCTCATGCTTTCATGTCCTCATGTGCTGAATTCAGTTTGTCCCAGTCGAATTCCACGCCCGTTCCAGGCGTATCGGGGGCCACGGCCATGTGATCCTCGACCACCAGCGGGCGGCGGGTGTAGGCGTCGATCGGGAAAGAGTGGACCTCGATCCAGCCGGCGTTGGGCTGCGCCGAGACGAGGCTGACGTGCAGCTCCTGCATCCCGTGGCTGCAAACAGGAAGCCCATGCTTGCGGCTCAGCTCGGCCACCTGAAGCCAGCCGGTGATGCCGCCGCAATTGCTGGCGTCGGGCTGGATGAACGACAGCCGGGCATCGGCAAAGGCGTATTCGAACTCGTGGATCGTGTGCAGGTTCTCCCCCATGGCCAGCGGCATCCCCGTCGCCTCGGCAATCCGGCCATAGCCTTTGTAGTCGTCCGGGATCGTCGGCTCCTCGAACCATGTCAGGTCAAAGGGTTCAAAGGCGCGTGCCGCTTCGATGGCCTGCTCCACGCTCATCGCGTAGTTGGCATCGACCATGAAGGCCACGTCCGGCCCGATCAACGCACGCACCGCCTTGATGCGGGCGACGTCCTCGGCCAGCGTGGGCTGGCCGATCTTGATCTTCACGCCGTCAAAGCCGCGCGCGAGGTAGCCGCGAATACTGTCGAGAAGTTTGGGCAGGGGAAAGTTCAGGTCGATCCCACCGGCATAGGCCCGGCAACGGCGATCCGCGCCGCCCGCCATCTTCCATAGCGGCCGGCCAGAGCGTTTGCCGCGCAGGTCCCAGAGCGCGATATCCACCGCCGAGATCGCAAAAGACGCGATGCCGCCGCGCGCCACGTAGTGCACATGCCATTGCATGGCCTCGTACAGCGCCTCGACGTCTTCGGCATCACGGCCCACCAGGAACGGCGCAAGGTCATGGGTGATCATGGCGACAATCGCATGGCCGCCCCGCCCACCGGTATAGCTGTAGCCGGTGCCTTGGCTGCCGTCTTCAAGTGTCACTGTGGCGGTGATCAGTTCGAAATGCGTGTGGTCGCCGTGTTTGGCATCGCTCAGCACCTCGGCCAGCGGCACGTTGAACAGCCGCGCTTCGACCTTGGTTATCCTTGTCATATCGTGGTTCCCTTGGATCGGCTGGCCAGATGGCTTTGCAGCAGGATCACCGCAAAAAGGAACCCGCCCCGGATGACCATCTGCCAATAGGCGCTAAGGCTGATGACGCCCCGCCCGTTTTCGAAATTGAGAATGTTGAAGACCAAGCCCAACAGAAGCGCCCCGGCGACCGTCGCCCCGACCGATCCCATGCCGCCAGTCAGCAGCGTGCCGCCGACCACGACCGAGGCGATGGCCGAAAGTTCCCAGCCCACGCCTTCCAGCGGCTGGCCTGCGCCAAAGCCCGAGGCCAGAAAGACCCCCGCCAGCCCGCCACAGGCCCCGCTGAGCGCGTAGACGAAGACCTTGGCGCGGGTCACGTCCAGCCCCATCATGGTCGAGGCGTCCTCGCCCCCGCCCACGGCCAGCACCGTGCGGCCCAGCGAAGTGCGCTCCAGCACGATCCAAAGTGCGATGACCACGACAGCGGTGATAACGATGGTCCAGGGCAGAATGCCAAAGGCCTGCTCCATCCCCAGCCTGGTGAAGTTCGAGCCCCAGTCGATGGAGATCGTCTGCGCCCCCGAGATCACCAGCGCCCCGCCCTTGGCCCCCAGCATGGTGGCCAGCGTGGCGATGAAGGGCGGGATGCGCATCGCCACCACGAAAAGCGCGTTCAAGCCCCCTATCGCCAGCCCCGCCAGCACCGCGCCGGGCAGCGCCACCTGGATGCCGTAGGGCGACAGGTAAGCCGCCACAACCGACGTGAAGGCCGCGACCGAGCCGACCGAAAGGTCGATGCCGCCAGTCAGGATGACAAAGCACATGCCGACCGAGATCACGATGAACATCGCGTTGTAGTTCAGAAAGGACGAGATGTTGTAGGCACCGCCGAAATTCTCGTAGCGAATGAGGCCAAAGAGGATCATGGCGACCAGCGCCACCCAGACCCCGAAGGAATGCCCGCCGCCGCGCAGATAGCGCCGCAGGTCGAATGCAGTGTTGTCCAGCATGCTTTACTCCTTGCGCGCCTGTTGCAGGTAGACGGCGGCGATGATGATGCCCGCCTTGGCGATCAGCGCGACTTCGTCGGCGATGCCATTGGCCAGCAGGGTGTATTTCACCAGCTGAATGATGACTGCGCCCAGCACCGCGCCAAAGATCGGCGCCCGCCCGCCTTGCAGCAGCGTGCCGCCCACAACCGCCGCGGCAATGGCGTCCAGTTCCATCAGATTGCCGATGCGGGCCGCATCGGAGGCCGAGTTGATCGCCACGACGATCAATCCGGCAAGGCCCGACAGCCCGGCGCAGATCACGTAGGCCCCGATCTTGACCCGGTGCACCGGGATCCCGGAGAGCCGCGCCGCGCGCTCGTTTCCGCCCACGGCCAGCAATTGCCGGCCAAAGACCGACCGCGTGACGACCCAGAACAGCACCACGGCGATCAGCAGCACCAGCCAGCCCTGGAACGGCAGGCCCAGCACGCGGCCGGTGCCAAGATAGCTGAACGACGGGTTGGTGAAGGTCTGCAGGTTGCCATTGGTCAGCACCTGCGCCAGCCCTCGCCCCGAGATGAAGAAGATCAGCGTCGCGACGATAGGCTGCACGTTCAGGACGCTGACAAGGACGCCGTTGAAAATCCCGCAGCACAGCGCGACAACGATCGGCACAAGGATCGACGCCGCCAGCCCCAGGCCGGGGTTGGCCGTTGCGAAATCCGACAGGAAGATCAGCGGCGCCAGCGCGCCCGACAATGCCATCACCGCGCCGACGCTCAGGTCGATGCCGCCGGTGGCGATCACCAGCGTCATGCCCATCGCGACGATGGCGATGGTTGCCACCTGGCTGATGTTGACGAAAAGCGTCTGCGCCTGAAGAAAGTTCGGCGTCACGGCAAGGTTGAACAGCACGATCACAACAAGCGCCAGCAAGGCGCCGTGGCGGGAGGGGTCGAAGCGGCCCCGCATCATGGCAAGCGTCTGGGTCACGCGGCGCTCCTTTCGTGATGATGTGCGATGGCATTGATCAGCGCGCTTTCGGTCACACCGGGGTTCTGCAATTCGCTGACCGATGTGCCATCCTGCAGCACCACGATGCGGTCGGCGCCTTCCACCAGTTCCTCGAATTCCGAACTGATGAGCAGCACCGCCAGCCCGTCGGCCACCTGTTTGCGGATGATCGACTGAATCTCGAATTTCGCCCCCACGTCGACGCCCCGGGTGGGTTCGTCGAGAATCAGGATTTCCGGCTCCAGCGCCAGCCAGCGGGCCAGCAGCACTTTTTGCTGGTTGCCGCCCGACAATTCGCGGATCGGCTGCTCCATGCCCGAGGTCTTGATCTGCAAGGCATCGATATAGTGCTGCACCAGCTTGCGCTCGCGTTCGCGGTCGACGGCGCCCATGCGTTTCAGCTTTGGAAGCAAGGCCAAGGTGATGTTCTCGCGCACGGACATATGCGGGATGATGCCGTCGGCCTTGCGGTCCTCGGTCAGGAACCCCAGCCCTAGCGCAATGGCCTGTGCGGGCGTGTCCAGCGACGCGCCGGAATGGTGGCGCACCTGGCCTTCGGTCAGCGCATCGAGGCCGAAAACCGCGCGCGCCGCCTCGGTCCGGCCCGACCCAAGCAACCCGCCCAACCCCACGATCTCGCGCTTGCGGATGGTGAAGGACGTGCCGCGAAGACCGGTCTTGCTGCGCAGCCCCTCGGCCTGCAACAGCACCTCGCCGGGGTCGCCGTGACCACCGGACAGTGCTGTCAGGCCCGCGGCCTGGATTTCGCTCGCGTCGCGGCCCAGCATTTCGGAAACCAGCCCCAGCTTGGTCGTCTCGGCCACATCGTGCGTGGCCACAGTCTGGCCATCGCGCATGATCGTCACACGGTCGCAGATCTGATAGAGTTCGTTCAGGAAGTGCGAAATATAGAGCACCGCGACGCCCGAGGACTTCAGACTCCGAACCACGGAAAACAGCGTCGCGATCTCCTGATCGTCAAGCGAGGAAGTCGCCTCGTCCATGATGACCAGCTTGGCATCAAGCGATACCGCGCGCGCGATGGCAACAAGCTGCTGGATTGCGGTTGAATAGCTGCCCAGCTGCCGCGTCACGTCCACGTCGACACCGAAGCGCGCGAGGATCTCGCGGGTGCGCGCGTGGGCGGCCTTCCAGTCGATCAGGCCAAGCCGTGTGCGCGGCTCGTACCCCATGACGACATTCTCCGTCACGCTGCGCAAAGGCACGAGGCTGAGTTCCTGGTAGATCGTGGCGATCCCGGCATCCTGCGCCTCGCGCGGGGTGGTGATCGAAAGCGGCGCACCGTTCATCCGCACATCACCTGCGTCGCGGCGATAAACGCCGGTCAGGATCTTGATCAGCGTCGATTTTCCGGCGCCGTTCTGGCCGATGATCGCGTGCACCTCGCCCGGGCGGATGGCAAGGCTGGCATCCTGCAAGGCGATGATACCGGCAAAGGATTTCCCGATGCCCGTCATCTCGATGAGGTCAGTCATGTGGTATCCGATCGTGATGAAATCCGGAGGACGCGCGCAGCGTCCTCCGGCGAAAGGCCTCAGTAGGCTTCGTCGATGTGGTCGGCCGCGTTGTCCTGGGTAAAGATGCGGTCTTCGACCTGAACCCAGCCGGGGATTTCTTCACCGGCGGCGTATTTCTTCATCACTTCGCAGGCCAGCGGCCCGAAGAATGGCGAGCTTTCCACGGTGACACCCATCTTGCCGTCGATGATCGCCTGAAGCGCGTCGCGGGTGCCGTCGATCGAAACGATGGTCACGTCCTCACCCGGCTTGCGGCCCGCCAGCTCCAGCGCCTGGATCGCGCCAATCGCCATTTCGTCATTGTGGGCATAGACCACGTTCACGTCAGGGTGCGCTTGCAGCAGCGTTTCCATCACTTGGCGGCCCAAATCACGGGCAAAGTCGCCGGTTTGGCTGGCGACGATCTCGAACCGGTCATCCTGTGCGATGCGGTCGTCGAAACCTTTCTTGCGGTCGTTGGCAGGCGAGGAACCGGTGGTGCCTTCAAGCTCCACGATCACTCCCTTGTCGCCGTCGAAGTTCTCGATCAGCCACTCGGCTGCACGCTCGCCCTGGTCGATGAAATCGGACCCGAGGAAGGCCACGAAGTGCTCACCCGCCTTGGCGACGTTCGGATCGACCGAGCGGTCGACGAGGAAGGTGGGAATGCCCGCGGCCTTGGCCTTCATCACGGCGGGGATCAGGGGCTTTTCCTCGCGCGGGGGCAGGAAGAGTACGTCAATGCCTTGGGCGATCATGCTGTCCACGTCAGCCACCTGTTTCGCGGCAGAGCCCGCGGCATCCGTGGCGATCAGGTCCCAGTTGCAGGCCTTGGCGGTGTCGTGGAACGATTTGGTTTCCGCGATGCGCCAAGGGTTGTTGGATTCCATCTGCGCAAAGCCGACCTTGTAGCGGTCCTTTTGCGCCAGTGGCGGGGTTTCTGCCCCTGCAATCCCGGCAGATAGTGCAATCAGACCGGTCAGTGCCGACCCGAGAATGATACGTCTTTTCATGTGTCTTCCTCCCAAAAAAGCGGCCATTTCTCCTCGGCCGCAGCGAACCGGTCTATCCCCAGTTCATGTAAAGGGTCTGCTTGCGCAGATACCCGTCGAAGCCGTATTTTCCGTCCTCCCCGCCAAGGCCAGAGTGCCCCCAACCGTTGTGAAACGCCTGAAACTGCTCGCCATTGGCGCGATTGACGTAGATTTCGCCAAAGTTCAGCCGGTAAGGCGTCTGCATCAGGCGACGATGGTTTTGCGTGAAGATGTAGGCAGACAGCCCGTAATCGGTGTCATTCGCCATTTGCAGGGCGGTGTCGAAATCCGCCACGCGCACCGCCGGCACCACCGGGCCAAAGACCTCTTGCTCAATCACGGGCGAGTCGTTGTTTTTCACCTCAAGGACGGTGGGCGCGTACCAATGGCCGCGCAGATAGGCGCCTTCGGTCAGCGGCCCGCCCTCCAGCAGAACCTCGGCACCCTCGGCCACGGCGGCATCGACGATCGACTTGACCTTGTCGAGCTCGGGCCCGCTGACCTTGGGGCCCATGTCAGGGTCGGTCATCGGATCGCCGATGGTCAGCGCGCGCGAGGCAGCGACAAACTTTTCAAGAAACTCGTCCGCGATGTCCCTGTGCAGGTACATACGTTCGTTGCAGGTGCAGATTTGGCCGCAGTTGGTGTAGCGGGCCGTGACCGCTGCGGCGACGGCCTTGTCGATGTCGGCGTCTTCCATGACGATGAAGGGGGCCTTGCCGCCCAACTCCAACCGCAGCACCTTCATGCCATCCGCCGCCGAGCGGAAGATCTCGCGCCCTGCGCGGTTCGAGCCTGTCATGGTGATCAATCCGGTATCGGGATGTTCGACCAGCGCCCGCCCGACCACGGCGCCGCGCCCTGTCACCACGTTGATGACCCCGGCAGGGATGCCGGCCTGTTCGGCCAGCGCGGCAATGAAAAGACCCAAGAAGGGCGTGATTTCATGCGCCAGAAGCACGAATGTGTTGCCCGCAATTAGCGCCGGTCCGATCTTGCGTGCCGCCAAGGCTGCCGGATAGTTCCAGGCCGTCAAACCGACGACGACGCCATAGGGATGACGGCGAATCTGGATTTCCTCGTCCGGGTTGTCCGAGGCTATGATGTCGCCCTCGATCCGCCGCGCGCCTTCGGCTGCATGCTCGAGGAAACCGACAACGGCCCCCACCTCGCCCCGCGCCTGGCCGATCGGCTTGCCCTGTTCGCGGGTGATGAGCGTTGCAAGCTCCTCGGCGCGCGCCCCCACCAGCTGCGCCAGCTTGCGCACCGCGCGACCCCGCTCCACCGCGGGGCGGGCCGCCCATCCGGGCTGCGCCTTGCGGGCGGCGGCCACAGCGCGGGCGGCATCCTCGGTGCTGCCTTCAGGGATCGTGCCGATGATCGTGTCGTCCGCCGGATTCTCGACCTCGATCAGCGCACCGGGACGCGAGGCGATCCACTGTCCGCCAATCAGCATTTGCGCAACGATAGCTTGGGAGGGGGCGAAATCCATGTGCGTCCTTTTGGTACGACCAAATTTAGGGAAACATTGACTCAAACGAGACATTCGTCAACAGATTTCTTTGAATGTTGCGGATTACCTCGAAATATGGCTTGATGCCCCACAACTTTGGTATGCCCAAAAATGGAGATACGCGTGGAAGAGTTCGACCATATCGTCATTGGTGGCGGTGCCGCGGGCTGCGTGGCTGCCGGGCGGCTCGCCTCGGACGGCGGCGCGCGGGTGCTGCTGCTAGAGGCGGGGTATTCCAACCGGCACCCCCTGCTCGACATGCCGCCGGGCATCTTCAAGATGATCAACGGCACCCGCTTCATGCGCTATCACAAGACGGTGCCGCAGGCGCATCTGGGCGGGCGAGTGCATGACATCCCGCAAGGCCACGTGCTGGGCGGCGGCTCCTCGGTCAATGCGCAAGTCTACATGCGCGGACGGCCTTCGGATTACGACGGTTGGCAGGCGCTGCTGCACGGCTCCAACGACCCCGTCGACTGGGGCTGGGAGGCGGTGCTGCCCCACTTCCGCCGGATGGAGGGCAACAACCGTCTACTGGATGACCGCCACGGCGCGGCCGGGCCGTTGCTGGTGTCGGATCCCGGCCATATCGACAACCTGTCCCGGCTTTTCGTTCAGGCGGCGCAAGGGCTTGGCCTACCCTTCACGCATGACTTCAACGGTGCGCGGCAGACCGGCGTCGGTTTTTACCAGTTCATGAACCGCAACGGGCGGCGCTCTTCGGCCGCCTATGCCTATGTGACCCCGCAAGCGGACAACCCGAACCTGACCGTCCGCCTGCAATCCGAGGTCTCGCGAATCGATTTCGAGACCGGGCGCGCCGTGGGTGTCACCTATCGCGACAAGACGGGCGAACATCGGGTGCGCTGCGGCGGTGAAGTGATCCTGTCGGCCGGGTCACTTGTCACGCCAAAGATCCTGATGCTTTCGGGGATCGGCCCAGCCGATCACCTGGCAGAACACGACATTGCGTGCATCGCCGATCTGCCAGGAGTAGGCCAGAACCTTATGGATCACCCCGAGGTGCCGATCACCGCGCGGGTCAACGGGCCCTACGGCTATTACAAACAGGGCGATGGCTGGCGCATGTTGCGCAACGGGCTTCAGTTCAAGTTGTTCGGATCTGGCCCCGTGACGTCAGCGGGAGTCGAGGCGGGGGCCTTCGTCAATCCTGCGAACCCTGAGGGAGAGCCGACCATACAGGCCTTCTGCGTGCCGATCGTCTATGTCGACCGCGACACACGGGATCTGGTGGAGGACGGTCATGGGCTGACCGTCACCACCGTCGTCGTCAAGCCGCGGTCGCGGGGCGAGGTACGGCTAGCCTCGGCTGACCCGGCGGCCATGCCTCTTGTCTCGCCCAACCTGCTGAAAGACCCCGCCGACATGAACGAGATGGTCGCGGGCCTGCGCTATTTTCTGAGTGCGTTTGAACAGCCCCCCCTTGCCGACAAGATCGACCGCGTGATGCTGCCGCCCCCCGACCAGCGCGACGACGAGAGCCTGCGCGCCTATTGCCGCCGCTTCGTGAAGACCAACTATCACCCCGCCGGTACGGCCCGAATGGGCAAGGACGGCGATCCGAAGGCGGTACTCGACCCGCGGATGCGGGTGCGCGGGATCGACGGACTGCGGGTTTGCGATCTTTCAGCAATGCCTGATATCAATGCCGGAAACACACAGGCGCCCGCCATGATGTTGGGCGACAGGTGCGCCGATCTGGTGATGGGTGTACTATAAGGACAAGCGGATGACGGAGACCCTCATGCCTGGGATGAACGAAAGCAAATTGGGACGCGCCGCCGATACGGTCGTGCGCCGGCTTTCAGAGAAAATCCAGTCCGGCGAATATTCGGACGGCACCCCCCTGCCCCCCGAACGCCTTTTGATGGAAGAATTCGGCATCAGCCGCACCGTGGTCCGTGAAGCCGTTCAGAGCCTGTCGAAACAGGGATTGCTGGAAGCCCGCCCCCGCCACCGTCCGATCGTTCGCAAACCCGGGTATGACGCCGCGATCTCGGCGATGGAATCGGTGGTCGTTCATTTGCTGAACAATTCGGGCGGGGTGAAGAACCTCTTTGACACCCGCATCCTGATGGAGGCCGCGCTGGTGCGGCAGGCGGCGCAAAAAGCGCGAAAGGACGACATCGCGGCGCTGAAAGCCGCGCTTGAGGCGAACCAAGCCGCCATCGACGACAGCGAGGAATTCTACCGTACCGACCGGGCCTTCCACGCGCTGCTTTACGATATTCCGCGCAACCCCGTGCTCCCGGCGCTGCACAAGGCCTATGTCACCTGGCTTGCACCGCAGTGGTCGCGGATGCCAAGGTTGCCGGAACGCAACCGCGCCAACTTCGAAGCACATAAGCGGATCTTCGACGCCATCTTGATGCGCGATCCCGACAGCGCAGAAGCGGCCCTGCGCAGCCATCTGGAGCAGGCCTGGGATCAGGTCTGTGAAACTTTCGGCGATGATCTCTGAGCGCGCGGGCTCAGATGTTGATTTCCACCCGGAAGTGAGCCGCCTAGCGGCGTGATTTCCATTGAGAATTGCCCCTTGGCCCCTGTGCCTGTCGCCATGCGCAACGGGGGACATTGGCGTGATACACATGGGACTTATGAACAACAGCCGACGTATGGCTTTGCGCGAAATTGCGCAGCAGGCCGGGACGCCGCGCAAAACCATCAAGAAGCCTGTGAACGCAGGCCCGATCGAGCCACAGTTCGCGGCGCCGAAGCAGCAGAGCAAGCTCAGTCCATTCGTGACATTGCCTGTGGAAATGTACTGTCGGTCGATGGTTGCTGTTCGATGCCCACTGGCACGGGTTCCGGGTCTTTCGGCGGGGTCCCGCAGCGCGGCATCAAAGACAATATACGCACCGCGGTTAATCGCGTCGGTCGCGGGACGGTCCGATTTTTCTCAACCGCCTGACCCATCGTTGCCGCATTCCGTGGACCGGAAATGACATCTTCCGCTTCCTGGCCAGTTCGGCCGCAACTGCGCGAAAAACAAATGGGGCACTCATGCCTTGACCAAAGACTGCCCCCCGAAACAAACCCTGAAGGCAGGCCAAATCCCGATGGAAAACCCGGGGCACGTCCGGGTGGAAATCAACACAGCGCTGCTTGAAGGTTCAAGAAGCGCTTTGTCGGCAGTCAATCGGAGATCTGGGGGCACTATGCGAAAACCGCAAAAAGAACTTGTCCCTTATCAACCTCTTAATGCCGCAATCACAGCCCCTGTGGGCCACCGCTTTTTCCTGCATCGTTGATCCGCGCACCATACCCGCGTGACACGGCATTTCGCAGGCTTGTCCGATGTCGGCTCAGCGTTTGGTGCTTCGGTCGCGGATCTGGCCGTAGGCGACCATCATCAGGTAACCGACGTTTACACCCGCCAGCAAGAACCATGGGTGGGTAAAGCTCAGGCCGATCACGATCACCGTGGCGAACAGGATCACCGCCGTCAGGCTGCGCGGCACCTTGAGCGCCTTGGGCGACGGGGTCTTGAGCCGGGAAATCATCAGGCCACCGACAATGGTCAGCCAGATGCAGACCGCCACCGGAATGCTGCCCGCCGAAAACGTGCCGGACAGGGTCAGGAATACCGGCATCAACCCCAGCAAGGCCCCCGCCGGGGCCGGGACCCCGACGAAATACCGCTTGGCCGGGGCGCTTTCGTCGGCCTGGCCGGATGTCACGTTGAACCGGGCCAGGCGCAGACAGGCCGCAGCCGCGAAAAGCAGTGCGAAGATCCAGCCAAAGCCGCCCGTGTGGCTCAGGTGGACCTGGTAGACCAGGATCGCCGGGGCGACGCCGAAGCACAGGAAATCCGACAGCGAATCCAGCTGCGCGCCCATGGGCGATTCCGCCTTGAGGCGGCGCGCCAGAAGCCCGTCCAGACCGTCGGCCAGTGCCGACAGGATGATCAGAAAGACCGCCGTGGTGAACCGGCCCTCTATGGCGAAACGGATCGCCGTCAGGCCCAGGCTCATCCCGATGAGGGTGACCATGTTCGGCAAGAGCATCAGGATCGAAACGGCACCCGCTTCGCTGCGGGGCTGCCCTCCGGGGGGAGTTTCCGGCATGCTCACGCCTCGTGCACCGTGCCGGCCAGATCCGCGATCACCGTTTCGCCCGCCACCATGGTCTGGCCGATGCGCACCTGCGGCGTGCTGCCCTCGGGCAGGTAAATATCCAACCGCGAGCCAAAGCGGATAAGGCCAAAGCGTTCGCCCCGGGCCAGGTCCTGGCCCTCGGTGCTCCAGCACAGGATGCGGCGGGCCACCAGCCCGGCAATCTGCACGACGCCATAGCGCCGCCCATCGGGCAACGCGACCGTCAGCCCGTTGCGTTCATTGTCGGCCGAGGCCTTGTCGAGCGAAGCGTTCAGGAATTTCCCCGGCCGATAGGCGACCTTTTCGATCCGTCCGGCGGTGGGCAGGCGATTGACGTGGCAGTTGAACACCGACATGAACACCGACACCCGCATCATTTCGGCCTCGCCCAGGCCCAGTTCGGCCGGCGGCACCGCCGGTTCCAGCAGCGACACGATGCCGTCCGCAGGCGATACCATGATGTCGGGGCGCTCGGGGCTTACCCGCTCGGGGTCGCGAAAGAAGTAATAGACCCAGACGGTCAACCCGACGCCGATCCAGCCCAGCGGTTCCCACAGCAGGAACAGCAACAGCGTGATCGCCGCCGCGATGGCGACGAAACGCCGGCCCTCGGGGTGCATCGGCTTGACGAAGGTGGAAAGCATGGAAACAGACATGGGGCCCCGCAATTCTGGTCTGGTCCACTCCTAGCCAAACTTGCCGAAGATGCAAATCAAACCTGTCGGCCCGTGCGGCATGGCGCGCCCTGCAGGTCAGGCCTGCAGGGCGCGGGTTCAGGGCGCAGGGCGCCGGATCAGACCGTCATGATGGCATCGTCGATCACGACGGCAACGCCGCTGTCCGTGGTGATCTGTACCGCATGAATGTCATCAAAGGCCTCGGGCGTGGTGTTTGCCCCGACCGCGCCGATGCCGAAATCGCTTGCCTCAAAGTCGATCTGGGTGGCCTCTGTGCTGCTGTCGATCACGAACTCGAAGGAATCGACCTCGACCAGGGTGTAGGAATAATCCGAAAAGCCCGCGAAGGTCGTGCTGGGCAGTTCGACGACCCCGATGGTGTAAAGGGTGATCGTCACCGTCGCCTGACCGCCCGAGGCCGGGTTCACCGACAGCGCGTTCAGATCGAACGATTCTCCCAGGTCTTCCGGCACCGGAAACGTCTGACCCGGCGTCGTCGTGGTCAGGAACTGACCCTCGCCGCCAATGCCAAAGGCCAGCCCCGGCGCCAGGATGCCAAAAGGGTCGTCCGGGGTTTCGACGACTTCGACCACGGGGTTTCCGGCCTCGTCCTTGATCGGCTGGCCCTCTTCGTCCAGCACCTCGGTCACGGTGGTGATGGTCGAATAGGTGCCGATCACGACATTGTCGCCGCCATCGGTGGTCTGCCCCAGCTGAATGCCTGTCGGGGTGCGCCCATCGCCGCCCAGCTCGTCGGTTTCCACCGCCGTGGCGACGCCGGAAAAGGTAAAGCCCATGCTGCCGGGAACCGGGCCCTGGAATTCCGGATCGGTCCAGGCGAACTCTTCAAAGTCCAGCACCACCGTCTTGGACTCGGTCGGGCCATCTGCCGGGTTGACGTAGTCATAGACCAGTTGCCCCTTGGCGACGTCTTCGCCGTCCGAGACCTGATAGTCGATCGTGCCGACAAGGTTGCTGCCATCGGCGACGGGGATGGCCGTCAGGTCGATGGTCAGATCACCGCTCAGCGCATCATAGCTGAGCGCGCCATCGGCCAGGATCGGATCTCCGGTGCTTTCGTCAAAGCCGATTTCCAGCCCGCCGATGGTGATGACCAGATCACCGTCCGGTGTTTCCGCGTCCGACACCAGGTCGAACAGGTTGACGGTAAAGGTCGGCGCCAAAGGATCATCGACGATGATCTGCGCGGGCGGAGCGGTGGAAAAGGGCGGCTGGATTGGCAGACTGGTCGCCACGGGCGGGGTATTTCCTGCCCCTGGGGTGTCGCCCGCCAGTTCCAGCGTGATGACGTTGCTGGCGGTCAGGCCTTCGGCATCCTCGACCACGTAGGTCAGGGAAAAGACCGCGGTCTCACCCTCTTCAAGGCCGAAGAACGCCGGATCAAAGGAAAGTTCGCCACCATCCCCGCCGGTCAGCCCGCCAGAAAAGCTGACCGGGATCGGGCCACTTTCGCTGTCCCAGGTCAGGCTGGTGATGGTCAGGATGTCCCCGACATCGGGGTCCGAGACGATTTCCGACAGCTTGATCGCAACCGGCCCGTTCTCTTCGTCGGCCACCACGACCAGGGGGGCCGCCACCGGGGCCGAGTTGGCCGGCGGCGGGGCATCGTCGATGCCGTTGATCGTCACCGGGACAAACCCGACAGCGCTGTCGTTCGGTGCACCGCTGTCATCGGTGACGATATAGCGAAAGGTGATATCAAGGCTGTCGCCCTGCCCCAACCCCGGGATGCGCGCCGGATCAATGCGGATCAGCCCGTCACCGACAACCTGGAAGGGAATCGGTTTGCTGTCCCGCGTCAGGGCAATGCCGTCGAACGACAGCCCATCCCCGTCAGGATCAAAGGCCTGAGTGCCAAGGTCGATGATCTGGACGCCATCCGCCTCGTTGATGGTCAGCGGGATCTCCAGAGACCGCGGCGCGTCGTTCACCGGGTTTACCGTGACGGCAACCGTTGCCGTATCCGTCAAACCGCCGCCGTCGGTGATCTCGTAGGTGATGGTATCGCTGCCGTTGAAGTCCGGGTCGGGCGTATACAGCAGCGTCCCGTCGCCCTGAATCACGACCGATCCATTCAGCGCGCTGGCATCGGTGACCGTCAAACTGTCGCCGATATCAACATCCGTGTCATTGCCCAGAACGTCGATGATCTTGCCCGTGTCCTCGTCGGTTTCGGCAGTATCATCGGCCGCCACAGGCGCGTCGTTCACCGGGTTCACCGTGACGGCAACCGTTGCCGTATCCGTCAAACCGCCGCCGTCGGTGATCTCGTAGGTGATGGTATCGCTGCCGTTGAAGTCCGGGTCGGGCGTATACAGCAGCGTCCCGTCGCCCTGAATCACGACCGATCCATTCAGCGCGCTGGCATCGGTGACCGTCAAACTGTCGCCGATATCAACATCCGTGTCATTGCCCAGAACGTCGATGATCTTGCCCGTGTCCTCGTCGGTTTCGGCAGTATCATCGGCCGCCACAGGCGCGTCGTTCACCGGGTTCACCGTGACGGCAACCGTTGCCGTATCCGTCAAACCGCCGCCGTCGGTGATCTCGTAGGTGATGGTATCGCTGCCGTTGAAGTCCGGGTCGGGCGTATACAGCAGCGTCCCGTCGCCCTGAATCACGACCGATCCATTCAGCGCGCTGGCATCGGTGACGCCAAAGGTATCGCCGTTGTCGATATCCGAATCGTTGCCCAGAACGTCAATGATCTGGCCTGTGTCCTCGTCGGTTTCGGCCGTGTCGTCCACGGCCACGGGCGCGTCATTGACCCCGGTCACCGTCACGTCGACATCAATCACACTCGCGGTTCCGTTGGCATCGGTCACCTCGACCTGGACACTCTGCACCGCGCTTTGCCCGTCGGCCAGGGTTTCGAACTGGCCGTCCGGATCGAATTCAAAGGTATAGGTGGCCCCGACCCCTATCGCCGGGCTGAGAGGCGTGGTCGAGACCAGCGAAACCGTCCCCGGCCCCGCGTAGGTCACCGCAGGGGGCAGCAAGGCATCGCCGTCGAATTCATAGGCCGTGACCACAAAGGTGCCTGCGCTGTCTTCGGTCGTCGTGCCGCCATTGCCGATCACCATGGGCGCATTGTCCTGGCCGATCAGATACAGGAAATCGTTGAACTGGATCGCCTCGACGTGTTTCAGCACGTCGGTGCCTTCGTCGCCATCGGCGGTGTTCAGATCCGTGACGGTCGTCGTGTTGGCCCCGCCCGAAGGCGCGGAAAACGAGAAATCAAGGATCGAGCCGCCATAGACCGCCGTGTCAAAGCCGTTGTTGCCGGTGATGTCGTCATCCCCTTCGCCGCCTTCGATCACGTCATCCCCGTTGTTGCCATCAAGGTTGTCGTCCCCGGCAAGGCCAAAGATCGTGTCGTCACCGTTCTTGCCGCTGATCTTGTCCGCGAGGGTCGTACCGGTCAGCGTGTCATCGGCATTGGTCCCGTTGATGGGTTTGCTGCCCTTGGACCCGTTGCCAAAGATGTGCCATCCCGTGGACGGGCCTCCGCCCTTGCCGCCCGTGTCCATGAAGGTGCCCAGCAGCCTTTCGTACCCAGACAAACCAAAAAGAAATTTCATCAATCCACCCCCCGTAAAATATTTCGAAAAGGTTAATACGACCGTTTAAAAACCCTTCGAAACTACGCCCGAGAGCGGATATTACCTAACGGAAAGTTAATTTGACCGATCGGGACGTTCTGGCGCAGGACGCACGGCGCCAGAAGCCCAATCGACAACCTCCTGATAAAAGATGAAATTTTGGGCAGATGAAGGTGCCCGGCCGATCTGCAATCGCCCACAGGCGCGAAGGACCTGGGCAGCCAACAAACCTATACCCTTGGTTGTTTTTGCGTCATCTAAAACAACCAAAAGATCAACTCAGCCCCTGTGAAAGCCCGCCGGATTCGCGATACACCATTGCCGCCATGCGCGGCGCGAAGATCTTTGCGCAACGCACACGTCCGACCACATGGCCAAGGGCCAGCCGCGTCGCGCTGGAAAGGCACCAACGGACGGCACTTGATCTATGTTAATGTCCGGCCCCTGCTCCCGTGGTCCTATACATTCAGGCAATCGAATGCCAATGCCCGCGCGGCGGTGATTTGCGCCATCCGCAGAGCATTTGACAGCAACAAAATAAATGGACGGGGGCCGATATGTGTGCCGATACAGTATTAAACACCACTCCGGATTGGACATCATCCCACACCTTCAGCACGGATGACATCACCGGGACGTTTGACGGTCTGACCCAGGGCGATCTTGCTCCGGGGGACAACACCCTGATTGATTTCAGCGCGACGCCGAAGATCACCACCGAAGGCGTCGATCTTTACCCGATCAACAGCGACTTTGGCTTCATCGTGACCGACTTCGAAGGCGCGATCGAAAAGGATTTCTACGAAAACCCCGAACACCTCGAAGGGTTTGCCGGTGATCTGAACGGCGAAGGCGGAGAGCATATCGGCCTTGTCATCTCGGACGCGCCGACCGACACCTTCAAGACCCCGGCGACCCTTGGCACCTGGTTGATGGGCATCGGCGGCAGCTTTGAAAAGGCGTCGACCGAACACTACTCGGTCATGCAAAGCATCCTGTCCGACCAGATGTATCCTGGCGATCCGCTGGCAAAATACCCGCTGGACGACGAACTTTACGTGATCGGCGGCCAGTATGACGGCATGCTGCTGTCCGATGCGATCGTCCTAGAAGGCGACAGCAACGGCGACGGCGTGGCCGACCTGAAGGACGTGCTGCAGCCCAACGAAAGCACGATCACCGAAAACATCGCAGCCAGCAGCGACTATTCGATCACCGTCAAGGACGACGGCAAGGTGCTGTACCGCTGGGGCAACGCGATCAAGCGCCCGAACGACGTGCGGCTTGAGGCAACGCTGGACCTGCCCGATGAATGGACAACCGCCGATCCGGAAACCCCGGACCTGGCGCCGCTGTACCGGATCACCGCGGCCGAACTGGTGGTGAACCACACGATCACCAACAACCCCAACGACCAGATCCGCCCCGAGGATTATGAAAACGAATCCGCCATCGGGCAGCTTCCCACCTACGAAGTGCTGCCGGACGGCAAATGGGTCTCCACCGATGACTACTACGCTGGTGACGGCACCTTCTACCCGGCCGGCACGGTCCTGAAGGACCCCGCACTGGCCGCCGCTGCGGCCGCTTCGCCGCTGGCCGCCATGGGCGCGCTGTCCGAAGACCTGCTGGAGGGCTATACCGCCGCCTGGTACACCACCATGGACCGCGAACCCTTTGAGGCCGATCTGGACGAGAACGGCGAATACATCGTCGGGCCGCGCTGGCGCCTGCAGCCTGACAAATACGGTCAGGACCTGCCCAGCGTCGTGATCCCCGAGGACCCGTCGCTGCCGCCCCCTCCGACCAAGGACCAGGTCAAATACGATGTGGGCGAAGACACCACCACGGTGATCAACCTGCTGGACTGGGAAAACCCGATTTCGCCGCTGTCGATCAGCGCGGGCTATACCAACCTGTCCGGGACCACCTCGATCAACGGCATGAACTATACCGACGGTCTTGACGTGGCCTTCTACGTCAAGGGCGACATCAAGCCGGCGACCCTGTACAACACGCAGCTGGTGATGTCCTACGAGGAAATCACCATTCACGACGCCAATGTCGCCATCAACGGCACCGCCGAAAGCGACTATCTGGTCGGTCAGGGTGGCAACACCTTTGCGGGCGGCGCCGGTGAGGACCTGTTCGTTGTTTCCTACGGTGTGTCGGATGAATGGACCGACATCCAGGCCAGCGTCGTCACCGACTTTGAGGTCGGCGTCGACACCATCGGCATCATCGACTTTGACATCAACGAGTTCAACTTCCTCGAGGTCGTCAGCCAGGCGGTCGTCGGCGGCAACCTCGTGATCTCGGTTGGCGGGGTCGAGCTGGTCACGCTGAACGGGGTGACCGAGCCGCTGACCTATGATGACTTCCTGCTGCTTGACCGGTCGCTGGACGGCGCCCTGGTCGGTGACACCGAGGACAACCACCTGGTCGGCGACCAGTGGGACAACGTGATCATGGGCGATGCCGGCAATGATACCCTGATGGGTCTGGACGGTGACGATACGCTGACCGGTGGTCAGGGTGCCGACAGCCTTGATGGCGGCGAAGGATCGGACACCACGTCCTATCTGGATGCTCCGGCAGCCGTTGGCGTCTATCTTGACGGCACCCCGAACACCGGTGCGGCCGTTGGCGATGTCTTTGTCAGCATCGAAAACGTGCTGGGCAGCAACTATGCCGACACGATTTCGGGCAACGACGACGACAACATCCTGTACGGTGCCGATGGCAACGACACGCTGTCCGGCCTTGCCGGGGACGACATCCTTGTCGGCGGAGAAGGCGACGATTCGCTGATGGGCATGGACGATGACGACGTTCTGTCCGGCGGACTTGGCGCCGACGTCATGAACGGCGGCAACGGCGATGACACCATCACCTACGAGGACTCGACCAAGGGCGCCGGCGCGCGTCTTGACGGCGGCGTCAACTGGGGCGCAGCCCTGGGCGATACCATCCAGGAGACCGAGAACCTCAAGGGCGGCATCTGGGCCGACACCTTTGTCGGCAGCACTGGGGACAACGTCCTTGATGGCGGCATCGGCTGGGATACCCTTTGGGGCAACAGCGGTGACGACACCCTGCTGGGCGGCCGTGGCAACGACAAGCTGTACGGACAGAACGACAACGACGTTCTGATCGGCGGTGTTGGCGCAGATACCATGGTCGGTGGCGCAGGCGTCGACACGATCAGCTACGAAGACGCGACCAGCAATGTTGGCGCCCGTCTTGACGGCGGAGCGAACTGGGGTGCTGCCGTGGGCGACGTCATCAGCGAAGCCGAGGCCCTGCTGGGCAGCAGCTTCAACGACGTCCTTGTCGGCAACACCGGGGCCAACGAACTGGACGGTTCGGACGGCAATGACGTGCTTTGGGGTCAGGCCGGCAACGACAGCCTGATCGGCGGCGAAGGCGACGACGTGCTGTACGGCCAGCAAGGCAGCGATACCTTCGTGTTCGAAGACCACTTTGGCAACGACACGATCAAGGATTTTGCCGCCCTTGATGTCAACGAAAAGATCGACCTGTCGGGGGTCGCTTCGATCACCGACTTTACCGATCTGTCCACCACCGGCCATATGTACCAGGTCGGGGCGGATGTGATCATCAACGACTTCTCGGGCAACACCATCACGCTCGAGAACATCTCGATCACGAACCTCGACTCATCGGACTTCATCTTCTGATCTGTCTCCGGCCATGGCCCATCCGGGCCATGCGCCACGCACGACAAGGCCGGGCATCCACCATGGTGGGTGCCCGTTTCCTTGTGTGCGCCTGCCCGGGATCAATGGCTTTCCATACCGGCGATCTTTGCTAGGCTTCCGGGATCGAAACGGGAGGAAACCAGATGAAACACCTGCTTTGCACCGCCGCCTTGTTGGTGGCCAGCCAGGCCAGCGCCGAGGGCGTCACGCATCACGTCGCGCTGCATGTCAACCAGAACGACCCGCAGGTCATGAACATGACCCTGAACAATGTTCAGAACCTGTCCGAATACTACAGCGCGCAAGGCGATCAGGTCATCGTCGAGTTGGTCACTTATGGCCCCGGGCTGAACATGCTTATCGCGGGCAAAAGCCCCGTGGCCGACAGGATCAGCACCATGAGCCTGGCGATGGACAACCTGACCTTTGCGGCCTGCGGCAACACCCATCGCAAGATGTCCGAAAAGGCCGGGACCGAGGTGGCGCTGCTGGACGAAGCACAGATCACGCCTTCGGGGGTTGTGCGTCTGATCGACCTTCAGGAACAGGGCTACGCCTATATCCGGCCGTGATCAGGCCGCGGCCCGCAGCATCGCGGGCCCCTGCCCTGCGCCCCAGCACCCGGGGCGCAGGTGTGGTCAAAGACCGGTCGAGGGATCGTAGGGCTCTTCTTCCTGGATTTCTTCGTGCGACGACGACTCTGGCGCGTCGGGGCTGGCGCGAAAGCGCGGGAACTGGCTCAGCAGCCGGGTTTCCTCGCGCTGCAGATACTGCAGCAATTCGTCCAGCGTGGGGTTCTGCGCCTGGATGAAAGCCTTGGCGCGGCGCATGCCCTGCTGCCGTTCGGCAACCGGAACATGGGCCAGGGTACGCGCAGTGTCCCAGCGCGGCCCGCCCATCCAGACCGCCGCGAACATCAGCTTGGCGGTCAAGGGTTCGGCCCCGCCCACCACCAGCCCGTCATAGAACATCTTGTGCACGTCTTCCCAGCGCGCCTGGTGATACATCGACCCGGTTTCGTTCCCGATCCCGCAATAGGCATCGTGCACCGCGGCGGCGTTGATGAATTCGGGGCTGGTCGGATCGCCGACGATCGACACGAAAATCTTGGGGATCGACGCCCCGTCCGTCAGGGTCCGGTCCGGCGCGACCCAGGTCTTGCCAGCGGCATCGACGAACTGCAGCCGCTCGGCGGTGGGAAAGAAGGTATAGGCCCGCTTTGGCAGAACCACCGGTTCGGGCAGAACGCGCAGCGGGGATTTGTCGAATTTGCACCCCGGCCCGGAATAGCTGTCGCAGCTGGTCACAGGGGGTTTCGAGCGGTGCATCTTGCCTGCGAGGCTGGCAGGATCACAGGCGGGCAAGGCCAGCAAAAGTGCTGGCAAAAGGAAAAGGCGTTTCATGTAGTATCCAGTCGAAAGCAATACTCTGGATTTACCAAGAACGCGGCGATCCGATCAAGCATGGAAAAGCACCATGGCTGGCTTTTCGGTCGGGACGTGATGCAGATCAAGGACATCACATCGCAATTTTACTATATGTAAGACACGTCTCGTTGACAGGAGTTGATCATGTTTCGTCTGGCTGGAATCCTGTATTCCTTGATCTCGACCACCCTTGCGGGCAGCGCCATCATCGCGGTTCTGGTCGCGGGCTACGGCACGCTTTTCCCGATTCTCTGGGCCGCCGCTGCCGGTTTCGTCGTCTCGATCCCGGTGGCTTGGTACGTGGCCAAGCAGATCTACAGCTGAGCAAGCAACCCCTTGGCGCAGGTTTCGATCAGGTCCAAAGTGCCGTCGAAATCGCGCGTGTAATAGGGATCGGGCACCACATCCGTACCCTTGTGCGGGGCATAGTCGGTGAACAACCGCAACTGCGCCCCGCCCTGCGCCGGGCGCATCTGCTGCAGGTGGCGCAGGTTGTCCGGGTCCATCGCCAGGATCAGGTCGAATCGGTCGAAATCGTCCGGGGTGACCATCCGGGCGCGCTGCTGCGACAGATCGAAACCGCGCGCCGCCGCGGCGCGCTGCATCGGTGCATAGGGCGGCTCTCCGGCGTGCCAGTCACCCGTTCCGGCGCTGTCCAGTCGCAGGTCCAGCCCTTGCGCCTGCGCCATCTGGCGCACGACGCCCTCGGCGCTGGGTGAACGGCAGATATTGCCCAGACAGACGAATAGGATAGCTTTGGTCATGCCCCGACCTAGCCGCGGGGCGCGGTCAGGGCAAGGGGAACCAAATGGCAGGCAAGATCGTGATTCTGACAGGCGCGGGCCTGTCCGCGGAAAGCGGGCTGGGCACCTTTCGCGACGAAGACGGGCTATGGGCCCGGCACCGGATCGAGGACGTCGCGACCCCGCAGGGCTTTGCCCGCAACCCGCAGCTGGTCCATGATTTCTACAACGCGCGCCGCGTGCAGGCCGCCGACGCCAGCCTCAACCCCGCCCATCTCGCGCTTGCGCAGTTGCAAGAACACTGGCCAGACGAGGTGGTCATCGTCACGCAGAACGTCGACGGGCTGCACGAAAAGGCGGGCGCTCAGGCGCTCCACATGCACGGAGAGCTGTCGCGCGCCCGCTGCGCCGCCTGCGACGCCACCTGGCAGGCCCCGCCGCAGATGACCCCGCAAACCCCCTGCCCGGCCTGCCACAGCCCGGCCGCCAGGCCCGATGTTGTCTGGTTCGGGGAAATCCCTTATCACATGGACCAGATCGCCGACCACCTTGCCGACTGCAGCCTGTTTGCCGCCATCGGCACCTCAGGGCAGGTCTATCCCGCGGCCGGCTTTGTGCAAGAGGCCCGCGCCGCAGGGGCCAGCACGATCGAGATCAACCTGGAAATCACCGATGTGTCCCGCGCCTTTGACAGCCGCCGCATCGGCCCGGCCAGCCAGGCAGTTCCGGACTGGGTTGCCAGCCTTCTGGCATGAAAAACCCGGCGTCCTGCAACAAGCGGGGCCGCCGGGCATAGTCCGCGCGCGGCAGGGGCATCCCCGCCGCGCAGCATGGGTCAGCTGTCGTTCTTTGTGCCGTGCATCATGCCCTGACCTTCGCCATGGCCCATGCCCTGGTGCATCGGCTTGCGCTCAAGGTCCACGGGGATCTCGACCTCGATTTCGCCAGCCTTTTCAAAGACCAGCGTGACCTTGACGCTTTCGCCCTGAACCAGCGACTGCGACAATCCCATGAACATCACGTGATCGCCGCCACGCGCCAGCAGGTGCTGGCCTTCTGCCGGGATCTCAAAGCCTTCTTCGACATGCACCATCTGCATCACGCCTTCGCTGTTGGCGATATGGGTGTGCAGCTCGACCCGCGCGGCGATATCCGAACGGGCGTCGATCAGGCGGTCGGCCTCGGCGCCATCGTTGCCGATCACCATGAAGGCGGCACCGGTCTTGGCACCCGGCATGGCCGCGCGCGCATAGGCATCCGTGATGATGATATCGGCAAAGGCGGGGGCGGCGAATGCCAGGGCTGCTGCGCCGGCGAGAATCATTTTGAACGTCATTTCATGTCCTTCCATTGTGGTGCCCGGGCGCATCGCGCCGCCTGGCATCCTGTCGTGTCTGAGGTGATAGATAAGCGTCAGACCGGAAGGGGTGGACCACGGGCCAGCGCCGTGGGGGCATCGCGCCCCACACCGCGAAAGGCTGCGATATCGCGCGGCAGCCGCACCCATGACGGAACCGGAGAGGCCGGGACAAAGCCGCCCCCTTCCGCCACGAACAGCGACAGGGCCACGTCCGGGCAAAGATGGGTCGTGCCCTTGGTCGGCTGGCCATCCGAATCGACCGCGACCGTCACAACCGTCTGCCCCAGACAGATCACCATCGTCCCCACAGCCGGGGACGCGCCACGCGCCACGGCCACCTGCACCGAAGTGAGGGCCATCAGCACGGCCAGGGCAAGCCCGACCCATCTGCGGGACGCGTTGATCATGACGCCAATCTAGGCAGGCTTTCAGAAGTTACAAAGCGACAAAAGGAAACAGCCCCGGACCTTTCGGTCCGAGGCTGCCAATCCGAAGATTCACAAGAATCAGGCGGTTGCCTGGGCCTTGGTGATCTCTTTCTTCACTTTCAAAGCGCGGTCCGACAGCTCGGTATCCTTGGCTTTGGCAAGAAACTTGTCCAGACCACCGCGGTGGTCGACCGAACGCAAGGCATGCGCGGAAATGCGCAGCTTGATGCCACGGCCCAGCGTTTCCGACTGCAGCGTCACATCGTTCAGGTTCGGCAGAAAACGGCGCCGGGTCCTGTTGTTGGCGTGGCTGACATTGTTGCCAACCATCGGGCCCTTACCGGTCAGTTCGCAAACACGCGACATGGGTCTATCCTCATCCTTCAGGGCGTCAGCACGCGAATCGTACTTTTCGCCAATGTGAAAGGGCGCCACCACGGCGCCCGGAATCTCGTTTGGTGGTCTTTAGGCAGATGCGCCCCGCCCGTCAAGGCCCTATCCCACAGGAAACGCCCGCGGCCGCGCCTCAGACCATCAGGTATTCGCGCATCAGCTGATCCGCCGCCGCCGTGGCGCTCAGATCGCCGTTTTCCACCTGCCCCGCCAGCGCCGTCATGGCGCCCTTGACCGGTTCACGCTTCAACCGCGCCAACAGCGCCTCGCGCACCTCCGCCTCGAACCAATACCGCGCCTGCGCGGCCCGCCGGGCGGTGAAATGCCCCTGCGCGCGCCGCCATTGCGCCAGGGCCTGCATTTCCTCCCATGCCTTCTCCAGACCGTTCTCCTCGATCGCCGACACGGTCAGCGCCTTGGGGAAACCCTCGGGGTCCTGCGGCCGCTTGCGCAGCAGGCGCAGCGCCCCCGCGTAATCTGCGCAGGTGCGCATCGCCGTGGTCTTCAGATCGCCATCCGCCTTGTTGACCAGCAAGATGTCCGCCATCTCCATGATGCCGCGCTTGACCCCCTGCAATTCATCCCCGCCCGCAGGCGCCAGCAGCAAAAGAAACAGGTCCGACATCTCGGCCACCATGGTTTCGGATTGCCCGACCCCCACGGTCTCGATCAGAACCACGTCAAATCCGGCCGCCTCGCACAGGTCGATCGCCTCGCGGGTGCGCCGCGCCACGCCGCCCAGTTGCGATTGCGACGGAGAGGGCCGGATAAAGGCACCCGGATCGCGCGCCAGGCGCTCCATCCGCGTCTTGTCGCCCAGGATCGACCCGCCCGAACGCGCCGAACTGGGATCGACCGCCAGAACCGCCACCTTCATCCCCAGCCCGGTCAACATGCAGCCAAAGGCCTCGATAAAGGTCGATTTGCCCACCCCCGGCGTGCCGGAAAGCCCGATGCGCAACGCCTCGCGCCCATGGCCCCGCAGCCGCTCCAGCAAACCGGCCGCCTGCACGCGATGATCCTCGCGCTGCGATTCCACCAGGGTGATCGCCCGCGCCAGCGCCCGCCGCTCACCCGCCAAAATCCGCTCTGAAAGCTCTTGAATATCCATGCCGTTTCTTCCCCCGCCCCTGCCCAAAAGTCCAGACCATCCCGCTTCTTTGTGCCGCAAATATCCCGGGGAGCGCGAGGGGCAGCGCCCCTCGCTCCGGCACTGGCCAAAAGCGCCGGATTTGCCGATAAGACGCCATGACCCAAACCGCCCTGCCCATCGAAGACGCCCTGCCCGACCTGATCGCCGCCCTGCGCAGCCACGGCCGCGCCGTGCTGCAAGCGCCCCCCGGCGCAGGCAAGACAACGCGCGTGCCCCTTGCCCTGCTCGAACAGGACCTGACCCAGGGCCGCATCCTGATGCTGGAGCCACGCCGCCTTGCCGCCCGCGCCGCCGCTGCGCGCATGGCCGAAACGCTCGGCCAGGCCCCCGGCGACACCGTCGGCTACCGCATCCGTGGCGAGGCGAAGATCGGCCCGCGAACCCGCATCGAGGTGGTGACCGAAGGCATCCTGACACGGATGATCCAGGCCGATCCGGACCTGCCGGGCATCGGTGCGGTGATCTTCGACGAATTCCACGAACGGTCGCTGAATGCGGACCTGGGGCTGGCGCTCTGCCTTGAAATCGCCGGCGCGCTGCGCGGCGACCTGATCTTGCTGGCCATGTCCGCCACGCTGGACGCCCAGCCCGTCGCCGACCTGATGCAGGCGCCGATCATCACCTCGCAGGGACGCAGCTTTGCGGTGGACAGCCGCTGGCTCGACCGGCCTCTGGCCAAACAGCAGCGGTTCGACCAGGCCATGGCCGACCTGATCGCCCAAGCCTATTCCGAGACACATGGCGGCCTTCTTGCCTTTCTGCCCGGCGAAGGCGAAATCCGCCGGGTCGAGGCCGCGCTCAAGGGCCGGCTGCCGGACGACGCCGCGCTGCGCCCGCTATTCGGCGCCATGCCCTTCGAGGCGCAGCGCGCCGCGATCCGCCCCGAAACCCGGGGCCGCAAGGTGGTGCTGGCAACCTCGATCGCCGAAACCTCTCTGACGATCGAGGATATCCGCGTCGTCGTCGACGGCGGCAAATCGCGCCGGGCGCGGTTCGATCCCGGATCGGGCATGTCGCGCCTGGTGACCGAACGCGTCACCCGCGCCGAGGCGACCCAGCGCGCCGGCCGTGCCGGCCGCGTCGCGCCCGGGGTCGCCTACAAGCTTTGGACCAAGGGTGAAGAAGGCGCGCTAAGCCCTTTTCCCCCTGCGGAAATCGAAGCGGCCGACCTGTCGTCCCTGGCGCTTGAACTGGCGCTTTGGGGGGCCGAGCCCGGGCAACTCCCGCTGCTGACCCAACCCAACGAGGGCGGCTTTGCCGAGGCGCGCGCACTTTTGCAGATGCTGGGGGCGCTGGACGACAGCGCGCGGATCACCGCCCATGGCCGCGCGCTGGCGCGCCTGCCGCTGCACCCCCGGCTTGGACATATGCTGCAAATTGCCGGGCCAGAGGCCGCGAAACTGGCTGCTCTCTTGTCTGATCGCGATCCACTCACAGGAGCACCCACAGATCTGACCCTACGCCTCGAGGCGCTGAGCGATCTGCGGCGCTTTGCCGAACGCCGGCCTTTTGGCGTCAACCGCCCGGCGCTGGAGCGCATCAAGTCCGAGGCGAAACGCCTTGAAAAGGCGGTAAGATCCGGTGCCTCCGGTTTCAGCGCGGCGGAAATGGCGGCGCTGGCCTATCCCGACCGCATCGGTCTGCGCCGCAAGGGCGATGCACCGCGTTTCCAGTTGTCCGGCGGCAAGGGCGCCATCCTGGCCGAGGGCGACAGCCTTGCCGGAGCCCGGCTGATCGTCGTCACCGACACCGATGGCAACCCGCGCGAAGCACGCATCCGTCAGGCCATCCAGATCAGCGAAAACGAGTTGCGCGGGCTGTTTGCCGACCAGATCAAATGGGTCGACAGCTGCGCCTGGTCGAAACGCGACCGCCGCGTTCTGGCCCGCCAGCAGGAACGGCTGGGGGCGATCGCCCTGGATGACCGCATCTGGAAGGACGCCCCATCCGAGGCGGTGGCCCGCGCCATGCTGGACGGGGTGCGCGATCTGGGGTTGGCGCTGCCGGATGCCGCGCGCCGTTTCGTGGCCCGTGTGGCCATCGGGCGCGCCGCAGGGCTGGACCTGCCGGACATGGCCGAGCCTGCCTTGATGGACAGTCTCGAAGACTGGCTGCTGCCGCATCTTGACGGCGTTAGGACGGGTCCGGACTGGAAGCGCTTTGACTTGTTGCCGGCCTTGCGGGCCAGGCTGGACTGGGGGCAGATGCAGGCGCTGGACAAGGCGGTTCCGGCGGGTTTCACCACACCGCTGGGACGGCAGATACCGATCGATTATTCCGGCGAGCACCCCGAGATTTCCCTGCGCCTGCAAGAGATGTTCGGCCAACGCACCCACCCGATGGTCGGCAGGACCCCCCTGAAGGTCACTCTGCTGTCCCCGGCGCAGCGGCCTGTGCAGACCACCATGGATCTGCCCGGGTTCTGGGACGGATCATACGAGGATGTGCGCAAGGACATGCGCGCACGCTATCCGCGCCATCCCTGGCCTGACGATCCGCGCGAGGCCGACCCGACGCTGCGCGCCAAGCCGCGCGGGACATAGGGGCTCTGCCCCGTCGCTGCGCGACTCCCCGGGATATTTTGGGCACAAAGAAGCGCGGATCAGCGCCAGCGAGGGGCGTTTGGGATGGCCATTGCAAGGCGCGGCTGGACTGCGGGGCCCCGAGGGCAAAGCGCCCCGGACCTTGAAGTCATAAGGGATTGTTAAGGTCCCTGCGCCACACTCTTCGGCATTGGAAACCGGGGCGCCAGGAGGGCCGAGAATGCAGAGCCGACACGCGATGGAATCGATGCACCAAGGGGCGCGCGGTCAGCGTTTTGCCCTGGCCCCCTATCAACAGCGCCCGCACCTGGCGCAGCGGGTGCCGCGCAGCCATCCGGCGCAGCCTTTGGTCTGGGGCGCCGTGATGATCCTTGTCCCGACGGTCTGGATCACCACGATCGCCTGGTTCGCGCGGGTGGTGTTCTAGGCGTCAAAGGCCGAGGCACCAGCGCATGATCGCCTTTTGCGCGTGCAGGCGGTTTTCAGCCTCGTCCCAGATGACCGAGTTGGGTCCATCCATGACCTCGGAGGTGACTTCCTCTTCTCGGTGGGCGGGCAGGCAGTGCATGAACAGGACGTCGGGTTTGGCGGCCTCCATCAGGCGCTGGTTCACCTGGTAGGGGCGCAGCATGTTGTGGCGGCGTTCGCGGGCGGATTGGGCATCGTGCATCGACACCCAGGTGTCCGCGACGATCAGGTCGGCGCCTTCGACCGCCTTCATGGCGTCGCGTTCGATGGTGATGGTGCTGCCCTTGTTGCGGGCAAAGCCGACGAATTCCATTTCCGGGTCAAGCTGCACGGGGCCGGTGAAGGTGAGGTCAAAGCCGAACTGCCCCGCGGCGTGCAGGAAGCTGGCGCAGACGTTGTTGCCATCGCCGCACCAGACGACTTTCTTGCCCTTGATCGGGCCGCGGTGTTCTTCGTAGGTCAGGACGTCGGCCATGATCTGGCAGGGATGGGTGCGATCGGTCAGCCCGTTGATCACCGGGACCGAGGCGTATTCGGCCATTTCCTCGAGCACGGATTCGTCGAAGGTGCGGATCATGATCATGTCGACATAGCGCGACAGCACGCGGGCGGTATCGGCGATGGTTTCGCCGTGGCCAAGTTGCATGTCATTGCCCGACAGCACCATGGTCTGGCCGCCCATCTGGCGCACGCCCACGTCGAAAGACACGCGCGTGCGGGTCGAGGGTTTTTCGAAGATCAGCGCGACCATGCGCCCGTCGAGCGGGCGTTCGTCGTCGGGCATGGCCTTGGGGCGGCCCATGCGGGCGTTCTTCATCGCCTTGGCGTTGTCGATGATGCCGCGCAGGGCGGATTCCTGAGTCTTATGAATATCTAGAAAATGCTGCATGTGGGTGGACTTTGTTTCGGCCGAAGGACCGGGGGGCCAGCCCCCCGGACCCCCCGGGATATTTGTGGCAATTGGAAGATCAGGCGGTTTCGAGGGAGGTGGCGGCCTGATCGAGGCGGTTGATCGCCTCGGCGATTTCGTCTTCTGTGATGTTGAGGGGCGGCAAGAGGCGCACGATGTTGTCGGCGGCCGGGACGGTGATGACCGCGGCGGCGTAGCCTGCCTTGACCAGGTCGGCGGGGGCCACCTTGCAGCGCAGGCCCAGCATCAGGCCCATGCCGCGCACGCCTTCGAAGATGTCCGGGTGGGCAGCGACGAGGCCTTCGAGTTTCTGGCGCAGCAGGCCCGCACGGGCCCGCACGCCATCAAGGAAGTCGGGGTCGGAGATGCGGTCGATCACCGCCTTGCCGACGGCGCAGCCCAGCGGGTTGCCGCCATAGGTTGAGCCGTGGGTGCCGACGACCATGCCGCTGGCGGCCTCTTCGGTGGCAAGGACCGCGCCGAGGGGGAACCCGCCGCCGATGCCCTTGGCGACCATCATGATGTCGGGGGTCACGCCCGCCCATTCATGGGCGAACAGGCGCCCGGTGCGCCCGACGCCGCATTGCACTTCGTCGAGGATCAGCAGGATGCCCTTTTCATCGCAGAGCTTGCGCAGCCCTTGCAGGCATTGATCGGGCAGCGGGCGGATGCCGCCTTCGCCCTGGACGGGTTCGATCAGGATGGCGGCGGTGTTGTCGCCGATCGCCGCGTGCAGCGCGTCGTGATCACCCCAGGGCAGGTGCACGAAGCCGGGCAGCATGGGGCCAAAGCCCTTGACCATCTTTTCCGCCCCCGAGGCCGCGATCGCCGCCGAGGAACGCCCGTGAAAGCAGCCCGAGAAGGTCAGGATCTCGACCCGGTCCGGTTGGCCCTTGTCGTACCAGTACTTGCGCGCCATCTTGACCGCCAGTTCGCAGGCCTCGGTGCCCGAGTTGGTGAAGAACACCGTATCGGCAAAGGTGACATCGACCAGCTTTTGGGCCAGCGCCTCTTGTTGCGGGATCTCGTAGAGGTTGGACAGGTGCCAGATCTTGTTGGCCTGTTCGGTCAGGGCGGCCACAAGTTCGGGGTTGGCATGGCCCAGCGCGTTCACCGCGATGCCGCTGCCGAGGTCGAGGAAACGTCGCCCGGTCTCATCGATCAGCCAGGTGCCTTCGCCTTTGACAAAGTGCAAGGGCGCGCGCGCATAGGTCGGCAGGACGGGGGAGATCATATCGCTATCCTCAGTTGGGAAGCCCGATTGGTGGCAAGCCGCCGTGGGCAAGTCAAGTTTTGAAAGGGGTGGCAGGACGAAAAGGACCGGGGCGCGCCGATTTGGCACGCGGGGATAAGCTCAGGCTCGTCGGGTTTGGGTCGCTTTGGTCATGGCCGCCTGATGCGCGCTATTGCGCCAGAAATCAAGGGAAATGTTGCGGGTACGGGCATCTTCCCTTGTCACACGGGGGATTGGCAGGGCCCGATCGCCTTGCTAGCGTCGCGGCCATGAAAGCGCCCCTGATCGACAACCTGCAATACGCCAACTTTTCCGAAAAGGTGTTCCGCCAGCTGCGTGCCGGCGGGGTGGACGCGATCCACGTGACCATCGCCTATCACGAAACGCTGCGCGAGATGATCCTGAACCTTGAGCAGTGGAACCGCTGGTTCGAGCGGTATCCCGACATGCTGATGCGCGGGACCGAGGCGCGCCATGTGCGCGAGGCGCAGGAAAGCGGGCGCACGGCGGTGTTTTTCGGGTTCCAGAACCCCAGCCCCATCGAAGACGATATCGGGTTGATCGAGATCGTGCACCAGCTGGGCGTGCGTTTCATGCAGCTGACCTACAACAACCAGTCGCTGCTGGCGACGGGCTGTTACGAGGAGGAGGACACCGGGCTGACCCGTATGGGCCGCGCCGTGGTGACCGAGATGAACCGCGTCGGGTTGGTCATCGACATGAGCCACAGCGCAGAACGCTCGACCCTTGAGGCGATCGACCATTCGACCCGCCCCATCGCCATCACCCATGCCAACCCCGACTGGTGGCACCCGGCCCTGCGCAACAAATCGGACGAGGTTTTGAAGGCGCTGACCAATTCCGGCGGGATGCTGGGGTTTTCGCTGTATCCGCACCACCTTGCGGGTGGCACCAACTGCCGCCTGACCGATTTCTGCGAGATGATCGCCGAGGCGGCGGACCGTTATGGCGCCGAGAACCTCGGGATGGGCAGCGACCTGTGTCAGGATCAGCCCGACAGCGTGGTGGAATGGATGCGCGTGGGGCGCTGGACCAAGGACATCGACTTTGGCGAAGGCTCGGCCAGCAACCCCGGTTTTCCCCCGATGCCCGACTGGTTTCAGGACAACCGCGATTGGGACAATATCCGCGACGGTCTGCGCGAGGTCGGATTTTCGCGCGAGGACACCGATGGCATTCTGGGCGGCAACTGGCTGCGGTTTTACGAAAACAGTTTTGGTCCGGCCTGACGCGGCTTTGTCCCCTGCCGGCGCCAAAGAAAACGCCCCGGGGCAGGCCGGGGCGTTTTGTCGTTTCGGGCGCGGGTTACAGCGCGATGCGGAACAGGGCAAAGCCGGTGTCGGACATGCCCGCTTCTTCGATGGTCACGCCGGGCACGTCGCTGGCATAGCCAGCCCCCGCCGGGCCGGTTTCGAACAGCACCGTCGTGCCCTCCATCGGAGCAAAGGACCAGTTGCCATCGGCGCGCGGGCTGACGGTGCCCTTTTCGACGATATAGCGCACGATCACGTCGCGGTTGGTGTCGGGCCCTTCAAAGATGACCGTATCGCCGGTGCCGGGGAAACTGCCGCCACCCGAGGCGCGGTAGTTGTTCGTGGCGATGATGAATTCGGCCGCCGGATCAATCGGCTGGCCGTCAAAGGCCAGGTTCACGATGCGGTTGGCGTCTTCGTTGATCACCGCGCCGTCGCGGTCGAATTTGGACGGCTGTGACAGGTCGATCTGATAGGTCACCCCGTCCATCACGTCAAAGTTGTACGACGGGAAATCGGGGTTCAGCAGAACGGCGTCCTGCGCCCCGGCCTGAACCTGATTGAACATCCCCGCCGAACGCTCCAGCCAATCCTTGACCTGCGCGCCAGTGACGCGCACGGCGCGCACGGTGTTGGGATACAGGTACAGGTCGGCCACGTTCTTGATGGCCACGTCGCCGACGGGCACATCGGTATAATACTCGGGGCCGCCGCGCCCGCCTGCCTTGAAGGGGGCCGCCGCCGACAGGATCGGCAGACCTTCGTGCGCCGTGCCGACCATCATCTGTTCGATGTACCAGCGCTGCGCGTTCGACACGATCTGAACCGACGGATCATCGGCCACCAGCGCGAAATAGGAATGCAGCGGCGCGTCGGTCTTGCCCACGGCGCGGCGCACATAGGCCAGGGTTTCGTCATGTTCGGCCTGGACCGAAGCCAGAACCGCCGGATCGCTTTCCACCAGCGCGGTGATCGAACGGTCCTCGTTACGCTGCGAGATGGGCCGCGCCTCGGAGGTATGGGCGGCGATGCGCCAGCCGTTGCCGTCACGTTCCAGCATCAGGTCGATCAGCCCCATGTGGCTGCCCCAGAACCCGGCCATCACGGCAGGTTTGCCGTGGATCGTGCCATTGGCATTGTCGACACCGGCCCAGCCGTCGTAACTGGGGCCAGGGAACACCAGATGCGAATGCCCGGTCAGGATCGCGTCGATGCCATCGACCGCCGCCAGCGGAATCGCGGCGTTCTCCATCCCGTCCTCGTGGTTGGCCGAACCGATTCCCGAATGCGACAGCGCGATGATGATGTCGGCCCCCGCCTCTTTCATCTGCGGCACATAAGCCTTGGCGGTGGCGACGATGTCGCGCGCCTGCACGTTGCCTTCCAGATGCTTGCGGTCCCAGTTCATGATCTGCGGCGGCACAAAGCCGATCAGCCCGATCTTGATCGGGTGGCTGGCGCCGTCGCCATCGGTGATGGTGCGCTCAAGAATGACATAGGGCGGCAGCATCGTTTCGTCTTCGGTCGGGGTGGCGCCCATCTTTTTGGCGACGTTGGCGCAGACCACCGGAAACCCTGCTCCGGCCAGCGATTTTGTCAGGAACCCCAGCCCATAGTTGAATTCGTGGTTGCCAAGGGTCGAGCCATCGAACCCCAGCGCGTTCATCGCGGCGATCACCGGATGGGTGTCGCCTTCGTTCATGCCACGTTCATAGGCGATGTAGTCGCCCATCGGGTTGCCCTGCAGGAAATCACCGTTGTCCAGCAGGATCGAGTTCGTCGCCTCGGCGCGGACATTTCCGATCAGGCTGGCGGTGCGGGCAAGGCCGACGGTGTCGACCGGCTTGTCGCCGTAATAGTCGTAGGGAAAGACATGCACGTGGATGTCGGTGGTTTCCATGATGCGCAGGTGCGCCTGACCCGAGGCCGCCCGGGCGGAAAACGGATGCAGGGCGATCAGGCCCGCGGTTCCGGCAAGGAATTGACGGCGGTTGAATTGCAGCGGCATTTGCAGACTCCCTTGTTGTTTGTGTGCCTCGACACTGCGCCGGTAATGGCCCTGTGTGAAGTCCATATGACGCCCGCAGCCGAAATCCGCTTCCCAGAACGGGATTCCTTTGGCAGTCTTCCACCATGAAGGATCTTGCCCCGCCTCCTCCTCAGACCGCGTTGCGCCCGCCGCAAGAGGTCATGCGCCTGTCGCGCATGGGGGCGATGTTTCCCACACGCCTGTCGTTCCTGCGCAGCCTGCTGCGGGATCTGGCGGCCGAGCGCGCGCGGCTGACCCGCCCGGTCTGGGAGATCGACGAACAGGGCTATGGACATGCGGTCTATTCCATCACGCTGGGCGGGCGGGTTTACAGTCTGGTGGCGATTTCATCCCACCTGCCCGACGAGATGCGCAGCGACCGGGTGATCGCCACCGCCTGGGACAGCGCCTATGTCCTGTATGACGGGGTGCCCGATGCCGATGAAATCGCCCGCATTGCGCAGAACGCCCCCCGGCAAGAGGCCGGACGGTTCACCCAGGCCGACCTGGTCCTGAGCCGCGCCAACAAATCCGTGCGGCTGTTTTCCCATGTGGTCGACAGCCTGCGCACCGGCAAACAGCCCGACGCAGGGCTGATCAACGCCGTGGGCTACCTGATGCGCACCACCGCGGTCTATGGCAACGGCAAGTTCGGCATCGCCGACCGTGGCCTGATCGAGGACAGGCCCGGGCTGTCCGGACCCTTTGCCGCCGAGATGCTGACGGTCTGGATGATCCGCAGCTTTACCCATGATCTGGTCGAACACCTGGGCGGGGCGCCGCTGGACGCAAGGCTGAAACGCCACCTGGGCATCGGCAATTCCACCGGGCTGGGCATGGCGCCTTTCCTGGTCTCGCACCCGATCCTGCTGAACAACTGGATGATGGCGCGCGAAACGGCCTTGGCGCGGGTGCGGGCGGTGGATGCCCTGACTGATGACCACAAGGACCAGTTGCACCACCTGGCCCGGCGCGCGGCGCTGCACCTGGACGAATGGCGCGTCCCCGCCCCCGAACACCAGGCCCGCATCGACCGGATCGCGGGCGAATGGCCAAAGGTGCAGGACTGGCTGTCCCGGCTGGAGGGACCCGCGCCGCTGGACCAGCTTTTTGTGCGCGCGCAGGCGCTTTCGCAGGACACGCAGGAACTGCTGGTTGCGCTGCTGCTGGAACCCTTTCCGACGCTGGTGGATGGGCTGTCCGATTGCATGGCCGACCCGCTGGGCCTGCGCGCCCTGCCTTTTGCAAAGGCCGATGACCTGCGCCGCGCGATCGAGACAGGGTTTGCCTGGGCGCTGGCCATCGATTTCGACACCCCGCCCGAACAGCACCAGTTCTGGTATGTCTCAGAGGAAAAGTTGGAACCGCGGCTGGGTCTGCGCTTTGAAGAACCGGGGGCCGAGCTGGAAAGCCCGCTGGACATCGCCCGCCGGGTGCAGGCGCTGCACCGGGCCTTGAACGGCCCCTGCGACCTGCGCGAATTTCGCGCCGCTCACCCCGAACACGAACTGGCGCTGCGCCGGGTGCAGATCAACGCTTTGCACCCTTA
Organism: Tropicibacter oceani; assembly: GCF_029958925.1. NCBI lineage: Bacteria > Pseudomonadati > Pseudomonadota > Alphaproteobacteria > Rhodobacterales > Roseobacteraceae > Pacificoceanicola > Pacificoceanicola oceani. Next base: position 3,654,352 of record NZ_CP124616.1, read on the forward strand.
TTCGGAAATCCACGACAACCTGATCGGCGCCGCCTGCCTGCCCATCGACATGCTGCGCTGCAAGCTGGCCTTTTTCGGCGCGACCAAGTTCGACCCGAAATCGGATCGCTGGACCCGCATCGCGCTGGCCCAGGGCGCGCCCCTGCCGGACGATGTGGCGCAAGGAACAGCCGATGACTGGTGGCTGTGGGGGCTGCACGCATGACCCGGTCAGCCAATGAAATCATGGGACTGGCGCAAAAGGCCGCCAGCGGCGCAGGGTTCCCGCCCGAACAGGCCGCGCGCTTTGGCCAGGCTGCGGTGGCATACCTGGCCGCCGGACAGCCGCCCGATGCCCTGCTGACGGCGCTGCGCGATCCTGCGGACAGCCCGCTGCTGCGCCTGCCCTTGCTGATGGATGATGTGCTGCGCGCCCTGTCCCTGACCGGCCCCGAGGTCGAACTGACCCTGCACCCGGGCGACGAGGCGCTGGCCACGGCCTATGCCCGGCTCTTGCCGCTGCGGATGACCGCCTGCACCGTCGTCGAAGCCGACGGCGAGGCCGGCCAGGCAAGGCTGCGCGTCGCCGCCGACACGGATACCCCGGCCAGGCTGCGTTTTCCACCGCGTATCGAGGCACCGCAAAGCCTGATCGAGGCGCTGGGCCAACTGGCCGCCCGCACCTATGTGCCCGCCTCCGAGGCCTCGCGCCTGGCGGGCGCCGGGGCGGGGAATATCGACAACGACTAGCGCGCGGGCGGGCCTGCGAACGGATCGTCGGGATAGCCGACGCCCATCAGGTAAAGCCCCTGCGGCGGGCAGACCGGCCCACAGGCGGCGCGGTCGCGCGCATCAAGCGCGGTCTTGACGTCCTGCGGTGTCCAGGACCCGGCTCCGACCCGTTCCAGCGTTCCGACGATGCTGCGCACCTGGTTGTGCAAAAAGGACCGCGCGCGCAGGCGGAACTGGATCTCCGGCCCCGCAAAGCCCTGCACCCGGGTGATGTCGATTTCGTTCATCGTCTTGACCGGCGATTGCGCCTGGCACACCACCGAGCGGAAGGTGGTAAAGTCATGCTGCCCCACCAGATATGCCGCGCCCTCGCGCATGGCCTGCAGGTCAAGATCGTGGTTCACCCGCCAGACATGCCCGTCCTCGAGCGTCGCCGGGGCGCGGCGCGTCAACAGGCGGAACAGGTAACGCCGTTCGCGCGCCGAGAACCTGGCGTGCCAGTCATCCGGCGCGCGCACTGCCCGCAGGATTGCCACCGGCGCGGGTTTGAGGTGATAGTTCAGCGCCTCGGACAGGCGGAAGGGATCCCAGTCCTTGTCCATGTCGCAATGGGCCACCTGCCCGCGCCCGTGCACCCCCGCATCGGTGCGCCCGGCGGCGGCGATGGTATGCGCGCGCGGTTCGAGCCGCGACAGCGCCGTTTCGATCGCCCCCTGGACCGAGGGCTGTTCGGCTTGCCGTTGCCACCCCGAAAACGGGCGGCCGTCGTATTCGATGAGAAGAGCGTATCTGGGCATGCAAAGGGGTTAGCCTCTGTTTTCGAGGGGAGCAATGGGGGTTACGGGATCAGGGGGCTCTGCCCCCTCGGCCTGCGGCCTCACCCCCGGGATATTTGGGGCAAGAGGAAACACGGGGGAAGGGGCTGCGGGGCTTCTGCTCTGGCCCTTTGCGGCGGGCGTGCCTATCTTGAGGGTCAAGAACGGAACCTGGGGGCAGCACTTGGTTATTGGAACACTTGCCGACACGCTGGCGCGCGGCGTCGAAAACGTGACCGACACGGTGACGGGGGTGTTCCATGATCCCGTCATCCGGCTGGGCGTGACGGGGCTGTCGCGCGCGGGCAAGACCGTTTTCATCACCTCGCTGGTGGCCAACCTGATGGATCGCGGCCGCATGCCGCAGCTGGTGGCGCAGACCGAGGGCCGCATCCTGGCGGCCTATCTGCAACCGCAGCCCGACGACACCCTGCCCCGCTTTGACTATGAGGCGCACCTGGGCGCCCTGACCGCCAGCGCACCGCATTGGCCCGACAGCACCCGCGCGGTGTCCGAATTGCGGTTGTCGCTGAAGATCCGGCCCAGCGGGCTGTTGTCCGGGTTGCAGGGGCCGCGCACCGTGCATCTGGACATTGTCGATTATCCCGGCGAATGGCTGCTGGACCTTGGGTTGCTGGACAAGACCTATGCGGGCTGGTCCGAGGAAATGCTGGAGCGCATGGCGGCGCGTCCGGACGGGCCGGCCTATGTGGCCATGGCCCGCGCCGAAGAGGCCGGCGGCGATCTGGACGAATCGCGCGCCCGCGCCCTGTCGGACGTCTATACCCGGGCGCTGCATGCGGCGCGCGATGCCGGGTTTTCCGATTGCTCGCCGGGGCGGTTCCTGCTGCCGGGCGAGATGGCGGGCAGTCCGGTGCTGACCTTTGCCCCCTTGCCGCCGCAGTCCGGTGCTCCGCGCAAATCGCTGTGGCGCGAGATGGAGCGGCGCTTTGAGGCCTACAAGGCGCGGGTGGTCAAACCGTTCTTTCGCAATCATTTCGCGCGGATCGACCGCCAGGTCGTGCTGGTCGACGCCCTGGGTGCGATCCACGCAGGGCCACGGGCCGTCGAGGACCTGCGCCGCACCATGGCCGATATCCTGACCGCCTTTCGCCCGGGGGCGAATGCCTTTCTGACGCAGCTTTTGCTGGGCAAGCGGGTGGAAAAGGTGCTGTTCGCCGCCACCAAGGCGGACCACCTGCATCACAGCCAGCACCCCCGCCTGACCGCCATCATGGAGGCGCTGGTGCGCGAAGCCCGCGACCGTGCGCGGTTCTCGGGGGCCGAAACGCAGGCCATGTCCATGGCCGCGCTGCGCGCCACCACCGAACAGACGATTTCCCACGGCGGGCGCGAACTGGACTGCGTGCGCGGCACCTTGCTGGACGGCGGCAAGCAGGCGGCCTTTTATCCCGGCGAATTGCCGCAGGACCCGGCGCATCTGCTGGGTCCGGCGCGCGAGGGCGCGGACAGCTGGCTGGACCAGGATTACCGGATCATGCGCTTTGCCCCCGCCCGGCTGACGCTGAAACCCGGCGAGGGGCCACCGCACATCCGGCTGGACCGCGCCGCGCAATTCCTGATCGGAGACCGGCTATGACCCAGCCTTTCCAGTTGCGCCCCGCGCGCAGCACCGATGCCGGCAAGCTGGGCGCCATGATGTCCGAAGCGGTCGCAGGCTTTGACTGGAAACCCATGCTGCACAGCGGGGCCGAGGATATCGCCCATGCCGGCAAGCTGATCGACCGCGGCTGGGTGACCGTTGCGGCGCAGGACCGTACCTTGCTGGGTTTCATCGCCCGCGACGACGAATATGTGCACGCGCTGCATGTGGCGGCCAACGCCCAGGGCGGCGGCGTCGGCAAGGCGCTGATCGATCACGCCAAGGCGCAGTGCCGCCGGCTCGAACTGTGGACCTTTGCCGCCAATACCGGTGCGCAGCGGTTCTACGAACGCGAAGGCTTTGCCGTTCTGGAACGCACCGATGGTGCGAGCAACGAAGAAGGTCTGCCCGATATCCGCTATCGCTGGCCTGCCCCCCTGACCCTGAAGGACGCCGCGCATGACTGATCGCAAAGGCCCCGTGCTGATCGACCTCGAAGACCAGGCCGCGCCCTCCCCCTCGGAGGCGCCGCCGGTGCCGGACCTGCACCCCGAGATGCCCCCCCAGGGCCGCGCCATGGCCACGGTCGCCGCCCTGGGCGCGCGGCCGCCGTCGCGGTTGGCGCGCTGGTTCTGGCGGTTGCTGCTGGCGCTGACCGGGACGCTGGTGTCGATCGCGGCCTGGAACTATGTCACCGGCCTGATCGCCAGTGTGCCGCTGCTGGGCTATGCGGTGGCGGTGCTGATGGGGCTGTTCGTCCTGACGCTTGGGCTGATCGCAATCAAGGAACTGGCCGCCTTTTCGCGCCTGTCGCGCATCGACGCGCTGCACCATGCCGCCATGACCGCCCGCGCTGATGACGATCTGAAACAGGCCCGCGCCGTGACCGCGCGGCTGACCGCGCTATACAAAGGCCGCGACGATACGCGCTGGGGCCGTGACCGGCTGGCCGAACGCGAACCCGAGGTCTTTGACGCCGGCGCGCTGCTGGACCTGGCCGAGCACGAGCTGCTGACGCCGCTGGACGCCGCCGCAAAGGCGCAGGTCGAGGCCGCGGCGCGCCAGGTCGCCACGGTCACCGCGCTTGTCCCGCTGGCGCTGGCCGATGTGATGACCGCCCTTACCGCCAACCTGCGGATGATCCGCCGCATCGCCGAAATCTATGGCGGGCGTTCGGGCACGCTGGGCAGTCTGCGCCTGACGCGGGCCGTGATGTCGCACCTGGTCGCGACCGGCGCCGTGGCCGTGGGCGACGACATGCTGGAGCCGATCCTGGGCGGCGGCCTGCTGGGCAAGCTGTCGCGCCGCTTTGGCGAAGGCCTGGTGAACGGTGCGCTGACCGCGCGGGTCGGCGTCGCCGCCATGGAGGTCTGTCGCCCCCTGCCTTTCGGGAAAGGCAGCCGGCCTTCGGTACGCGGCATCGTGCGCACGGCGCTGAGCGGGCTGTTCAGCTCGGACAAGGGCTGAGCCTCGCCAACAGTCTGGTAAATCTTACCTTTCTTTCGCCCGGCAACGGCGTATCCTGAGCAAAATTGCAGGAGCCGCCCCGTGTTGGAACCCCTTCTTCTACTGCTTGCGCTGGCGCTTCTGGCGATTCCGGTCGCGGTGATCTACCTGCTGCTGGCGGTTTCGGACCTGAAGAACAAGGTGCGGGACCTGACCCGGCGGCTGGACGAGGCCCCCGGGGCCGACCGCGCTGTTGCCGCAACCGATGGCACCCGTCAGGACAGCCCGCAGGTCCGCCAGGACCCGCGGCAGCAGGACATTCCGGACGCCGTCCCGGTATCGCCCGAGCGCACGCCATGGGTTGGCGCCGCGCGAAAGGCCCCTGCCGCTGCCCCGGTCCCATCCCCGACCCCGCAGGACCCAGAGTCGCAAGCCGTGGTCTTTCGCAGGGAACGGATGGAGGCGCTGGCCGCCTGGTTGCGGGAAAACTGGTTTTATGCCGTTGCCGCCGTGTCGCTGGCGCTGTCCGGCCTGTTCCTGGTGCAATACGGCATGGAAAACGGCCTGCTGCCGCCGCAGGCGCGGGTTGCTGCCGCGCTTGTCCTTGGCGCGGCGCTGATCGCTGCGGGTGAATACATCCGCCGCCGCTTTGGCGACAGCGAGGACAGCAGCGCCGCCTATCTGCCCTCGGTCCTGTCCAGCGCCGGGCTGGTGTCACTGTTCGGGGGCATCCTGGCGGCGCGCATGCTGTACGGGCTGATCGAGCCCGGTCCGGCCATGGCCGGGCTGTTCGCCGTCGCCCTTGGCGGGATGGTCCTGGGTTGGTTCCATGGTCCCTTGCTGGCCGCGATCGGCCTGCTGGGCGGCATGGCCGCGCCTTTCCTGGTCGGCGGATCGTCCGAGACGCCCGAATGGCTGCTGCTGTATTTTGCGCTGCTCAGCGCGCTTGGCCTGGGCATCGACACGCTGCGCCGCTGGGCCTGGGTCAGTGTTCTGGCGCTGGTTTTGGGGTTCGGTGCGGGCTGGATGTTGCAGGTGCTGAGCGCCCCCAGCGACAGCCTGGCGCTGGCCTTCGCCGGCTTTGCCGCCGGGCTGAGCGTCATGGCAACGTTGATCCCCGCCCGCGACCTTGTGCCCGATCATGGCGGCCCTTGCCTGGCCGAAACCCTGTTGCGCAAGGCAAGCTGGCCGATCTTCCCGGCCCGGTTGTCGCTGGGCAGCCTGCTGGCCGCCTGCCTTGCCATCGCGGCGCAGACCCCGCACAGCGCCCTGACCTACTGGAGCGCCATTGCGCTGGTGACCGCCCTTGGCGCGCTTTACATGCTTTGGTCGGCCAGGGCCCCGGCGCTTCAGGACCATGCGCTGCTGCCTGTCTTGACCTTGATGGCGCTGCTGGGTCTGCCCGATCTGCACTTGGCGGCACGCGACGCCATCACGCTGCAACTGCAGGCCGCCGCCGAGCAGACCGAAACCCGCATGATCCGCGACATCAGCCAAGCCCTGGGCGCCGCGCTGATCCTCAGCCTGATGGCCGCCTGGCGCAGCTTTGCCGTGCCCGAGAACCGCATCGTCTGGGCCGCCGCCGCGGCGTTGATCGCCCCTGCCGCCGGGTTGTTCCTGGATATGTCCTGGCACCCCGACCAGATCATCGGTGCCTACCCTTGGGCGCTGCACGCCGCCTTTGTGGCAGCGGTAATGACCGTACTGGCCGAACGCTTTGCCCGCCGCGATGGCGCCGATCCGACCCGCGCGTCGCTGGCTGCGCTTTCGGCTCTGGCCTGCCTGGCCTTTGGCCTGGGTCTGGTCCTGAGCCAATCGGCCCTGACCCTGGCGCTGGCCGCAACCGTGCTGGCCGCCGCCGGGTTGGACCGGCGGTTCGACATGCCCTTGATGGGTACCTACATCGCCGCCGGGGTGGTGGCGCTGGGGTATCGGCTGACCGTGGACCCGGGCCTTGACTGGGCCACCCGGGCGCCGGTGCTGTCGATGCTGCTGGCCTATGGCGGCACGCTGACAGCCTTTCTGGCAGCGCTTTGGCTGCTGGCCGCGATGGACCGCCCGCGCAGCCGGGTCTTTCTGGAAAGCGCCGCCTGGTCGACCGGGGGCATGACGCTGAGCCTGACGCTGTATCACGCCTTTGCCGCCTTTTCGCGGCAGGATACCTCTGAAACCCATTGGGGTTTCGGGCTTTATGCCTGTGTCTGGGCGGGGGTCGCGCTGGCGCAGGTGCACCGTCAAAGCCTGGGCGGCTGCATGCGCTATGTGCGCATCGCGCTGTCCTGCGTCTTTGGCGCGATTGCCGCCCTGATGATGGTGCTGGCGCTGACGCTGGCGAACCCGCTTGTCGGCAGTCAAAGCGTCATCGGCTGGCCCGTTCTCAACAGCCTGATACCGGCCTATCTGCTGCCGGCGATCATCCTTGCGGCGGGGGCCTGGAGGCTGGGCACCCTGCCACGCTGGACGCGTCTTGCGTTGGGTGGGGTGTCGCTGGGGCTGGCCGTCTTCTGGGCCGCTCTGACCATCCGCCATGTCTGGCAGGGCGGCGAGGCGATGCGCGTCAGCCATGGCGTGACCCAGCCCGAGCTCTATTCCTATACCGTTGCCCTTCTGCTGACCGGGGCGCTGCTGTTCTACCAGGCGCTGGCGCGGCGGTCTGATCTGCTGCGCCGGGTCGGGGTCCTGGTGATCGCGCTGGCGGTGGCCAAGGTCTTTTTGATCGACATTTCGGGGCTCAGCGGGCTGGTGCGGGTGTTTTCCTTTCTGGTGCTGGGTCTGTCGCTGGCCGGGCTCGCCTGGTTCAATCGCTGGGTGCAAACCCGCGCCGGCCCCGGCCCGGACAAGGACACCGGAACGGACAAGCTGCCCGGCGTTTGACATAGCGCATGGCGCAGCGCGCCACTTGCGCCGCATTCTGCCTGCAAGGAGACACCATGACCCAATCCATCGAGCACGGCCACAGCCAGGCCGAGATTGACGCACGCCTGTCACAGCCCCCCGGACGCGGTTATCTGCGCGACGTGGTCTATGGCGCCATCGACGGATCTGTAACCACCTTTGCCATCGTGGCCGGGGTCGCGGGGGCGGGGCTGTCGCCCTATGTCATCATCGCCCTTGGCTTTGCCAACGTTCTGGCCGACGGATTTTCCATGGCGGCAGGGAATTATTCGGCGACCAAGACAGAGCTGGACGACATCAAGCGCCTGCGCGCCGTCGAAACCCGCCATATCGCCAACAATCCCGAAGGCGAGCTGCGTGAATTGCGCACCATCCTGGCGCAAAAGGGGTTGTCGGGCGACACGCTGGAGCAGGCCACCGCGCAGATCGCCGCGCATCAGGACAACTGGATCGCCGCCATGCTGGAGGGCGAATACGGGCTGTCCTCGGTCGAGCCGCACCCGATGCGCGCGGCGCTTGTGACCTTTGCGGCCTTTCTGATCGCCGGGCTGATCCCTCTGCTGCCGTTCTTCTTTGGCGCGGCCGAGGCGTTTCTGGCCTCGTCGGTGCTGACCATGTGCGGATTCTTTGCCATCGGGACGCTGAAAAGCATCTGGTCGCTCAGCCCGTGGTGGCGGTCGGGGCTGGAAACCCTTGCCATTGGCGGCGTGGCGGCGGTCATCGCCTATTCGGCGGGCACCCTGTTTGCCATGTGATTGCGCGCGCTGATCGCCCGATGGGGTCGGCCTTTGGGTTGCGGCGCGGCGCGGCGGCGGGCAACCGCGCCTTTTCGCCGACGTCAGGAATACCTGACTGGAGCGGGCCAGCCCGCTCTTCTAGCCTTGGAGCATTGTTTCAGAACCCTTTTCAAACTCCTGCTCACGGGGCTTTCCAATGTTGGACTATTTACAAACGGCCGTCGGCGCCGATGTGCTTCGTATTATCGGCGTGCTTGGATTTCTCACCTATGTCACCCTGTATTCCTGCCTGTCGCTGCGCGTCCTGCACAGCGACAGCATCCTGTATTTCTGCGGAAACATCTTTGCCGCCACGCTTGTGCTGATCTCGCTGGCGCAGGAATTCAACCTGGCCGCTGCCCTTATCCAAAGCTTCTGGATCGCCATGGGCATTCCGGCGATCATCCTGCGCCTGATCCACCGCCGGTCGGACCGGCGCGCCCAGGACGCGCGGCAGGCCGTTTGGACCGGGCAAGACGCCCCTACGCCAGCGATCCCGCCGGAGGCAACAGGTCCCCACACACCAGACGCGTCAAGACGCTGGGAACGGGGGGCACCTGTGACACGGGGAACAGGACGTGGTCCCTCAGCGCAGGCAGCAACCGGCTATCGGACTGGTACTGCGGGGTGAACAGCCAGCTCATGGCCTGATAACCCCAAACATGCCAGCGCCGCGCGCGGGCATAGTACAGCGCCGCCAGATCGGCATCACCCTGCGCGACGCCCAACGCCCGCACAAGGGCCCAGGCATCCAGAAGCGCCATGTTCGCCCCCTGCCCCAGTTGCGGGCTGGCCCGGTGCGCCGCGTCACCGATATGGATCACGCCGCGCCCGTAGGGTTTGCGCAGGGTGCCGTGGGAATAACGCGCCATGGTCATCTGCGCCGGGTCGCGGACCTGCTGCGCAAAGGGTGCATAGGCGGGCCAAAGCGCGCCGGCCTCGTTGCGCCATGCGTCAAGGCCCGCCGCCAGCCAATCCGCATGACCGCCGCGCGGCAAGGACCAGAAGATCGCCGCCTTGCTTCCCTGCTGCCCCGGCACCGTGCCGATCGGCAGAACGCCCAGCATCCGGTCGGCGCGGCGATAGACCTGGCGCAATTCGTCCCGGGGCAAGGCGCTGTCTTGCGGCCAGTCCACCGTCGTCCAAAGCGCCCCATAGCCCAGCGCCCGCGCCCGGAGCGGCGACAAGGGCGAGCCTGCGCCGCAGGCGTCCACGATCATGTCGAACGGCCCGGCGCGGCCGGTTTCAAACAACAGGTCCTGCCCGCTGACCGCACTGACCCGGTGCCCGGCGCAGATCTGCACGCCCGCGGTCTGCGCCACCTGAAACAGCGCGCCAAACAGCGCCGCGCGGTGGATCGCCAGACCAAAGCGCGCGTCCTTGCCCGTGCCATAGCTGACATCCAGAACCCGGCGCCCGCTGTCGGCCTCGTGGCCCAGCAGTCGGGTGACGCGGTTGCCCTGATGCTCGGCCAAGGCACCTGCCCCAAGGCGATGCAGCACCTCCAGCCCCACCGGCTGGATCACCAGACCCGAGCCGACCGGCGCGGGCGCGTCGAACTGGTCGAAGATCTGCACCTGATGGCCCGCCTGCGCCAGCCCGGCGGCCACCGCCAGACCACCGATCCCGGCGCCTGCCACGGCAATCTTCAAACGCTGGGTCATGGTGCGGCCTCCTTTGCGCCGGGTCCGGACGGACAGGCTGCGCCCTAGCGCAGAATCGGCACGCCGCCGGGCCCCTTGACCCGTTCGACGACACCCGCCCGCAAGGATCGCCCGATCCTGTGCGCCAGCGCTGACCAGGCGCGGGCCTGATCCGGGCGCAATTCCTGCGCCAGCACCTGGTCGAACAGCGCCAGCCAGGTTTCGAACATGCCGGGCCGGACATTGCCCGCCTCGCGGTGCACCAACAGCGGATTGCCGTCATAGCTGCTTTCATGCAGGATCGCATTGGCCCAGAACCCGGCGACCTTCGCCTCGTGCGGGGGCCATTCGTGGACATGCGCGGCAAAGACCGGACCCAGCCCCGGATGGCTTCGGATACGGGCATAAAAGGCCGCGACGACGCGGTCGATTTCTTCGCGGGTGATGTCGAACTTGGGCGGCAAACTGGTCATGGCGGCGGCTGTAGCACATGGCCGACAGGGGCGCCATTGCGCCGCGTGTCGCGGCTCTGGACCATCGCCGCGCGCGGGCCTATAACCGCCCCCAAGATGATGGGATTTGCGATCATTATTCGAATTATATCCCCGGCGCTCTGACACAGGGCCGCCGGGCTAAGGCGTATGGACCATCCGCGCCGCATTCAACCGCACCCTTGCGACATGCACCCCCTGACCATTTAGGAAAGATACGGCAATGACCGATCAGACCCCCGACTACAAAGACACCCTGAACCTGCCCAAGACCGATTTCCCGATGCGCGCCGGCCTGCCCAAGCGCGAGCCCGCCTGGCTGGAGCGCTGGGAAAAGATCGGCGTCTACGACCGCTTGCGCGAGAAAGAGGGCCGGCCCGATTTCGTGCTGCACGACGGCCCGCCCTATGCCAACGGCAACCTGCACATCGGCCATGCGCTGAACAAGGTGCTCAAGGATATGGTCGTGCGCTCGCAGCAGATGATGGGCCATGACGCGCGTTACATCCCCGGCTGGGATTGCCACGGCCTGCCGATCGAATGGAAGATCGAGGAACAGTACCGCCAGAAAGGCAAGAACAAGGACGAAGTCCCGGTCATCGACTTCCGCCAGGAATGCCGCAAGTTCGCCGAGGGCTGGATCGACGTCCAGCGCGAGGAATTCAAGCGCCTTGGCGTCACCGGCAACTGGCCCGATCCCTACCTGACGATGAATTTCCACGCCGAGCGCGTGATCGCCGAGGAATTCCAGAAGTTCCTGATGAACGGCACACTGTACCAAGGCTCCAAGCCGGTGATGTGGTCGCCGGTCGAAAAGACCGCGCTGGCCGAGGCCGAGATCGAATACCACGATCACAAGAGCCACACGATCTGGGTGCCCTTCAAGGTGGTCGATGTATCGGAAAACTCGATTCAGCATGCGATGGAAGTCCAGTTTGAGGGTAGCGATCCGATTCCCGGAAGACAAAATGCCGGTAATTGGGATGACGTAGATATGGCAAAGGTGCGCTCCGAATGGGTCGGCACCAAAGTCGTGATCTGGACCACGACCCCCTGGACCATCCCCTCGAACAAGGCGGTCGCCTATAACCCCGCCATCTCGTACGGGCTGTATGAAATCACCGGCCGCCCCGAGGAATGCTGGGTGCGCATCGGGGATCGTTACCTGTTGGCCGATACCCTCGCCGAAGAGGTGCTGGGCAAGGCGCGGCTGGAACCCACGATGTTTCGCCGCCTGCGCGATGTGACGGCAGATGAGCTGGCGTCGCTGACGCTGGCCCACCCTTTCCGCGGCCTCGACGGCGCGGACGGCTTCTGGGACTATGACGTTCCGATGATCGACGGCGACCATGTCACCGACGACGCCGGCACCGGGTTCGTGCACACCGCGCCCAGCCATGGTCAGGACGACTATGAATGCTTTGTCGCGCGCGGCTGGATGGACCGGATGACCCACAACGTCGGCGAGGAATCGGAATTCCTGCCGCATGTGCCGATCTTCGCGGGCCTGCAGGTCTTTGACCGCAAGGGCAAGGAAGGCAAGGCCAACGCGGCCGTGATCGACAAGCTGGTCGAGGTCGGCGGGCTGATCGCCCGTGGCCGCATGACCCACAGCTATCCGCATTCCTGGCGCTCCAAGGCGCCGGTGATCTATCGCAACACGCCGCAGTGGTTCGCCGCCATCGACAAGCCGGTCGGCGACGGTCAGGACGACTATGGCACCACGATCCGCCAGCGCGCCCTGACCAGCATCGACCAACTGGTGAAATGGACACCGCAAACCGGGCGCAACCGCCTGTATTCGATGATCGAGGCGCGCCCCGACTGGGTGCTGTCGCGTCAACGCGCCTGGGGTGTGCCGCTGACCTGCTTTACCAAGAAGGGCGCGCTGCCGACGGACGATGATTTCCTGCTGCGCAATACGGACGTCAACGCCCGTATCGCCGAGGCCTTCGAGGCCGAGGGCGCGGACGCCTGGTACAAGGACGGCGCAAAAGAGCGGTTCCTGGGCAATATCGTCAATCCCGATGACTACGATCAGGTGTTCGACATCCTCGACGTCTGGTTCGACTCCGGTTCGACCCATGCCTTTGTGCTGCGTGACCGGCCTGACGGGGCCATGGACGGCATTGCCGACCTGTACCTGGAAGGCACCGACCAGCATCGCGGCTGGTTCCATTCGTCCATGCTTCAGGCCTGCGGCACCAAGGGCCGCGCGCCCTATCGCGGTGTTCTGACCCACGGCTTCACGCTGGATGAAAAGGGCAACAAGATGTCCAAATCGCTGGGCAACACCGTGTCGCCCGACGATGTGACCAAACAGTACGGCGCCGATATCCTGCGGCTTTGGGTGGCCCAGTCGGACTATACCGCCGACCTGCGCATCGGGGCCGAGATCCTCAAAGGCGTGGCCGACAGCTATCGCCGGTTGCGCAACACCATGCGTTACCTGCTGGGCGCCGTGGCCCATTACGACGACAGCCAGCGGGTCGACCCCGCCGACATGCCGGAACTGGAACGCTATGTCCTGCACCGCCTGGCCGAACTCGACCACGTGGTGCGCAAGGGCTATGCCGAGTACAACTTTCAGGGCGTATTCCAGCAGGTCTTCAACTTTTGCACGCTGGAATTGTCTGCCTTCTACTTCGACATCCGCAAGGATGCGCTGTACTGCGATGGCGACACCGCGCGCCGCCGCGCCGCGCGCACGGTCATGGACATCCTGTTCCACCGCCTGACCACCTGGCTGGCGCCGATCCTTGTCTTCACCATGGAAGAGGTCTGGCTGGAACGCTTCCCCGGCGAATCGTCCTCCGTGCACCTGATCGATATCCCGGACACGCCCAAGGACTGGCTGAACGAACCGCTGGCCGCGAAATGGCAGATGGTTCGCCGCGCCCGCCGCGCCGTGACCGCCGCACTTGAGGTGCAGCGCACCGACAAGGTGATCGGTGCCTCGCTCGAGGCAGCGCCGGTGGTGCATGTGCGCGACGCCGAAATGCTGGCGGCGCTGAAATCCGTCCCGTTCGAGGATATCTGCATCACCTCGGACGTGCAGCTGACCGGTGATCCCATGCCGAACGAAGCCTTCCGCATGCCCGAGGTCGAAGGCGTCGGCGTGGTGTTCGAAAAGGCAGACGGCGACAAGTGCCAGCGCTGCTGGAAGATCCTGCCAGACGTCGGCACGCATCAGCACCCGGGCACCTGCAAACGCTGCAACGACGCCCTGGGCTGACCCCTACGCCCCTCTGGAACGGCAACGGCGCGGAACACCAGTTCCGCGCCGTTTTCGTGCGTACAGACGCACCCAGGCGGCAAACCGCCCCGTCCGGGCCGCCATGAAAGGCGCCCCGCGTCCAATGCCTGGGGGCCAGCTAAAACCGGGATTTCAAAAGCCACAGAGCCCCGACGCGCCGCGCCAAAACGCGAACCACGGATCAGGCCAAACCCATGTGACGGCAAGACGCAAAGGCGGTGGTCTTGATCTGGCAACTGACTGAGTTTTTGGGGAAAAGTGGCAGCCCGTAGGGGAATCGAACCCCTCTTTCCAGGTTGAAAACCTGGCGTCCTAACCGATAGACGAACGGGCCACTCTGTGTTTCCGCTGCTTCGGACCGTGTCCACCGCTGCGGCGTGAGGCGGTTTCTATGAAATGAACCACGCGCTTGCAAGCGGAAATTTCAACTTTTTCACCTTCCGGCAAAGTTTTTTCCGCAGCCGCGAATTTCTATTTTTTATCCCGCAAAATCAATCGGATAAAAATCACCCCCGCTGACCTACCCGGCAGCAGGCGCCGCATCCTCCAGCCGAAGCTGAACCGAACGGCGCCCGCCCCATTCGTTTACCTCGAGTCGGCCCGCCAAATGGAATCGCGCGCCGCCGTGATTCATCAACGCCGCCCCCATCGGCCCGTCAAAGGCGCCAAAGGCAATGCCTTCCAGCCGCCCGCCCAGACCGTCGTCACAGGCGATTTTGAGATGCCCGGTACCGACCTGCCGCGCATAGGAAATCCGCGCGTCAGCAATGGCAAAGCGCGGCCCCGGCGCGCCCTGGCCAAACGGCCCCGCGCGCTCCAGGTTTTCGACCAAATCCAGGTTGGCCGCGCCGGGCATCAACATCCCGTCCAGCCGCAGGTCCGAGGGCCCGCCCTGCCCCGCGCCCTGCTTGGCCAGCATCTCGGACAGGCGCTCCATCGCGGCCTCCAGCTTGTCACGCGCGACCGTCAGACCGGCGGCCATCCGGTGGCCCCCGCCCTTGATCAACAGCCCCTCGGCCGCCAGCCTTTGTACCGATACCCCGAGGTCCACGCCTGAAACCGACCGGCCCGATCCCTTGCCCTCGTCGCCGTCCAGGCCGATCACCACCGCCGGGCGGTTTGTCAGCTCTTTCAGCCGCGATGCGACGATCCCGACAACACCGGGGTGCCAACCCTCGCCCGCCGCCCAGACCAGCGGCGCATCCAGCCCCCGGTCCTCGGCCTGCGCAAGGGCAGCGGCACGTACCGCCGCCTCGATATCCCGCCGTTCAGTGTTCAACTGGTCCAGCCGTTCGGCCATGGCCTGCGCTTCGTGCGGGTTGTCAGTGGCCAACAGCCGCGCGCCCAGATCGGCCTGCCCGATGCGCCCGCCCGCATTGACCCGCGGCCCCAGCACATAGCCCAGGTGATAGGACGACGGCGCGGTATCCAGCTTGGCCACATCCGCCAGCGCCACCAGCCCGGGCCGCGCCCGCGCGCCCATCACCTTCAACCCCTGCTGCACAAGGGCCCGGTTGACCCCCTTCAAGGGCGCGACATCCGCAACCGTGGCCAGCGCCACCAGGTCCAGCAGCGCCATCAGGTCCGGCCCCTTGGCCCCCGCCTCGCGCAGCTGACGCCCCGCCTCGACCAGCATCAGGAACACCACGGCCGCCGCGCAAAGATGCGCAAGATCACCGGTTTCATCCTGCCGGTTGGGGTTCACCACCGCATGACACTCGGGCAGGGTTTCCCCGCCCAGATGGTGGTCCAGGATCACCACGTCGGCCCCCTTGGCCGCAGCAATCGCCTCGTGCGACAGGGTTCCGCAATCGACACAGACGATCAGATCATGCGCCGCCGCCAGATCGCGCATTGCCGGTGCATTGGGGCCATAGCCCTCGTCGATCCGGTCCGGAACATACAGCGTGGCCCCCAGACCCATCTGCCGAAGCCAATGGATCAAAAGCGCCGCAGAACTGCCGCCATCCACGTCATAGTCAGCAAAAACCGCGATCTTCTGCCGGTGGCGCAGCGCCTCCAGAAACCGCGCCGCAGCCTTTTCCATGTCGCGCAGAGATCGCGGATCGGGCAGCAGATCGCGCAACTTCGGCTCCAGGTAGCCCGGCGCTTCCGCCGGCGTGACCCCAAGCCGCGCCAGAACCAACGCCAGTCCGCGCGGATAGCCGTGCGCCTGCACCAGAGCCTCGGACTGGCGCTCCACCTCGGACGTCGGACCGACCCAGCGTCGCCCGGTCAGACTGCTCTCAACGCCCAGATAGGCCAAAGCCGCGCCCCTGCTTCTTCTTGGAAAAAATTCTCTGGGGGAGTCGTGCCAAAGGCACGGCGGGGGCAAAGCCCCCCTTCCCCGGCCCCCACATCAGCTGGTGGGGTTGCGATAGCTCATCCGCCGCACCGACCCGGTCTTGGACCGCATCAGCAGCGTCTCGGTGGTCAGCCAACCAACCTCGCGGCGAATCCCCGGCAAAAGCGACCCGCCCGTGACGCCAGTGGCGGCAAAGATCACGTTGTCCGTGACCATCTCGTCGCGGGTATAGATCTTGTCCAGGTCTGTGATCCCGGCCTTGGCGGCGCGGCCCCGTTCGTCGTCGTTGCGGAACAGCAGGCGGCCAAAGATCTGACCGCCCATGCATTTCAGCGCCGCGGCCGCCAGAACGCCCTCGGGGGCGCCGCCCGAACCCATGTACATGTCGATACCGGTGATGTGCGGCTCGGCGCAATGCATGACACCCGCGACGTCGCCGTCGGTGATCAACCGGATGCCGGCGCCGGTGGCGCGCACTTCGGCGATCATCTCTTCGTGGCGTGGGCGTTCCAGGATGCAAACGGTGATGTCCGCAGTCGTGCAACCCTTGGCCTTTGCCAGCGCCTCGACGCGTTCCTTCGGGCTCATGTCCAGCGACACGACGCCCTCGGCAAAGCCCGGGCCGATGGCCAGCTTGTCCATATAGACGTCAGGCGCATGCAGCATGGTGCCGCGCGGGCCCATGGCGATCACCGTCAGCGCGTTGGGCATGTCCTTGGCGGTCAGGGTCGTGCCTTCCAGCGGGTCCAGCGCGATGTCGACGCCCGGGCCGTTGCCGTTGCCGACCTCTTCACCGATGTACAGCATCGGGGCCTCGTCGCGTTCACCTTCACCGATGACGACGACACCCTTGATGTCCAGCTGGTTCAGCTGATCGCGCATGGCGTTGACGGCGGCCTGGTCTGCGGCCTTTTCATCGCCGCGGCCGATCCAGTCTGCGCTGGCGATGGCGGCCTGTTCCGCCACCCGGGCAAGCCCGAGAGAAAGCATGCGGTCATTGAAATCGATCGGGCTGGTCATGGGAACATCTTCCTTGCGTGCAAATCCTTACCGGGGGTGTAGCCCGCAAGCCCCCCCAGCGGCAAGTCCCGCTGGCGCTAACGACGGCGGGCAAGACGCGAAAGTCAGACTTCCTCGATGCGCAGCGCCACCGGGTCCGAGGACAGAACCCCCGTCGATCCCATCCGCGTCAGCGCCTCGTCCAGGGTGGCGCGGGTTGTCTTGTGGGTGACGATCAGAACCGGCGCCGAATTGTCGACGTGGTCGTACTGGCGCATCCGGTAGATCGAAACCCCCGCTTCGCCCAGAACCGTGGCCACCTTTGCCAGCGCGCCGGGTTTGTCCATCAGCGCCATGCGCAGGTAATAGGCCGCCGGGGCCGCCGCCCGCGCCGAGGTGCTTTTGACCAGCGTCGTGGCAGGTTGCCCGAACGTCGTCATGCGCAGCCCGCGCGCGATGTCCATGACATCGCCCATCACGGCACTGGCGGTCGGGCCTTCGCCCGCACCGGCGCCGCGCAGCACCACCTGGCCCACCTGGTCGCCTTCGACGACGACCATGTTGGTGCCGCCCTCAAGCTGGCCCAGCGGCGAATTGGCCGGCACCAGGCAGGGCGCCATCGACTGTTCCAGCCCGCGGCCGGTCATCCGGGCGACGCCCAGCAGCTTGATCCGATAGCCCATGTCGGCGGCCTGGCGGATATCTTCCAGCGCCACACGCTGGATACCCTCCAGCTCGACCCCGTCGAAATCGACCTGCGTGCCAAAGGCAATGGCCGACAGCAGCGACAGCTTGTGCCCGGCGTCGATGCCGCCCACGTCCAGGTTGGGATCGGCTTCAAGATAGCCCAGCTTGTCGGCTTCGGCGAAAAGCGCCTCGTAGCCCTGCCCGGTCGCTTCCATCCGCGTCAGGATGTAGTTGCAGGTGCCGTTCATCACGCCCATCACGCGCTTGATCTCGTTGCCGGCCAAGCCTTCGGTCAGGGATTTGATGATCGGGATGCCGCCCGCGACCGCCGCCTCAAAGCGCAGCACGCAGCCATTGGCCTCGGCCAGTTCGGCCAGCGCCTGCCCGTGGTGGGCCAACAGCGCCTTGTTCGCGGTGACAACGTCCTTGCCGGCCTTCAGCGCCGCTTCGGTCGCGGCCTTGGCCGGGCCATCGCTGCCGCCCATGAGTTCGATGAACACATCCACGTCGTCGCGTTTGGCCAGGGCGACGGGATCGTCTTCCCAGGCGTAGCTGTCCAGCGGCACACCGCGGTCCTTGTCCCGGTTGCGCGCCGACACGGCGGTGATTTCCACCATACGCCCCGACCGCGCGGACAAAAGCGCCGCCTTCTGGCGCACGATCTTCACGACCCCCGCGCCGACAGTTCCAAGACCGGCGATACCAAGACGGAGAGGACTGGACATGAAGGAAGGCTCCTGAACGTGATGAAATGTTGCGCTCCGGTTAGCGCCAAGCGCGTCCGGGTGCAACGGGGGCTGGGGCCGCACCGGCAATTGTTTCGGCCCGTGTCGGCCCCGCATCAAGATTCACGCAACTTTAACGGTAGCTTTGCGCAGGGATTGCGCAGGCATGAAAGGCTTGTCCTTGCCGAATTGATGGCAAGATAGGACAAAAGGATTTTTCCAGATGGCATTCAACCCCAACCAATCCACCCTTGCAGGCTGCATGCAGGAACTGCGCGACATCCAGAAGGAATTCGGGCTGGACACCGGGCGCATCCTGACATCGCGCGATCCGGTGATCCGCAAACTGGCCTATGACCAGCTGAACGTCTCGAACGTGCCGGACGGCTTCACCAAGACCCGGCTGCCGGTCTTCTTTTCTGACCCGACGACGCTTTACATCTCGGCCGGGGCGCCGGGCGTCAAGGTGCCCCGCCACAGCCACGACGAAGGCGATGGCATCCGCTTCATGATCAGCGGCTCGATCCACTACAAGGACATGGAACTGACCCAGGGCGACTGGATGTTCGTCCCCGCCAAGGCCGATTACGAATTCGAGGTCGGCCCGATGGGCGCTGTCATGTGTTATTGCTACAGCTGCTGCTGCGCCTAGGCACCCGCCACAACCCACGGCCGCGCCCGCAGGACCTGCCGGGCGCGGTCACTCGGCCGCGCGCAGCGTCGCCGCCTTTTGCCGCAAACGCGCCACCCGGTCCGACAAAGCGGCGGGGGTGGCACGCATCCGGCGCAACCGGTCGGCCCGCGCCTGAAGCCCCGACACCCGCCCCTGCACCTGCCCCAGGACCGCAAGCGTGGCGCGCGGTTCGGGATTGGCCAAGAGGCCGTCCAGCGGCACCAGCGCCGGATAGGGCGCCTGTTCGATCCCCGGCGTCTGCACCGCGTCCAGTTCGGGAAACTGCGCACAGCCCGACAGGCCGATCAGCAGACCGGTCATCAGGATCATCGCGCCGGGACGCAGGGGGCCACGCAAGGGGTTTGCCATGTCTCTCTCTTGCCGCACTCTGGCGGTGCACGCAAGACGCCCGCTTGATCTGAACATCTGTTCAGATACACCTTGAGGCATGGCACGAACCCAAGGCAGTCATTCCCAGATCACCGGCCCGCGCGTGCGCGAGGCCGCCTTGAAGCTGTTTGCCAAACACGGCTTTGCCGCCGTTTCCATGCGCCAGATCGCCACCGAGGTCGGGGTACAGGCGGGCGCCCTGTACAATTACACCCCCGACAAGCAGGCGCTGTTGTTTTCCCTGATGAAGGGGCACATGGACGAATTGCTGGAGGCCTGGACCAGCCTGGCCCAGACCGGCACGCCATTGGAACGGCTGGAACGCTTTGTCCTTTTTCACATCCGCTTTCATCTGGCGCGGCCAGAAGCGGTGTTCATTTCCTACATGGAATTGCGCAACCTCGACCGCCCGAACTTCGAGGTGATCGAGGGGCTGCGCCGCGATTATGAAAACGCGCTCGAGGATATCTTGCGCGCCGGCCGCGCCGAAGGGCTGTTCGACGTTGCCGATTCCAAGATCGCCACGCTGGCGGTGATCGCCATGCTGACCGGCGTCACCACATGGTATCGCAGCGGCGGGCGCCTGTCCGAGGACGAGGTCGCCCGGAACTACTGGGACATGGTGCGCAAGGCCGTCAGCGCCTGACGGCCCGCACCCGCACCCACGCGGCGCCCCCTAGCGTTTCGCCTGGATCGATTCGAGGTATTCGACCAGCGCCACCAGTTTGCGCGGGGTCGGTGTCTGGATGCCGTCGCCGGAATCAAAGGGCACCAGGTCGCCTTCGAGCAAGGCGCCGAATTCCGGCATTCCCGGCCCCGACATGTCCGACCGCGCATAGCCATCGACCAGCGACATGACCCGCGCGCGCGGAAAGCTGCCCTTGTTGCGGATTTCGATCAGCGTCAGGTCCTTGGGCGGCTTGGCCATCGACCGGGCCAGTTCCCCGTTGCCCTTGGCGTCTGCCCCGTGACACACGGCGCAGTTTTCCATGAACAGGGCGCGGCCATCCTGCGGGCCGGGCATTTCGGCCCCCTGCTGGCAGGCCCCAAGGGCGGTCAGCCCGGCGAATGCAATCGCGATTTTACGCATGACGTTCCTCTGTCTCTTTGCGCCCTAGGTGACAAGAGCACCGCGCCCTTGCAAGCGCTATTGCTGAAGGTGTTCGAGATAATCGACCAGTTCGACCAACGCGCGCGGCGTGCTGACCACCTGCCCCGAAGGCGAGACCCAGTCGATCTGCTGGCCTTCCAGAACCGGGCCGAATTCCGGCATCAGCCCCTGGTGATAGCGCCCCGGATACCCGTAGATCTGCGTCATGACCGCCTCGTAGGGAAAGACCCCGCCGTTGCTTTCGCGCAGCATCGACAGATCTGCGACAGCGATCGGCAGCTCGGCGGCCATGGGCCCATCGCCCAGCCCGCGCTCGCCATGGCATTTCACGCAATAGCCATCGTACAGCGCCCGGCCACTGACCGGATCGTCCGGCTGCGGATTGCAGCCTGCCGCCAAGGCCAGAAGGGCCATCGAGATGCGAACCATTGTCCTGCTCCGATTTTTTTGTTCTGCTCTTTTTTCTTACGGTACCATATTGCCGCAAAAGCGCAAAGCGGCCCATGATCTGCATCATTCGCAGGTGACAGCGGGGCGCGGCGGCCCCATCGTGCCATCGCAAACGGAAGGGACACAGATGGTTACCACGCAAACCGCCCAGCGCCTGCTGGCCGAGAATTTCGCCGACTGGGTTCAGGCCCTGTCGCCGCAGGTCACCCGCATCGACGCCGAGGGCGCGGTTCTGGAAATCCCCGTCACTGCGGCCATCGCCCGGGTCGGCGGGATCGTCTGCGGGCAGGCGCTTGCGACGCTGGCGGACACCAGCATGGTCTTTGCCTGCGCCGGAAAACTGGGGGAATTCAAGCTGGTGGCAACCACCAACCTGGAAACGCGGTTCCTGAGCGCCGCGCGCGGCGACACCATCCGCTGCGAGGCCCGGGTGATCCGCGCCGGGCGGGCGCTGATCTTTGCCGAGGCGCTGCTGTCATCCCTGCCCGAGGGCAAGCCCGTGGCCGCCGCCAGCGCCACGTTCTTTTTGCCATAAGGGGCGCGCACATCATGGCACATTACGCTTTGGTCATGCTGGCCGCCGGGATCGGCATTCCGCTGCTGGCCGCATTGAACGCGGCCCTGGGTCTGCGCCTTGGCTCGCCGGTGGCGGCGGCGATGATCCTGTTCTGCGTGGCGCTGCTGGCCACGACCCTTGTCTGGGGGCTAAGCGGCGCACAGGGGCTGAACCGGCTGGCCGATGCGCCAAGACACCTGTTCCTGGCGGGTCTTCTGGTTGCCTTCTACGTGCTGTCGATCACGATGATCGCGCCGCATTTCGGCGTCGGCAATGCGGTGTTCTTTGTCCTGCTCGGGCAGTTGATCAGCGCCGCCGCCATCGACCATTTCGGCCTGTTCGGGGCAAGGATCAGCCCGCTGACCCTGACCCGCGCCACCGGGATCGCGGTGATGGCGCTGGGGGTCTGGATCACCCAGCGCGCCTGACAGCACAGGCGGGGTTATGCCCCGCTTGTCCCGGCCAGATCGTGCAACTGGTCCAAAAGCGGTTGCGGCACCGCGGCGCGCAGCGCCACCGACTTGCCCTGCCCCGGCATCCGGCAACCTTCGTCTTCGGCCACAAAGGCCGCCAACTGCGCCACCTTGTCAAAGAACCCGCTTTCGCCCGGGTGGATCAGCACGAAATACTGCCCCAGGTCATGCGGCGCCCCCTCGGGCGCCTTCAGCGGTTTGGCGTCGCGGCTCAGCACGCCGCCGCCAAGACAGGCGGCAAGGATTTCGACCATCAGCCCGATGCCCCAGCCCTTGTACCCGCCCGAGGACAGCATCGACCCTGCCAACGCGGCCTCGGGGTCGGTGGTCGGATGGCCTTTTGCGTCGATGGCCCAGCCTTCGGGGATCGGCTCGCCTGCCGCCTTGGCCATGGTGATCCGCCCCATCGCCACCGGGGTCGTCGATTGGTCAAAGATCATCGACACCCCGCCCTGCCCATCCGGCACGGCAAAGGAAATCGGGTTGGTGCCGATCACCCGGGTCTTGCCCCCCGGCGGCGCCACGATCGGCGTTGCATTGGTCACCCCCAGCACCAGACAGCCCGCTTCGGCCACCTGCTGGGTGAAATACCCCAGCGCGGTGCAGGTATGCGCGTGATGCAGCGCCAGGCTGACGATGCCCTGTTCTTGCGCCGCGACCAGCGCCTGCGGCAGCGCGGCGGCAAAGGCGGGTTGGGCAAAGCCATGCGCCGCGTCGACCCGGAATTCCGCCGGGCGCGGGCGCGCGATCTGCACCTGCGCCTTGCCATCGACCCGGCCCGTCACCAGTTGCTGGCAATAGCTTTCAAGATAGTAGAGCCCGCAAATGCGGTTGCCGCGCGCCTCGGCCCAGGCGATGGCCCGCGCCATTTCGGCAGCTACGTCCGGGGCGGCGCCGTGACGCTCCAGCGCCTGCGCGGACAGGGCTTCGATCTGGTCGATGGAAATTTCGGGCATCGGGCTCTCCGGCGGTTTCGCAGATATGCGCCACGGGCGGGCGCGTCCCCCGGACCCTAGGACCTGGGCTGCGCCCGCTCAAGCCCCCCAAGGGGCGCGCCAAGGCCCGTCAGGTGATCGGACCCAGCGACACATAGGTCAGGCTGGCCTCGTCCAGTGCCTCGGTCAAACCGCTCAGCAGGACCACGGTGCCGTCGGTCAGGCTAAGCGTCAGGCCACCGGCCGTCACGGACTGATCGGCCACCGTCGGGGCCGTCGCGCCAAGGTATTCGATCGTCAACAGGTCTTCGCCGGGGGTGAAATCGGTGATCTGCACCACGCCATTGGCATAAAAGCTGTCGGCGCCAAGGCCGCCGGTGCCGGTATCGCCATCTTCAAGGTACAGCGTATCGTCGCCGGTCTGGCCATCCAGCAGGTCGCCCTGCCCATCCGCGCCGCCCGCAAGGCCGCCGTCCAGAATGTCATCGCCCGAGCCGCCGCTGAGCTGGTCAGCCCCCTCGCCGCCCCAAAGCACGTCGGCCCCGGCGTCGCCCTCGAGCGTGTCTGCATCGGCGCCGCCGAACAGCTGGTCGGCGCCATCGCCGCCGCGCAGCAGGTCAAGCCCGTCACCGCCCAGCAGGGTATCCTGCCCAAGCCCGCCCAGCAGCGTGTCATTGCCGGTTCCGCCGTCGATCTGGTCAAAGCCGTCGCGGCCATCCAGGCTGTCGTCGCCGGCGCCCGCCTCGATCGTGTCGCTTTGGGCGGTGCCGGCGATGGTATCGGCCCCGTCCGTGCCGACCAGCGTCGTGGGCGCGGCGTCCGGTTCGCCCAAATCCGGGGTCGCGGTTTCGTCGATCGGCGCCTCGTCGGGGGCAACCGTTTCGTCGCCCGACCCGGTGTCCGGTTCGGTGTCTTCTTCGTCGTCCGACCCGATCAGGCCCTCAAGCAGACCGAAATCAAGCGTATCCTCGGGCGGAATGTCATCCTCGGCGGCGTCGTCGTCACCGCCGCTGGACATCGCGGCAGCAAAGGGCACCATGCCCAGCAAAAGAATGATCAGCTCAACGCCCATGTTCGACCCTTTCGAAAGTCTGCTTCTGGCAGGGCTATCCGAAGAAATCGCTAAAATTTGGGCAGGATTGGGGTCAAACCCGGTGCCGGGCTCAGCTTTCCGTAAGGTGACCGTCATCCAGCCGCAGGCAGCGGTCCATGCGGGCGGCCAGTTCCAGGTTGTGCGTGGCGATCAGGGCCGACAGGCCGGTTTCGCGCACCAGCCGCATCAGCGCGTCGAACACCCTGTCCGAGGTCGCCGGATCAAGGTTGCCGGTCGGCTCGTCCGCCAGCAGCAGCCTGGGCCGGTTGGCCATGGCGCGGCAAAAGGCGACGCGCTGCTGTTCGCCGCCTGACATGGCGGCGGGGCGGTGATCGGCGCGCTCGGCGATGCCGACACTGGCCAGCAGATCGCGGGCGCGCGCCTCGGCGTCACCGCGGGCGACACCGTTGGCCAGTTGCGGCAACACGATGTTTTCCAGCGCGGTGAATTCCGGCAGAAGGTGGTGGAACTGATAGACAAAGCCCAGGTTCTCGCGCCGCATCGCCGTGCGCCTGCGGTCCGAGCGGCCTTGCATTTCCTCGCCCGCTATCTCGACCGTGCCGGCATCGGCGGTGTCCAGCAGCCCGGCAATATGCAGCAGCGTGGATTTGCCCGCGCCGGACGGTGCGACCAGCGCGACGACCTCGCCTTTGTTGACGGTCAGATCGGCGCCGCGCAGCACCTGCACCTCGGCCGGGGTGCCGCGCTTATAGGCTTTTTCGACGCCGGTCAGGCGCAGGACAGGATCACTCATAGCGCAGGGCCTCGACCGGGTTCATGCGGGCCGCGCGGCGGGCCGGAAAGATGGTGACGACAAAGGACAGGCCCAGCGACAAGGCGACCGCCGACAACACGTCCTGCAGCTGCAGTTTCGCAGGCAGCGCATAGATGCCACGAATGGACGGGTCCCAGACGCCGCCGCCCGACAGGTAGTTCACCGTTGCAAAGATCGGGTCGATGTAAAACGCGAACAGGCAGCCCAGCACCACGCCCAGTGCGGTGCCGATGATCCCGGTGAAGGCGCCGCAGATGAAAAACACCCGCAGCACTGACCCTTCGGTCAGGCCCATGGTGCGCAGGATGCCGATGTCGCCGCCCTTGTTCTTGACCAGCATGATCAGCCCCGAGGTGATGTTCATCGCCGCGATCAGCACCAGCACCGACAGGATCACGAACATTACGTTGTCCTCGATGTCCAGCGCCCGCAGGAACCCGCCCGAGGCATCCTGCCAGGTCCAGATCAGCGCGCCGACGCCGGCGGCCTCGGCGATGGCACCGGTGTATTGCTCGACGGTTTCGGGGGCCTCGACGATGACCTCCAACTCGTCGGCGGCGCCTTCGCGGTTGAAATACAGCTGCGCCTCGTCAAAGGGCATGTAGATGCGGGTGCGGTCGATGTCATAGCGCCCGGCGGTAAAGATGTAGGTCACGTCATAGCTTTTGACCCTGGGGCTGACGCCAAAGGCGGTCTTGACCCCGTTGGGCGAAATCAGCTTGACCTGATCGCCCAGACCAACCCCCAGCATCAGGGCAACGCCCGATCCGATGGCCACGCCTTCGCCGAACAGATCCAGGCTGCCGCGCCCGGTTTCGGGATCGGCGATGCGCGGGATCGCCTTGAGGTCATCTGCGGTGATGCCAAAGACCTCGACCCCGGCGTTGCGTTCGTTTGCGGTGGCCATGACCTGGCCCTTGACCAAAGGCGCCACGCGCGCAACGCCCGGCACCTGCGCCATGCGGGCCGCCATGGCGTCATGGTCCGGCAGGGTGCGCGTGCTGCGGCCCTGATCGTCGGTGCGTTCTATGTGGTAGACCGTGACATGGGCGTTGGCGCCCAGGATCGTATCGACGAATTCCGCCCGGAACCCCGCCCGCACCGCCAGCGTGGCGATCAAGGCAAAGACCGCCAGCGTGATGCCGATCAGGCTGATCCAGGTCATCACGGACACGCCGCCCTCGGCACGCTTGGCGCGCAGATAGCGCCAGGCGATCATCCATTCAAACGGGGCGAAGGGGGGCGGTGTTCTGGGCATTCTTGCTCTTGTCCGGCTGCTCAGGGCGGAAACTGGCCTTTTGGGCGTGCCGGGTCAAGCGTAACAGGGGATGGCTGCCCCGCCGTCGGCGCAATTCGGCGTGAGCCGCGATGGTCCTTGGCCTTGCGGCGTGCCACAAATCGAGGATGGACAAGCTTAGACATCTGACCGAGTCGCAAATTCGCAAAGCCCTGGCCGAAGGCAAACTTTCGGGCCTTGAAGGCGAAGGGAAACCCCTGCCGAAACGGCCCGGAGACGCACTTGTCGACCCCGGCGAAGCTGTCGGCTTTCGCATCATGGCCGAGGCAGGCGCCCTGCCCGCCGAGGTCAAGCTCAAGGCGGCGCTGGATCAGGCCCGCGCGGACTGGCAGGCCGCCAGCGCCCCCGAGGACAAGAAACGCCTGATGAAGGCGATCGCCGACATGCAGCTGCGCTATGAAATCGCCCGCGAGGCACGCCAGAAGTTCATGCGTTAAGGGACCAGACGATCAATCGCGCGCATGGCTCCGATGCTTTTGTCATAGACCAACGTCAGAACGCGTTTCTGGCGCAGGGCGATTTGCGGCAGGCCGCGCACAGAGGTGGCGGCAAGGCCGGTGATGATGAAACCACGACGGGACATCTGGGGCATGGAAACGCCTTTTTACTGTTGCGAGTCATTCTCAGGTATGAACGCTGAGCGGCAATTGCAAGGCTTGCACCCGCCGCGCGCCCTGCCATAGTGCGCCCATGACCGGACCCAGATACCCCGCCCTGATCAAATCGCTGCCCTCGACCGTGCCCTTTGTTGGCCCCGAAGTGCAGGAACGCCAACGTGGCGCGCCGTTCCGCGCCCGCCTTGGTGCGAATGAGAACATCTTTGGCCCCTCGCCCTTTGCCGTGGCCGCGATGCAGGACGAAGCCGCCGATATCTGGAAATACGCCGATCCCACCCATCACGAACTGATGGCCGCGCTTGCCGCGCACATGGGCTGCGGCCCCGGCCATATCGTCATCGGCGAAGGCATCGACACGCTGCTGGGCTATACCGTGCGCCTTCTGGTCGAGCCGGGCGATGCGGTGGTGACCTCGGACGGGGCCTATCCGACCTTCAATTTCCACGTCGCGGGCTATGGCGGCGTTTTGCACAAGGTCCCCTTCAAGGACGACAAAGAGGACCTTGAGGCGCTGATGGCCAAGGCCGCCGAGGTCGACGCCAAGCTGGTCTACCTGTCGAACCCCGACAACCCCATGGGCACCTGGCACAGCGGCGCCGCAATCAAGGACGCGCTGGAGCTGTTGCCCGAAGGCACGCTTTTGGTGCTGGACGAGGCCTATATCGAATTCGCCCCCCACGGCACCGCCCCGCAGATTGCCGCCGATGATCCGCGGGTCGTGCGCTTTCGCACCTTTTCAAAGGCTTATGGCATGGCGGGGGCGCGGGTTGCCTATGCGGTGGGCGCGCGCGATCTGATCACCGCCTATGACAAGATCCGCAACCATTTCGCCATGAACCGGTTGGCCCAGACCGGCGCGCTGGCCGCCTTGCAGGACAGCGAATGGCTGGAGCAGGTGCTGCGCCTGGTCGAGGACGCCAAGCAGGAAATCACCCGCATCGCCGGGGATTGCGGGTTGCGCACCCTGCCCTCGGCCACCAATTTCGTGGCCATCAACTGCGGCCGCGACGGTGATTTCGCCCGCTCTGTCCTGGCGGCGCTGATCGCCGACGGGGTCTTTGTGCGCATGCCCTTTGTCGCGCCGCAGGATCGCTGCATCCGGGTCAGCGCGGGCCGGCCCGAAGACCTGAAAATCCTTGCCGAAGCCCTGCCAAAGGCGCTTGCATCAGCGAAATCCGGCTAAGTTTACGAAAAATTGACGGCTTTACGGGATCGTGATCCGAGAGGGGCATGTTTCGCGGTATCGTTTTTCGGTAGTCGCATACCGAAGTGGAGGGCCTGATGAACGGCAATCATCCCGAACCGGTCGAGGATTATACCACGGCCAACCTGATCCTGATCTTCGTCAACCTGATGTGGATCTTCGCCGCCGTCTGGAGCGCCTGGGGCCTGGGCCCCGTGCTGGTCCTTGCGACGGTGCTCAATCACCTGATCACCCGGCTGGATCTGCACAAGCGCCGCAAGCGGCCCGGCCTTGACGGAACCGGGCCGATCTGACCCTAGCCCCGCGCGCTGGCCTGCGCCAGAACCTGTGCCGCGGCGGTCACGCCGCCCTTGGCGTGCGGAATGTCCAGCGCGGCAAAGCCCGTTTCCAAGACCCCCAGCAGCCCCAGGATCATATGCGCGCTCACATGGCCCATGTGACCAAGGCGGAAAAACCCGGTACCGTTCGGATCGTCCGGCTCGGACATGCCGATGCCCAGCCCCAGCGTGACGCCGGTCTGCTCGGCCGTCCATTCGCGCAGCCGCTTGCCATGCGGCGCGCCCAGCCGCAGCGCGGTCACCGCATGCGATCGCAGGCCCGGGTCCTTGATGTTCAGCGTCAGCGGCCCGGCGCTGCCCCAGACATCGCAGGCCACCCAGATCGCCCCGGCCAGCGCGGCATGGCGGGCCCAGATCGCCTCCATCCCCTCGGCCTTGATCATGTCCAGCGACACCCGCAGCCCGTACAGGTGATGGGTGGGCGCGGTGCCGTTGAAATACTGGTAGAACATCTCGGGGTTGGCGCGCTGGGTCCAATCCCAATAGCGCGTGACGCGCGGCATGGCGCGGCGCACCTCGGCGGCCTTGTCGTTGAAGAACACGAATCCCAGCCCCGGCGGCACCATCAGCCCCTTTTGCGAGGCGCTGATCATCACGTCGACGCCCCAGTCGTCCATGCGGAATTCGTCGCAGGCCAGCGAGGCGATGCAATCGGCCATCAACAGCGCCGGATGCCCCAGATCGTCCAGAACCGCGCGCAGCGCCGTCATGTCGCTGCGCACCGAGGTCGAGGTATCCACGTGAACCGCCAGCACCGCCTTGATCCTGTGCGCCTTGTCCGCCGCCAGCGCGGCGTGCACCCGCTCGGGGTCGATCGCGCTTTGGCGGTCATGCTCCAGCAATTCGACCTCGATCCCCATGGCCTGCGCGGTATCGGCCCAGCCCAGCCCAAAGCGCCCGGTGGCGGGCACCAGCACCTTTTCGCCCTCGGCCACCACGTTCGACAACGCCGCCTCCCACATGCCATGGCCGTTGCAGATGTAGATGCCCACATGGCCGCTGGTCTGCGCCACATAGCGCAGGTCCGGGATCATCGTGTCGACCATCTCGGGCAGCGCGCCTTCGTAGATGTTGGGCGCAGGGCGGTGCATGGCCTGCAAGACCGCGTCGGGAATGACGGAAGGACCGGGGATGGCCAGGTAGGGGCGACCATGGGCAAGCGACATCGTTGAAACTCCAGAAAAGGCCCATCGCGGGGCCGCGCAACCCTACCCGCACCGGCCCGCGCGTCAATGCCGCGCTTGCAAGACCGAGGGTCAGGGGCTACATCCGGCCCCTGATGTGACGGGACAAACCTGATGCTGCGCAAACTTTGGACCCAACTGGAAGACGCGGAACGCAAGTTCCGCCGCTCGTGGGGCAAGGACATCTCGACCCCGTCGGCGCGCCGCTGGGCGAAACTGCATTACCACCTGTTCGACCATGCCTTTCTGCGCATCCTGTGGACCAACTTCTGGCCCGTGGCGCCGGGGGTCTGGCGGTCGAACCAGCCGACGCACGCGCGGTTCGAAAAATACGCCGCCATGGGGATCAAGACCGTGGTCAACCTGCGCGGCGAGGACAAGCATGCCCACTACCTGCTGGAACAGGAAAGCTGCGAGGCGCTTGGCCTGACCCTGGTCAATGCCAAGCTCTGGGCGCGCGAAGCGGCACCCAGCCGGCGCATCCTGGCGGTGATCGACGCCCTGCGCAAAGCCGAAAAGCCGATGATGTTCCACTGCAAGTCGGGGGCGGATCGCGCCGGGTTCGTTGCGGCAACCTATCTGTTGGTCTTTGAAGGCGCCAGCATCCAGGAGGCCAAGAAACAGCTGGGCCTGAAATACATCCATCTCGATTTCACCGCCACGGGCGTGCAGGACTATATCCTGGACATCTACGAGGCGCGCCTTGTCCTTGGCCCCATCGGGTTCGAGGACTGGATTCGCGACGAATACAAGGCCAAGCCCATCCAGGAGGCCTGGGACGGCCGCCGCCCGGCCGCCGACATCGCCCAAGAGCTGATGCGATGAGCAAGAAACGCAAGGCCGATCGCCACAAGACCCCCGAGGTCTCGCCCGAGGCGGCGCGCGGCCTGGCGCTGTGGCTGTGGAAAGGCTACCTGAAGAAATACACCGGGCTGATGGCCATCGCGATGGTCTTCATGGCAATCGAAGGCGCGATGTTCGGCATGTTGTCCTACATGATGAAGCCGATGTTCGACGACGTCTTTGTCGGCGGCAATGCCGATGCGCTGGTCTGGGTCGCCTTTGCGGTGATGGCCATTTTCCTGGCGCGGGCCTTTTCCGGCGTGATCCAGAAAGTGCTGCTGACGCGGGTGTCGCAGCTGTCCATGGGCGATCTGCGCCAGGACATGCTGGAACACATCATGGTGCTGGACACCGGGTTTCATCAAAGCAACGGGCCGGGCCTTCTGATGCACCGGGTCGAAGGCGACGTCTCGGCGATCTCCAAGATCTGGAGCACGCTGATCACCGGGGCGGGCCGCGACGTGGTGGCGCTGATCTCGCTTTTCTGGGTGGCGCTGTTGATCGACTGGCGCTGGACGCTGGTGGCGCTGATCGGCGTGCCGCTGCTGGTGGTGCCCTCGATCTTTCTGCAACGCTTCGTGCGCGGCAATTCACGCCATGTGCGCAATGTCACCGCCGGCATGTCCAGCCACCTCAACGAGGTGTTCCACGGCATCACCCCGGTCAAGCTGAACACGCTCGAGCGGTATCAGGCCAAACGCTATGCCACGCTGACCAAGGCGCGGGTGCGGTCCGAAACCCGCGCAGCGGTGGGCAAGGCCGCCCTGCCCGGTCTGATCGACGTGATGAGCGGCATCGGCTTTGTCGGCGTGTTGCTGTACGGCGGCAGCGAAATCCTGTCCGGCGCCAAGACCGTCGGCGATTTCATGGCCTTTTTCACCGCCATCGGGTTGGCCTTTGAACCGCTGCGCCGGCTGGGGGCCTTTAGCGGCGCATGGCAGCAGGCCGCCGCCAGCATCGAACGCATCAAGGAACTGATGCAGACAAGCCCGACGTTGAAGGACCCGGCGCATCCCGTGCCCGCGCCGCAGGGCGTGCCGCGGATCGAATTGCGCGACGTCCATCTCAGCTTTGGCGATGCCCCTGCCCTGCGCGGCGTGTCGCTGATTGCCGAGCCTGGCCAGACCACCGCGCTTGTCGGGGCCTCGGGCGCGGGGAAATCCACGATCTTCAACCTGTTGACCCGGCTTTTGGACAGCGATCAGGGCGATGTGCTGATCGGCGGCGTCGCCACCCGCGACATGGAGCTGCGCGCATTGCGCCGGATGTTCTCGGTCGTCAGCCAGGATTCGCTGTTGTTCGATGAAACCCTGCGCGAAAACGTGGTGCTTGGCCGCGACGTGGACGAACAGGCCCTGCAAAAGGCGCTTGAGGCGGCCCATGTCACCGACTTTCTGCCGCGCCTGGAAAACGGGTTGGACACGCCTGTCGGCCCGCGCGGATCGAACCTGTCGGGGGGGCAACGCCAGCGCGTCGCGATCGCCCGCGCGCTGCTGCGCGACACTCCGATCCTGCTGCTGGACGAAGCCACCAGCGCGCTGGACGCCCAGTCCGAAGCGGTGGTCCAGTCAGCCCTGGAACGTCTGTCCGAAGGGCGCACCACGCTTGTCATCGCGCACCGGCTGGCGACGATCCGCAATGCCGACAAGATCGTCGTGATGCACCAGGGCCGCGTTGTCGATCAGGGCACGCATGACGAATTGATCGCCCGCGATGGCCCGTACCAGGATCTGTACCACCTGCAATTCGACCATGGCTAAGGCCTATTTGCGATAGTCCCGGGCCAGCGTCCGGGGGTCCGCGCCGGCCAGGTACCGCAGCAGCGTGCCCAGGTTGCGCGCGCCGCGCCGCAACCAGCCCTGCCGCCGATAGCGGTCGGCACTGGTGATCGCAAAAACCGGCACTTCGGTCAGGTGGCCGCGCAGGGCACGCGCCAGGGCCACATCCTCCATCAGCGGAATATCGGGGAACCCGCCCGCCGTGTCATAGGTGGCGCGGTCGATCAGCAACCCCTGATCGCCATAGGGCAGCCCGAACAACCGCGAGCGCAGGTTCGCCCAGCCCGCCACAAGGCGCGGCGCAGCGCCAGGTGCGTCAAAGCGCAGGCGGAAATGATAGGCGCCAGGCCGTGAGAGGGCGGCCGCGACCGCCTGTGTCCAGCCTTCGTCCAGAACGGTGTCGGCATGCAGGAACAGCAGCCAGTCGCCCGCCGCCGCCGTGCCCCCCCGGCGCATCTGTCCGCCGCGCGACGGCGGTCCGCTGACCACCTCGGCGCCTGCCGCCTCGGCTATGCGCAGCGTGGCGTCGCGCGATCCGCCGTCGGTAAAGATCAGCTCGCGGATCAGGCCCGCGCCCAGGCCTTCGCCAAGGGCGGCAAGGCAGGCGGGCAATCCGGCTTCGGCGTCGAGCGTCGGGATGATGACCGAGATGGGGGCGCGCATGGGGCCTGTTCGCTATGGCTTGTGCACCCTATATGGCAAGGAACAGCAAAAGGGGAAAGCCATGGCACACAGCGACAGGACAATCTTGCGGGTCAGCGGGCCGGACACCCGGCATTTTCTGCAAGGATTGGTGACCAACGACGTGGCGCGGCTGGACAGCGGTCTGGTCTATGCGGCGCTGCTGACGCCGCAGGGCAAGTACCTGGCCGATTTCTTCCTTGTCCCCGATGGGGAGGATGTTCTGATCGACGCCGATGCCGACCAGGCCCCGGCCCTGATGCAACGGCTGGCGATGTACAAGCTGCGATCGAAGGTCGACATCACGCAGACCGATCTGGCGGTGACACGCGGAACCGGCACGCCGCCGCAGGGCGCCTATGCCGACCCGCGCCATCCGTCGCTGGGCTGGCGCGGCTATGCCGGGCAGCCCGGGCAGGATGCCGATTGGAACGCGCTGCGCGTTGCCGCCTGCATTCCGCAAAGCGGGATCGAGCTGACCCCAGACACCTTTATCCTCGAGGCTGGGTTCGAACGCCTGAACGGGGTGGATTTCAAAAAGGGGTGCTATGTCGGCCAGGAGGTCACCGCGCGCATGAAGCACAAGACCGAGCTGCGCAAGGGCCTGGCCCTTGTCACCGTCGACGGCGCGGCGCCCCTTGGCAGCGACATCACCGCCGAGGGAAAGCCGGTCGGTACGATCTACACCCAGTCCGGCGGGCGCGGCATTGCCTATCTGCGGTTCGACCGGGCCAGCGGCCCGATGCAAGCCGATGGCGCCAGCCTGCGCCTGGCGTCGGACTGACGGCGCCTATTCTTTCAGGGATTTTCCCAGTTTGTGCACCTGGGGCATGGCACCCTGCCGGGCAAAGAACCGCTGCGCCTGCGTGTTGAAGGCGTGGTGGGTAACGTCCCAGCAGGTGATCGCGCCTTCGCGCATCCGCTCTTCCATCTCGTGGACCAGCGCCTGCGCGATGCCCCGGCCGCGCAACGACGGGGCAACATAGAGATGATCCAGCAGGATGCGGCTTTGGGCCTGGCGGAAACTGTCACGCGGGCGCCGTTCCGGCACGGCCATCAGGTAGGCGGACAAAACGCCGTTGTCGCGGTGGCCAAAGAACCAAGCCCCGGCCTTGGCCTGGGTTTCCAGAAAGGCCAGCAAGGCGCCGCTGGACGCCTGATCGTGAAAGACATCGGGCAGATGCGCCACGTGATGGGCATGCAGGGCGCGCAGCAGCGGCACCACCTGCGGCAGATCCTGCCGGTCGAGACGTGACATGAAAAAGGCCTCCGGGCGCTGCGCCGGAGGCCTTGATCGTGTGCAACCCCCGTCGATGAGGGCCGAATGCAGCCCTCAGGCGCGTTCGGAATATTCCATGGCTTCGGTGTTCACGACGATATCCTCGTCCTGCCCGACAAAGGGCGGCACCAGGATGCGCACGCCGTTGTCCAAAACCGCCGGCTTGAAGCTATTGGCTGCGGTCTGGCCTTTGACGACCGGCTCGGTCTCGACGATCTTGCAGATCACCTTTTGCGGCACGGTGGCGTTCAGCGCCTCGGAGTCGTGGAATTCGACGACGATGGTCATGCCGTCCTGCAGGAACGGACGGCGATCGCCCAGCAGGTCTGCGTCCAGCTGGACCTGCTCATAGGTCTCGGTGTCCATGAAGATCAGCTGGCCGCTGTCTTCGTACAGGAACTGCATGTCCTTCTGTTCCAGGCGCACGCGCTCGACCTTGTCGGCGCTGCGGAACCGTTCGTTCAGCTTGGACCCGTTGCGCAGGTTTTTCAGCTCGACCTGGGCAAAGGCGCCGCCCTTGCCGGGCTTGACGTGGTCGACTTTGACAGCGGCCCAAAGGCCACCATTGTGCTCCAGAACGTTCCCGGGGCGGATCTCGTTTCCGTTGATCTTAGGCATGTGGCTAAACCGTGGCAAAAGGTTGAAGATTGGTTGACGGCTCCTATATCTGGCGGAAGACGCCCGTGCAAGACAACGATATGTCGTTTCGCATTTGCAGACAGATATGAGCAAATTGCATGGGTGGTATGCGCACAAGGGGTATCCGAATCGGATCGAATAGTCCATAACCCCCTTCACGCCGGAAAACACAAGAGCAATAATCAAAGGTCCAACTATGAAAGATTTCGTTGACGGCACCGCCTTCAATGCCGAACAAGGCAACCGCGCACGCAAGCTGTTCGCGGCGGTGGTACTGGCTGCTCTGGATGACGCCATTGCGGATGACAAGAAGTATGGCAATGGCCCCGAACAGATCGCACGCTGGGCACGGTCCCGCGACGGTCGCGAGGTTCTGTCCTGCGCCGGGATCGACCCGAACGAACGTGTCGTGTCCGGTCTGATGGATTTCGTCTCCAAAGGTGTGCGCACCTCGGTGGCGCTGTCCCGCGAAGAAAGCGAGCGTCGCAATGCCGCCGCTCAGCAGGCCGAAGCGGCCTGACATCCAAACGCTGCCAAGCAGAAAAACGCGCCCTGAAGGGGCGCGTTTTTTGTTGTCTGACGTGCAGTTTCGGGATTAGGGATCAGGGCCGCGCACCCGGCACAAAGCCGGGGTGCAAGGGCGCAAGGACTAGTCGAAATCCTGGCTGACCATGGCGCGGTGAATTTCGCGGCGCACCAGTTTGCGCACGTTGCGGGTGATCCGCTCGCCCAGCGCGCCCTGCAATTCCTGCCGCACGATATCCGACACCATTTCACGCAGCGTCGCCTCGTCAATGGTGGGCAGCGCCTCGTTTTCGGTGGCGATGGCGGTCAATTCCGGCTCCATGGGCTTAAGCTCGGGCTTGGTCCGGTCGGCCTTGGGGCGGTTGTCGTGGTGATCTTCCCAATCGATGGGTGTCGCAGGGCGGTGGACAAAGGCGGGCTCTTCGCTGCTGTCGCATTCCCATTCGTCCGGGGTGCGCCCGACCATCGCCTCCAACTCGGCGATCTTGCTTTCCAGCGATTGCGCCGGCGCGTCCTCGGCGGCGGTGTCCGACTGGACCTGCGGCGCCAGGTCGGCGCTGTCCTCGGGCTCATCCAGCATCGGCTGCTGCGCTTCGACAGGCGCTGCGGTCTCCGGGGCGTCGGTTGCGGCCTCTGCCGGTTGCGGCGCGGAGTCTGCGGCCTGTTCGGCAGGCGCGCTGTCGTCCGTTTCGGTGGAAAAGGCGCGGGCGACTTCCTGTTCGACCAGCTGGCTGAGAATCGACGAGGCGGTCAGCGGCGCATCATCATCCAGGTCGTGATTGTCGAAAAACGCCATGTCGGTCTCATCGACCTCGGGCAGAGGCTCGGCCGGGTCCTGGCGATCTTCGGGCTGATCGGCGACCTGCGCAGAGTCGGCGTCAGGAATGGTTTCGGGAATCGCCTGCGGTTCGGCCTGTTCCGGCACAGCGGGTTCGGGCGCGGGCAGTTCCACGGCGGCCTGCGGTTCAGGCGCGGGTTCGGCGGGGATGTCTTCGGCGGGCAGGACAGTCGGGTTGGTCAGCAGCACCGGGGCCGAGGCAGGCCGATCCGGCGCCTTGGCAGGGCTGTCCTGCTTGACCCGCAGGGCCGGTGTCAGAACCAGCTTGCCCGGCTGTGACGGAGAATCGGGAACACGTTTGGGCCGCGAATCTTCGGATACGAGCCGCCGAATCGAGGACAGGACATCCTCTATTTCCATATTCGTCACAGGATCAGACATCTGTTTTTATCCACTCTCGCCTCGGGCATCAGTTTACCCGCGCCAAGGCGTTCACACAACAGACGCAGAAAAAGTTAATCTTTTCTGACGGCGCGCGGGTTACGGAGCATGGAAATCCAAACCCGCACCACCGTTGATTCCCGGGATTACAGGGCGAAAGCCGCCTGTTTTTCAAAGCCCGGCAGCACCGGCGCCGTGCCGTTGAACGCAAAGCGCCAGTTGATCACGCCGTCGATCTTGTGGCCAACCCGCACCGTTCCCAGCGCTTTTTCCATAAAGATGACGGCAATTCGTCCGCCGTCCTTCAATTGATCGCACAGCGCCTGCGGCAAGTCTTCGACCCCGCCCTCGACGATGATCACGTCATAGGGGCCATGTTCCGCAGCGCCCTGCCCCAGCGGGCCGGTCTGCAGAATCACGTTGTCGGCCTGATGTTCAGTCAAAAGCGCCTGGGCTTCGCCGGCGCGTTCTTCGTCGTCCTCAAGGGCGACGACTGCCTCGGCGATGCGGGCGATCACGGCGGACGAGTAGCCAAGCCCTGCGCCCACATCCAGGACAAAGTCCGAATTGGTCAGGTTCAGGGCATCCAGCATCTTGGCGAAAAGCCGCGGTTCCAGCAGAACACGGCCTGCGCCCAGTTCGACATCGGTGTCGGCATAGGCGGCCTCGATCCGGTCACGCGGCACGAAAACCTCGCGCGGGACGTTCAGCATGGCGTCGATGATCGGGAACTCGGTCACATCGGACGGGCGCACCTGAGTGTCGACCATCATGCGGCGGCGGGTGGCGAAGTCAGTCATGAACTAAACTCTTTCGTTCAGATACCTTGTCCTTTTGTGACACAACCGGCGAAGAACGGCAATGTCTTGCGGGCCTGTCGGGACGATTTACCGTGCACGTCGTTACCGGTTGGTTTCCAGCCGGCCCAAGGCCCGATATCCGCTTGACGCGGCTTTGCGAAGACCCTAAGCAGGCGCTGCTCTGGCGAGTTGGCGGAGTGGTGACGCAGCGGATTGCAAATCCGTGTACACCGGTTCGATTCCGGTACTCGCCTCCAGATCCACCCATCAGGTTTTCGGCACCCTTTACGGTTCGGAAACCTGATGGTGGGACCCTGCCCCGCCTCATTTCCGTTCAGCCTTACAAGCGCGGCCCTGCGTCCTAGTAGGTGACCTGCCGTTCGGCCGAAGGGAAAGTCACGGTAATCGCATCCTCGGGGAAGTCATCAAAACCCTTGGACCAGGTCCGATCCGGCCAGTGAATGTCCAGCGTTCCCTTTCTGGGCCGATAGGCGGCGGTATACAGCGTGCCAAAGCCCGACGAAAAGGCCGTGGAATACAGCGGCGGTTTCAAAAAGGCCCCGACAAAGCGTTTCTGCGTGTCCGGGTGCAGGGTCAGCCGTTGCAGCAGGAACCGCTCGCGCTCGACCGTGGCGGTGAACCTTGCGTGGCTGGACCATTCGACACGTTCCTGGTGGTTGGTGGCCACCGCCGCCCGTGTCAGCACCGTGGGCCGGTCCGGTGTCAGATAGGCGGTCAGGTACTGCCGCTGGGCATCCAGAACGGTGACGTTATAGCTCATGTGGCAGGGGATGCGTTTGAGCACCGCGCCCGCCTCTTTGGCGGTGGTGCAGGTTTGCAGGATATAGCGAAGGATCAGCGGCACGCCAAAGCCTGTGCCGACCTCGCGCCGCCCGCCAAAGGTCAGCGAAGCGGCCAGTCCGGCATCGTTCATCCCGTCGACCAGTCCGAACAGACCGTCCGTCGTGCCGATGACACCGCGACCGTTCCACCGGGTTTTCAGGGTGATCCCGTCAAAGGCGTTGCTGTCATAGTCGTAGTTGCGCACCAAAAGCGGTTCGTTGCCCGGCCAGATCGCCTGACTGCATCCCGCAAGGTAACGCGGCGGGCAATAAAAGCTGAGAAACCGCGCCTCGGTATCGCCGCCGCCGGCCAGCGCGCAAAGCCTGTCATACAGGTCCAGCAGTTCCGGCATGTAGTCGCGGATGGCGCGCCGGGATTCGGCATAGGTCGGGCGCCCCGACAGCCCCTCTCGGGCCCACCAGGCCGAGTAGGACGGCCAGTATTCGGCGAATTGGCCAGCCCATTTCGGCCCTGGCTGATCCTCACTGATGGCGCGAAACACGACGTTCATGCGGTCTGGATACCCGAATTTGATTACCGAACAAGTCACAAAGCCGAGGTCAGGCCCGAAACCGCGCACCGCCCTGCCCTGCCCGGCGCCGATCGCCCCCGGGGCGAAGGGGCGGCAAGACCGCCCCCTTTGTCCCCGGAACTTACATGATCTTGAAAGCCGGGTCCGCCAGCGCCTGCGCCGAAGGCAAGGGCCGTGCGGAATAGGCTTTCTTGATGCCCTCGATCCACTTTTTGGATTTGTCGGTCAGTTGGAAGCCCTTGGTCATCGACCGCCCGCGCGTCACCAGAATGCCAAGGTCTGCGCCCTCATAGCGGTAATCCCCGGCGTTGGAGATCCGCAAGAAGAACGCTTCGTCCTCGCCCTCGACCGCCCGGCGGTGATAGTCAAAGCGGTCAAAGACCACCTGCCCGTTGGGCAGCATCTTGTAGATCCCCGATTCCGGCGCATGGGTGATGATGTCCACCGTGTCGTCGGTGTGCTTGATCACCATCTGGCTCCACGAGTCGATCATGTCCGGGTCGGCCCAGCGCGCGTTCAGCTCTTCGACATCCAGCTTGAAGGATTTCCTGGAGAATTCCAGCAGGTGGAACAGGAACAGCGGCGCATCCGCATGGGCAAAGGCCGCATGGTTGGTCATCGACGACGCGCCGGTGATGCGCGGGTTCAATTCGCCCAGCCAGATGTCACCGGTTTTCTTGTCGATCAGGAAATCGAGTTCGAAATAGCCGCGATAGCCTTCCTTGCGCAGCTGTTCACCGAATTTGAAGGTCAGCTCGCGCGCCTTTTCGCGGGTCTTGGGCGGGAAGGCGGTGGAAAAAATTTCATTGCCGCACCAGCCGCCGCGATAGGGGGTCAGTTCCTTGAAGCCCACCAGTTCGGTCATCAGCGGCCCGACGATGGTGCCTTCGGAGGTGGCGCAGGCCTCGATCGCCGATCCGCGGCAATCGATCCGCTTCATGATCTTGATCTCGCCCTCGCCGACGATTTCATGTTCGTGCTTGCGGAAATCGGCCTCGGACTTGATGAAGAACGTTGTGTGGCCACTGTCGCCAAAGGCCGACTGCAGCACCAGATCGTGCCCGATCCCGGCCTTTTCGCAAACCTCGCGCAGCTGCTTGTAGCTGGTGACCTCGGACAAGACGTTGGGCACCGACGGCACCCCGGCCTTGTTGCCGATGCGCACGGTTTCGATCTTGTTGTCCATGCTGGTGCGCAGCTTGGCCTTGGGGAACCAGACCTCGCCGCCCAGTTCCTTGGCCAACGCCTCGGTCTTTTCGTCGAACATCAGAAAGACGAACTTGGGCTTGCCGCCGCGTTCCTTGACGTAGTCGACCACTTCCTTGTGTTGCAGCAGATAGTTGTTGATGTCCTCGATCGACTGGAATTCGTCATGCGGCAACTCGGACGGGACCAGCACGTTGGGATGACGGCCGTCGAAACAGTCCATGTAGCAGATATACTTGAAGTTCTTCACCCACTCGTCGAGGCCCAGCAGGTTGAAGTTGGTGGCCGAGACGAAATAGACCGGGTCCGTGTTGGTGTGAAAGAACCGCCGGATCTCGGAGATGTTGTTCAGGGTCTTCTTGGGCATGGTCAATCCTTTCTAGTGCGCTTTCTTTGACAGCCCGGTCAGGGCCTCGCTGGTAAAGACCCGAAGGCCAAGGTCGTGCCGGTATCCGTGTATTTCGCTGACATCGAGTGCCCGCATGAAGGACAGGATTTCAGGGCTGATCACCTGCCCCGGCACCAGGATCGGGAACCCCGGTGGATAGGGAATGATGAACGAGGCTGAAACCAGCTCTTCGCCCGCTTCGAGCCGCGCCATCAAACCATCGTCGAGATCGAAATAGTCGCAATTGTCCTCGTTGTAGGCGAGGAAAAAGGCCGACCGGATATCGCCCTCGGGGGTTTCCGACCCGGATCGGAAGGCATCGTGGAAGCGGCTGAAATCGGGCAGCGGCGGCACATGTTCGATCAGGGCGCTGACCCGTTTTTCGAAGGACCGGCGCTCCATCTTCGATGCGTCGTCCAGCAAGTCGTCCAGTTCGTTGGCGACCTCGACCAGCACTTCGATCAGATAGGCGACCGAGGACCGCGTCGTGCCGATGTTGGTCATGAACAGGACCGAATTGCGCGACGTCTTGTTGATCTGGATGCCGTATTTGTCCATCAGGATCTTGGTCTTGAAGGTATCCCCGTCCCAGCCGGTGCCGCCCACCGCCAGGGTGACGCGCGTCGGATCCAGGACGAATTCGTCCTGCGCCCAGATCTCCCATTTGTCGGACCAGCCGTCGTGCTGGTCGTAATAGGATGAAATCCCGCTTTCGCGGTAGTTTTCAGGGATCATGTCCGCCGGTGTCAGCACCTTGAAATACTTTTGCAACAGCGGATGCGTGGCGACCGCCCGCCGGATCGCCATGGCGCTTTCGATCTGGCGCTGGACGAATTCGAAGCCTTCCAGTTCGACCTGCCGGCGCCCCACATCCAGCGACGCGATGATCTGGTAGTTGGGCGAGGTCGAGGTATGGGTCATGTAGGCCTCGTGAAAGGCCTGTTCGACTTCGCCTTTGAAATCCATGTCGTTGACGTGGATCATCGACCCCTGCCGCAACGAGGTCAGCGTCTTGTGCGTCGATTGCGTGGCATAGACCCTGACCCGGGCATCGGGCGGCGGGATCAGCCGCGTCTGCATCAGCGTGTCTTCGTCGGCGTCCTTCAACGCGACCTGCTGGGCCTCCCACGCGGCCTTGTGGCTGTCTTCGCGCAGCCGCTCGCGCAGGGCGTTGGCCACCGACATGGCGGTGCGCTGGCGGTAGGTCGGGCTGAAGCGCGCAAAGGCGAACCAGGCCTCGTCCCACAGGAACACAAGGTCCTTCTTGATGGCCAGGCATTCCTCCATGACGCGCTCGACGTTGTAAATCAGCCCGTCAAAGGTGCAGTTGGTCAAAAGCACCATGCGCACCCGGTCCAGTTTTCCGGCTGCCTTCAGCTTGAGCAGGGTATGCTTGATCTCGTGGATCGGCACCGCGCCATACATCGAATATTCGTGCAGCGGATAGCTGTCCATATAGGCGACATTGGCCCCCGCCAGCACCATGCCGTAGTGGTGCGACTTGTGGCAGTCGCGGTCGACCAGCACGATGTCGCCCGGCCGCACCAGCGCCTGCACGACGATCTTGTTGCAGGTCGAGGTGCCGTTGGTCGCGAAAAACGTCTGCTTTGACCCAAAGGCCCGCGCCGCCATGTCCTGCGCTTCCTTGATCGGGCCGCGCGGCTCCAACAGGCTGTCCAGCCCGCCCGAAGTGGCCGAGGTTTCCGCCAGAAAGATGTTGGGGCCATAAAAGGCGCCCATGTCCTGGATCCAGTGCGACCGGCTGATCGACTTGCCCCGGCTGATCGGCATGGCGTGAAACACCCCGGTGGGCTGTTTCGAATACTCTTTGAGCGCCGTGAAAAAGGGCGTTTTGTAGCGTCGGTTGACGCCGCGCAGGATGTTCAGGTGCAGTTCCAGGAAATCCTCCTGGTTATAGAACACCCGGCGACAGCGGCCCAGGTCCAGCCCGGCGATATCCTCGACCGAACGGTCCGTGATCAGGTAGGCGTCCAGTTCGGGGCGCACCTTGGCAATCAGGCGGCAGGCTTCGGGACCGTATTCATAGGGCTCCAGCCCGTCGACGTCCTCTTCGCGGTTCAGACCGTTCAGATACTGCTGCAGGATCGGCAGGACGTTCTTGGATTTCAGCACCAGCCCGGGGCGGACGATGACCGCCTGGACGTTGTGGTTGAACAAGATGCCCATCAGCGCATCTTCGAGGCTGGGCACGATCACCGGTTCATAGATGAAGGGATCTTCGGCGCGCCGTACCCGGTGCAGGTTGTTGCGCAGGAACCGTTCCTGCTGTTCGTTGACATTGTCGACGATCAACACCTCGAAATAGGGGCGACCAAGGGCGCGGTCCTCGGGGGCCAGAGTGCTTTCGTCTTCGTAGTCCTCGTTGTCGGTCTCTTCGCCGCCCACGGGGATCTTGCGCCGGCGATAGGCCCCCGAAGTCAGGGCACGCGCCACCCGGCGCACCGAGATCGACAAATCTTCGATGCTGCGCTGTTCCAGCAGTTTTCGAAGGTGGTCAAAGACCTGCCCGCCCGGAAAGGCCCAGTAAAGCTCGATCGGGGCAAGGGCATCCAAAAGGGTTTCGGCGGTCTTCAACAGCTTGCTGCCCTTGCGCCCTTCGACGCCGTGCACCAGCATGGATTCCGCCGTTTCACGCAGCGCGCTCCAACGGTCGGCGCGCAGCTGCGTGGCACTGTAATAATCGCTGACCGAGGGTAGTTTATGACTATCGTGCTGCACATTCATATGCAGGTCCTCCCTTGTGCATCTTGCAATGCGATGCGGTTCAGCCGTCTTGTTCCTTATCCGGGGTCGACCTTGCCTTTCTGTCCCGGCACAAAGGCATGTGCGGCTATATTCGATTGATTGTCCGTGACCGCGCTGCGCGGATCACGGGCGCCGACACCGGCGCGCGATCCCTGTTTGGGGGTCTCCAGCGGGCCAAGCGTCTTGAGATAGGCATCGGCCCCGCTGGTGCGGTCGTAGACCGGGAAATCCGCCGCGCGGTCGCGAAAGCTTTTGAGCACCTGGCCCAAACCCTTCAGGCCGGTTTCGCGCTGGCGCCGGACCATGTCCAGGTCGACCTCGATGGGGAACATGTCCTCTTGTCCGGCGGACTGGTGCAGGACCGTGGCCGACGGATCGACCACCAGGGACCGGCCCACACCGCCTGCGGCAAGGCCGTTGACGTCAAAGACATAGCACTGGAACTGCGCCGCCGTGGCCCGGGCGATCGCGATTTCCGCATCACGGTCGGTGGTGCCCGTCAGAACCGGGTGCAGCAGCACCTCGACGCCCTGGCTGGTCAACTGGCGGGTGGTTTCCGGGAACCAGATGTCATAGCAGATCGACAGCCCGAACCGTCCCACGTCCGGCACGTCAAAGACGCAGAACTCGGTCCCCGAGGAAATGCCGTGTTCATAGGGTTTGAACGGGAACATCTTGGAATACTTGGCGACGATTTCGCCCTGCGGGTTGATCACCACCGACGTATTGAAGATCCGGCCATCGGGCAGTTTTTCGAACATCGACCCCGGGATCAGCCAGATGCCGAACCGGCGCGCGTCTTCCTGGAACTGGGCCAGCGCGTCGTTCGGAAAGGGCTGCGCGAATTGATCCAGCGGCCCATAGGGCGCCAGCTCCGAGAACAGGACCATCTGGGTCCAGGGAAAACGCGCCATAAGGATTTCGATGCGATGACGCATCGCCTCGACGTTCGAATGCAGCGCCGAAACGTGCATCTGGATGCCGGCGATTGCGAAAGGGGTCATAAGGTCAGCTGCTTTCTTGTTTTTGCATGTCCTGGCGCATCAACGGATGGTCAGGACCGGAATGGTCGCGTGCCGCACGACCTTGTTGGCGTTCGATCCGACCAACAGGGTCTGCAGCTCGGTCGCGGGTTGGGAATGCATGACGATCAGGTCGGCATTGGTCTGTTCCGCGATGCGCAGGATGGTTTCGGGCACATGGCCATGGCCCACGTGGACCATGACATTGGACCCGGCCGGGAACTGGCTTTGCGCCAGCTCGGCCAGACGGGTCTTGAGGTCTTCCATCGCCTTCTGTTCGAACCCTTCGGGCAGAAAGGACGACACCACGGCGCTGCCCAGGTCGTGAACGACCCCCAGCAGGTGGATTTCGCCGGTGGTCCCGGCGCATTGAAGCGCCGCGGGGATCGCCTTTTCCCAGCTTTCGGGATGGGTGACGTCGATGGGAAGCAGGATTCTGTCGAACATCGCTTACGCTCCTTGTGCTGCGGTTGACGGTTCGGGCTG
Organism: Tropicibacter oceani; assembly: GCF_029958925.1. NCBI lineage: Bacteria > Pseudomonadati > Pseudomonadota > Alphaproteobacteria > Rhodobacterales > Roseobacteraceae > Pacificoceanicola > Pacificoceanicola oceani. The sequence goes on from NZ_CP124616.1 coordinate 3,698,807, forward strand.
CGCGCGCCGACGCTGAAGCATCACGACAAAGGCCAACAGCAACAGACCGGGCAGGAACATCCAGTATTTCGACGGCTGCGGCACCGGTTTCAGCACCTGGCCGATCTTTTGATCCCAGTCAAAGCCTGCCTCGGCGGCGGGGCTGCCAAAGGCGACGTTGTCGATCACCACTTCATCGCCGTTCACTAGGTACTCGAGCCCCGAGGCAAACAGCCGGTCCTGACCTGTATCGCCCTCGCCAACCGGCAGCAGCGCGGTAAAGGTCACCGGATCGCCGACGGCGTTCAGGCCGCTGACCTCAAGCCGCAGGTTGTCACCGACGGCGGTTTCCATCGCCGCCTGTTCGATGGCCGCGGGGGCCACGTTTTCGAAGGGCGGCGCCACCATGTCCATCCAGAACCCCGGACGGAAGAAGGTAAAGGCGACCAGCAGCAGGGCGATGGTTTCATAGAACCGGTTGCGGGTCAGGAACCAGCCCTGCGTCGCCGCCGCGAACAGCAGCATGGCAAAGGTCGCCGTGATAAAGACGAATATCCCCTGCCCCCATCCGACATTGATCAACAGCAGGTCGGTGTTGAAGATGAACAGGAAGGGCAGCGCAGCGGTGCGCAGGCTGTAGAAGAACGCCACCACGCCGGTCTTGATCGGATCACCGCCCGACACGGCGGCCGCGGCAAAGGATGCAAGGCCCACCGGGGGCGTCACATCCGCCATGATGCCAAAGTAGAACACGAACAGGTGCACTGCGATCAGCGGCACGATCAGCCCGTTCTGCTGGCCCAGCGTCACGATGACCGGCGCCAGCAGCGCCGAAACAACGATATAGTTCGCCGTGGTCGGCAGGCCCATACCCAGGATCAGCGACAGGATCGCGGTCAGGACAAGGATCGCCATGATGTTGCCACCCGACAGAACCTCGACCACATCCGCCAGCGCCGAGCCGACGCCGGTCTGGCTGACCGCGCCCACGATGATGCCGGCGGTCGCGGTGGCAATGCCGATCCCGATCATGTTGCGCGCGCCGGTGACCAGACCGTCGATCAGGTCAAGCCCGCCTTGGCGGATCGCCCCGGCGGTATCGCCTTCGCCGCGCAGAATGGCCATCAAGGGGCGCTGGGTCAGCAGAATGAACACCATGAAGGACGCCGCCCAAAAGGCCGACAGGCCGGGCGACAGGCGGTCCACCATCAGCGCCCAGACCAGCACCACGACCGGCAGCAAAAAGTGCAGACCAGACCGGATCGTCGGCCCCGGCAGCGGCAGCTTGGTCACCGGTGCGTTGGGGTCCTCCAGCTCCAGCGGTTCTTCGCGCGAGCCGATGTAAAGCAGGCCGATGTAGACCGCGACCAGCAGGGCAAAGACGATGTAGCCCGCCGCGCTGCCAAAGGCCGGGCGGATCCAGCCCATGCCGTAGTAGACACCAAAGGACAGCGCACAGATCACCGCAATCGCAAAGGCGATGCCGATCAGGCGTTGCACGATGGGCTTCGGCTCGTAGGCGCGCGGAAGGCCCTGCATGTTCGCCTTCATCGCCTCAAGATGCACGATATAGACCAGCGCGATGTAGGAAATCACCGCCGGAACAAAGGCGTGCTTGACCACGTCAAAGTAGGGAATGCCGACATATTCGACCATAAGAAAGGCGGCGGCCCCCATGACCGGCGGCATGATCTGGCCGTTGACCGAACTGGCAACCTCGACCGCGCCCGCCTTTTCAGACGAAAAGCCGACACGCTTCATCAGCGGGATGGTAAAGGTGCCGGTGGTCACCACGTTGGCGATGGACGATCCCGAGATCAGACCCGTCATGGCGGAAGACACAACAGCCGCCTTGGCCGGTCCGCCGCGCATGTGGCCCATCAGGCTGAAGGCCACCTGAATGAAGTAGTTGCCCGCCCCGGCCTTGTCCAACAGCGATCCGAACAGAACAAAGAGAAAGACGAACGATGTCGACACGCCAAGGGCAATGCCAAAGACGCCCTCGGTGGTGATCCACTGGTGGTTGACGACTTCGGACAGGTTGTTGCCCTTGTGGGCAATGATCGAGGGCATCAGCGGGCCAAGGAAAGTATAGGCCAGGAACACCGTGGCCACGATCATCAGCGCGGGCCCAAGCGCGCGCCGCGTCGCTTCCAGCAGCAACAAGATGCCAAAGACCGCGACGACGTAGTCCTGCAGGATCGGCGCCCCGACGCGGGTCGCGATGCCATCGTAGAAGATGTAAAGATAGAGCGCAGCAAGGGCGCTGACGATGGCCAGCCCCCATTCCCAGACCGGCACGCGGTCCTTGGGCGATCCCATCAGCACCGCCGCGATGATCAGCACCGCCGGGATCGGGATCCACCAGACCGGCACGCCGGCCTTGGCGCCATAGATGAAAAAGAAGGTCAGCAAGGCAGGCACAGCCACCGCAAGCCCCAGTTGCGCCGGCGTGCGCGCCGCCGGATAGGCCGCAAAGGCCAGCAACATGGCAAAGGCCAGGTGGATCGAACGTGCCTCGGTGTCGTTGAAGACACCCCAGCCGATCATGAAGGGCAAAGGCGAGGCGATCCACAGCTGGAACAGCGACCAGATCAGAGCGACCACGACAAGAAAGGTGCCGACAGCCCCCGACGGCGATCGCCCGCCCGTGTCGGAAGAGGCGACAAGTTCGTCGAGTTCTTCCTGGCTCAGCGCACCGGCCCCGGCGGCCGTGTTCTCTGTGGCGGCTGCATGGAATTGCTTGTCGTCACTCATGGATCTGTCCCCACTGTCAAAGCTGATGCAAGCCGCGTTTGTTGTTTTTGCTGACTTGTCGGATGGGAAACCCGCCGCAGCGGATTTCCCGGATTTTCAAAAGCGGCGGATTACTGGATCCAGCCACGCTCGCGATAGTACTTTTCCGCACCGGGGTGCAGCGGCGCGCTGAGACCGTCGGCGATCATGTCTGCCTCTTGCAGGGTAGCAAAGGCGGGGTGCAGGCCCTTGAAGCGGTCAAAGTTGTCGAACACGGCCTTGACCACGGTGTAGACAACCTCGTCATCGACATCGGACGAGGTCACGAAGGTCGCCTTGACGCCGAAGGTCTGCACATCCTCGTCGTTGCCGGCATAAAGCCCGCCCGGGATGGTCGCCTTGGCATAGTAGGGGTTGTCGTTCACCAGCTTGTCGATGGCTTCGCCGGTCACGTTCACCAGCTTGGCGTCCACGGTCGAGGTCGCCTCCTGGATGGACCCGTTCGGGTGGCCAACGGTGTAGATGATCGCATCGACCTTGTTGTCACCCAGCGCGGCAGACTGCTCGGCGGGCTTCAGCTCGGACGCGAGAGCGAAATCGGCGGACGATTTGCCCATCGCTTCCAGAACCACGTCCATGGTGGCGCGCTGGCCGGAACCGGGGTTGCCGACGTTCACACGCTTGCCGAACAGGTCGTCAAAGTTGGTCACGCCGCTGTCGGCGCGGGCCACGACGGTGAAGGGTTCGCCATGCACCGAGAAGACGGCGCGCAGCTTGTCGAACTTGTCGCCTTCGAACTGGGACGACCCGTTGTAGGCGTGGAACTGCCAATCGGACTGGGCCACGCCCATATCCATGTCACCGGCCTTGATCGCGTTGATGTTGGCGATCGAGCCACCGGTCGACGGCGCGGTGCACTTGAGGTTGTGCTCGGCGGTGCCGCGGTTCACCAGGCGGCAGATCGACTGACCGACGACGAAATAGACACCCGTCTGGCCGCCGGTGCCGATGGTGATGAACTTTTCTTGCGCGGTGGCGGTTTGACCGGCCAGCAGCGCCGCAGAGACAAGCGCCCCGACTTTGAAGATTTTCATGTTTAACTCCCTGTTTTACTACAGTTTACTTTGCAGCTTTATTGCTGCCATTCGGTCCGGGGGCAGGACGCCCCGGCAGACCGCATTCCTTGTGTCAGAAGGTCGGAGGCGTGCAGGCGCTGATGATCACGCATGCGCTGTCCCCCAGGCTTCTGAACCTGTGCGGCAGGCGGCTGTCAAAGAGATAGCCCTCGCCGGGGCCAAGAACGCGCACCTGGTCATCCACCGTTATCTCGATCTTGCCCGACACCACGATACCGGCTTCTTCGCCGTCATGCGACATCAGGTCGGGGCCTGTGTCCGTACCCGGCGGATAATGTTCGTGCAGCATCTGCAGACTGTGTTCCCCCGCGTTCCCCAGCTGCCGCAGCGACAGGCCATTGGCGCTGTCGGCCAGACCGATCTTTTGCGGCGAAAGCTCCACGAATTCTCCGGTTCCGTAAAAGTACTTTGGCTCGGCCTTGTTTTCGACTTCGGCAAAAAATTCGGACATGGTCATCGGGATACCGTCCAGCAGCGCCTTGAGAGACGCAACCGAGGGGCTGCTCTTGTTCTGTTCGATCAGCGAGATCGCCCCACTGGTCAGCCCGGCACGTGCAGCCAATTCCCGCTGAGACATCTTGCGCGCCTCGCGAACGGCCCTCAACTTGCCTCCGATATCCACCTACAGAATCCCCCACGGCCCCTACGATTGATTGTTATTTTAAGCACCCGCATGTCGGACCCGTCAATGAAAATTTGAAAAACACCTTTTCCGGCGCTTCGAAATGCTCAACTTTCAGGCGATGAAATGCTATGATAATTGACAATTATCCTAATCGCTGCACTAATATTCTCATCACAAACTGCTGCCTGTACCGGAGCCAACCATGACCAAGAAACCCTCTGCGCCCAAGAATTCGCGCGCCAAATCCCGGAAAACAAACAGTTCCAAGCCCGTGGCACAGACCGCTGCCGCCGCTCTGGCAATGACTGAAGGCGCCCGGATTGCCCCCAGCGGCAGCAACGCCGCCCTGCTCGCGCGCCGCGAATCGGCTGTGCCGCGCGGTGTCGCCTCGGCCGCGCCGATCTTTGCGGCCCATGCTGAGAATTCTGAACTCTGGGACGTCGAAGGCAACCGCTATATCGACTTTGCCGGCGGCATCGCCGTGCTGAACACCGGGCACCGCCACCCGGGCGTGGTTGCCGCCGCCAAGGCGCAGGAAGACCACTATACACACACCTCGTTCCAGGTCGTCCCCTACGAGCCCTATGTCGCGCTGGCCGAAAAGCTGAACGCCCTGGCGCCCGGCGATTTCCCCAAGAAATCGCTGCTGGTCACCACCGGCGCCGAGGCCGTCGAAAACGCGGTCAAGATCGCCCGTGCCCATACCGGGCGCCCCGGGATCATCGCCTTTACCGGTGGCTACCATGGCCGCACGCTGCTGACGCTGGGCCTGACCGGCAAGGTCACCCCCTATAAGAAAGACGTCGGCCCCTTCCCGGCGGATATCTTCCGCGCGCCCTTCCCCGATGCCCGCAACGGCATCACAGTAAAGGATGCGCTGAACGGTCTGGAAACCCTGTTCCTGACCGATGCCGATCCGTCCCGTGTCGCCGCCATCATTCTTGAACCCGTGCTGGGCGAAGGCGGCTATCAGCCGGTGCCGACCGAAATGTGGCAGGCGCTGCGCGCGATCTGCGACAAGCACGGCATCCTTCTGATTGCCGACGAAATCCAGGCCGGTTTCGGGCGTACCGGGAAATGGTTCGCGATCGAGCATTCCGGCGTGGTCCCCGATCTGATCACCGTCGCCAAATCCATGGCCGGCGGCTATCCCATCGCGGGCGTGATCGGGCGCGCCGATGTCATGGACGCGCTGGCCCCCGGTGGTCTTGGCGGCACCTATGGCGGCAACCCTGTTGCCTGCGCCGCGGCGCTGGCCGCCATCGAGGCCATCGAAACCGAAGGTCTGCTGGCCCGGTCCACCGCGCTTGGCGAAACCTTCCGCGCCCGCTTTGCGGAAATCGGCGCGCGCACCGCGCCCTTCCGGATGTGGGACATTCGCGGCCTTGGCGCCATGCTGGCCATCGAATTCGTGACCGATTTCGACACGGCCAAGCCTGACGCGGCCTTTACCAAGTCGGTCATCGCCCATGCGCTGCGCCGGGGCCTGATCCTGCTGTCCTGCGGCATGCACGGCAACGCGCTGCGGATCATGGTGCCGCTGACCGCATCGGACGCGATCATCGACGAAGGGCTGCAGATCTTCGAGGCCGCTCTGGCCGACGCAGTCGCGGATATGCCCGCCATGGCGGCTGAATAGGCGCCAAAACCTGCACGGCCCATGGCGCGCGCTGCGCCATGGGACCCTTGAACCACGCTCGCAACCGTGTTTGCCTGACGCCCATCGTGCCGGGCGTGCGCAGCGCCTGTCGGCCTACACAACTGGGAAATCCTGATGTCGCATATCTTTGCCCGCCACTGTCATGCCTCACCTCCGGTCGCCGTGGGCGGCAAGGGCTGCTATCTGTTCGACGCCTCGGGCAAGCAGTACTTGGACGGATCGGGCGGCGCGGCGGTCAGTTGCCTGGGCCACGGCGATCCCGACATCACCGAAGCGATCAAATCGCAGCTGGACACCCTGGCCTTTGCCCATACCGGTTTCTTCACATCGCAGCCGGCGGAACAGCTGGCCGATCTGTTGATTGAACACGCGCCCGGCGATCTGGACCGCGTCTATCTGGTCTCCGGCGGGTCCGAGGCCACCGAGGCCGCGATCAAGCTGGCCCGCCAGTACTGGGTCGAAAAGGGCGAACCGCAACGCAGCCGCCTGATCGCCCGCAAGCAAAGCTATCACGGCAACACCATCGGCGCGCTCAGCGCCGGGGGCAACGAATGGCGGCGCCAGCAGTTCGGCCCGCTGCTTCTGGACGTCAGCCATATCGACCCCTGCTACGAATACCGCCTCCGCCAGGACGGCGAAAGCCTTGAGGATTACGGCAAACGCGCCGCTCAGGCGCTTGAGGATGAAATCCTGCGCGTCGGTCCCGAAACGGTCATGGCCTTCATGGCCGAACCCGTCGTCGGCGCGACCGCCGGGGCGCTGGCCCCTGCCCCGGGCTATTTCAAGCACATCCGCGAGATCTGCGACCGCTACGGCGTGCTCTTGATCCTTGACGAGGTCATGTGCGGCATGGGCCGGACCGGCACCCTGTTCGCCTGCGAACAGGACGGCGTCGCCCCTGATATCGCCTGCATCGCCAAGGGGCTTGGCGCGGGCTATCAGCCGATCGGCGCAATGCTTTGCACCTCGGCGATCTATGATGCCATCGCGAACGGGTCCGGCTTTTTCCAGCATGGACACACCTATATCGGCCACCCCGCCGCCGCCGCGGCCGGACATGCGGTGGTGAACGCGATCCTTGGCCGCGGCCTGCTGGAGCGGGTGAACACGCAAGGCACAGCGTTGGCGCAGCGGCTCGAGCAGCGCTTTGGCCAGCACCCGCATGTGGGCGATCTGCGCGGGCGCGGGCTGTTTCGCGGCATCGAACTGGTCGAGGACCGCGATACCAAGGCCCCCTTCGATCCGTCCAGGGGCGTCGCCGCCAAGATCAAGAAGGCCGCCTTTGCCGAAGGCCTGGCCTGCTATCCGATGTCCGGCACCATCGACGGGCGGCGCGGCGACCATGTCCTGCTGGCCCCGCCCTTCATCATCGAAGACCACCAGCTGGACGAGCTGACCGACAAGCTGGGGCGCGCCATAGACGCCGTCATCGGGACCTGATCCGAAAAGGGGCCATACATGCGTTTTTCCGTTCTTGCCGGCTGTGCCGTTCTGGCGTTTTTGTCCCTTGTCGGGCTGATCTGGTCGTCCTGGTTCTGGCTGGGGGTCCTGCTGTTCGGGGCGCTTGTGGCGCTAGGCGTCAGTGACCTGGTGCAACCGCGCCATTCGATCCTGCGCAACTATCCGATTATCGGTCACATGCGGTTCATGTTCGAAGGCATCCGCCCCGAAATCCGCCAATACCTGATCGAAAGCGATCAGGACGAAGAACCGTTTTCGCGCGACAAACGATCACTTGTCTATCAGCGCGCCAAGGGGGTCGAGGACAAGCGCCCGTTTGGCACCCGGCAGCGGGTTTACGATTCCGGCTATGAGTGGCTGACCCATTCCGCCGCGCCCAAACACATCGCCAACCATGATTTCCGCGTCACGATCGGCGGTCCGGACTGCAAGCAGCCCTATGATGCCTCGATCTACAACATCTCGGCCATGTCCTTTGGCGCGCTGTCGGCCAATGCGATCCTTGCGCTGAACACAGGCGCGCGCATGGGCGGTTTTGCCCATGACACCGGCGAAGGCGGCATCAGCCGCTATCACCGCCAGGGCGGCGGCGACATCATCTACGAGGTCGGGTCGGGCTATTTCGGCTGCCGCACCCCCGAGGGGCGCTTTGACGTCGACAAGTTCCGCGAACAGGCCGCCGATCCCCAGGTCAAGATGATCGAGCTGAAGCTGAGCCAGGGCGCCAAACCCGGGCACGGCGGGGTTCTGCCCGCCTCCAAGATCTCGCCCGAGATCGCCGAGGCGCGCGGCGTGCCGATGGGGCAGGATTGCGTGTCGCCCGCCTCGCACCCCGAATTTTCCACCCCGATCGAACTGATGCAATTCATCAAGACCCTGCGCGACAACGCCAGCGGCAAACCGGTGGGCTTCAAGCTGTGCATCGGGCACCGGCGCGAATTCATGTGCATGGTCAAGGCGATGCTGGAAACCGACATCGTCCCCGACTTTATCGTCGTCGATGGCAAAGAGGGCGGCACAGGCGCTGCGCCGCTGGAATTTGCCAACCACATGGGCATGCCGCTGGTCGAAGGGCTGGTCTTTGCCCACAACACCCTGCGCGGCGCGGGCCTGCGCGACCGGTTGAAACTGGGCGCCTCGGCCAAGCTGGTGACCGCCTTTGACATTGCCAAATCGCTGGCGCTGGGGGCCGACTGGGCGAATTCCGCGCGCGGTTTCATGTTTTCGATCGGCTGCATCCAGGCCCAGGCCTGCCACACCAACCACTGCCCCGTCGGCGTGGCCACCCAGGACAAGACGCGCCAGCGCGCGCTGGACGTCCCGGCCAAATCCGAACGCGTTTTCCGGTTTCACCAGAACACGCTCAAGGCGTTGGCCGAAATGACCGGCGCGGCGGGCCTGACCCATCCCAACGGCTTCATGCCGCACCACCTCTTGATGCGCGAAAGCGACCGCGACATGGTCACCGGAGAAGAGGTCTATCCCTACCTGCCCGAAGGGTTCCTGCTGCGCGGCGACGGTGACGACTTTGGCTATTCCATGCGCTGGAACCGGGCGCGGGCCGAAGCCTTTGAACCGTTTGATGCCTCTTATGTCTGACGCTGGTCCCCAGCCCGTTCTGGCGCCGCTGGGCGATGCCGACTGGCCGCCCGAACTGGCGGACATGCTGTCCGGTTTTGCCGGCGGGCTGAACGTCTATCGCACCATGGCGCATCACCCGGCGCTGCTGCGGGCCTGGGCCGATCTGCGCGATCACATCGTCAACCACTCGGCGCTTGGCCGCGATGATCTGGAGGTCGTCATCCTGCGCGGCGGCCACCGGCTGCAATCGCCCTATGAATGGTCGCAGCATATCGTCCGGGCCCGCAAATACGGGCTGACGGACCCGCGCATCGCATCCCTGCGCGGCCCGCTGGACGCCATGCAACCGGGCGACGCGATCCTGTGCGCCGCCGTGGACGAACTGTTCGACGGCGCCCGCCTGCACCCTGCAACGCTGGCCGCCGTCACCGCCACCTTTGGCACCCATGCGGTGTTCGACCTGATGGCGACGGTCGGCTTTTATTCCACGCTGGGCTTTATCCTGAACACCTTCGGAACGCCTTTGGACGACGACATCCACGCGCAGCTTGTTGCCAATCCCCTGCGGGATTGAGCCCCCCAAAACCCTTTACACCCCCGCGAACAGGGCCGGAAAGGAGTCGGCATCATGACCGATGACCAAGACCAGATCGAACTCGACACCGCCGAGGACAGCCAGCGCCCGATGCGCGAACAGATCAAGGAGGCGCTCGATCAACGCGACGCCGAAAAGATCGAGTCCCTGCTGGCCCCGCTGCCGATCAGCGGCAAGATGCGGCAACTTCTGTCGCTGTCCCAGGACGACCGCGACCTGCTGCTGGAACTGGTCAATGCTGAGCTCGCCGCCGACCTGGTCGAAGAGGCGCCGCATGAAACCGCCACCGACCTGGTCGAACGGATGGAGGCCGGACGCGCCGCCGAAGTCCTTGATGAACTCGATTCCGACCTTCAGGCCGACCTGATCGGCGATCTCGACACCGAAGAGGCCGAAGCGATCCTGTCCCGCTTTGACCCCGAAGAGGCCGCCGACCTGCGCAGGCTGGCCGCCTACGAGGACGACACCGCCGGCGGATTGATGGTGGCCGAGGCCTTTTCCTTTCCCGACACGGCGACCGTGGGCGCGGTGCTGCGCGGCATGGTCAGCGAAGATGACGATTTCGAACGCTATCGCGGCCAGCACCCCTATGTGGTCGATGCCGATGATCGCCCGGTCGGGGTCGTTTCGCTGCGCGGGCTGCTGACCGCCAAGCGCAGCGACAAGCTGACCACGATCATGACCACCCCGATGACCGTCAGCGTCGATACCACGCTGGACGAATTGCAGGATCTGTTCGACGGCAACAACTATCTTGGCCTGCCGGTTGTCGAAAAGGATGGCCGGATCGCCGGGGTCGTGTCGCGCAGCGCCGTCGATGCCGCCGCGCTGGAACGGGCCGAAAGCTCCAGCCTGAAACGTCAGGGTGTTGTCGGCGACGAAGTGCGCGCCATGCCGCTGTGGCTGCGTTCGCGCCGGCGGCTGGCCTGGCTGTCGGCCAACATCGTTCTGAACATCATCGCCGCCAGCGTCATTTCCGCCTACGAGGAAACCCTGGCCGCCGTCATCGCCATCGCGGTCTTTTTGCCCATGGTGTCGGACATGTCCGGCTGTTCGGGCAACCAGGCGGTCGGCGTCACCATGCGCGAGCTGTCGCTGGGCATCGTCCAGCCCAAGGACGCCTTTCGCGTCTGGCTCAAGGAGGTGTCAGTCGGGGTCATCAACGGCCTGGCGCTGGGTGTGTTGATCGGGCTTGTCGCCTTTGCCTGGAAGGGCAACCCCTATCTGGGCCTGGTGATCGGCCTGGCGCTGGCCATCAACACGGTGATCGCGGTGTCCATCGGCGGCGTCGTGCCCTTGCTTCTCAAGCGGCTGAACCAGGACCCGGCGGCGGCAAGCGGGCCGTTGCTGACCACGATCACCGACATGGCGGGTTTCTTCCTGGTGCTCAGCCTGGCCACGCTGATGATGCCGCTGTTGCTGTAAGGGGGTGTACGGGGGCCGTCCAAGGCCAGTCCCTGGCGGCCCCCGAACTCTGTCCAATTCGCGTCAACTTGACCTTTTGAAACGCCCAGCAGAGCCGCGGACCAGTCCGGGGCTTTGGCATGACCCGCGCGCAGCGGGCCAGGACACTGGCCCAACCCATTGCTTCAAAATGAAATTTTCGGGATTTCGCAAAATCCCCAAGGTTCTGCCACAGTCAATCCAGGCCGGGCCTTGCTTCGGCCCCGATCGGCCACCGCGCGGCAAGTCTGGCCTGAAACCTCAAACCTCAAAACCCTTTATTAAGGGTGCGTCCGTATTCCTTCTGGCTGTCAATTGTGCCCATCAGCGGCGCGCATGGTGCCACGAAGGAACGGTTTCACGATGCAAGACATTAACTTTCACGCTCTTGGGGCAACCAGGGCGCGTTCGGGCGAGGATCCTCTGGTTCCCTTCCTGCTTGGCGCCCGCAATGCACCCGTGACGATTTCGGCGCGCGATGTCCAGCGCCTGGATGCCCACAGGCTCCAGTTGCTTCTGGTCGCCGAAAAGCAATGGCGCAACGACGGGTCCGTATTTCAGGTCACCGACATGACGCCGACTTTCCGTGATGGCCTAGGCCGGCTTGGGCTCGCGCCCGATCATTTCGACAAGGAGATGCCGCAATGACGACAAAGGTGCTTGCAATCGACGATTCACGCACGATCCGAAACCTTCTGCGGGTATCGCTGGAAGGGGCGGGGTTTGAATTTCATTCTGCCGAGGACGGGCAGGAAGGGGTCGAGGTCTTTCCCGATGTCGATCCGGACGTCGTGATAACCGACATCAACATGCCGCGCATGGATGGCTTTGGCGTGATCGAATCCCTGCGCAGCGGCCCCAACAAGACCAATGTTCCCATCCTCGTCCTGACCACCGAAAGCTCGGATGACCTGAAATCCCGGGCGCGCGAATCCGGGGCAACCGGTTGGATCGTCAAACCCTTTGACGACGCCTCTCTGGTTTCCGTCCTCAAAAGATTGACGGGGCATGTAGGCTGATGTCTGGCAATTCGATCCGCGATACCTTCTTCGAGGAATGCGAAGAACTTCTCGAAGCCCTGGTCGAGGGACTGGCCCTCATGGAGGAATCGCCTGATGACACGGAAGTCGTCAACGCGGTCTTCCGGTCCGTGCATTCGATCAAGGGTGGCGCCGGTGCCTTTGCGCTGACCCGGCTTGTCAATTTCGCGCATACCTTTGAAACCGTCATGGACAAGGTGCGCGATCGTGAACTCAGCGTGGATGAAAAGCTGATCGGCCTGTTCCATCGGTCCGGCGACATGCTGAACGACCTGGTCGCCTCGGCCCGCGACGAAACCGACCTGGACGAAAGCGCCGAAACCACCCTGATCAAAGAGCTTGAGGATTACCTTGGCCCCGAGGCGGTCGAGGAGGAATTCAGCTTTGAGGCGATGACCCTGGACATTGGCGGCCCCCCGCCGCTGGGCCTGGACCTGCCCGAGGATCTGGCCGACGGCGAAAGGCTGTTCCGGATCACCTTTCGCCCGCGCAAGTCGCTGTATGAAAACGGTCACGAACCGCTTTTGATCTTTGACGCCCTGGCCGAACTGGGCCAGCTCAAATCCACGGTCGATTTGTCCGACCTGCCCGAATTCGACGCATTCGATCCGTCTGATTCCGTGCTGTCCTGGGCGCTTGAACTGACCACCGCCGAGCCGGAGACGACGCTGCACGAGGTCTTTGAATTCGTCGAAGGGCTGTGCGATCTGGAAATCGCCGTCGATGCGGATGCCGCGCCTTCTGTTCTGGCGGCGCCCAACGCGCTCCCTCCGCTTCAGGATCCGGAACCCACGGCAAAAAAGCCTGAGGCCGCGGCTTCCTCCAAGGCAGCCGAGGTCGGGAAACCGGCATCGTCCGCCGCGGCGCAATCCAAGGAATCCCGCGGCCCCAAGCCAACCCTGCGCGTCGATCTGGACCGGGTCGACCGCCTGATCAACACGGTTGGCGAACTGATCATCAACCAGGCCATGATTTCCCAGCGAATCGAGGAGCTTGACCTGCCGACCGTGGCGCATCTGACGAACGAGCTCGAAGCCTACAAGCTGCTGGCGCGCGACATCCAGGAAGGCGTCATGGCGATCCGCGCCCAGCCCGTGAAACCGCTGTTCCAGCGCATGTCCCGCATCGTGCGCGAGGCATCCGATGCCACCGGCAAGAAATCCAAGCTGGTGACTGTGGGCGATTCCACCGAAGTCGACAAGACGGTGATCGAACGTCTGGCCGATCCGCTGACTCACATGGTGCGCAACGCCGTCGACCATGGGCTCGAAAGCCCGGCCGACCGGGCTGCGGCAGGCAAGGATGCCACCGGCACCATCCGGCTCTCGGCGTCGCACCGCTCGGGCAGCGTGTTCATCGAAATCGCCGACGATGGCGCCGGCCTGAACCGCGAACGCATCCTGGCCAAGGCCGTCGAAAAGGGGTTGGTCGCCGCCGATGCCGAACTGTCGGAACCCGAGATCGACAACCTCTTGTTCCTGCCCGGGTTTTCGACCGCAGGCCAGGTGTCCAACCTGTCCGGGCGCGGTGTCGGCATGGACGTCGTCAAGAACGCCGTGCAGGCGCTGGGTGGTCGCGTTTCGATCAGCTCGACGCCGGGGAAGGGCACGACCTTCACGATCGTGCTGCCCCTGACCCTTGCGGTCATGGACGGTTTCGTGATCGCCGTCGCCGATCAGACCATGGTCATTCCGATCGCCTCGATCCTGGAAACCATCCGACCCAGCGCCCGCGACATCCATATCATCGGCACCGACAGCGAAGTGGTCAGTGTCCGCGGCTCGTACGTGCCGATTGTCGATGTGGCCCAGTCGTTGGGGTTGGCCGACAAACCCGAACGGGCGCAGACCGGTATCCTGTTGCTGGTGTCGACGGAAACCAACGGGCTGACCGCGCTGCGGGTGTCCTCGATCCACGACCAGCGGCAGGTCGTGATCAAAAGTCTTGAGAGCAATTACACCGCAATCCCCGGGGTTTCGGCCGCCACCATCCTGGGGGATGGCAAGATCGCGCTGATCCTCGATCCCGAAGAACTGATCCGCCTTGGCCACATCACCGGAACGGATCTCATGGCACAACAGAGCAGAATGGAGCTTCGTCATGGCTGAAGCAGCAGAAGTCCGCAACGACTCGCAGTTCGAATTCATCACCTTCTCTGCGGGCGGGCAGAGTTTCTGCCTCGAGATCACGCAGATCCGGGAAATCCGGCGCTGGACCCCGGTCACCGCCTTGCCGCACACGCCCAAGGACGTGCTTGGCGTCATGAACCTGCGCGGCGCGGTGATCCCGATCTTTGACCTTGCGGCACGCTTTGGCCTGGGCGCGACGCCGGCGAACGAACGCAATGTCGTCATCGTTGCAGCGGTTGGCGGCACAACCATCGGCCTTTTGGTCGAATCCGTCTCGGAGATCCTGTCGGTGGAAAAATCCGCCATTCAGGAAACCCCCGACATCAAATCGGACGCAACCAAGCACAGCATCCTGGGCATGATCTCGGTCGATGAATCGATGGTGCGGGTGGTCAATCTGGATGCGGTTCTGGACGCGGGCAAAGGCGCTTCTTGATGACCCAGCTGGTCGGAACACCAGGCGCGGCAGACGTGCCCTTCAGCGATGAGGACTTTCAGGCCCTCGCCACATTGGCGCGCCGGGAATTCGGGCTGAACCTGGCGCAAAGCAAAAAGCCGCTGGTCTATTCGCGCCTGTCGCGACGCCTGAAGGCGCGCAAGATCGCCGGCTTTTCCGAATACATGAAACTGCTGGACAAGGGCGATGATGATTCCGAACGGATGGAGCTGATTTCTGCCCTGACGACCAATGTCACCAATTTCTTCCGCGAGGATCATCATTTTCAGATGCTGCGCAAGGATGTCCTGCCGGCCTGCGCCGATCGCGCCCGGAACGGCAAGCGCCTGCGCATCTGGTCGGCCGGCTGTTCCTCCGGTCAAGAGGCCTATTGCATCGCCATGTCCCTGCTCGATGTCTTTCCCGAGGCCCACAACCACGACGCCAAGATCCTGGCCACGGACATCGACCCGCAAATCGTCGCCAAGGCCAAGACCGGGCGCTATGCGCCAGAGGACGCCGCCGCGATCCCCGAGGCCTATCGCAAGAAATGGGTGACCACCGCGACGGGTGGCAAACCGGCGCTTTCGATGTCCGACGACCTGCGCCGTCTGATCACCTTTGCCGAGCTGAACCTGATTTCCCAATGGCCGTTCCAGGGACCGTTCGACGCGATCTTCTGCCGAAACGTGGCGATCTATTTCGATCAGGAAACCCAGCAGGCATTGTGGCAGCGCTTTTGCGATTTGCTCATGCCCGGCGGGTATCTGTTCATCGGACATTCGGAACGGATCACCGGCCCCGCCACCAGCGTCCTCAGGGGCGTTGGCATCACCAGCTACCAGAAAACCGCGACCGCAACAGCCGCACAACCTCGATAGGAGAGCAACATGGGTTTGAAAGAATCCCTTAGAATTATGGTGGTCGACGACATGGCGACCAGCCGCGGCCTGATCACCCAGGCGCTCGATGACATCGGGATCAAGAACTACATCACCGAAAACGACGGCAGCCGCGCACTGGAACGGCTGTCCACGACGCCGGTCCACCTGGTCCTGTCGGACTTCAACATGCCCGGGCTGGACGGCCTCGGTCTGCTCAAGGCCGTCCGTACCGCGCCATCTACGCAAAAGATGGGGTTCATCCTGGTGACCGGGCGCCCGACCCCGGAGATCGTCAATGAGGCAAGGCGGCTGGGGTTGAACAACATGATCAAGAAACCCTTTACATCCGCTTCGATGAAGCAATGCATCGAAAGTGTCGTGGGGCGCCTATGACCGGGTCGGGGGCAGAACTGCAACCGCTGTCCGTCGCCAGCGGCCGCGTGGCAGCCGAGCTGCGCGGCCTGCAGGACCGCATTGCACGGCTCGAGGACACGCTTGAATCGTTGTACCAGAACCCCGCGGTCAAACTGGACGGGCATTCCATCGGCACGCTTCAGGATGTGGACTTTTTGTTGCAGTCCATCACGGCCCTGTCCAACTATCTGGAACGGCTGTCGATGCTGACCACGGTCGATGGGCAGGTCTGCGTCAAGGATGCGATATCCGCCATCACCTTGCGCGACATGGCTGCGCGCCTGCGCGGAGCCGAGGTCAAACGCGAACAAACGCAACACGCGGAACTGTTCTGATCACCGAACGGTCTTTGCCGGTCGAAAACGGCCGCCTTCGCAATCGGTCAGTCAGGGCATCGCTCCAGGACCACAGCCTTCTAGAGGATCAATCGTGACGACAAAGTCGACAATTGTAGCGATTCCGGAGCCTGTCCAGCGAAACCGTCTGGCATCCGTGGTGGATCGCCTGGCGGATTTTCGGGTGATTGCCTGCACCGCCGACTTGATGAACACCTACAACGAAGTCGAAGCAAACCTGCCAAAGGTCGTCCTGATTTCCAGCGGCCTTGCCAGGCTTCCGGAATTCGAAGTCATGCGGGCGCTGTTTTCGGCCCTGGATGTGCGCTGGCTTGTGGTCACGGACAGGGATCAGGGCGCGGACCTGCACCGCACGGTTTCGCCCGGCAACCCCATGGGGTCCGAGTTATTCGCGGTGCCCGCCACCGCCAGCCCCGAGATGATCGCCGATCAGTTGCGCAGCCTGACCAGCGCGGGTCCCGCCAGACCGGTGCCTGTCGCGGCCAAGCCCAGCCCGCCGCCCCCGGCGCCCGTCAAGGCGATACCCGACGCTGACCGGATCATCGTGATCGGCTCCAGCACCGGGGGGGTCGATGCCCTGATCTCCGTCCTGTCCAATTTTCAGCCCGATTGCCCGCCGACATTGATCGTGCAGCACACGGGCCTTGGCTTTGGCGACAGCCTTGCGGGGCTTTTGAACCGGCAATGCGCGGCGCGCGTGACGCTGGCCAGCGGCACGCACGAGCTGCGCCGGGGTGAAATCCTGATCGGGGCAGGCATCCGTGCCCACCTGGTGCTGGACAAGACCAATCCGCGGCGTGCGACCATGGAACAAGGCCCCCCTGTGTCGGGCCACCTGCCCTCGGTCGACGTCCTGTTCCGCTCGGCCGTGCCCTTTGCGAAAAAGGTATCGGCGGCCATCCTGACCGGAATGGGGCGCGACGGCGCCGAGGGGCTCAAGGAACTGCGCGACGCCGGCGCCCGCACCATCGCGCAGAACCAGGCGACCTCGGTCGTCTATGGAATGCCCCGCGCCGCCGTCGAACTGGGCGCCGCCGAGGTCAGCCTGCCGCTGAACCGCATTGGGCCCAGCCTTCTGGCCCCTTCCAAATCCAGACACGAGGCGCACCACTGATGCAGACACAAGAAACCCTCATCAACGTGATCCAGGGCGATTATGTCATCAGCACCGACCCGAACGCCGTCCTGACCACGGTTCTTGGGTCCTGTATCGCCGTGTGCCTGTGCGATCCGGTGCTCAAGGCCGGCGGCATGAACCATTTCCTTTTGCCCGAAGGCGACGCCAGCAATGCCGGCAATGTGCGCTATGGCGCCAATGCCATGGAATTGCTGATCAACGGCCTGCTGAAAAAAGGCGCCGAACGTCACCGGCTCGAGGCCAAGATCTTTGGCGGCGCAAAGATGATGTGCAACCTGCGCAACATCGGCGCATCCAATGCCGCCTTTGCCCACAAGTTCCTGAAGGACGAGGGGATTCCCTGCCTCGCCGAAAGCGTCGGCGGTACCTCGGCGCGGCGCATCCGGTTCTGGCCGACCACCGGGCTGGTCCGGCAGTTACTGGTGCAGGGCAACATAGACCAGGTCGCCCCGGTCAAACCCGTCGCGCCGCCCGTCAAGACACCCGAGGACATCCTGTTGTTCTGACCGCGCACGCCGGCCAAGCAGGCAAATCCCGATCATGCGACATGACGGACCGGCGACAATCACGCCCGCCTTGTGGCATTCCTGTCCTGCAGCTGCGGCGATCGGCGCCGCGACTTCAGGAAAGGCGTGACCATGCACCCCAGTCTGCCGTTCACCCGTGATCTCGTGTTTGTCGGCGGTGGCCATACCCATGCGCTGGTCCTGCGCAAATGGGGTATGTCGCCCCTGCCCGGCGTACGCCTGACGGTCATCAACCCCGGGCCGACTGCGCCCTATTCGGGGATGCTGCCCGGCTTTCTGGCCGGTCACTACGACCGCGAGGCGCTGGATATCGACCTGATCCGGCTGGCGCGTTTTGCCCAGGCCCGGGTGATCCTGGGCGCAGCGCAGGGGATCGACCTGCAAAAACGCGAAATCCACGTGCCCGGCCGCCCGCCCATCGGCTATGACCTGGCCTCGATCGACATCGGCATCACCAGCCGCATGCCGACCCTGCCCGGCTTTGCCGAACATGCGGTTCCGGCCAAGCCGCTGGGCACCTTTGCCGCCCGCTGGGCCGATTTTCGCAAGACCGCCGGTGCGGCCTCGATTGCCGTCATCGGCGGCGGCGTCGCCGGGGCGGAAATCGCCATGGCGCTGGCCCACGCCATGCGCCGCGATGGTCGCCGCGCCCGGGTCTGGCTGATCGATCGCGGCACGGCGCTTGCAGCCTTGCGCCCCCCGGCGGCGGCCCGGCTGCGCAAGGCGCTGATCGCCGAGGATGTGACCTTGCTTGAACAGACACAGATCACGCGGGTGACCGCGCAGGGGCTGGAACTGACCAATGGCGAGAAGATCGAGGCGCAGTTCATCACCGGTGCGGCCGGGGCCCTGCCCCATGGTTGGCTGGCGGACACCGGTCTGGCGCATGAACAGGGCTTCGTCACCGTCGACGCGACGTTGCGCAGCTCGGACCCGCAGGTTTTCGCGGTCGGCGATTGCGCCCACATGCAACATGCCCCCCGCCCCAAGGCCGGGGTCTATGCCGTCCGCCAGGCGCCGATCCTGTTCGAAAACCTGCAAAGCCTGCTGGCTGGCAAGACCACCCTGCGCCCCTATCAGCCGCAGGACGACTATCTCAAGCTGATCTCGCTTGGCGAAAAATCCGCACTTGCCGACCGTTTTGGCGTCACGCTGTCCGGCCCCGTCATGTGGCGCTGGAAAGACCATATCGACCAGACATTCATGCAAGGGTTCCGCAGCCTGCCGCAGATGGCTCCGCCGCCCCTGCCCGACCGCCATGCCGCCGGCATGGCCGAGGCGATCGGCCCGAAACCGATGTGCGGCGGGTGCGGGTCCAAGGTGGGGCGCGATGCGCTGTCCCAGGCCCTGGCCGATCTGCCAGAGCACGGCCGCGACGACGTAGTCAGCGTCAAGGGCGACGATGCCGCCATGCTGAAAACCGGCGGCGCGCGGCAGGTCATCAGCACCGATCACCTGCGCGCCATGATGCCCGACCCCGTCCTGATGACCCGCATCGCCGCCATCCACGCGCTGGGGGACATCTGGGCCATGGGCGCCGCGCCGCAGGCCGCCACCGCAACGATCATCCTGCCCCGCATGGCGCCGGCGCTGGCCCGCCGCAGCCTGTCGGAAATCATGCAGGCCGCGCATGAGGTCATGCATGACGCGGGCGCGGCCATCGTCGGCGGCCATACCTCGCTTGGCTCGGAGCTGACGATCGGCTTTACCGTCACAGGCCTGTGCGAAAAAGACCCGATCACCCTGGCCGGCGCCCGCCCCGGCGACACCCTGATCCTGACCAAGCCGATCGGCTCGGGCGTGTTGATGGCGGCGGAAATGGCCGGTCAGGCAAACGGCGACTGGGTCGCTGCCGCCTATGACGCGATGGTGCAGCCGCAGGCCCGGGCGGCGCAGATCCTGCGCGGCGCTTCGGCCATGACCGATGTCACCGGCTTTGGTCTGGCCGGTCACCTGCTGAACATCTGCGAGGCATCGCAGGTCGGCGCCGCCCTGTCGCTAAACGCCGTTCCGTTCCTGCAAGGCGCGCTCGAGCTATCGGAAAACGGCGTGCGCTCAACGCTTTACCCCGAAAACCGTGCCGCGCTGCCCTTTGTGCCGCAAAGCCCGCGCAGCGATCTTCTGTTCGATCCGCAAACCGCCGGTGGCCTTCTGGCCTGCCTGCCAACAGGCGCGCCCCAGGCCCTGCAGGCTCTGCGCCAGGCCGGGTACGAGGCCGCGATCATCGGCGAAATCACCGAGCACCCCGGCCAGATGCTTATCCGCTGATGCGCTGCACGGCCTGGGCAAGCCGCCCGGCCAGATCGGTCAGCGCCGCATCATCCAGGCTCTGTGTCGGGACCCGTTCGGCCACGCTTGGCGCGATGGCCCGCATCGACCGTTCATAGGCCGGATCATAGTGATCGGCGGCCAACGAGGCGCAAAGCCCCAGCCGGTCGTTGGCGGCAATCAGGCTGTCCCAATGGTCCACCAACGCATGGCCGCGGTGATAGCGCAGCGGCGCCAGCCGGGCGCGCAGCCGATCCGCATCGGCCAGGATATCCTCGTAAGCCTCGGCCAGGTAGCGCGCGCGCGCCTCGACCGGGGCGCTCACCTCGATCCAGGGGGCGCTTTTCATCGCGTCCCACAGGCTGGGCGGCAGGTTGATCTCTCCGATCTTGCTGCTTTCCGCCTCGACCAGCACCGGCCTTGCCGGGTCAAGCGCGTGCAACTGACCGGCCAGGTCCGCCTCAAAGGCCTTCTGGCTGGGCTGCCCCCCCGGCATCCCCCCCAGCAAGGACCCGCGATGCCGCGCGATCCCCTCAAGGTCCAGCACCTGCACCCCCAGCGCCTGCAAACGCGGCAAAAGCGCAGTCTTGGCGGTGCCCGTATAGCCGCCCAGCTGGATCAGCCGGTGCGGCAACGGGTTGTCGTACAGCGCGGCGGTCACCAGCCGGCGAAAGGATTTGTAGCCGCCCTGGATGGTCTCTGACCGCCAGCCGATTTCGCGCAGCATCCAGGCGAACGACCCCGAGCGTTGCCCGCCGCGCCAGCAATAGACCAGCGGCCGCCAGTCGCCCTCGTGATGGGCCAGCGGTCCTTCGATATGCGCCGAGGCGTTGCGGAACACGAGGGCGGCGCCGATCTTGCGCGCCTTGAAGGGCGAAACCTGTTTGTACATGGTCCCGACGCGGGCGCGTTCCTCGTTGTCCAGCACCGGCAGGTTGATCGCCCCGGGCACATGATCCTCGGCGAATTCGGCAGGGCTGCGCACGTCGATGACCGTGTCAAAGTCGTGGTTCAGAAGGTCGCCAAGTGTTTCAAAGCAAAGAGCCATGCTGCGCGGTTTACCTTTTAAGGGCGGCTTCCGGAAGGGCTGGCAACACGGAATATCATCAGAAGCAAAAAACGTCGAAAAAGGCACTGGACACCCGTTATCAGCTCGGCTATTCCGCCTGCACCCGAAGGGCGTCGCCCTTCCCCGTGCCCGGGTAGCTCAGGGGTAGAGCAGTGGATTGAAAATCCTCGTGTCGGTGGTTCGATTCCGCCCCCGGGCACCACTTAACAAGCTGATATAATTGAATTTTATGATCATGACTGATCCTCGTTTCGGTCAGGTTTGACGCTTTTCTGCGAAGGTTTGACACTTTCGGCCCGCCTTCGGTTCTCTTCTTCCAATGTCGCCATCGTCTCGCGGTTCTTGTCGGCAAGGTTCGCAGACCTCGAATAGTGCCGCGCCATGGACGGAGTTTTCTGTCCCAGAAGGTCCGCGATACGGCGTTCATCGAGGCCTGCTTCGCGCAAAGTTGTGGCGACCGTGTGCCGCAAGCCCTTGAGGGTCAGGCCTTTTTCGATAAGGCCTTCATTCTCGAGGGCGGTCTTGAAGCGGTGCCAAACAGTCGAGAAGCCGTTGTAAGTCCAAGCTTCTCCTCTGGAATTGGAAAGCACCGTCTCGGCGTCGTGGTCGGGCATACGGTCCAGCGCGGCCTGAAGCGTCGGACTGACCGGAATCGCGACCTCTTCGCCCGTCTTCCCGCGCACGCCCCAGATAGTGCTACCATCAACCTGATCCTTTCGCAGTCGCAGGGCGTCGGACGGATCGATGCCCGTGTTCATCATCAAGGCGAGGGCCACGCGCACATGGGACTTCGCTTTCCCCAAAACAGTGTCGCGTTCTTCGATGGTCCATGGGCGGTTCGCATAGGCACGGTCGCGAGGGCGGCGCTTGGGAATGACGTCTTTGGCGAAGTTGGCTGAGATCAGACCCTTCGGAATGTTGTAACGGAAGACCTCGCTTAGAAGCGTGCGCACCATATTCGCCCGCCGCCAGCCAATCTTCTTCGCCGCCTTGTCATGGATGCCTGCAATCAGAGGCGTGTCGATCACATGGATCGGCCTGTCGCGGATCGGCTCAAGGAAGTCGGCGCACTTGCGATAGTCACGGCGGGTGGCTTCGGCCAGGTTCTGATAGTGCTCGGTTTCAAAGTAGGACTGGATCAACCCACCAAGCGTTCCGGCCTTTGGTGCCTTCGCTCGCTGCGCCTCGGCGATGGCACGGATCGTCTCACACTCCGCAAAGAACTCGGCAGAGCCGATAGGCGCATGGGTCAGGTCAACCTTGTGGCCGGTCTCGCGGTGGTAACATCGCTGCTTGCCGTGCCGGTCCTTGAAAATCTTGAACCCTTTGACTCGCACCTGTGTCATTAAAGACGGTCCAGAATGGTTTCGCGCGTGTCGGTCACGGACCCAGACTTTACATCATCGATCCAGAGATCGAGATCACGGCGATCCCAGAGAAGCGTGCCTTGCTTCAACTCAACGGGCCGAACAGGGCAGGTCGACTTGAAGTGCTTCACAGGCAACCCGGCATAACTCGCGGCCTCGGACTGCTTCAGCATGCGCTTGTCGATCACGCTGATATTCAGATTGGTCGTCGCCATGGCCTGATACCCCCATCAATTCGCCGCCGAACGCTCGGCCCCTTTGACCTTGGTCGCGTTCTTCTGAAACCGTTCCCAGCCGCTCATCGTCAAGAGCTTGGTCTTAGGGGATATTTCTACAAACTCGAGCTTTCCGCTGTTCATCAACGCTCGAACTTGCGCAACGCTTAGGCCAACCATTGAACTAAGCTCTTTCGGCGATAGTAGCTTTTCGTGAGCCAAAACCCTCTCCTTTTCAGAAGTTAGCGTGAATCAGGTTGATTGCTTCGACGAGCCGTGCTCCGATAACGAAACACAACTAATGACGTTCATTTGTGCGTATAGCATTCAATTGAGCGTAAACACAAGTGGATTGCCTAGGCAATGGCAGAACGTGCGGAAAATTACCTAACTGCGCTTGGAGCGCGCCTCGCCATCACCAGAAACGAGAAGGCGTTGTCCCAGGCAAAGATGGCGGAAGCTCTCGGAATGTCTTTGCGTGCGTATCAGAGCTACGAGCTGGGCAAGCGGTCGATCCCGGTTGAAGCTCTGATCAAACTTCATCGCCAGTTTGACGTCGATTTGAGCTGGATACTGCTTGGCGTTGAGGCTGTGCGATTGAAGCACGACTTGGACAAGCTGGAAGAATTTGAGGTCGAGCTGGACCGATACCTGTCGGAGAACGGGATCAAACTGAAAAGTGAAAAGCGGGGCGCAATCTCTGCGCGCTGGTACCGCTCTTTCCTGGAAGGGAAAGAGATCGCCATGGACGACGTCCATACATGGATCGAGCTATTGAGGGAGTAGGACTATGACACCACCAACCAAAAAATGGCGCAGCACGAAATTTGCGGCCTTGGAAGCTTCGCATCGTTACATCTTCCGGTTTGCAGAGCTTACCTACCTGCGCGCTTGCATTGCGGGAGTCGTTTATCTGTTCGCTTTTGCATGGCTGAACACATTCGATTTCGATGCTTCCAACTTAACCATCTTTTCTACCATAGAGATTCTACTCGCCGGCCTCGCCATGGCGTCCTTCGTCGGACTGGCGGCGTTTTCAGGTCCAGTTGCCATTCTTCAATGGCGTTCCCACAGATACCTTCAATCAATTTCATGAGCCGTAAATTACCGAATGAACCTGTTTAACAAGAAGACTATTGCGCGACATTTGAAGCCTGAAACTGTGCCTGCTGACCATCAGGAGGCCCTGACCGCATGGTCCGACATGATCCGCGATGGGAGGATTTACTCTCTCAAGGAAACCGCTCTGCACGGCCAGTTTACCGCGAAGATCGTTGAAGGTGTTCTCGGCTATCACGGTCCCGCTGGCGGTGCTGATTACACTGTAGCAACGGAACAAACGATCCTAAGGGGCAGTGTCGATCTTGCCCTCGGGCGGTTCGGTGGCCCTAAGCCTGAAATCCTCGCACCATTCGAACTGAAGGGCGCGGATACGCGCGACCTCGATGCGATCATGCCTGGCCGGAACAAGAGTCCCGTTCAACAGGCGTGGGAATACGCCATGAACGCCCGCGGCGTGAAATGGGTCCTGGTATCCAACTACATCGAGTTGCGTCTCTACGGGTTTGGCGAAGGAACCTCGGCTTACGAGGTGTTCCGCCTAGACCAACTGACCAACCCGGACGAATACGCCCGCTTCATGCTCCTGATCTCGGCGGAAAATCTGCTGTCGGGTCGAACGCTTGACCTGCTCAAGGAAAGCCGCCGCGAAGACAAGGACATCACGGACAAGCTCTACCAGGACTACAAAGACCTTCGGCTGAAACTGCTCCACGCGGTGCAAGAGGCCGACGCCTCCATCGACCCGCTCGACGCGATTGCCCTTGCGCAGAAGATCCTCGACCGAGTGCTCTTCATCGCTTTTTCTGAAGACGCGGGCCTACTACCTGACAACACGCTCAGTGACGCGTTCTCTCACATCGATCCATACAATCCGCGCCCGGTTTGGGAGAATTTCAAGGGCCTGTTCCGCGCCATCGATGCAGGCCGCAATGAGGTCAGGGATGCAGAAGGCAAGGTCCTGGTGCCAGCCATCCCCCGCTACAACGGCGGGCTGTTCCGCACTGATGATCTTATCGACGGCCTCACCCTGCCGGATGCCATCTGCGAAGGGTTCAAGACGCTGGGTGAGTATGACTTCGCTTCCGAAGTCTCTGTCACCGTACTCGGCCACATCTTCGAACAATCCATTGCCGATGTGGAACGCTTGCAAGCCATCGCGCGGGGCGAAGAGGAAGAACCGGAAAAGACCAACGGCACCAGCGGGCGGCGCAAGCGCGATGGGGTGGTCTACACGCCCGACTACATCGCGCGGTTCATAGTGGTCGAAACCCTTGGCGCGCACCTCAAGGAAGTCTTTGTAACCATCCTGCGTGATCACGCCAAGAAGGGGGCGGACGTCTCCGACTATGCCGCCATCCCGTGGCGCAGGAAGTCGGCTGAGCTGGAAGCCTGGCAGGCCTACCGCGACCGGATCAAAACGCTGCGTATTGTCGATCCTGCTTGCGGCTCGGGCGTGTTCCTCATCATGGCCTTCGACTTCCTCAAGGCCGAACTGTCCCGCGTGAACGACAAGATCGCTGAGCTGCAAGGCAAGGATCAGCACATCCAGGACCTTCTCGATCCTGACAGTGAAATCCTGTCGAACAACCTCTTCGGCGTCGATGTGAACGCGGAAAGCGTCGAGATCACCAAGCTGTCGCTTTGGATCAAGACCGCGCGGCGCGGCAAGGTGCTGGACAGCCTGTCGGGCAGTATCCGTGTCGGTGACAGCCTGATCGAAGACAGCAACTTCGCCTATCTCGATCACGCTTTCACTTGGGAAACCGCCTTTCCTGAGGTATTCGCAGAAGGCGGCTTCGATGTTGTTCTGGGCAACCCACCCTATGTGCGCCAAGAGCTTATCTCGGACCTCAAGCCATATCTGCAAAGGCGCTTTGAAAGCTACCATGGTGTGGCCGATCTATTTTGCTACTTTTACGAGCGGGGCCTTCGCTTGCTGAAGCCAGGCGGGCGCTTGGGCTACATCTCGTCTAACACCTTCTTCAAAACAGGGTCAGGCAAACCACTACGCGAATACCTGTTGCGAGATGCGACGATTGAAGGGGTTGTCGATTTTGGCGACCTGCAAGTGTTCGAAGGCGTCACAACCTACCCCGCGATCCTTGTGCTCAAGAACGGTTCCGCGCCCGAAGACCATGAACTTAGGTTCTGGAAAGTGGACGCGCTCCCAGAAACGAACTTCATTGCAAGCTGGGAAGCCGCTGCGGGACCGTTCACACAATCCGGACTGGATTCTGGGTCATGGCAGTTGGAAAACAGGTCACTCAGAGCCCTGAGAGAAAAGATTTGGGCTGGAAAGAGTACATTGAAGGAGGTCTATGGAGCACCGTTTCGTGGGATCGTGACAGGCGCAAACCCTGTCTTTGTCGTCGATACTGCAACCAAGGAACAGCTCTGCGCAGAAGACCCGCGATCTGCAGAGTTGTTGAAGCCGTTTCTTGAGGGGAAAGACTTGAAACGCTGGCGGGCTGAGCCAAGCGATAGGTGGCTGATTTTCACAAGACGCGGCCTCGATATTGATTGTTATCCAGCAGTCAAAGCCTACTTGCAGCGCCATCGCGAAAAACTTGAACCGAAACCTGAAGGCTGGACGCCGACAAAGCCACGAGACAAATGGCCAGGCAGAAAATCGGGCACTTATCAGTGGTTCGAAGTGCAAGACACAATTGGCTACCATGCGTCTTTCGCCCACAACAAAATCATCTATCGGGACGTGTCGCGGCAAGCTTCGTTCGCGCTCGACAGAAGCGGACTTCATCTAGATTCAACCGCCTCGTTTGTCGATGCGGATGATCCGTTTCTACTCGCGATTCTGAATTCCAAAGTGTTCTGGTTTGTTCTTTCCGCTCTAACTCCTTTGGCTCAAGGCGGTTATCGAAGAAAAAAGAACCAGTATATTGAGCAGGTACCGATTCCAAATGCGTCCACAGAGGCACGATCCAAACTGGCCGCGCAGGTCGCAAAGTGTGGTGATCTCGCGCAACAGCGGCTAAAGCTCCAAACATCTCTCACCCGCCGCATCCCCGACCTCTGCCCGCCAGACAGGGAACCAAAGCTCAATACCAAGCTCAAGGAATGGTGGACCCTGCCAGACTTCGCCGCCTTCCGGGCTGAGGTGAGGAAAGCCTTCAAGGCCGATATCCCGCTCTCCGAACGCTCCGACTGGGAAGATTGGATCACCCGCGACCGCGCCGAAATAGCCCGCCTCACCGCCGAAATCGCGCAAGCCGAATCCAAGATCGACGGCATCGTCTACGACCTCTTCGACCTCACCCCCGACGAAATCGCCCTTCTGGAAAGCGTGGTGTGACATGAGTTCTGGTCTGCCCGACGGGCGCAACATGTGGATACGCGCCTTCTATGACTTCAACCCCGAAGAAGCGGGTTATGTCGGCTGGACCATGGAAAGCGGTCAGGCGAGAGCGCTGCGGGAGCTGAAAGACGGCGACCTGATGATGATCTACGGCGCATCATCGGGGCAGACGAAGAAGGCCATGCGCTCTCACATCCTCGGGTTCGTAGAGATCGAGGCCCGCCCAATCCGCGATGACGAGAAGGCCTCCGAAGCCGCGCAGCGAGCGAAGAAGGCGAACGGTGACAGAGGGAAGTGGACCTATGGCTTGCCTATCCGCCGCGCGTGGCGCGCGCTCGACAAGATGTCGATCGAGCGCATTGCACCTGACACTTATGACAAGGACGCGGGCCAAGGCATCGGCGTCTGGGGGCGTGCCCTAACAGCAGCCGAGATCGAAACAGCGCTGAAGATCAAAGTGACTGAGGTCAACGTATTCGGCGAAGAACCGGTCGGTAATAGCGGTCTGTCCAATACCGCGTTCAAAGAGGAGTTTTTTCCGTCAAAAGCGTTTCCGGGGTCGAGCGGCGAACGGACGTCCACCTACACCGATGGCGAAACGTTCTTGTACCTGGCCAAGTTCGACGGTGACGGCGCTGCATTGCTGGGGCGCTCCCAGTCTTTTGGCGGTAAGTCGGTTGCACTGAAGATCGGTGTCTCGAACGATCCGGCATCACGCTCGGACCAGTTGAACGCAGGCATTCCGCCCGCTGCGAAGGGGCGGTGGCGGATCGAGCTGCGGGCCCCGTTCGCGGATCGCAAGGCGGCTGAAGCGGCAGAGCAGGTGTTCAAGGATAAATCCGGCAAGCTGGAAAGTCTGGGCGGGGAGTTTTTCTGGGGCGATAGTATGGACGCGGTCTTGCTGTTCTCATCGATCCCAGGCGTGTCGCGGTTTTGAAAGAGGGATTTTGATGAGACGATTTGAGATTGATGCAGAGACGCTCCCGGACCTTCCTGGAATGATGCTTGTCACGGTCGAGGCTCTGAAGGACCTCGGCGGGTCGGCAACGATCCAGGAGCTTGATGAGAAGGTGATCGAGCTGGAAGGTGTGACCTAGGCCGAACAGGCCTTCACCATGCCACGGGATGAGAACCGGACGCGTGTGAATTACTACCTCGCTTGGGCGCGAACCTATCTGAAACGGGGTGACGCGCTGAACAACTCGAAGCGCGGGGTCTGGGCGCTGACAGAATCAGGTTCCGCGATCTCGGACCTGAGTGCGACGCAAGCGATCTACGATCAGGTGACGCAGGAAGAACGCGAGCGCGCCCGCATGAAGCGTCTGGCCGCCAAAAAGGCCGACGCGGATAGAGGCGAAGAAATCGAAGTCATGGCCGAAGATGGCCCCGCTGATGAGGAAGACTGGAAATCGGCTCTTCTGGCCGTGCTGGGCAAGATGACCCCGGACGGATTCGAACGACTTGCGCAGCGCCTCTTGCGTGAGGCGGGCTTCACGAAGGTCGAAGTGCGCGGGAAGTCCGGCGACGGCGGGATCGACGGTGTTGGGGTGCTGCGCGTCAATCTTGTGTCGTTTCAAGTCTATTTTCAGTGCAAGCGTTGGAAGGGCAGCGTCGGCTCCAAGGAAATCCGCGACTTCCGGGGAGCTTTGCAGGGTCGCGCAGACAAAGGGCTGTTCATCACCACTGGCCACTTTACCAGCCAAGCTTCGGACGAAGCCACCCGCGACGGAGCGATTGCGAGGCTCTGTTGCACAAATCGGCTGAACGCCGAGTTTCCCCTTTCCCCGGGCGGACTTATCCTACGACTTCCGTGACGGGCATGCCGAGCGCGGTGTAGCCGTTCAGGACGGCAATGCGGACCTGGAGTTCCGCGACCTGGCGGTCGAAGTCCCGCGCCATGAGCCGCTGGCCCAGCAACTTCATACAATGCATTTTTGTCTCGACGCGGCTTCGGCGGTGGTATCCGCTCCATCGTCGCCAGAGTGCGCGGCCCAGGTATTTCGCCGCGCGCAAGGCCTCGTTTCGCGCCACGGCTCCGGCGGTGATCGTCTTCCAGGGCTTCGCGTTTTTGCGGGGCGGGATGACGGCATGGGCGCCGCGATCTGCAATCGCATCGTGGCATTTGCGCGTGTCGTAGGCGCCATCAGCCGTGACGCTACCGATTTCCTGGTCCTGCGGGATTTGGTCGAGAAGGTCGGGTAGGATCGGCGCATCACCGATGTGGCTCCCGGTGATTTCGACGGCCCGAACCTCCAGCGTTTCCTCATCAATCCCCAAGTGGATCTTGCGCCAGACGCGGCGTTTAGGGCCGCCATGCTTGCGGGCGTGCCACTCGCCTTCGCCCTCGACCTTGATCCCGGTGCTGTCTATCAACAGGTGCAACGGCCCCTTGGAGCCGCGGTATGGGATGTTGACGGCCAAGGTCTTCTGGCGGCGAGATAGCGTGCTGAAGTCGGGCACCGTCCAGTTCAGACCGACCAGCTGCAGCAGGCTCTCGACGAACCCGGTCGTCTGCCGGAGCGCCATGCCGAACAGCACTTTCATCGAGAGGCACGTCTGTATGGCGGCGTCGCTATAGCTCTGCTGGCGGCCACGCCTGCCTGTCGGCACGGCATCCCAGATCATCTCAGGGTCGAACCAGATCGTCAGCGAGCCCCGGCGCTTGAGCGCTTCATTGTAGGCTGGCCAGTTTCTGGTCTTGTAGGTCGGGGGTATGGGTCTGCTCATGCATCCCAGCTACCACGCTGGATTCACGAGATGAATCCCTCACGCGATTTGTGCAACAGAGCCCATCCTGCCGCTGGATCTGGTCGATAGGCCGATCCTTCAAGCCGTCGAACTTATGCAGAACGCTTTCGGTGCGTTTCCAGTCCTTGGTGTTGGGCTTGGCGTGAAGCTCGATGAACTTGGGGATCATCTCACCCAATGTGTCAGCTGATGCCTCGGGCACCTCGGAGGGCTTGTCGAACTCGCCCAATTCGACATCGCGAGCGATTTCCATCGCGCGCCGTCTGGCATCGGCAAGGGAGACCACAGTGTAAGGGCCGATTTTGATGCGCCTGCGCGCACCGTTCGGTCGGACCAACGTGTAGAACACCTTGGCACCTGTGGTCGACACACGCACATGCAGGCCGTTTACCTTCTGGTCGCGGACCTCGTACCGTTTGGCAGTCGCCGGAGGCATCGCATCGAGTGTTTTGGTTGTCAGCATCTGTTTCATGCCGACATCGTAAGACACCCAGAATCCGCGTGTCAGGGTATAGCTTGGGAGGGTTTGCAGAGTGCTAGCAGATTCTGAAACGGGGTGCGAAGGATTTGAAACTCCTCTGGCCAATGCGAGCAGTTGAGACCACTTAGCCTGAGCCCCTTTTTCAGGCTCTAGTATGCTTCACTGTCCCAGTCTGAGAAATCCAGAATATTATCAAGTCTAATGACATTAAGTTGGTCACCCAATCGATTTCCCCAAAATCTCTGCCTGTCTCTCGCGCTACCCGAGATACCGCTCCACTCCACAATTGTTTTCTTGCTGCCGCGTGCAAGTTTAGAAATCTCCTGGTTGACGTGATCGTCAAACCCAGAATATCCAAATAGAAGTACCTCTTTGGACTCAGCCAAAGCTTCACGAAACGCCTCCCAGTACAGGGAAAGAATTTCTGAGCTAGCGATTATCGAACGCTTTTGTTCCGAATGATTTAGTACGATATGGCGCCCCGAGCTCTTTCCAGATCGCATCTCTTCGCGGTTCAGCTTGGTAGGCCGGTTCACCATCTTGCCAGCCACCTCCACCTCGGCGTCAGAGTAGAGAGGCGTACCGTGCAAGTGGAGCAAATAACCCTTCGGTTCCCCATAAATTAGATGGAAGTTTTCACGTATGAAACCTCCTGTTCTTGTGAAGCCGTCGATCAAAGCACCGTCGAAGTCATCGCAAATCCTTACCGGAGGGAATTTACCAACGCGGGTTTTCCTGCAAAATGCATCGTATAGAAGGGGGTCATAGTTCAAATTAGCAATATGAGGCCGCCTACTGTTCACAAAGCGAACCAAGTCTTGCGAAAACCGTTTCGGTAAAGAATTGCTAGTACTGTGAAAGTAGCGAGCGACATGAGCGTTTAGTTTAAAAATTGTTTTGGCCACAGATCGCGCTTCATCAGAGAGCCATTGGGATGCAATCCCGGCTGGCAGAACGCTTTCAAGGGTTTGTACGGATTGTATTGCTAGCTGAGCATTCATCAACTCAGCCTCATCGCTAGGAGGCGTTCCATCTTCGTACCCGGGCACGAGCTTTCTGATGAGTTCCTTCTCTTGAGCATCGAGCAAGTCTCCAGCCCAAATTGCTTTGAATGCCAAATCTAAGCGATAGAAATCGTTATCTATTGCTCTCCCCAATCCGTTTCCGAACAGAACTAACTTTCTAGACATAGCATCTTCTTCTGGCACCCCCCTAAGAGGACGTGGCGGTTCTCTGTGTTTGGCCCAACTTCGCTCTTGCTGCGCTCTTTCGCAAGACTGGCATATGCGCAAAATCCGTCCAGCTAAACATACTTGCATCGAATGGCCGCGGGCAAAAAGACGGCCCTGACTCTGAGGCAGGCGCTTTGGTTGGGTGCACAATGGGTGTCGCGGACGGTGGGCTAAGGTGAAATGGTATGAAGCGCGCTGGCAAAGCTTGAAAGCACTAAGACATTGCGTGGGATAGATTTCTAGCACGGGCTGCGCCGCTTTGAAGAGAGGTGACCCGTCTCCTAGGAAAATTGAAAATCCTCGTGTCGGTGGTTCGATTCCGCCCCCGGGCACCACTTCAACTCTTTGAAGCGAAAACTTTTGGGACGCCATTCTTCCTCTGCGGAGATGGGTATTTGCCGCGGGGCGACAGGCTTCCCGCCTGCAATCCTTTGGGTTGAACACCGGATTCTGAGTTGCCGCGGTTCCGACACCTTCAAGACAGCGTCATATCCGCTTCAGGTCAACCAAACAGAGTTGAAGACGAGGCATGGTCTCGCCCCCGGACAATCCCTCACCGTGTTGCAAGATCCCTGACAGCGCCCAATCCCAGCGCATCGGATCGGCCTGCGTCAGCGTGTCAGTAATGGCGGCAGTCTTCAGGATCGTCGCAGCCCGCAGGTGCCCGTCAACGGTGTCGCAGGGCACGGCATGGGGCCGGTATGGCGCAGGCCCCCGCCTAAAATACCGCAAACCGGTGGTCGCGGCGAGCGACCGCGCGGCGGTGGGCAGTCGCGTCAGCGCAGCCCGTTCTTGGCGATAAAGACCGACAGTTGGGCGACAGCCTCGGCGCGGGCGGCGGCGATCTGGGCCGGGCCGGGTTCGCCGGTGATCAGGGCTTCGATCTCGAAACGCTTGGCGCGATCCGGGCCCTGTTCCTCGGGCGCGACAAAGACCTGCCCGGAAATCCGGAACGCGCCGGTTTCAGTGGCATAGAAATCCTGCACCCGCACGTCGACCTTGACGTCGGGAATATCGCGGAAGGGCCAGGGTTCGGGCGCCACCAGACGCCCGGTGATGGCGTCCAGTTCACGCGCGATCTGCAGGGTCACGGCGCGGCCGGGTTCATCCGCCCAAAGCGCATCCGTCGGGGTGATGGCCCCGCTGGCGTCGCGGACATGGATTTCCTCGGCCTGGGCATAGGTCGGCAGGGTCACGGCCGCCACCTCGATGCGGGCATAACGGGACGAGACACGCTCGGCCTTGATTTCGGCCGCCACAGGCGCGTCAAAGCGTTGCTCGACGCCGCTGCAGGCGCCCAGCGCAAGCATCGAAAACGCCAAAGGGGCAAGGGTCAGGGAAAACTTGGTCATGTCACCGTCCTGTAATCAGGGAATTGGGATTACGCTGGATCTGGCGGGCCAGCCTGTCGATGGATTGGGCCGCCGCGTCGATCTGGCGGATCGCGCCGGACAGCTCGCGGCCAAAGTCGCTGCCGCGGCCGAAATCGGAGA
Source organism: Tropicibacter oceani (assembly GCF_029958925.1). Taxonomy (NCBI): domain Bacteria; kingdom Pseudomonadati; phylum Pseudomonadota; class Alphaproteobacteria; order Rhodobacterales; family Roseobacteraceae; genus Pacificoceanicola; species Pacificoceanicola oceani. The sequence goes on from NZ_CP124616.1 coordinate 3,732,195, forward strand.
TGGTCGTGCCGGCCTGAGTGGCGACAGCGCGCAAACGGTCGGACAGGGCCGGCAGGCTGCGGCTGGCTTCGGCCACCGCCTCGGCGGCTTCGCGGGCCGAGGCAAGCGCGGCATTGGCATTGGCCACCACCCCGCCGTTGCGCAGTTCCTCAAGCGCCAGGCGCAGTTCGGCCAGGGCACCGTTCAGTTCCGATGGCAGCTGGCGGGTGCTGTCCTGGTTGACGACCGTGTCGATGCTGGCCAGCAGGTCGCGGGCCTGCGCCGCCAGTTCGTCAAGCGACAGGTTTTCCGCGTCGCTCAGCACCGCGCTGGCCTGGTCGGCCAGTCCCGGCAGCCTGTCGGCGGTCGTCCCGAACGAGGTGATGACCTCGGACATGGCGGCAACGATGCGTTCCTGCTGGGCTTCTTCCAGCAGGGCGTTCAACTTGTCCGAGGCCTGTTGAAGACTGGTGGCCAAGTCGCCCACCTGCCCCGGCAGGGCAGTGAATTCGCCGCTTTCGACCACGCTGCGCAGACCGTCCATGGCGGCGCGCAGGTCGCCCGGCAGCGCCGTCAGGTCGGGGTTCGTCAGCAGCGCATCGGCATTGCCGACCAGCGCCGACAGCTGCGCCGACAGATCGTCCAGCGGCAGCGCTTCGGCCTTGCCCAGCACCGCGCCGGCGCTTTCGGCCAACCCCGGCAGGGTCTGCGCGGCACTGTCCAGCGAGGCGATCAGCTCGGAGACGGCGGCAACCACCGCTTCGTCCTGGACCTGCCCCAGCAGCACGTTCAGCTTGTCCGAGGCCGCGTTCAGACCATCGGCCAGCGCGCCGACCTGCGCCGGAAGTGCGGCGACCTCTTCGCTTTCGGCCAGCTTGCGCACGGATTCCAGCGTTGCCAGCAGCGCCTCGGGGGCGGCCTGGATTTCTTCGGACCCGACGACGCCGCGGATGTCGGCAAGGGTGTTGATGATCTCATCCATCAGCTCTTCGACCGGCAGCGCGTCGATACGCTGGATCAGCCCCTGCGCGCTGGCCGCGACGTTGGTCACGCTGGACGGCGCGGTCGGGATACGAGGATAGGGCGAGGCGTCGCGATCCAGCGTCGCCTGCGGGGCCGTGTCATCCAGGATCAGTTCGACCTTGAGCCCGCCGGTCAGGATCGAGGCATTGGTCAGACGCGCGCGCAGGCCTTCGGCGATGCGCTCGTCGAGGTATTCCAGAAAGATCGAATCGTCGCCGCCGGTTTCCAGCCCCAGCCGCCCGGGGTTCAGCCGCACGGTGGCCAGCAGGCGCGCTTCGTTGTCGCCAAAGCGAGCCTGGTCGACGATGCCGGAAATGGTTTCCACCTCGCCCAGGCGCAAACCGCCCAGCGTCACCGGGGCACCGGCCTGAAGTCCGGCGATGTTTTCTTCGAAAACCATCATCAGGCTGACGGTGCTGCCGTCGCCTTCAAGCAGGAATTCCTCGCGGGCGGTGTCTTCGTTGGGGTGCAGCGTGAATTCGGAATCGGCGCTGAGCGGCTGACCGCCCGAGGCCAGGGTTTCAAAGGTCATGCCGCCGGAAATCAGCGATGCCAGCGAGGTAAAGTTCAGGCTGGCCCCCGAGGAATCCAGCGACAGGCTGAAGCCCGAGATGTCCCAGAACCGCGACGACGACGAGACCAACGAAGTATGGGGTTCAAGGATCACCGCCTGCGCCTGGACGGCCAGACCTTCGGGGGTCAGCTCGGTCCGGCCGATGCGGCCCACCTGGACACCGCGATACAGGATCGGCGTGCCTTCGGCCGGCAGCCCGGTGTCGGAACGCAGCGTAAAGGTCACGCCTGCCTCGCCCAGCGCCAGCAGCGGCGCGTTCTCGGCGCCCTGAAAGGCGGTCTTGGCGGGGCCCGGCTCTCCATCCCAGGAACCGTTGATATAGACGCCGGACAGCACCGTATCGAGCCCCGAAACCCCCTGTGCCGTCACCTTGGGGCGCACGATCCAGAATTCCGCATCCGCATCGACATTGGGCGCGATGTCCTTGTCCAGCCGGATCTCGGCCACGACCTGGCCCAGGTCGTCCGAGAAATGCACATCCTCGACCAGCCCGACGGGAATGTCGCGGTAGCGCAGTTCGGTTTCCAGCGGGCGCACGCCGTCGGCGCGGGCAAAGGTGACCTGGATCAGCGGGCCGCGGCTGGTGTAGTTCTGCCAGGCCACGCCGATGGCGGCCAGAATGGCGATGGCCGGGATCACCCAGATCAGCGATACGCCCGAAGGCTTGTCGACGGCGGGCTTCAGCGGGACCTCGCCGGGGGTGCCGACGCGGGGCGTGGAATCATCGTTCATTTACGTTTCCGAACTTTCAGGGCCGATGCTGTCCCAGATCAGTCGAGTGTCGAAGGATCGGGCAGCGAGCATGGTGAAAACAACTGACAGGGCGAATGTCAGGGCCGCGGGGCCAGGATGGATCGAGGCAACCACCGACAGCTGCACAAGCGCGCTGAGGATGGCCACCACAAAGACGTCGATCATCGACCACCGGCCAATGAACTCAACGACTTCGTACAGATGTTGGCGGCCATGTTCGCTTTGGCGCGACCCGCGCTTGACCGACAGGGCCAGGTGCGCGATCGCGATGAACTTGGCCACCGGAATGACCACCGAGGCGATCAGGACGATGGCGGCGATGGCCAGGTCGCCATGCTGGGCGATGGCCACCGCGCCGCCGATGATGGTGCTGGAGTCCGTCCCAACAAGGGTCGAGGTCACCAGCATGGGATACATGTTGGCAGGGATATAGCACAAAAGCCCGGTCAGCCAGAAGGCCCAGACCACCTGCAGGTTGTTGGGGTGCCGCGATTGCAGGCGGTGCCCGCAGCATTCGCAGCGCGGCGTGCCGCCCGGCCAGACCTTGGCGCAGGCGGTGCAGGTCACAAATCCCAGTTCGCGCGCGGTGGTCATTGCCCGGCCTCGAGCGCGCGCCAGATCGACCAGCTGCACAGGTATCTGTCGGAAATCACCACGATCACCGACAGCGCCGCGAACATCCAGAAGGCAGGGCCGAATTCCAGCCGCGCGATGCCGGCCACCTTGACCAGCGCCACGGCGCAGCCGATCGAGAAGATCTCGGTCATGGCCCAGGGCTTGAGCTCTTGCGCAAGACGAAAGGCGCCGCGACTGTGGCGCGCCGGGCGCAGGCCGAATTCGATCGGCGCGATGACATAGATCAGCAGAACCACCCGCATCAGCGGCACCAGCACGATCAGCATCACCGTGGCCAGCGATACCAGCACCAGGAATCCCGATCCAAAGCTGAAGGCAACGTCCAGCAGTGACACGCGGTTGCCCAGCCCGGCGGCGTTGATCGACAGGAACGGGTGAAAGGTGGCCGCCACGACCAGCACCAGGATCGCCACGGACAGCGCCAGGATGCGCACGCCGGCGCCCTTGCGGTTGGTGATCAGCACGGTTGAGCAGCGGCTGCAGACGGCCTTTTCGCCCTCGGACGGGCTGCGCGCGACATAGACCGCGTCACAGCCGGGGCAGCCGATCAGTACCGATGGGTCAACCCCGGTATCCCGAACATCATGCGCCACGGCGACTCCTGACTCGCAAGGCGCTGCGCGCCTCTTCAAGCGCGCTAGATAGCCCCCTTGCGCCCCCTGTGCAACGGCACGGCCTGCGGCACACTGGATGAGGCTGCCGTATCCTCGTATTTTTGCAACGCCCGCGTGCGCTAGCGGTTTGCCCGCGCCAACAGCCCGACCGCCAGAAGCCCGACAAGGATCACCAACATCGCCGCCGGTGCCGCATCGCCAAGGTTTTCAAGCGAGGCCTGTTCATGCACCCGCGTGGCCAGCGTGTCATAGTTGAACGGGCGCAGCAGCAGCGTCGCGGGCAGTTCCTTGACGCAGTCGACAAAGACCAGCAGCAGCGCCGAGGCGATCGAGGCGCGCATCAGCGGATAGTAGACCTGCGCCAGCGTCTGCCCCTGATTGCGCCCAAGCGAACGCGCCGCCGCCGCCAGGTTGGGCGACACCCGGCCCATGGCCGCATCCGCCGCCCCCTGCCCGATGGCAAAGAAGCGCACGCAATAGGCCAGCACCAGCGCAAAGGCTGTCCCGGTCATGACCAGACCCGGATCCCAGCCGGTGGTGGCCAGGATCGCATCGGCAACGCTGTTGTCCAGTGCCGCCAACGGGATCAGGATGCCTACCCCCAGAACCGCCCCTGGCGCGGCATAGCCGATGGTCGTCACCGGCAGCAAAAGCCGTGGCAAGCGCCGCCCCGACAGCCGCACGCCGTAGACCAGGAACACCCCTGCCCCGACGGTGATCACCGCCGCCAGACCGCCGACGCTCAGCGTGTTCAGACCGGCCTGCCACAGCTCGGCGTCGCGCCAGTTTTCGGCATTGTCCCAGGCGTGGGAAAAGATCACCGAGGCCGGCAGCACAAAGCCCAGCCCGAAGGGCAGCGCGCAGGCCAGCGTCGCGGTCCAGGCCTGGCGCCCCTGCAGCGCCTTGCGCGCCACCGGGCGGTGCCGGGTCGACAGGTTGAAAAAGCGCATCTTGCGGCGCGACACCTTTTCCATCAGCACAAGGAAGATCACCAGGAACAGCACGACACTGGCGATCTGCGCCGCGCCGCCGGCGTTGTTGGCCTGAAGCCAGGTGTTGAAGATGCCCGTGGTCAGGGTCTGCACAGCGAAATAATCCACCGTGCCGAAATCATTGACGCTTTCCATCATCACGATAGCCATCCCGGCGGCAATCGCCGGCCGGGCCAGCGGCAGGCCGACCCGCCAGAACCGGCCAAAGGCGCCGCAGCCCAGCGACTGGGCCACTTCCTCGGAGGCGCCGGATTGTTCGCGAAAGGCCGCCCGCGTCAGCAGGTAGACATAGGGAAACAACGAGGCCGCCAGCACCAGGATCGCCGCGCCCATGCTGCGGATCTGCGGGAACCAGTAGTCCTGCGCATTGTTCCAGCCGAACAGCCCGCGCAGCGCGGTCTGCACCGGCCCGGCGTATTCCAGGAAATCCACCAGCGCATAGGCGCCGACATAGGCCGGGATCGCCAGAGGCAGCAGCAAAAGCCACTCCAGCCAGCGCCGCCCCGGGAAATCATAGCGCGCCACCAGCCAGGCCGCCCCGGTGCCGACCACCGCCGACAGTAGGCCGACCCCGAACATCAGGATGCCGGTGTTCACCAGGTAGCGCGGCAACGTCGTCGACAGCAGGTGCGGCCAGATGTTTTCCGACGGGAACAGCGCCAGCCACAGCACCGACAGGATCGGCGCCACAACGATCAGCGCGATCACCACCGCGCCCAGCGACCACAGGCTGGGACGCGAAAGCCGCAATCCGGCGGGCGTGCTTTCGGTGACACTCATCTGATGGCCTTCCTTTGTTCGTGGTTTCCCTCGCAACAAAAGGGCTTATAGTCCAGCGGCGAGCCAACAAAAAGACCCCGCCATGCAGGTTATCCTTCACACAGGTGTGCATTGCACCGATGACGACAGGCTGCTCAAGGGCCTGTTGCGCAACGCCGACGCCTGGCGTCACGAGGGGATCTCGATCCCCGGCCCCAGCAACTATCGCCAACTGCTGTTCGAGGCGGTGAATTCCATCGCCGATGGCCGCCCGACCCCCGCCGCCCGCGAGGTCCTGCTGGACGCGATCCTGTCGCAGGACCCCGAGGACGTGAAGCGGCTGGTGCTGAGCCATCCGAATTTCTTCTGCGTGCCGAAACTGGCGATGCAGGACGGCATGCTGTACCGCCACGCCGAGCGCCGCCTGCGCACGCTGCGCGCGGTCTTTGCGCAGGACGATCTGGAGGTGCACATCGGGCTACGCGATTTCGCCACCTGGATACCGGCGATCCTGGCCACCACGCCGGTCGACAATTACCTGGAGCTGCTGCACGGCGCCGATCCGATGCAGCTGCGCTGGTCCGACCTGATCCGCCGCATCCGCACCGCCCTGCCCGAGGTGCCGATCACCGTCTGGGCCAACGAGGACACGCCGCTGATCTGGGGGCAACTGCTGCGCCGGCTGGCCGGGATCGCGCTGGACCGCAAGATCATCGGCGCCTTTGACATGCTTCAGGCGGTGATCGCCCCCGAGGGGATGCAGCGGTTTCGCGCCTTTCTCAAGGAAAACCCCGACGTGCCCGAACCGCAAAAGCGCAAGGTCATGGCCGCTTTCATGGGCAAATATGCGCTGGACGAAGAGGTCGAGCAGGAGTTGGACCTGCCCGGTTGGGACACCGCCTATGTCGACATGCTGACCGAGCTATACGACGAGGACATGTACCAGATCGCGCGGCTGGACGGGGTCACCTTTGTCAGCCCCTGAGGGCAACGCGCCCCGGACCTGATCCGGGGCCTCCTCCCCCAGCCGGCCCGGGCAAGGGCGCCGGTTCAGGAAATTTTCAGCGCGGATTTGTACATGTCCAGCCCCTGCGGACATTGCGCGCGTGAAATCAAGACGTCACCCAAGCACCTGTTTTCATTTCATTTCAAAGATTTGGATACGTGGAAATCTTGAATCCGTTTGTGCAATTTTCCCTCCGTAAGCCCTGTGGCGATTACATTCACGGCCACAGAATTTTCAAAAGGGATTTGCTTAGCCAAGAAGGCGGCAAAGATGACGCACGGCGCGACTTGCCCGTTCCTGACAAAACTCCGGTGAGGGGCTTGGCTGACGTCCTATGACGCGACGAATTTGTTGGTCCCCGATCAACAGATCTAAGTAAAGGCCGACGGCTTCGCCAGTCTCTTCGAACGCAAGTTGGCCGTCATTTCTGGCGCGCATAAGCACCTGTTCCAGCAAGGGAAATACGGCTTCGCGACCCGCCTTGGAAAGGGTCGCGCCCAGCTCTCCGGTATTGTCCGCCGCAGCCGCGCGATTCAGGGCAACGGCGCGGTCACCGATCAGCAAGGTCAGCAGTTTCGGGCCAAGCGTGCCCAAAATCGTCAGGGCGTCATGGTCGGTTTGCAACTCGGCTTCGAGGTGCTTTTTCACCTCCTCGGCATTGCGGGTGACGAGCGCATGAAACAACCCCTGCTTGTCGCCATACCATTTGTACAGCGTTTCGTTCGAGGCGCGCGCTTGTTTCGCAATGCCAAGCATCGACGTGCCGCCATAGCCTTTGACTTCCAGGACCTCATAAGCCGCCGCCTCGATCTGCTCTTGGCGCAGCGAACGTTTCTCTTGTCGCACTTTCACCTCTTTTCTGTTGACTCGCATCCGTAACCAAGATTACGGATAACTGCAACCGTAATACAAATTACACTTTTGAGGAGCCCACAATGACCCCGTCCGACCGCCATACCCATGCTGCTTTGGCCACATTGATCGTACTGCAAACCATCATGCTGTCCGCGCTGTATGCGGGCATCAAACCGCATCCGCCGATCGCCACGCCCCTGTTTGGCATCGCGCCGTTTCTGGGGGCTTCGCTTGCCATTGCCCTGTGGGCCGTGATTGTGCAGCCCCTGGCCAGCACCGCCGGTCGGTTTCTCAGCGTTCTGGCCGCGCTGATGGCATTGGTGTCTTTCGGGCCGCAAAAGTACCTTGATCCGCAATTTGCGCTGATCTGGCCTGCGGTCCTTTTGGGTCAGGTTTCCGCATTGGTCATTTTTGCACAGGTGTTCGGAGTTGTCCGTGCGCGCAGCGAAACCAGCACCGCAAACCCCGCCCGCGCCGGAGCAGCCTGATGGGTCGTTTGCTGTTGCCCATGTCGATGTTGTCGCTGTTGAGCATCGGCGCGATTTTCGGGTTCTTCTATGCCTGGGCTTGTTCCACCATGTGGGGGCTTGATGCGATTGATCCCGAAGACGTGGCTGTCCCAGCCGATAGCGAAGCGGCGCGCACGGTTTGGCAAGCCTATTCGCCTCAATGGCAATTCTGGAACACACTCGGAATGAACGCCAGTGGGGCTGCACTCATCCTGACCGGCCTTGCTGTCCATTTTCTGAATTCGGAGAGAGCCTGATGGATGTTTCGCTTTTGACCTTTGGCCTGATGGCTTTGGTTGTTGTCGCAACGCCAGGGCCGACCGTTTTGCTGGCGCTGTCAAACGGATCACAGTTCGGACTTGGCCGTGCGGGCTTTGGCATTGTCGGAGCGGCATTTTCAGACGCTGTGCTTATCGCCGCGGCGGCGCTTGGATTGGGGGTCATCCTTGCGGCATCCGCCTTTTGGTTCACGGTCATGAAGACAATCGGTGCCGCCTATCTGATCTGGCTTGGTGTCCAGATGATGCGGTCCCTGGGCAAACTTGACCCGGCATCTGTGGACAGGGCCGCCAACTGGGGGGATGGGGCAGACGGTGCCTTGGCGCTGTTTCGCAAAAGCCTTCTTGTGGCCGTGACAAATCCGAAAGGGTATCTGTTCTTCACGGCTTTCCTGCCGCAGTTCGTGATCCTGTCAGGTCCTTTGGTGCCTCAATACCTTACGCTGGCGCTGATCTTCATTGTCGTAGATGTGGCCGTGATGGTCGCCTACGCATGCCTTGGGGCAACTGCCATGAAGGTTCTCAGCGAAAGGGGCGCACTTTGGATTGATCGCACCAGTGGCGGCTTCCTGGTCGCCCTTGGCATCGCTTTGACATTCGTGCGCCGCACCGAGGTTTGATCGGCCAAGAACCTTACCGGCGCGGTCGTTGGTGCATTGGGCAGCATCGGTCAATTCGGGCCCTGAGCGCGCGCAGCACTTTGCCGATAGACCCGTGTCGCACGGATGAAAGATTGGATCGTTTGAGCGAAAGCTGACGTTCCGACGACATTCAAATCAGGGCTTTTGCCTAATTGCTGTGTGACGGCACCTTTCGCAAATGCGTAGCGCCGATTTCGCGGTCCGCGCAAGCCTAGGCAGCATGACCAGCGCCGCCGCCCCTCTTCAGGGCGGCGGCTGTATTTCAGCGCGCCGACACCGACGATTGATACGCCTCAAGATCATTGATCAGCGTTGTCCCGGTCGGGGCATCGTTGCGCGCACAGAACTCGGCCCAGACCGCGCCGAAGGGCAGGTCCTTGAATTCTTCTGTCAGCATGAAGCGCGTGGTGAAATCGAGCGCCTCTTCCGCCTTGCGCAATTGGTCGAGCGGCAAAAGCAAAGCGCGCAAAAGTGCCTTTTGCATGTTGCGTGTGCCGATCACCCAGGCGGCAGTCCGCGAGATTGTTGCGTCGAAGAAATCCAGCCCGATACGGGTGCGGCCCAGCAGATCCGCGGTGACCAGTTCGTTGGCCATCGCCTGGATATCATCGTTCAGCAGGATCACGTGATCGCTGTCCCAGCGCATCGGGCGCGAGACGTGCAGCAGGATTTCATCCAGCGACAGGGCGCAGGCCGATAGTTTGTCGGCAATGTTCTCGGTCGGGTGAAAGTGGCCCATGTCGAGACACAGCAGCGTCCCCTTGCGGATGGCATAGCCCATGTAGAATTCGTGGCTGCCGACGGTGCAGGCCTCGACGCCGATGCCGAAAAGCTTGCTTTCCACCGCATCGAGCATCAGACCTTTGTCCTGCTTCGGCGACAGCATCGCATCCAGCGACGCCTGCAGCCGCTGCCGCGCCGCCATACGGTCGATTGGGACGTCCTTGTAACCATCCGGCACCCAGATATTGTTGACACAGGCGCTGCCCAATTCGTTGCCCATTCTCGCCGCGATGTCGCGCGACCGCTGCCCATGCTCGATCCAAAAGTCGCGGACCCCCTTGTCGGGGTGCGACAGGGTCAGGTTGTCGTCGGCCTTTTCATGGGCAAAGAAGGTTGGGTTGAAGTCCAGCCCAATGCCCTGCGCCTTTGCCCAATCGACCCAAGGCGCGAAATGCTTGTATTCGATTTCGTCCCGGTCCGGCGTCTCGTCGGTATCCAGATACATTGCGTGCAGGTTTAGCCGATGCGACCCGGGGATCATGCCATAGGCAAAATCCAGATCGGCGCGCAATTCGTCCGGGGTGCGGGCGCGGCCCGGGTAATTGCCGGTCGCCTGAATGCCGCCGCCGGATGTCCCGGTCTTCTTCTCGAAACCGACCACGTCATCGCCTTGCCAGCAGTGCATGGAAATCGGGATGTCCTTAAGCCGGTTGATTGCGGCTTCGGTGTCGATGCCCCAATCGGCAAACTGCGCCTTGGCGCTGTCATAGGTGCTCATTGTCTGCTCCTCCCCAGCCCGCGCTCAGCGCGTGAACGCCTGAACGTTGCCGGCATCCACGTTCAGGATGTTGCCGGTGGATTTCGCCGAAAGGTCCGATGCCAGGAAATAGGCGGCCTCGGCAATATCCTCGGGCAGGACCGAGCGTTTCAGCATCGAGCGCTGGCGGTACATCTCCTCCAGCCCCTCCTTGTCGGTGCCATAGGTGCCCGCGCGCTGTTCCAGCCAGTCGCCTTCCCAGATCTTCGATCCGCGCAGCACCGCGTCGGGGTTGACCACGTTGACCCGGATACCGGCCTCGGCACCTTCCAGCGCAAGACAGCGGGCAAGGTGAATCTCGCTCGCCTTGGCGGTGCAATAGGCCGCCGCATTGGGACTGGCCGCCAGACCATTCTTGGAGGCGACAAAGACCACCGCGCCGCCCATATTCTGAACGCGCATCAACTTGAACGCTTCACGGCTGACCAGGAAATACCCGGTGGACAGGATATCCATGTTCTTGTTCCACAGCGCCAGCGAGGTTTCTTCGATCGGGGCCGACGAAGCGATACCGGCGTTGGACACCAGGATATCGACGCCGCCGAATTCCACCGAAACCTCGGCATAGGCGCGCGCCACCGCTGTTTCGTCGGTGACATTCATGTTGACCGTGCGCACCACGTCGCGGCCATAGCGCCCGGTCAGGTTCTCCGATGTCGCCGCAAGGGCTTCGTCATTGATGTCGGCCAGCATCACGCAGGCGCCTTCGCGCAGATAGCGCTCGGCCGTGGCCGCGCCGATACCGCCTGCCCCGCCGGTGACCAGCGCCACCCGGCCCGCCAGCGATTTCGGCTTGGGCATGCGTTGCAGCTTGGCCTCTTCCAGAAGCCAATACTCGATGTCAAAGGCCTCCTGCTCGGGCAGGCCGGTGTATTCGCTGACCGAGGACGCCCCGCGCATCACGTTGATCGCATTGACGTAGAACTCGCCAGATATCCGGGCCGTCGCCTTGTCCTTGGCAAAGGTGATCATGCCGACGCCGGGAACAAGATAGACCACGGCATTGGGGTCGCGCAGCGCGGGACTGTCATCGTGCTTGCAGCGGTCGTAATAGGCTTTGTAATCCTCGCGGTAGGCTTCGATCTGCTTTGGCAGACCTGTCAGCACCTCATCAAGATTGCCCTTGGCCGGGTCGAAGTTCACCACCAGCGGGCGGATTTTCGTGCGCAGAAAGTGGTCCGGACAAGAGGTGCCAAGCGCCGCCAGCGGTTCCATGTTCTTTGCATTGACGAATTCAAGCACCGCATCGCTGTCGTTGAAATGGCCGACCATGTGCTGGTTGCCGGAAACGAACCCACGGATGGCGGGCATCAGGCGGGCCGCCACGGCGCGGCGCTCTGCCTCGGACAGGCTCTGGTGTTTCGCGCCGCCAAATGGGGCGACGCCCTCGGTCTTGTCTGCAAGCCACTTGCTGGCCGTGTTGATCACCTCGATCGTCTTGTCATAGCAGGCCTTGGCCGTGTCGCCCCAAGTAAACAGCCCGTGGCTTTCGAGTACGACGCCATCGGCCTCGGGGTTTTCCTCGCAGAACTTGCCCAGCCACAGCCCCAACTCGTAGCCCGGCTTTTTCCACGGCAACCAGCCGATCTTGTCGCCAAAGATCTCTTGTGTCAGGTCTTTGGAATTCTTCGATGCGGCAATGGCGATGATCGCATCGGCGTGGACGTGATCGACGTGCTTGCGCGGCACATAGGCATGCAGAGGCGTGTCGATCGAGGCGGCGCGCGGGTTCAGCTTGTAGGTGCAATGCGGCAGGTAGCCCACCATCTCGTCTTCGAAATCCACCCCGCGATACAGCCCCTTCAACGCCTCCAACTTGTCCATATAAAGCGTGGCGAAACCGTCCATGGTGATCGAGCCGATATCGCCGCCCGAGCCCTTGACCCAAAGCACCTCGACCTGCTGGCCCGTGAGCGGATCGACCTCCATGACCTTGGCCGACGTATTGCCACCGCCATAATTGGTCACCCGCTTGTCTGCACCCAGGATATTGGAGCGATACAGCAACAGCTCCGATTCGCTTTTCCCGGCGGCCTCAGCCTCGTTCCAGCGGTTCTCAAGAAGCTGCGTTTCAACGGTTTTCAGCATGGTGTCCTCCCATATGGCGCCGCGCGCCCTGCATAATGGCTTGGGTCGGACACTGCTGCCTTGCTTTGCTCAAGTCAATCATTTTCGATCATTACTGATCATTCTGCGCTGCAGAATGATCGTTTGTGATTATTTGTGATTGACAGGTTGAGGGGATTCGCGGAATGTGAGCGACCAAGGGAGGACGACATGCACGAAACAGAACGCCACAGGATCATTCTTTCCGCCGTTCAGGATCGCCCTATGGTGACGGTGGCCGACCTGTGCCACCTGACCGAAGCCTCCGAGGCGACGATCCGACGCGACATCGCCGCGCTGCATATGCAAAAGAAACTGCGCCGTGTCCGGGGCGGCGCCGAAGCGATCACCCCGCCGCAGTTCGTGGGCCTGGCCGGCCGACCGTTTTCCGTCAACCAGACGATGCAAAGCCGCCAGAAACAGGCAATTGCCCGGGCGGCGGTCGATCTGTGCGAAGACGGCGACTCGATCATCATCAACGGCGGCACCACGACGTTCCAGATGGTGCATCCGCTGGCCTCGCGCCGCTGCCAGGTCTTTACCAACAGCTTTCCGATCGCCGAGCACCTGCTGAAGCATTCCAAGAACACCATCATGCTGTCCGGGGGCGCGATCTACCGCGAACAGAACATCATCCTGTCGCCCTTCGACAATGATGTGACCCGGAATTTCTATGCCAAGCGGATGTTCATGGGCGCTCAGGGGCTTGGGCCCATCGGGCTGATGGAGGCCGACCCGCTGCTGATCCAGGCCGAGCAGAAGCTGATCGGCCAGGCCGACGAGCTGGTGCTCCTGGTCGACAGCACGAAATTCGACAACCGGTCCAGCCTGGTGCTTTGCCCGCTGGCCCGGATCGACACGGTGATCACCGATGAAGGCATCACCGACAAGGCGGCCGCCATGTTGGAGGCCGCCGACGTCAAACTGATCGTCGCGCAATCGGGCGCGGCGCAGGAAGAGGATGAAGCGGCCTCGTAGACCCGCCTCAGCATTCATGTTTTTGGGAGGAGACCATCATGAAACGTCGTAATTTCACCAAACTCGCACTGGGCCTTGGCCTTGGCGCATCGCTCATGGGCACATCGGCCATGGCGCAGGACAACATGCGCATCGCGCTGGTGGTCAAGGCGCTTGGCATCGGCTTCTTCGAAGCCGCAAACAAGGGCGCACAAGAGGCCGCTGCCGAGCTTGGGAACGTAGAGATCATCTACACCGGCCCGACCGACACCACCGCCGAAGGCCAGATCGAGGTGATCAACTCGCTGATCGCCCAAGGCGTCGATGCGATTGCGGTGTCGTCCAATGACACCGACGCGCTGGTGCCGACGCTGAAAAAGGCGATGCAGCGCGGCATCACCGTGATCTCGTGGGACAGCGGCGTTGCCGAAGAAGGCCGTCAGGTTCATTTGAACCCCTCGTCCAACGCGCTGATCGGCAACATGATCATCAAGCTGGCCGCCGATCATCTGCCCGACGGCGGACAGGTTGCACTGCTTTCCGCCACCACCACCTCGACCAATCAGAACATCTGGATGGAAGAGATGAACAAGGTGATGGGCAACTACCCCGGCATCGAAGTCGTCTCGACCGTCTATGGTGACGACCTGGCGGACAAATCCTATCGCGAGGCGCAGGGCCTCATGCAGTCCTATCCCGACCTGGACGCCATCATCGCGCCGACATCGGTGGGCATCGTCGCTGCGGCGCAGGCCGTGGAAGACGCCGGCAAGATTGGTCAGGTCAACGTGACCGGCCTTGGGCTTCCGTCGGAAATGGCTGGCGCCATCGAAAGCGGTGCCTCCAAAAGCTTTGCCATCTGGAACCCGATCGACCTGGGCTATTCGGCGGCGATGATCGCGCATGCACTGGCCTCTGAAACAGCCACCGCCGAGCCGGGCGCCGAAATTTCCATCGGACGCATGGGCACGATCACCCTGGACGAGACGAACTCTGCCGCCATGGCTGACCCGTTCGTCTACGACAGCTCGAACATCGACGAGTTCAAGTCGATCTTCTGACGTTGCCCTGCCTTCGCAGGCAGACCATCCGGGGGCTATGCCCCCGGAACCCCCAGGTTTTTTCGAACAGATGAAGGGCTGATCGCATGTTGATGCAGACCAAGGCCGAGACGCCCGATGCGGTGACGGAAACGCCGGTTCTGGCCCTCGACGGGATCACCAAGACCTTTCCGGGCGTCAAGGCGCTGGATGGCGTATCGCTGCGGCTTTACCCCGGCCAGGTGACTGCGCTGATTGGCGAGAACGGCGCCGGAAAATCCACTGTGGTCAAGACATTGACCGGGATCTACCAGCCGGACGGCGGGGATATCCTTGTCGATGGCAAGCCGACGCGCTTTCCCACGGCGCAGGACGCGGCCAAGGCCGGGATCACCGCAATCCATCAGGAAACGGTGCTGTTCGATGAGCTTTCGGTCGCCGAGAACATCTTTCTGGGGCACGCGCCGCGCGGGCGGTTCGGGCTGATCGATTGGGCCGCGATGGAGGCAAAAGCCACCGAAATCCTGCGCGGCATCGGGGCGGAAATCGACCCTTCCCACAAGCTGCGCGATCTCGGGATCGCCAACAAGCACCTTGTCGCGATCGCCCGGGCGCTGTCTATCGACGCGCGTGTCGTGATCATGGACGAACCCACGGCGGCGCTGTCCCACAAGGAAATCCAGGAGCTTTACGAGCTGGTCGAAACGCTGAAGGCGCAGGGCAAGGCGATCCTGTTCATCAGCCACAAGTTCGACGAGATCTTTCGCATCGCCGACCGGTTCACGGTGTTCCGCGACGGGCAGTTCATTGCCGATGGCAAGATCGCCGATGTGACCGAGTCCGACCTGGTCAAGATGATGGTCGGGCGCGACGTCAATCAGATTTTCCCGACGCGCAGCAACATCCCCGGCAACGAGGTTTTGCGCGTCGAGGGCATGAGCCACCCGACCGAATTCGCCGATATCGGCTTCAGCCTGAAACGCGGCGAGATCCTTGGGTTTTACGGCCTTGTCGGGGCGGGCCGGTCGGAATTCATGCAGGCGCTGTTCGGCATCACAAGGCCGTCCGCCGGACAAGTGACAATCGACGGCGCACAGGCCGAGATCCAATCGCCCGCCGATGCGGTGGATGCGGGCATCGTCTATGTGCCCGAGGACCGCGGCAAGCAAGGCGCGATTACCGCGCTGCCGATTTTTCAGAACGTTACGCTGCCCTCGTTGGGCCGCACGTCACACAAGGGGTTCCTGCGGCTGGCGCAGGAATTCCAGCTGGCCCGTGAATACACGCAGCGGCTCGATCTGCGCGCCGCATCGCTGGACACGGCGGTCGGCAACCTCTCGGGCGGCAACCAGCAGAAGGTGGTGATTGCCAAATGGCTGGCGACACAGCCCAAGGTCATCATCCTGGATGAGCCTACAAAGGGCATCGACATCGGTTCCAAGGCCGCGGTGCATGAATTCATGGCGGAACTGGCCGCCGAGGGTCTGGCCGTCATCATGGTCAGCTCGGAAATCCCGGAAGTTCTTGGCATGTCGGACCGTGTCGTCGTGATGCGCGAAGGCCGCATGGTCGCGGAACTGACCGGTGACGATCTGACCCCCGAAACGCTTGTCCGCCACGCGGCGGGGATATGAGGACACCATGCTGCAACGATTGATAACCTCGCGCGAGGCGCTTTTGCTGGGCGCCATCGCGGTATTGCTGGCGCTGATCTCGACCCGGTTTCCGGGCTTTGTGGCGCCGTCCAACCTTGCGGATGTGCTTAACGACACCTCGCCGCTGATCCTGCTGGCCACCGGCCAGATGATCGTGATCCTGACCAAATGCATCGACCTGTCTGTTGCCGCCAACCTGGCGCTGACCGGAATGGTGGTGTCGATGCTCAACCTCGCCTTCCCTGGCCTGCCTGTCGCCCTGATCCTTGTCATCGCCATCATGCTTGGCGCGCTGATGGGCATGTTCAACGGCATCCTGGTGTGGAAGCTGGACATTCCGCCCATCGTGGTGACGCTGGGCACGATGACCATCTTTCGCGGCATCATCTTTTTGATTTCCGACGGCAAATGGGTCAACAGCCACGAGATGAGCGCAGCCTTCAAGGCCTTCCCGCGCTTCGAGCTTTTGGGCCTGCCGATGCTGAGCTGGACCGCAATCCTGGCGGTGATCGTCTTCAGCATTGTCATGTCGCGCACCACGCTGGGCCGGGCGGCCTATGCGGTGGGCGGCAACCCCCACGCGGCGACCTATACAGGCATCGACGTGGGGCGCACGCAGTTCTGGGCCTTCACCATCTCGGGCGCGCTTGCCGGGCTTACGGGCTACCTGTGGGTGTCGCGCTACGCGGTGGCCTATGTCGACATCGCCGGCGGGTTCGAGCTTGACGTGGTTGCGGCCTGCGTGATCGGCGGCATCTCCATCGCCGGCGGCATCGGTTCGGTCGGTGGGGCGCTGCTGGGCGCTCTGTTCCTCGGCGTCATCAAGAATGCCCTTCCGGTGATCAATGTCTCGCCCTTCTGGCAACTGGCCATCTCGGGCGGCGCGATCATCATCGCGGTGGCGGTCAATGCGCGGGCCTCGCGTACCAAGGGCCGGATCATCCTCAAATCAGCGGAGCACGCGGTATGACCGATACAACCCGTTTCATCCCCGACCGGCTGCAATCGCCGCTGCAAAAACGCCTGAAAAGCTGGGAATCCTTGCTGCTGCTGGTGGCCATCGCCATCTTTGTCGCCAACAGCTTTGCCTCGCCCTACTTTCTGGATGCCTGGAACCTCTCGGACGCCACTTTCAACTTTACCGAAAAGGCGATGATCGCCTTTGCCATGGCGCTTCTGATCATCTCGGGCGAGATTGACCTGTCCGTTGCGTCGATCATCGCGCTGGCCTCGACCGCGATGGGGGCGGCGGTGCAGATGGGGGCCGGAACCCCGGTGCTGATCCTTGTGGGTCTGGGGACCGGCCTGCTTTGTGGCGCCTTCAACGGCGTGCTGGTGACGCGCTTCGGGCTGCCCTCGATCGTCGTGACCATCGGCACCATGAGCCTGTTTCGCGGCATTTCCTATATCGTTCTGGGCGATCAGGCCTTTCGGGGTTACCCGTCGGATTTCGCCTTTTTCGGACAGGGTTACGTGTTCTGGGTGATCACCTTTGAACTGGTGCTTTTTGCCGTGATCGCGGTGATCTACGGCGTGATCCTGCACATGACCAACTTTGGCCGCGCGGTCTATGCCATTGGCAACAACCCGACCGGCGCGCTCTTCTCGGGCATCCGGGTGGCGCGTGTAAAGTTCATCTTGTTCCTGCTGACCGGGCTGATGTCCGGCGTTGCCGCAGTGTGCCTGACCTCGCGGCTGGGCTCGACCCGCCCCTCCATCGCCGCCGGCTGGGAGCTGGAAGTGGTCACCATGGTGGTCCTGGGCGGGGTCAATATCCTTGGCGGCTCGGGCACCATTCCGGGCGTTGTGATCGCGGCCTTCGTCATGGGGATGGTCACCTTTGGGCTGGGGCTGCTCAATGTACCGGGGATCGTGATGTCCATCGTGATCGGCGCGCTCTTGATCTGGGTGATTGCCCTGCCTCGGCTCTGGAAGATGTGGCGGGCATGATGGAGAAATACGCCTTTCGAATGCGGCTTATCCCGGGCTGCGAAGACGAATACCGCAAACGGCATGATGCGATCTGGCCAGAGCTGGTGACGCTGCTGAAAGAGGCCGGGGTGTCGGATTACTCCATCCACCTCGACCGCGAGACGGGGCTGCTGTTTGGCGTGCTTTGGCGGTCGGAAAATCACGGAATGGCGGCACTGCCAGAACACCCGGTCATGCGCAAATGGTGGGCCCATATGGCCGATATCATGGAGACCCACCCCGACAACGAACCGGTGGCCGTGCCGCTGGAAGCCGTCTTTCACATGCCATGAGCCACGTTGCCGTCATCGACATCGGCAAGACCAACGCCAAGCTGGCGCTGGTCAACCTGTCCGATCTGTCCGAAATCGCCGTCATCACCCGCCCCAACAGGGTGCTCAAGGGTCCGCCTTATCCGCATTTTGACGTAGAGGGGCATTGGGACTTCCTGCTGGACGGGCTGGCCCGCTTTCAGGCAGAGCATGGCATCGACGCGATTTCGATCACCACGCATGGCGCCTGTGCCGCGCTTTTGAACGCAGACGGCAAATTGGCCGCGCCGATTCTGGATTACGAGTTCGACGGTCCCGACGAGACGGCCGCCGCCTACGACGCCCTTCGCCCGCCCTTCGACGAAACCGGCTCGCCGCGCCTTGCAGGCGGGCTGAACATCGGCGCGCAGCTGCACTGGCAATTCTCGCGCGATCCCGGGCTCAAGGCGCGCACGAAAACCATCGTCACCTACCCGCAATACTGGGGTCACCGCCTTACCGGTGTGGCCGCGACAGACGTGACCTCGCTGGGCTGTCACACCGATCTCTGGAACCCCCACGAGGGGCGGTTTTCTTCGCTGGTCGACCGGCTGGAGATCGCCGACAAGATCGCGCCCGCGCACCGCTCGGCCGATATCCTCGGACCCATCCTGCCCGAAATCGCGACGCGCACCGGGCTGCCAGCCGATACGCCGGTCCACTGCGGCATCCACGACAGCAATGCCTCGCTGCTGCCGCACATCCTGACACAGACGCCGCCATTTTCGGTGGTGTCCAGCGGCACCTGGACCATCGCGATGTCCATCGGCGGGCAACCCGTGCCCCTTGACCCGGACAAGGACGTCTTGATCAACGTCAACGCGCAAGGCGCCGCCGTGCCCTCCGCACGCTTTATGGGAGGGCGTGAACACGATCTTGCCACTGGCGGCCCCTACCCCGAGGCGACAGAGGCCGCATTGGCCGAGGTGCTTGACAAAGGCATCATTCTAGCCCCCGCAGTGGTGCCCGAAACTGGCCCCTTTCGCGGCTGCACCTCTCGCTGGATCGGCCCGGAACCCCGGGTCGGAAGCGCCCAGCGCGGGGTTGCGGTGGCGCTCTATCTTGCCTTGGTGACCAAACGCTGCCTCGAGCTTGTCGGGCATCGCGGCGTAATCATCGTCGAAGGGCCGTTTGCAAGGAACCGCATCTACCTGCAGATGCTCTCGGCCGCGACAGGATGCAACGTGGTCCCAATGGTCAGCGCAACGGGCACGAGCCAAGGCGCGGCGCTGCTGGTCAAGGACTGCTCGGACCTCCGGCAGGCGGCTGTGTGTTCAACGGGTCCGCAGGGGCCGGATAGCAATCGGCTAAAGGAATACGCCGGTCGTTGGGCCAAAAACTGTTGCTGACATAGCTGGCCGGGCCGAGTTCCGACCAAGCTGCATTCCGCGACATCTGTTGCATGCATTCACGCATACGGGCGCGAAAGACCACTGCGCTGACCCGAACCGCACTGCCAAATGAGCGTCACTGACATTGCCTGCATGAAACGGCCGCTGCACAAGCGCTTTTAGCGCCTGCACAACACTACAACATTTCGCTAATAAAATCCGAAGGTTAGACAGCCCTTACGCCATTCCCAGCGCGGATTTGTACATCTCCAGAACCGCCTCTTCCTCGGCGATGTCGTCGGCGCTGCGCTTGCGCAGAGCGATGACCTTGCGCATCACCTTGGTGTCGTAGCCGCGCCCCTTGGCTTCGGCCATGACCTCTTTTTGCTGCTCGGCAACTTCTTTCTTTTCTTCTTCCAGCCGCTCGTAACGTTCGATGAACTGGCGCAATTCGCCTGCCGCGATGCCGTAGCTGTCGGACGGTGTATCCTGCATGGGTCTTCTCCTGCCAAATGGGCCTCAACCTGCCCTAGCTACCCAAGCACGGGCGCGCCATCAAGGGCGCAAAGCCTTGTCAGCGGGGCCGCGCTGCTTTACCCCCCGGTCTGCAGGATTTCTGGAAGGGTGCAAAAGATGGAATGGCTGATCTGGATTGGCGCCGCGATCACGCTGGCCGGGCTTGGCGGTCTGGTCTGGTGCATCCTGCGCGTCGCCCGCGCCCGCAAGAAAGGCCTGGACGACGAGGCCCTGCGCGACGTGGTGCGCAAGACCGTGACCCTGAACATGGCCGCGCTGTTCTGTTCCGTCATCGGCCTGATGACGGTGATCATGGGCGTTTTCCTCAGCTGAGCCGCCGCCGCACAGGCGGTCAAAGGGCGTCAAAGCCCTGGCCGTTGCGGATCAGCCGCGCCCAGTCGGGGTGCAGCGCCCAAAAGGCGCGGTCGCGATGGTCCAGCCGCTCCAGCTCTTTCTTGACGGACAGCAGCCCGCGCAGGCTGACGGCCTTCATCACGCCGCCGCGATGGCGCGGGATTTCCAGCGCCAGCAGGCTGACCAGATCCAGGTCAGAGGCGCGCTGCGCCTTGCCCTCGGTGATCAGGCGCAACCCTTCGTTGGCCATGGCCCCCAGCATGATCGAAACGATCCGGCCCGATGAAAACGCCTGATCCGGGCGCTGATCGGCCAGCAGGGCCTGCACCGGTTGCGCCGGTTCGGGCTGACCATCGGACCAGTCGTAAAAACCGCGGCCCTCGGCCCGGCCCGTGCGGCCCTGCGCATGCACAAGCGCCGACCAGTTGCGCCCCTGCACCCGGGTGATGCGGGCGAAATCGCCCAGGCCGCGCCGGTCGCGCGCCGCAAAGGGCCCCGAGGGCAGCCCCCATCCGGTCAGGGCCACGTCGATGTCATAGGGGCTGGCGCCCATGTCCAACAGCCCGTCCGCCGCCCGGTGCAACGCCGCCGCCAGACGCCCGGCCAGGGTGTCATGGTCCGAATGCACATGCACCGGCACCTTGCCCAATTGCGCCGCCAGCGCCGCCGCCCGCGCCAGTTCGGCCGGTTGCGATTGCGGGCCTTGCAGCACCTCGACCAGTCGCGTGGCATGGACCGGCGGCACAAAGCGCAGGCCCGTCCCCTTGACCGGCGCTGCAAAGGCCTGAAGCCGCACCGCGCCATTCTGCAGCGGCACATTGGCCTGCCCCGGCACCGCCATCAGCACCGTGTCGGCGCCCTGCGCCATGTCTTCGCTGCTGCCTGTGGTCAGCCTTGCGCGGCGTTGCTGCGCGGCCTGCGCATCGCCGCCGCCGCGCGCCGCCGCCTTGTCGAAGACCTCGTCCAGCTGGGCCTGGCTGCGCTGCATCAAGGCGGCGTCCTTGCCACCCCAACGCACGGTCAGGCCTGCGTTCAGCGCCGCCAGCACGATCTGCACCGCCAGCGACCCGGCCCCCAGCACCGCCAGCACCTGGGCCCCGGACGGGTTCTTGGGCACACCGTCAAAACGCGCCGCGCGGCGTTCGGCCAGATGGGCATGGCGCAACCCGCGGGAACGCTCCGAGGTCAGGCAGTCTTGGAACAGCTCGCCCTCCAGCTCCAGCCCAGCCTGGAACGGCAACAGCGCCGATGCCTCGACCAGCGTCAGGATCTGCGCCTCGGCGCTGTCTGGATCGCCGTCAAAGCCTGCCCGGCGCGCCGCGATTTCCTGTTGAAAGCGCATCGGATCATCCGCCCCCGGCATCCGCGCGCTCAGCGGACGCGCGCCGCCGTCCGCAGCCAGAAGCTTGGCACAAAAGGCCAGGCCCGCAAGCCGCACATCGCCATCGGTCAGGGTATCGACCAGCTTTCGCCCCTCGGCGGTGTCGACCGGGTAAAGGCGCCCGCCGATCAGCATGTCCAGCGCCTGCGCCGCCCCCACAAGGCGCGGCAACCGCTGCGATCCGCCACCGCAAGGCGGCAGCCCAAGGTGGATGTCGGGAAAGCCAAGGCGCGTGCCCGCGCGCGCCACGCGGTAATGCGCCGCCAGGGCCAGTTCCAGCCCGCCGCCATGGACCGTGCCCGCCAAGGCCGCCACCACAGGTTTTTCGGAAAACTCGACCCTTTCGCACAGATCGCGCAGGCTGGGGTCAACCGGGTGGCTGTCGTATTCGGAAACCTCGGCCCCGGCCGGAAAGCTGGCCCCGGCGCCGACCAGCAGGATCGCGCCGGCGCTGTCATCCTCTTCGGCGCGGTCCACCGCATCCATCAGCGCCGCGCGCACCGCCCGCGACAGGCCGTTCAACGGCGGCTGCGCCACCTCAAGGATCGCGACGCCCTGTTCGACCTTGTAACCCACCATGATCCCACCTGCCCCGGGCGGCCCCAAAGACCGCGCCTTTTGCCTGTTCAGCGCCCCGCATCCCGGGTTTTTCGCGCGTTTGCAGGGATTAAAAGGCCAAAGGGACCATCAAGACAAGCACCGGCAAGGGCATCGGGCGAATCGCTGACAAGGCGAGTCCGCAAAGTCACGCCCTGCCCCGCGCCCGGATGCAGCGAAATGCTACAGCGGCATGTTGTCGAACTGGTCCTCGACATCCTCGTCGATGCGGTCGTTCAGACGGGATTTCGCCCATTGCGGTGTTTCGACCCCCTTGTCCTCCAGCGCGGTGACCACCTCTTCGAGATGGGCCATCAGCTCTTCGCGTTGCGCAGGCGTGGATGTGACCAGCTCGGCCTCCAGCTCGGCCAGACGCTTTTTCAGTTCATTGGTCATTGTCTGCCCCCCTTTTTGGATGGCGGGCCGCGACGGGCCCATTTCAACCCTGCTCAGCCTTCGGCGGCACAGGTGCGGCACAGCGCGGCATCGGGCACGACGTCCAGCCGCGCCGCCGAGATTTCCTCGCCGCATTTGACGCAGGCGCCGTATTCGCCATCCGAGAACCGTTGCAGCGCCGCGCGAATGCGGGCGATTTCCGCCTGTCCGCTTTCGCCCAAGGCCTCGAGCACCTCTTCACCCTCGGTTTCGATCGCCATGTCTTCCCAGTCCTTGGAGTGTTCTTCCGCCAAGGCGGCGCCGATATCCTCCAACCGACCGCCAAGTTCGCGCAGCCGTGTGAGCAAGGCCAACTTGTATTTGTGATGCGACATCCGACGCTCCTTTGCTGTGCAATTTCGTGCATGACTGTGCACCAGCCCCCCTGCGGCATCGTTGACACAGGTCAATCGCAGGGCAATCGCGCCAAAGGACTTGAAACACATTCACCAAATAGTATATGTTCTGTCGAAACAGAGGGAACCGCCACCATGAAACCTGAAGTCACAGCATTTTTCGACGACGCCACCAACACCATTTCCTATGTCGTGCGCGACCCGAACGGTTCGGCCTGCGCGATCATCGATTCGGTCCTGGATTTCGACTATTCTTCGGGCCGCACCGACACGGCCTCGGCCGATGAGATCATCGCCTTTGTCAAGGACAAGGGCTATGAGGTCCAGTGGCTGCTGGAAACCCACGTGCACGCCGACCACCTGAGCGCCGCGCCCTACCTGCAAGAGGCCCTGGGCGGCAAGATCGGCATCGGTGACCGCATCAAGATCGTGCAGGACACCTTTGGCAAGGTCTTCAACGAAGGCACCGAATTCCAGCGCGACGGATCGCAGTTCGACAAACTGTTCGTCGAGGGCGACAGCATCCACATCGGCCAGTTGCGCGCCGACGTGCTGCACACGCCCGGCCACACCCCCGCCTGCCTGACCTATACCATCGGCGACGCGGCCTTTGTCGGCGACACGCTGTTCATGCCCGATTTCGGCACCGCGCGCTGCGACTTCCCGG
The DNA here is from genome assembly GCF_029958925.1 of Tropicibacter oceani. Lineage (NCBI taxonomy): Bacteria > Pseudomonadati > Pseudomonadota > Alphaproteobacteria > Rhodobacterales > Roseobacteraceae > Pacificoceanicola > Pacificoceanicola oceani. The sequence continues at coordinate 3,756,031 of NZ_CP124616.1, forward strand.
GCGGCTCCTCCGAGGTGCTGTTCGATTCGGTGCAAAAGATCCTGGCGTTGCCGGACGAAACCCGCATTTTCGTGGGCCATGACTACAAGGCACCGGGCCGCGACACCTATGCCTGGGAAACGACGGTAGGCGAACAGAAGGCCGCCAACATCCACGTCGGCGCGGGCAAATCCAAGGACCAGTTCGTCGAGATGCGCAATTCGCGCGACGCGACCCTGGCCATGCCCAAGCTGATCATCCCGTCGCTGCAGGTAAACATGCGCGCCGGCCAGATGCCGCCGGCCGACGAAAAGGGCGATGTCTTTCTCAAGGTGCCGGTCAACAAACTTTGATCGGCAGGCCATGACCACCCCGACCCCCTTTTTCGGCATCCGGAAAGGGGATCGGGCATCGCACTGAACAAGGCCCCCATGCGAACGGGGCCGCAAGTCTTACAGGACACAAGGAAACGCCACTATGCCAATTGACTGGATCTGGGGCCTGATCGGCGGTTTGCTGATCGGGACGGGCGGCGCCATCTACCTTTTGGGGAACGGCCGCATCATGGGCGCTTCGGGGATCATCGGCGGGTTGGTCGATGGCTCGGGGCTGGATACCAAGTGGGAACGCATCGTGTTCCTGCTGGGGGTCGCTGTGCTGCCAGTGCTGCTGGCGCCGTTCTACCGCGAGGTGAACCCGCATATCACCGACAACTACATTATTCTGGTCGCGGCCGGCCTGCTGGTCGGCGTGGGCACCCGGATCGCCAATGGCTGTACCTCGGGGCACGGGGTCTGCGGCATGTCGCGGCTGTCCATTCGCGGCTTTGTCGCCACCTGCTGCTATATCGGTGCCGGCGGTGTCGGCGTGATCCTGTTCCGTCACATTCTGGGGGTGATCTGATGCTGACCCTTGTCATCGCATTCATCGCAGGCGGCTTTTTCGGCGCGGGCCTGTTTGTTTCGGGCATGACCGACACCACCAAGGTGCAGGGCTGGCTGGACGTCTTTGGCGCCTGGGACCCGACGCTGGCCTTCGTGATGGGCGGCGCCATGATCCCCATGGCCGTCGCCTGGCTGATCCGCCGCCGCCGCACCATGGCGCTGAACGGCACGCCGCTGCCGCCGCCGGCCTCGACCAAGATCGACAGCAAGCTGATCCTTGGCTCGGTCATGTTCGGCATGGGCTGGGGCCTGGTCGGGCTGTGCCCGGGGCCGTCGATTGCCGCGCTCAGCTATGGCGGCACGGGGCTGTATGTCTTTGTCGCCGCGATGGTGACGGGCATGGTCGTGGCGCCGGTGCTGCGCGCGCGACTGGACAGAGCCGTACCGGCGGAATAAGGATCAGCGCATGACACCGCGCCAAATCACCCCCCGCTATCACGTGACCCCTCAGATCACCCCCGAGGACATGCCCGCCGTCAAGGCGGCGGGGTTTGTCCGGGTGATCTGCAACCGGCCCGATGCCGAAAACCCGCCTGCCCTGCAGGCCGAGGCGATGGCAGAGGCGGCCAAGGCCGCCGGGCTGGAGTTCGAGGTTCTGCCCCTGACGCATCAGACCATGACGCCGGAAAACGTCGCGCGGCAAAAGGCGCTGATCGACGATGCGGCAGGCCCGGTTCTGGCCTATTGCGCGTCCGGCACGCGCTGCACGGTGATCTGGGCGCTGGGACAGGTTGGCGCGCAAGGCGTTGACGAGATCCTGACCCAGGCCGCGCAGGCCGGGTACGATCTGGCCGGGCTGCGCCCAACCCTGGACGCCCTGGCCGCGCAAAAGGGCTGACCGGCCCTATTCCTCGAAATCGAATTCCACCGGGGCCGAGGCGAAATCGGTCCCGATGGCGGGCAGCGTTTCGCCGCCCTCGGCCGGGGCGGCGTCGAAATCGCCGCCTCCTCCGCCGAAATCCATGTCGAATTCGCCCGCTTCGGCGGCGAAATCCATGGCCGGCAGATCGGGCAGCGGTTCGGGGCTGTCCGCATCAAAACCCCCGGCATCAAAACCGCCCCCCTCTGCCAGCGCCGGCAGCCCCGGCTCTTCGGCTTGGGCGGCGGCCGAGAAATCCGCCTTGCCCTGATCGGCGGCCGGTTTGGCCATGGCCGCCGCGCCCTTGGCGGGCGGCATGCTGAGCCGCACGGCCCGCATCCCGTTCAACTGCCCCAGGCGGCCAACCACCACGCTGCGGCCGCGACCGGCGGACAATTCGACCCGGTCCAGGGCATCATGCGGCAGGGGCACAAGATCGCCGGGTTTGAGCGCCTGCGCCTTGTTCAAGGGCATCGACAGATGCGCAAGGACCGCATCCAGCCGCGCAGGCACGCGGCCAAAGACATCGGCATGGGGGCCCGGGCCGGTTTCCGACTCGTTTTCCGGCCCTTTGCCCTTGGGCTTGCGCCGATCCGGAAGGATGAAGGTGACAAAGCCGCGGCGCCGCCCCAGGGCGATGTCCACCTCGGCGCGAAAGACGCGGTAGTTGGCGGCGTTCAGCAACAGCCCGGCACTGCGCGCATCCTCAAGCATGGCGCCGAAACGATAGCCTTCGATCTGCGGCAGCAGCGGATGATCGCCAAGGTTTTCGACAAAGCGTTCCATCGTGCCGTCGATCATCGGCGCCATCATCGCCGCATCGGTCGGGGTCAGAACGCGGTCGGTGTCGACCGGCATCTGGGTGACCTGCTGGATGGTCTGCACCTCGATCAGGCCGGTGATGACCTCGCGGTCCAGCACAGCCAGTCCCAGCGCGCCTTCGGGGCCGTCGATCAGAATCAGCAGGTCGGATTTGCCCAGCCCGTCGATGACGCCGTCCTGATCGCGCTGGTCGATGGTGACGGCCAGGGTGACCAGCGCCAGATCCCAGTTGACGTCGGCGGTGCGCGACAGTGCACGGCGCAGCGCCTTGGCCGGCGACATGCCGCGCGCTTCGAAAGCACGCTGTGCCGCCTGGGCTTTCTGCCCTAGAACGTCCTGTTGTGCGCCATCAGCCATTCACGAAATCGCCCATCACATCCTCTGCCTCAGGCTTTGGTTATGAAGCGATTTGGTTACCAACCACTTTAAATGCGTCGGAATTTATTGCGCGGCCAGGGCCTGATCCTGCGGCAGGACAACCCGGAACGCACCGCCGCCCTGCCCGGGCAGATAGGAAATATCCCCCCCAAGGCGCGCCATGATCTGGCGGCAGATGGCCAGGCCCAGCCCGGCGCCGCCAGCCTCGCGGTCGCTGACGCGGGCGAATTTTTCAAAGATGACGTCCTGCTGGTCCTGCGCCACACCTGACCCGTTGTCGATGAAATCAACCACGGTGCGGCCTTCGCTTTGGCCAACGCGGATTTCCAGAACGGGCTGCGGCGCATCGCAGTATTTGCGCGCATTGGCGATCAGGTTGATGCAGACCTGCGCCAGCCGGTCGATATCGGTGTGCAGCCAGAAGGCTTCGGAGGCCAGGTTGCGCCGGATCGTCATGCCTGTCTCGCCATGGGTCGCCGAGGCCACCGCCCGGTCCAGCAGTTCCGACAGCTGCGCACGCCGCAGGTTCAGGCTGACCTGGCCGTTTTCCAGCACCGACAGATCCAGAAGATCGTCCAGCAGGCGGGTCAGGCGCACCGCTTCGTCGTGGATGATCGACGAATAGCGAATCCGGTCCTGCGCGGCCAGGCCTTCGGCATCGCGCAGGATTTCCGAAAAGGCCCGGATCGAGGTCATCGGCGTGCGCAATTCGTGGCTGATCTGCGAAAGAAAGGCATCCTTCTGCACCGACAGCCGGGTCAGTTTCTCGTTCGCCTCGCGCAGTTGGCGGGCGGTGCGGGTCAGTTCGTGGCTTTGGGTTTCCAGCCGCGCGGAATATTCCATCATCTGTGCGGTCTCGTCCGCCACGGCCATCAGATCCTCGACCGAGACACTGGCGCCGCCGACGATCTGGCTGACCATGGCATGGGCCGTCGCCGCCCCGACCGAGCCGGACAGCTCGCGTTCGAGCGCCTCGAGGAATTCGGGCGTGGGGTCGGGCAGAAGGCCGGACACACCTTGTTTGCGTGCCTCGCGCAGGAACAGTGCCTGGGCATCCGAAGGCCCCAGGATGCGCTGCGCCATGACCATCAGATCCTCGGACTGGGCGGCGCCACCGGACCAGCGCCGCGTGCGGCTGGCGGCGCGGCCAATATTGACGAATTGCGCGCCCTGAAGCCGTTCCAGCGGGGTCGGAAAGCTGGTCAAAGAGACGGCGAAAAAGGCCACGGTGTTCAGCGACAGCGACCACAGGACCGCATGCAGCAAGGGGTCGATGCCTTCGATCCCGAACAGCGCGCGCGGGCGCAGCCAGCCGATGCCCAGCGGGCCGTTGTCGAACAGGCTGGCCGGCAGCAGGGTGCCGGGGCCGAAACTGGGCAGGTACAGGGTATACAGCCAGACCGCAAAGCCCACGGTCAGCCCCGCCAGCGCGCCGTTGCGCGTGGCTCCACGCCAAAAGATGCCGCCCAGCATCGCCGGCAACACCTGCGCCACGCCGGTAAAGGAAATCAGTCCAATGACCGAAAGCGCCTCGCCGCCGCCGGACAGCGAATAATAGAAATAGCCCAGCGCCAGCACCCCGGCAATCGACAGGCGGCGCGACAGCAGCACCACATTGCGCACATCGCCGGAAACGCTGGCGCCCCCTGCCCGCCAGCGCAGCCACAGCGGCATGACGATGTGGTTGGACACCATCGTCGACAGGGCAATCGCCGCGACGATCACCATCGAGGTGGCGGAACTGAAACCGCCAAGAAAGGACAGCATCGCCAACCCGTTCTGCCCCTGCGACAGCGGCACGGTCAGCACGAAAAGGTCTGGGTTCGACCCCGCCGGCAGCAGGTCCAGCCCGACCACGGCGATCGGCACGATGAACAGGCTCATCAGCATCAGGTACAAGGGAAAGGCCCAGGCGGCCATGTGCAGCTGGCGGTCGTTGTCGTTTTCGACCACCATGACCTGGAACATCCGAGGCAGGCACAGGAAGGCCGCCGCCGACAGCAGCATCAGCCCGGCCCAGCGCCCGCCCGAAACCTGCCATTGCCCCAGGCTGCTGGCGTCGATCCGCTCCAGCGTCGGGCCGATGCCTCCGGACACGCCCCAGACCACAAAGGCACCCACCGCCAGCAGCGCCGCCAGCTTGACGATCGCCTCGACCGCGATGGCCATGACGACCCCGTGGTGGCGTTCGTTTGCGTCCAGGTTGCGGGTGCCGAAGATGACGGTAAAGATCGCCAGCCCCACCGCGACCCAAAAGGCGGTCAGCGGCGCGTCGCCCGCGGGGGCGGCATCGGCAAAGACCTCGACCGACAGGGTGACCGACTGCAATTGCAGCGCGATATAGGGCGTGGTTCCGACCACGGCCAAAAGCGTCACGCCGACGCCCAGCAGGTTGGATTTGCCGTAGCGCGACGAAATCAGGTCCGCGACCGAGGTGATGCGCTGGCTGCGCCCGATGCGCACCAGCTTGCGCAGCACCCACCACCAGCCAACCAGCACGAGGCTGGGGCCAAGGTAGATGGTCAGGTATTCAAAGCCGCTGCGCGCCGCCGCCCCGACCGCCCCGTAAAAGGTCCAGGCCGTGCAATAGATCGACAGCGACAGCGTGTAGATGATCGGAGAGCTGAGCCAGGCCCCGCGCCCGCGCCGCGCCGCCTGTTCAGCGACAAAGGCCACGGCGAACAGCATCAGGACATAGGCGACCGAAATCGCCGCCAGGCTGTTGATCGCGGTCACGCGCCCTCTCCGCCCCTGGGTCCGTCGGGCGCCGTTTCGTTGTCACGCCGACGCAGGGCCAGGATCAGCAGACCGGCGCCCACCACCAGCCCCAGCCAGACCAGGAAGATATAGATCAACGCCCCCGAGGCGCTGTGCGGCCGCTCTGGCAGAGCCCAAAGCAGCGGCACCCACCATAGCAAAAGCCCCAGCACCGGCAGCGCCCGCGCCGCATCGACGGTGCGGCGGCGACGATAGGTCTGGCGTTCGACGAACAGCGGCGTCTTGTCCAGGCGCGTCAGCGCAGGGGCGCCCTGGTCACTCATGTCCACCCAGCGCGCGCACCGCGTCCAGTACCTCGGCGTTGGAAAAGGGCTTGGTCATGAAACGGCTGACCCCGGCCCGTTCGGCCAGTTCGCGATCCTTACTTTGCCCGCGCGCGGTCAGCATCAGCACCGGCAACCCCGAGGTTTCCGGCGCCTCGCGCAGATCGCGCAGGATGTCATAGCCCGACCGCCCGGGCAGCATGACATCCAGGATCAGCACATCCGGGCGCTTGCTGCGCACCACATCTGCGGCATCGATCCCGTTCGAATGAGTGTCCACCTGCCAGCCATCCCGCGACAGGATAAAGCGGATGGCTTCGATGATGTTCGGCTCGTCCTCGATCAGCAGCACGTTGCCTGCCATTTTCATCCCCCCTGCCCCGCAGCCCTCGTTTTGTCCGATGGTCCTCCCTGCGGGTTGTGCGACTTTAGGACCATAGGTTTGGGGTGTCAAAACCCAGTTGAGGCTTTGTTGTCCCTTGGTGGCGGGCCGTGGGTGGGATCACACCTCGGCCAGCACCGAAGGTTCGCGGCGGCCCGGGCATCCGGCGCGCGGACAGATGCGACAGGCCGTGCCCACCGGCAGCGGCGCCGCGCCTTCGGGGCGGCCGGGCAGCGGGCGGATCAGCATGTGCGCCTCGAACAGCGGGTCGGCGTTTACGGCGTGGGCGCCGACCGGGCTGGCCAGCGCCTGGGCCTGATAGACGGTTTCGTGGCGGCCCGGCTGCACCACCGGCAGCGACAGGATCACCCAGGGGCGGTTCAGCGCCCGGTACAGCGGCCAAAGCGGACAGGCCGCGCCAAAGCGGGGCATCGGGAAATCCGGCAGCGGCTTGCGATAGCTCAGCACCCCCGAGGCATCGCAGATCGCCAGCCCGACAGGATCGGGCAGCACCTGCGGCGGCAGCGCGGCCAGCCGCCGCATGACCTGTGCCGGATCGGCCGCCAGGGCCTGTGCCAGGCGGGCCGGATCGGGGCCAAGGTCGTCCAGCGGCGCCTGAAGCCGCGCGATCGGCAGTGCGGCCGCATCGCTGGCATAGCGTTGCAACCAGGTCACCAGCAGAGCGCGGGCGGCGGTCGACAGCCCTTGGCCCAGCCGCGCCGCCGCCGCATCGACGGTGCCGCCCTGTTCCAGTTCTGGCACTTGATGGCCGGCCGCCTCAAGCGTGGCATCCAGTTCTTCCTGCGGCACGCCCAGTTCGGTCGCCGCCTCGCTGTCCGCTTCGAGATAGGTGACCAGCGCCCGCGAGGTGTCGGCCAGCCTTTCGCTGTCTTCGTGGATGTTGCGGTGAAAGCGCGCCTGCCATTCGGGATCGACATCGCCGGGTTCGGCAAGGATGGCGGCGGCGGAATGGATGGCGGTCACCGTCGACAGCATTTCATGCAGCGATGCGGCCAGGTGCGGGTCGTGGGTCATCCGGTCGGTCAGGGTTTCGACGGTGCGTTCCAGCGCCGCGATCCGCGTCCGCCCGTCCGCCAGCAGCTGGGCCCAGCCGGGAAAGCGCCCGGCAAATTCCTCGACCCGGTCCATTTCCGCCCCCGCCTGCGGCACGTCCGAGGCCGCCTCGCGCAGGGTGGCGATCAGCGTCGCCTCGGCGCCTTCGCTCAGGACCGTGGGCTCGACCTCCAGAATCCCGGCGATATCCAGCAAAAGCTTGCCGCCGATTCTGCGCCGGTTGTGTTCGATCAGGTTCAGATACGAGGCCGAGATCCCGGCCTTGCGCGCCAGATCGGCCTGCTTGACGCCGCGCATGATGCGTCTTTCGCGGATCCGCGATCCGGTCAGCGTGTCACGGGGCATGGGCATTCCTTTGCGGATTCAAGGGTTTTCTGCGATGCGACATAAAGAGATTTACAGAATACATTAGTATATTGTTCATTCATTGACAAAATAATTGTTATCTAAAAGAGGCTTGTTGCCTAACTTTACGTCTCTGGGTGATAATGACTTTGCACAAACTTGTGCGCGAACCCGAGTTGAGGAGCTCGGCTTTGCATTTCACACATTGGGAGGATTACATGTCCAAAACCAACCTGACACGTCGTGGCGTGCTCAAGTCCGGCGCTGTCGCCGGTGCGGGCGTCGCACTGCCGACGATCTTCACCGGCTCGTCGGTGTCCGCCTTTACCAACGACCCGACCGGTGACACCGTCACCCTTGGCTTCAACGTGCCCCAGACCGGCCCCTATGCTGACGAAGGCGCCGACGAACTGCGCGCCTACGAGCTGGCTGTCGAGCACCTGAACGGCGGCGGCGACGGCGGCATGCTGAACACCTTCTCCTCGAAGGTTCTGGACGGCACCGGCATCCTCGGGAAAAAGGTCGCCTATGTGACCGGCGACACGCAGACCAAGTCTGACGCTGCCCGCGCATCGGCCAAGTCGATGATCGAAAAAGACGGCGCGGTGATGATCACCGGCGGTTCGTCCTCGGGCGTGGCGGTTGCCGTGCAGGGTCTGTGCCAGGAAGCTGGCGTGATCTTCATGGCGGGTCTGACCCACTCGAACGACACCACCGGCAAGGACAAGAAGGCGAACGGTTTCCGTCACTTCTTCAACGGTTACATGTCCGCGGCCGCGCTGGCGCCGGTTCTCAAGAACCTGTACGGCGATGACCGCAAGGCCTATCACCTGACCGCCGACTACACCTGGGGCTGGACGCAGCAGGAATCGATCGCAGCCGCGACCGAAGCCATGGGCTGGGAAACCGTCAACAACGTGCTGACCCCGCTGGCCGCGACGGACTTCTCATCCTACATCGCGCCGGTCCTGAACTCGGGCGCCGATGTTCTGGTTCTGAACCACTACGGCGGAAACATGGTCAACTCGCTGACCAACGCCGTTCAGTTCGGCCTTCGCAACAAGGAAGTCAACGGCAAGAACTTCGAGATCGTCGTTCCGCTGTTCTCGCGCCTGATGGCACGTGGTGCCGGCGAAAACATCAAGGGCATCGTTGGGTCCACCAACTGGCATTGGTCGCTGCAGGACGAAGGCTCCAAGGCATTCGTCAAGTCGTTCGGCACCAAGTACGGCTTCCCGCCGAGCCAGGCCGCGCACACCTGCTATGTTCAGACCCTGCTGTATGCAGACGCTGTTCAGCGTGCCGGTTCGTTCAACCCCTGCGCGGTTGTCGAGGCCCTCGAAGGCGGCGACAGCAGCCTGCCGGGCATCTCGTCGCCGGCCAACAAGGGTTACCTGTTCGACGGTCTGGGCAACGGCCAGACGCTGTATCGTTCGGCTGACCACCAGTGCTTCAAGGACGTGCTGGTCGTGAAGGGCAAAGAGAACCCCACCTCCGAGTTCGACCTTCTGGAAGTCGTCGAAGTCACCCCGGCCGCTCAGGTCTGGTACGAGCCCGATCACCCGATGTTTGCGGGCGGTCAGCTGGGTTCCTGCAACCCGGGCGCATAATGGCCCTGGGGCGCGTGCAAACCACGCGCCCCAACGCCTTTTTCAGCGGAATGTCCAAGTGATTTCCGCAGGTTACAAACCGAAGAAACTGGCAATTCAATCGCTCGTCCCCTGGCTGATACCCGGGGGGCGCTCTACTCACTCAACCCGATGGTGGGGTCCATGGACGCAATCCTCCTGCAAATTCTAAACGGGCTCGACAAGGGCTCGGCCTATGCGCTTATCGCGCTTGGGCTTACACTGATCTTCGGCACGCTGGGCGTGGTGAACTTTGCCCATGGCGCGATCTTCATGATCGGCGCCTTCTGCTCGGTTACGCTGCAACGGCTATTCAACCTGTCGTACGAAGTCATCGACGAAACCCAGAAGGACTTTCTTGGCAACCCGCTCAAGGTAAAGACCCCCTATGTCGAAAGCTGGTTCGGCCCCGAAATGGGCGCGACCATCATCGACTGGTCGGTGCCTCTGGCCATCTTGTTCGCGATCCCGGTCATGCTGGTGATCGGCTATGTCATGGAACGCGGCCTGATCAAGCATTTCTACAAACGCCCCCATGCGGACCAGATCCTGGTGACCTTTGGCCTGGCCATCGTGCTGCAGGAAGTCATCAAGTATTTCTTTGGCGCGAACCCCATCCAGACCCCCGCCCCCGAAGCGCTTTCGGGCGTGGCGCAGCTGGCCGAGGGGATCGTCTATCCGGTCTGGCGCATCGTCTATTTCTGCTTTGCCGTTGTCATCATCGGCGCGGTCTTTGCCTTTTTGCAGTTCACCACCTTCGGGATGGTGGTGCGCGCGGGCATGGCCGACCGTGAAACCGTTGGCCTGCTAGGCATCGACATCGACAAGCGTTTCACCATCATGTTCGGCCTTGCCGCCGCGGTCGCGGGCCTTGCCGGGGTGATGTACGGACCAATCAACGCACCAAACTACCACATGGGCATGGACTTTCTTGTGCTGTCCTTCGTCGTGGTCGTCGTGGGCGGCATGGGCAGCCTGCCTGGCGCCGTTCTGGCCGGCTTTGTCCTGGGAATCCTGGAAAGCTTTGCATCGACCACCTGGGCCACCACCACCCTGCCCGGCATCAACCAGATCATCATCTACCTTGTCGCCATTATCATCCTTCTGACCCGTCCGCGCGGTCTGATGGGTCGCAAAGGCGTGATGGAGGACTAAGCCCATGTTCGGACTCGAAAAAAACGACAGCAAACTGCTGCTCATCGTCGCGGTGCTCGTACTGCTGGCACCCTTCATCCTGAACCCCTTCCCCGAAGGCTCCGGCCTTGCGCAGTTCAACGCCGGTTACCCGGACCTGATGCAGCGTTTCGTGATCTTCGGGATCTTCGCCATCGGCTTCAACATCATGTTCGGCCTGACCGGTTACCTGTCCTTCGGGCACGCGGCCTTTCTGGGTGTGGGCTCCTACTCGGCGGTCTGGATGTTCAAACTGCTCAGCATGAACATCCTGCCGGCGATCATCCTGTCGGTCATCATCGCGGGCCTGTTTGCCCTGTTGATCGGCTATGTGTCGCTGCGCCGGTCGGGGATCTACTTTTCGATCCTGACGCTGGCCTTTGCGCAGATGTCCTTTGCCCTGGCCTATTCGGTGCTGACACCGCTGACCAACGGCGAAACCGGCCTGCAACTGACGCTGGACGACCCGCGCGTCCTGGGCGTGTCGGCAACGGCGGACGGGTCGATCCCCGTGACCAACCTGTTCGGCCTTGAAATGCGCTCGACCTTCCAGCTGAACCTGGGTGACTGGCTGTTCACCTTCTCGGCCGGCTACTATGTCTGCGCCGTGGTCATGCTGCTGGCCTTCTACCTGTCGGTGCGCATCTTCCGGTCGCCCTTTGGCATGATGCTGCGCGCGATCAAATCGAACCAGCAGCGCCTGTACTACACCGGTCTGAACGCACGGCCCTACACCCTGGCGGCCTTTGTGATCTCTGGCATGTACGCTGGCCTGGCGGGTGGGCTGATGGCCTCGATGGACCCGCTGGCAGGCGCCGAGCGTATGCAGTGGACCGCATCGGGCGAAGTCGTCCTGATGACCATCCTTGGCGGTGCCGGCACCCTGATCGGCCCGGTCCTGGGCGCAGGCATGATCAAGTATTTCGAGAACATCTTCTCGAAAATCAACGACAACGTCCTGCACGGCTGGTTCAGCTTCCTGCCCGATGGCATCGAGGATTTCCTTGTCACCATCGTGCACCCCTTTGTGGGCAAGGGCTGGCACCTGACGCTTGGCATCATCTTCATGCTTGTCGTGATCTTCCTGCCCGGCGGCCTTGTCGAAGGCGGTCAGCGCATCGGCCGACTGTTCAAGCGCAAAAAGGCCGAGGACAACGACAAATCCACCAGCACTGAGCCTGCGGAATAAGGAGACGGACAGATGGGAATTCTAGAAGTCAAAGACGTCAACAAACGCTTCGGCGGGTTGCAGGCCCTTGGAAACGTGAACCTTTCCGTCAAGGAAAACACGGTTCACGCGATCATCGGCCCCAACGGCGCAGGCAAGTCGACGCTTCTGAACTGCCTTGTCGGCAAGCTGATCCCCGATACCGGATCGGTCATGTTCGACGGTCAATCGGTGCTGGGCCGCAAGCCCTTCGAGATCAACCAGATGGGCATCAGCCGGGTTTTCCAGACCCCCGAGATTTTCGGAGACCTCACGGTCTTTGAAAACATGATGATACCGATCTTTGCCCGCCGCGACGGTTCCTTCCGTCTGCACGCCATCGAAAGCGTGCAGAACGAAAAGGAGCTGCGCGAAAAGGCCGAGAAGATGCTCGAAGACGTGAACATGCTGGACAAGCGCAACATGCACACGGCTTCGATGTCGCGCGGCGACAAGCGGCGCCTGGAAATGGCCATGTGCCTGATCCAGGAACCCAAGCTGCTGCTGCTGGACGAACCCACCGCCGGCATGGCGCGCGCCGACACCAACAACACCATCGACCTTCTCAAGCAGATCAAGGCCGAGCGGGACATCACCATGGCGATCATCGAACACGATATGCACGTGGTGTTTTCGCTGGCCGACCGGATCACCGTTCTGGCGCAGGGCACCCCCCTGGTCGAGGACAGCCCCGAGAACATCAAGGGCCATCCCAAGGTCCGCGAAGCCTATCTTGGCGAAGCCCACTAAGGAGAGCTACACATGAACGTACGTCCGGATTTCTCCAAGAACGCCAATTTGGCCGAAACCGCCCCCGCCTTCCTGTCGGTCTGGGACATGCACAGCTATTATGGCGAAAGCTATATCGTGCAGGGTATTTCCTTCAACGTCCACGAAGGCGAGATCCTTGCCCTGCTGGGCCGCAACGGCGCGGGCAAGACCACCACGCTGCGCTCGATCGCGCGCCTTGACAACCCGCAGGTGAACAAGGGCGAGATCTGGCTGGATCACAAGCCGCTGCACCTGATGAAGTCCTACGAGGCGGCGACCGTCGGCCTGGGCCTTGTGCCCGAAGACCGCCGGATCATCCCTGGCTTGACCGTCGAGGAAAACCTCAAGCTGGCGCAGATCGCCCCGCCCATCGGCTGGTCGCTGGAACGCCTCTACGAGCTGTTCCCGCGTCTGGGCGAACGTCGCAACCAGGAGGGCGTGACCCTGTCGGGCGGCGAACAGCAGATGCTGGCGATTGCCCGGGCGCTGGCGCGCGACATCAAGGTGCTGCTGCTGGACGAACCCTACGAAGGTCTGGCCCCGGTCATCGTCGACGAGATCGAAAAGACCCTGCGCCACATCAAGGAACAGGGCATGACCACGATCATCGTCGAACAGAACGCCGTGCGCGCCCTGCAACTGGCCGACCGCGCCGTGATCCTGGACACCGGTTCCATCGTCTTTGACGGCACTGCCGCCGAGGTGCTGGAAAACGAAGAACTGCGCGCGGAATATCTGGCTATTTAAGCAAAAACCCGGCCCACCACGACCAAAGTGGAGTTGATCTTGGGGGCCGGGAGCTATTCCCTGCCCCCAAATTCTTGTGGAGGAGCCACACATGACCACCACCTACCCCCCCAGCGCGTCGATTTCCGCGTCTGCGAATGTCGATGCGGCGCAGTATGACGCGATGTATGCGCAGTCGGTTGCGGACTCCGAAGGGTTCTGGGCCGAACAGGCGCAGCGGCTGGACTGGATGCACAAGCCGACCCAGATCAAGAACGTCGATTTCACCCTGGGCAATGTCACCATCGAATGGTTCAAGGACGGCAAACTGAACGTCGCCGCCAACTGTATCGACCGCCACCTGGAAACCCGCGGCGACCAGACCGCGATCATCTGGGAACCCGACAGCCCCGACACCCCCGCCAAACACATCAGCTACAAAGAGCTGCACAAGAACACCTGCCGCATGGCCAACGTGCTGGAAAGCCTGGGCGTTCGCAAAGGCGACCGGGTCATCATCTACCTGCCGATGATCCCCGAGGCCGCCTATGCCATGCTGGCCTGCGCGCGCATCGGCGCCATCCATTCCATCGTCTTCGCCGGCTTTTCGCCCGACGCCCTGGCCGCCCGGGTCAACGGCTGCGACGCCAAGGTGGTGATCACCGCCGACGAAGCCCCGCGCGGCGGCCGCAACACCCCGCTCAAGACCAATGCCGACAAGGCCCTGCTGCACTGCAAGGACAGCGTCAAATGCCTGGTGGTCAAGCGCACCGGCGGCCAGACCACATGGACCCAGGGGCGCGATTTCGACTACAACGAAATGGCGCTGGAGGCCGACGACTATTGCCGCCCCGTCGAAATGGACGCCGAGGACCCGCTGTTCATCCTGTACACCTCGGGCAGCACCGGCCAGCCCAAGGGCGTGGTACACACAACTGGTGGATATTTGCTTTACGCCAGCCTGACCCACGAGGTCGTCTTTGATTACAAAGAGGGCGACATCTATTGGTGCACCGCCGACGTGGGCTGGGTCACCGGGCATTCCTATATTGTTTACGGGCCCTTGGCCAATGGCGCCACGACCGTGATGTTCGAAGGCGTGCCGACCTATCCCGACGCCAGCCGGTTCTGGCAGGTCTGCGAAAAGCACAAGGTGAACCAGTTCTACACCGCCCCCACCGCGATTCGCGCGCTGATGGGCCAGGGCAGCGATTTCGTTACCAAGTGCGACCTGAGCAGCCTGCGCATCCTTGGCACCGTCGGCGAGCCGATCAACCCCGAGGCCTGGAACTGGTACAACGACGTGGTCGGCGGCGGCCGCTGCCCGATCGTCGACACCTGGTGGCAGACCGAAACCGGCGGCCACCTGCTGACCCCGCTGCCGGGCGCCCATGCGACCAAGCCGGGCGCGGCGATGAAGCCGTTCTTTGGCGTTCAGCCGGTGGTTCTGGACCCGCAATCGGGCGAGGAAATCCACGCCAGCCCGACCGAGGGCGTGCTGTGCATCAAGGACAGCTGGCCGGGCCAGATGCGCACGGTCTGGGGTGATCACGAGCGGTTCGAAAAGACCTACTTCTCTGATTACAAAGGCTATTACTTCTCGGGCGATGGTTGCCGCCGCGATGCGGACGGCGATTACTGGATCACGGGCCGCGTCGATGACGTGATCAACGTGTCGGGCCACCGCATGGGCACCGCCGAGGTCGAATCGGCCCTGGTGGCGCATGAAAAGGTCGCCGAAGCGGCGGTCGTCGGCTACCCGCACGAGATCAAGGGCCAGGGCATTTACTGCTATGTCACCTTGATGAACGGGGTCGAGCCTTCGGACGATCTGCGCAAGGAGCTGCGGACCTGGGTGCGCACGGAAATCGGCCCGATCGCCTCGCCGGACCTGATCCAGTGGGCCCCCGGCCTGC
The DNA here is from genome assembly GCF_029958925.1 of Tropicibacter oceani. Taxonomy (NCBI): domain Bacteria; kingdom Pseudomonadati; phylum Pseudomonadota; class Alphaproteobacteria; order Rhodobacterales; family Roseobacteraceae; genus Pacificoceanicola; species Pacificoceanicola oceani. The sequence goes on from NZ_CP124616.1 coordinate 3,771,276, forward strand.
CGAAAACCCGCTCGGGCAAGATCATGCGCCGCATCCTGCGCAAGATCGCCGAAAACGACTACGGCGCCCTGGGCGACACCAGCACCCTGGCTGACCCCAGCGTCGTCGATGACCTCATCGAAAACCGCATGAACCGGGGCTGATAGCCTGCGGCCATGCCGAAACGATCAACAGCCGCCGGCACCCCCGGCGGCTGCTTTTCATTCATTCACAAAAGGTTGTCAAAGGCCGCCAGGTGATAGGACGACCCGGTCAGCAGGTTGTCATAGACCGTCGCCAGCGCCGTGCCTTCGACGGCTTCTGCTGCCTCGGCGATGTCTTCCATGTCCTTTTCCTCGATGGCCTTGCCGACTTCGAGAGCGTCCTGCAGCGACTGCGATCCGGCGGCCAGCAGATCGTCATACATCTCTTGCAATTCGGGGTTCTCGAATTCTCCGGCCGGTTCGAAAACAAAGCTGTCCACCTCGATGCCCAGCGCCTCGGCCTGGGCGACCAGCGTGGCGAAATGGCGATCTTCGGACTGCGCGATCCTGTTGAAGACTTCCAGCCCGTAAAGCTCGTAGAAGGCTTCGTAGATGTCGCCGGCCAGCTTTTCCTCTTCGATCATGTAGACCAGTTCGGCCGCGGCCGCGTCGCTGATGGTGGCCGCACCCTGCGTGGCGTCGGCGCCTGATCCGTCGCCAGTATCTGCTGCGGTCTTGAGGGTGTCGTCCAGGGTGTCAAAGCCTGCCTTGCCTGTCTGCTTTGCGTTTTGAAACTTCGCTTTTTTCATTGTTTAGCCTCATGCTTTCAAAAGGTTGGCGCGCCTCCAATTCATATTCCACGATCAATATGTTTAAGATAAGGCAACCGCAAGAACGCGCGCCTCAGTGGGGCTGGATCCTGCCGATCTGCGGGCAAGTATTCGCCGACGGGCCGCGCGACGGTTTGCAGAGGGTTAACCACGGCACTCCAAACTCTCTTCAATTCGAGAGGTGCCGCTGCAATATTGCCTAACATGTGTTAATGTCCTTCGGGTGGGGGCCTTCCGGACGGAGCAGTCAAATGCATCTTGCAGGCCCGACCTTATGGACCGCGCCCCTTGCCACGGGACATCCCCTTGGGCTGCCGGGCGTTCAGAAACCGACCCCGCCACACCAGCGGGTGCAACCGCTAAGCCAGTCGCGCAATCCCGATGCGGCCATGTCGGACGGGCAGCCGCCGGCGCAGTTCTGGCGCGCTGCCAATGGTGAACCGGACCCGAACAAACACCTGGCGCCGCCGTCGATCATGCAGATCAAGATCTCGCAGATGCTGGATGAGCAGGCCAGCGAGCAGGCCGAAGACAGCCCGGAGGCTGAAGAGCCCGCCGATGCGGCCGCGCCCGATCAGGCGCGCGCTCCGTCCGACCCCGCGCCCGACGATCTGCCTGCGATCGGCAGCGCCGCGTCGGAAAAGGATCCCGAGCCGCAGTCCAGCCCGGAAGGCGACGCCCTGAAACCCGCAAGGGAGGGTTACGAGCAAGCCGCGAATTTCTCGCGAAGCGCGGTCTTGAGCACCTTGCCATAGTTGTTCTTCGGCAGGGCCTCGATCGCGATGTAATCCTTGGGCCGCTTGAACCGGGCGATGTGATCCAGGCAAAAGGCATCCAGCGCAGCGGGGTCCAGCGGCCCGTCACTGACCACGAAGGCGACCACTTCTTCGCCCCATTCGGGGTGCGGGCGACCGACCACGGCGACCTCGATCACCGCGGGGTGGTCTTGCAGGACTTCTTCGACTTCGCGCGGATAGATGTTTGTGCCGCCGGAAATGATCATGTCCTTTGAGCGGTCCTTCATCGTCACATAGCCATCGGCGTCCATGGCCCCCATGTCGCCGGTCAGCAGCCAGCCGTCCACAAGCGTTTTGGCCGTCGCCTCGGGGTTTTGCCAATAGCCTGGCATGACCATGTCCCCGCGCACCATGATTTCGCCGACCTCGCCGGGCGGCAGGGTCTGGCCCGCCTCGTTGGCGATGCGCACCTCGACCGCCGATTGCGCCCGCCCGACCGAGCCAAGCCTTTCGCGCCAGCGTGGGTGGCTGCGGTCGGTCACGTCATGGCGCGACAGGGCGGTGATCCCCATCGGGCATTCGCCCTGACCGTAGATCTGCGCAAAGACCGGGCCGAACCAGTCGACGGCCTCGATGATGTCGGCGTTATACATCGGCCCGCCCGCATAGATGATGGTGCGCAGCCCCGCGCCGCGATGGCCGGTCGCCTTGGCCGCGCGGGTCAGGCGCTGGACCATGGTCGGCGCCATGAACATGTGCACATTGCCGAAATGCGACGCCAGATCCAGCACTTCGCCTTCGTCAAAACTGCCAGACAGCGGAAAGACATGACGCGCTCCGGCCTGCACATGCATCATGTTGTAGATGCCCGCGCCATGCGACAGCGGCGCGGCATAGACTGCCGCGTCCTTGGCGGTGACCAGGTCGCAATCGGTCTGGTAGCACAGGCTCATGGTCATCAGCATGCGGTGGGTCATCACCACGCCCTTGGGCCGCCCCGTCGTGCCCGAGGTATAGAACAGCCAGGCCAGATCGTCCGGCGCGCGGGCGATCGGCGCCAGCAGCGGCTGGGCCCCAGACAGCGCCAGCCAATCCGCCCCGCCCGTGGGGATCACCCGCGCGTCGCTGACGCCTGCCAACCCCTCGGCCAGGTCAGGGGTGGCAAAGGCCAGGCGCGCCCCTGCGTTCGCGATGATCCAGGCGGCCTCTTTGGGGTGCAGCTTGGCGTTGATCGGAACGACTGCCGCGCCCGCGTACCAGGCGGCATATTCCGCCACGAGGTAGTCGGGGGTGTTCTTCATGAACAGGGCGATCCGGTCGCCGGGCTGCACGCCCTGCCCGACCAGCCCACCGGCCAGATGCAGCGCCGCACGGTGAAAGCCGCCATAGTCCATGACCTGCGATTTACCTGCAAACAGCGCCGGCTGATCCGGTGTCAATTGCGCCCGCCGTGCCAGCCACTCTGCGATATTCATGCCCTGCTCCTTTGTGCCTGCTTTGCCCGGAATTTAAGCCGCTTGGCCGCTATTCGGCAATTCCCGCCTTGATTTCCCGCTCAGCGCCGCTTTTCACCGGGTCACGCATGGCATATAAGCGCCTGATCGGGGCCGTTAGCGCATGCCAATCGGGCCCAAAGCATTAGGGCGAGGATCGCATGAGCAACAAGAACCATGACGCGGATGTGGCCTTTATCAAGGCATTGGCCGAGGTACTGCGTGACAACGATCTGACGGAACTGCAGGTCAAACGGGAATATGGCGAAGACGACAGCCTGAACGTGCGCGTTAGCAAGATGCAGCACCAGGCCCCCATCGCCGCACCGGTGCACTATGCCGCCGCCCCGGCCGCCGTGGCCGGCCCTGCCAGCGCAGCCGCCGCAGCGCCCGCCGCCGACATGCCCGAAGATCCCGCAGCCCATCCCGGCGCGGTGACATCGCCCATGGTCGGCACCGTTTACATGCAGGCCGAGCCCGGCTCGCCCGCGTTCATCACCGTGGGTGCCCAGGTCAAAGAGGGTGACACCCTGCTGATCGTCGAGGCGATGAAGACCATGAACCACATTCCCGCGCCGCGCGCCGGGACGGTCAAGCGTATCCTTGTGGAGGACGGCGCGCCCGTCGAATACGGCGCCCCTCTTGTGATCCTCGAATAAGGGGCGCGCGAGATGTTTGACAAAATCCTGATCGCCAACCGGGGTGAAATCGCCCTGCGTGTCATCCGCGCCTGCCGCGAGATGGGCATCACCAGCGTCGCCGTGCATTCCACCGCCGACGCCGACGCCATGCATGTGCGCATGGCCGATGAATCGATCTGCATCGGCCCCGCCCCCAGCGTCGACAGCTATCTGTCCTTTCCGGCGCTGATTTCCGCCTGCGAAGTCACCGGCGCGCAGGCGATCCACCCCGGCTATGGCTTTCTTTCCGAAAACGCCCGCTTTGTGCAGGTGGTCGAGGATCACGGCCTGACCTTCATCGGCCCCTCGGCGGAACACATCCGCACCATGGGCGACAAGATCACCGCCAAGGAAACCGCCAAGGCGCTGGGTATCCCGGTTGTGCCCGGATCGGCGGGCGGTGTCGCGACGCTGGACGAGGCCAAGCAGATCGGCCGCGATTTCGGCTATCCCGTCATCATCAAGGCCACAGCTGGCGGCGGTGGCCGCGGAATGCAGGTTGCCAAGGACGAAGCAGGCATGGAACGGGCCTTTCAGACCGCCCGCTCCGAAGCCAAGGCTGCCTTTGGCAACGACGAAGTCTATATCGAAAAATACCTGCAAAAACCGCGCCATATCGAGATTCAGGTCTTTGGCGATGGTCAGGGCGGCGGCGTGCATCTGGGCGAACGCGACTGTTCGCTTCAGCGGCGCCACCAGAAAGTGTTCGAAGAGGCGCCCGGCCCCTCGATCAGCCCCGAAGAACGCAAGCGGATCGGCGACATCTGTGCCAATGCCATTGCCAAGATGGGCTATTCCGGCGCGGGCACCATCGAGTTCCTGTACGAAGACGGCGAGTTCTATTTCATCGAAATGAACACCCGCCTGCAGGTGGAACACCCGGTGACCGAGGCGATCTTTGGTCAGGACCTGGTGCGCGAACAGATCCGCGTTGCCTCGGGGCAGAAACTGTCGTTCACGCAGGACGATCTGCAGATCAATGGTCACGCCATCGAGGTACGGATCAACGCCGAAAAGCTGCCAAAATTTTCGCCCTGCCCGGGCAGGATCACCGCCTTTCACGCGCCCGGCGGGCTGGGTGTGCGGATGGACAGCGCGCTTTATGACGGCTATTCGATCCCGCCCTACTACGACAGCCTGATTGCCAAGCTGATCGTGCATGGCCGCGACCGGCCCGAGGCGCTGGCGCGTCTGAATCGCGCTTTGGGCGAATTGATCGTGGACGGCATCGACACCACCGTGCCGCTGTTCCACGCCTTGCTGCGCGAAAAGGACATCCATACCGGCGAGTACAACATCCACTGGCTTGAGAAATGGCTCGAAGCCGGGGGCCTTGACCGCTAGGGCGATGACCGACGAAGACCGCGTCACGACCGATCTTCTGCTGCATGCCTATCGCTCGGGCATCTTTCCGATGGCCGAGCACCAAAACGACCCCGAGATTTTCTGGGTCGACCCGCGCAAGCGGGGCATTCTGCCGTTGGACGGTTTCCACATCTCGCGGTCATTGGCGCGGCGGCTGCGCCGTGATGATTACCAGATGAGCTTGAACCACGATTTCCTGGCGGTTCTGGACGGTTGCGCCGACCGCCCCGAAACCTGGATCAACGCCGAAATCCGCGATCTTTATTCCCAACTGCACGAGTTGGGCAAAGCCCATTCGATCGAGGTCTGGATGGACGGTGCGCTGGTGGGCGGTGTCTATGGCGTCACGGTGGGCGGCGCCTTTTGCGGGGAATCGATGTTTTCGCGCGCGACGGATGCGTCAAAGATCGCGCTGGCCTGGCTGGTGGACCTGCTGCGCCGCACCGGGTTCACCCTGTTCGACACGCAGTTCATAACGCCGCATCTGGCCTCGCTTGGGGGGCAGGAAATTGCGCGCAGCGCCTATCACGCGCACCTGGCCGAGGCGCTGCGCTGCGACGCCGACATCCTGTCACAGCCTCTTGCGGGCAGCGGTCAGGAGGTGGTGCAGCGCATCACCCAGACATCGTAGCGCGGGTGATCCAGCGGATTGAGCGCCGGGGACGAGGCAACCATCCAGCCGCGAAACACCGGTTGGGCCACGCCTGCCTCGCGGATTGTCAGAAAGGCATAGGCATCGCCCGACGGGTTGCCGACCGGAAAGCGGCATTCGTTCAGGGAAATCTCGATCAACCCTTTGGCGGCGCTTTGCCCGTTGGCCAAGGTGACGTCAAACACCTGCGCGTTCAGCTTGTCCAGCACGCGCAGAACCGCGCCGGTGCCCGGATTGACCGATTCCTGGGCGCTGGCCGGGGCGCAAAACGCCGCGACCATGGCCATGACGACGGCCAGCCGTTTCATTCCTCGCTGCTCCCGCCGCTGACGTATTTCAGCAGCAAGGACAGCAGGCTGACGGCGCCCTGGGTGTCCAGGATTTCGTCGCCTTCGGCGTAGTTGAAGGGCGATCCGCCCGGGCTGATTTCGATGAAATTGCCGCCCAAAAGCCCCTCGGAGGCGACGATGATCGCGCTGTCGTCGGGCAGTTCGATGCCATCTACGATGGTCACGACCGTATCGGCGCGAAAGGTTTCGCGGTTCAGGTCGATCGCGGTGACGGTGCCAACCTTGACGCCGGCAAGACGGACGTCGGTGCCGACGCTGACCCCTTCGAGCGACCGGAACGAGGCCCGCAGGTCATAGCCCGAGCTGCCCAGTTCGAACCCGGTGCTTTGCACGGCATAAAGACCGAATGCCAAAGCGGCGGCCAATACGCCGCCGCCTACGATCACTTCGGTGGTCGAGTGGCTCATTCCGGGCTCCAGGCCTCGTAATCGCTGCGATCCGCGGGGTTGGCGCGGCGCAGGGACCCGGCAGGTGCATAGGCCAGCGCGGTGCCGGTCAGGTTTTCCAGGTGCGGCTTTTCCCAAGGCTTGTGCGCCAGCGGCTTTTCGCTGGGCAGGTCGTCAAAGGTGTGGTGCAGCCAGCCGTGCCAATCGGGCGACACGCGAGTTGCTTCGGCTTCGCCGTTGTAGATCACCCAGCGGCGTTTGCCATCGGCGGTCTGATAGAAGGTGTTGCCCTGCTCATCCTCGCCCACTTTTTTGCCGTTGCGCCAGGTATAGATCTGCGTGTTCAGGGTTTGCCCGTTCCACCAGGTCACGGCGCGGAGAAGTGTGTTGAGAATGCCCATGGACGACTCCTGTCTTTCGTAGGCCCTGTATGGCGAAAACCATTGCCAAGGTCCAGTGGCCGCGCTGCCGCAGCACGCGCAACACTGGACGCCAAGCAGATTTTTCCGCGAAAATTCGCGTCAGCCCCTGTCCAGGGCGGTCAATTCGATCTCGATCCGGAATTTCGGGTCGATCAGGTTGCATTCGATCATCGTCGCCGCCGGGGGATTTTCGCCGAAGGTTTCCGACAGGATCGGCCAGCAGGCTTCGAAATCGGAGGCCTGCGGAAGGTAGTAGTTGACCCGCACGGTATCGGCAAACCCCGAGCCTGCCTCGGCCAGCGCCTTGGCAATGGTGGCCAGGGCCGCGCGGCACTGGTCCTGAACCGTGGCGCCCTCACCGACGGTGCCGGCCACATGCACAAAACCCCCGGCGACCACGGCGCGGCAATAGCCGATCTTGGCCTCAAAGGGGCTGCCGGTGTGAATGCGTTTGATCGTCATCTGTCTGTTTTCCCAAGAAAAAGGCGGGGTCAAAACCCCGCCCTGATATCGTGATGTTGCAAAACCTCAGCTGGCCGAGGCTTCTTCCTTTTTCTGATCGGCGTAGATCATCAACGGTTTGGCGTCGGAAACGACCGCCTCTTCGTTGACGACAACCTCGGTCACCTCGTCCATGCCCGGCAGTTCGAACATGGTGTCCAGAAGGATCCCTTCGAGGATCGAGCGCAGCCCGCGGGCGCCGGTCTTGCGTTCGATCGCCTTTTTCGCGATCGCCGACAGCGCGTCGTCGGTAAAGGACAGTTCGGTGTCCTCCATCTCGAACAGGCGCTGGTACTGTTTGACAAGGGCGTTCTTGGGCTGGGTCAGGATGGTGATCAGCGCATCTTCGTCCAGGTCTTCAAGCGTTGCGACAACCGGCAGACGGCCGACGAATTCCGGGATCAGGCCGAATTTCAGCAGGTCCTCGGGTTCGAGCGATTTGAACGTCTCGCCGATTCCCATTTCGCTGTCGTCGCGCACATCGGCGCCAAAGCCCATGGCCGAGCCCTTGCCGCGCTGCTTGATGATCCGGTCCAGGCCGGCAAAGGCGCCGCCGCAGATGAACAGGATGTTGGTGGTGTCCACCTGCAGGAATTCCTGCTGCGGATGCTTGCGGCCACCCTGCGGCGGCACCGAGGCAACGGTGCCTTCCATCAGCTTGAGCAAAGCCTGCTGCACGCCCTCGCCCGACACGTCGCGGGTGATCGAGGGATTTTCGGACTTGCGCGTGATCTTGTCGACCTCGTCGATGTAGACGATGCCGCGCTGCGCGCGTTCGACATTGTATTCGCTGGCCTGAAGCAGCTTGAGGATGATGTTTTCCACGTCCTCGCCGACATAGCCCGCCTCGGTCAGGGTGGTGGCGTCGGCCATGGTAAAGGGCACATCCAGGATGCGCGCCAGGGTCTGGGCCAGCAGGGTCTTGCCGCAGCCGGTGGGGCCGATCAGCAGGATGTTCGATTTCGAAAGTTCGATGTCGCTGGATTTCTGGGCGTGGTTCAGACGCTTGTAATGGTTGTGCACCGCGACCGAAAGAACGCGCTTGGCCTTGGCCTGCCCGATCACGTAGTCGTCCAGCACATCGCAGATTTCGCGCGGGGTGGGCACGCCTTCGGCGGATTTCAGGCCTGCGCCCTTCGTCTCTTCTCGGATGATGTCCATGCAGAGCTCGACACATTCATCACAGATGAACACGGTCGGCCCGGCGATGAGTTTGCGAACCTCATGCTGGCTTTTGCCGCAGAAGCTGCAGTAGAGGGTGTTCTTGCTGTCACCGCCTGAATTCGTCGCCATTTTGCACCTTTCCTGGCCAATCCCGACCCGCTTTCGGATCGGTAAACAGGCCGTTTTTTCGTACCGACCGCCCCGTGCCCATCAGCTTAGGGCAGCCTATCGGGGCGGGCAATCCGAAAATTTGTCCCGCCCGGGTCGGGGCGGGACCCTTGCGTTACTTGCCTGCTGCGTCGTCACCGGTCTCGCGAGAGGTGACGATTTCGTCGATCAGGCCCCATTTCTTGGCGGTCTCGGCATCCATGAAGTTGTCACGCTCAAGCGCGGCTTCGACGGCTTTCAGCGTCTGGCCGGTGTGCTTGACGTAGATCTCGTTCAACCGCTTCTTCAGTTTCAGGGTTTCCTCGGCGTGGATCATGATGTCCGTCGCCTGGCCCTGATAGCCGCCCGAAGGCTGGTGCACCATGATCCGGCTGTTGGGCAGGGAAAAGCGCATGCCGGTTTCGCCAGCGGTCAACAGCAGCGACCCCATCGAGGCCGCCTGTCCGATCACCAGTGTCGAAACCTTGGGCTTGATGTACTGCATGGTGTCATAGATCGACAGGCCCGAGGTCACCACGCCGCCGGGGCTGTTGATGTACATCGAGATTTCCTTGGACGGGTTTTCCGCCTCAAGGTGCAGAAGCTGCGCAACCACCAGCGACGACATGCCGTCGTGCACCGGGCCGTTCAGGAAAATGATACGCTCCTTCAGCAGCCGCGAGAAGATATCGTAGGCCCGTTCGCCGCGGCTGGTCTGTTCGACCACCATCGGCACCAGGGTGTTCATGTAAACGTCAATCGGATCTTTCATCGCGTACCTGCCTGCTAGTGTCGTGTTTGATGCCTAAGCCTTAGGAGTTTACAGAGTCTTAGTGCCGCCCCCCGGTACCCGCAAGGGGCGCTGAAAAATTCCATGTTCTAATCGAGATTGTGCCAGACCGGTGCCCGCCCCCGGATCATCCCGCGTGGCCGATCTTTTGCGGTTGCTTGCAGACATGGGACGCGCATTCCAGCTCCAGCGTGACATGGCGCAGGTCGTGCGCCTGCGACAGGGCCGTCTTGACCGCCTGCTTGATCGCGTCCGCCTGTCCCCAGGACCCGGGTTCGATCACCAGATGCGCCTCGAGACTGCTGCGGTGTTCGTCCATCTGCCACAGGTGCGCGTGGTGCATGTCCTGCACGCCTGGCACGGCCTCGACCGTGGCGATCACCGCCTCGGGCGTCAGGGTGGTCGGGCTGCCCAGCATCAGGATGCGCACCACGCCGCCGATCTCGGAAAAGGCCATCCACAGGATATATCCGGCAATCAGCAGGGTCGCCGCCGGGTCCACCCAGGTCCAGCCGAACAGCAGGATCAGGGTGCCCGCGACCATCACCGCGACCGACCCCGCCGCATCGGCCAGGTTGTGCAGAAAGGCGGCGCGGATGTTCACGCTGTCCTTGGCCATGGAATAGGTCAGGGCGGCGGTCACAAGGTCGATCAGCAGCGCAAGCCCCGCGATGATCACCACCAGCCACCCGGCCACGGGTTCCGGCGCGAGAAGGCGCATCACCGCTTCGTAGACCAGGTACAGGCCGATCACGATCAGGGTTGTCAGGTTGACCAGCGCGGCCACCACCTCGGCCCGGCCATAGCCAAAGGTCATCGCCGCATCCGCGGGGCGCCGGGCGATCCTGCGCGCCCAGAAGGCAATGATCAGGCTGATGGCATCGCTGAAGTTGTGCAGCGCATCGGCAATCATCGCCAGACTGCCGGACACGATCCCGCCAATGACCTGCGCCACGGTCAACGCCAAGTTCACCGCGACGGCGGCGGCCATCCGGCGGTCGCCGGTTTCGGGGTCGATGTGGTGATGATGGTGGTCGTGGGGCATGTGTCAATTGGCGCTTGCCCGCGCGCCAAGGTCAAGGGGCGGCCCGATGGACCGCCCCCGACCATTCGTCACACTTGGCTGAAATCAGCCGAACATGTCCGAGGTGATACCCGCATACCAGCCGATGCTTTCCTCGTAGGTGCGTTTGCGCATGTCGGCGTCTTCGCCGGTTTGGCTGACAAAGCTGGACACGCTGGCGATCTTTTCATCGGTCGGCTCATAGGACGCGCCCACCTTGACCCCGTCATCTGTGGCGATCAGCGACCAGCAGGTGTTGGAATACTTTGCCGGGAAAACGCGGCTGCCGGTCAGCGATCCGCGCACTGCCATCGCCGCAACCTTGGCCTGCGAATTGGCCGAATAGCCGGATTTCGGCATGTCGCCCTGATTGCTGGAATCGCCAAGGATATAGATGTTCTCGTCCATGCGGCTTTGCATGTTGTGACCATCCACCGGCGCCCAGTTGCCTTCGGTCAGGGCCGCCGCATCGCAGATCGCCCCGGCCTTTTGCGCCGGAATGACGTTGCAGACGTCGGCCTTGACGATCTCGCCGTCGATGTTGACCTCCATCGTATCGGCATTCACCGAAACATTGCCGCCGCCGAAATCCGGGCCCAGCCGTTCGATCATGCCGCCGTAATGCTTTTGCCAGCCTTCTTCGAACAGCGCCTGTTTCGAGAATTTGTCCTTGGGGTCAGCGATCAGGATCTTGGCCGTGGGGTTCGTTTCCTTCAGCACATGCGCCACCATCGAAACCCGTTCGTAAGGGCCCGGGGGGCAGCGATAGGGGTTGGGCGGGGCGACCATGACATAGGTGCCGCCCTCGGGCATGGCCATGATCTGGTCTTTCAGCAGTTCGGACTGGGTGCCGGCCTTGTAGGCGTGGGGCATTTTGGTCTGCGTGCTCAGGTCCCAGCCGGGCACGGCGCCGTCGACGAAATCAATGCCGGGGCTCAGGATCAGGCGGTCATAGGGCACCTTGGCGCCGCCGGCCAGCGACACGGTCTTGGCGTCGCGGTCGACCCCGATGGCCCAGTCATGCACCACATTGATCCCGTATTCCGAGGCCAGCTTGCCATAGGAATGGCCGATGCTGGACAATTCGCGGAACCCGCCGATGTAAAGGTTCGAGAAAAAGCAGGTGTAATACATCCGCGTCGGTTCGATCAGCGTGACGTCGATCTCGCCGTTGCTGTCCTTGGCGATATAGCGCGCGGCGGTGGCCCCGCCCGCACCGCCGCCGACGACGACGACCTTGGGTTTGCCGTGGCTGGCGGCGCGCACCATGGGCGCGGCCAAAGTTGCCGCCGCAAAGGCGCCCGTTCCCAGAAAATTGCGTCTGTTCAATGTCATGTCCAGTCTCCTCCTGATGGACTTGCTTGTTGTCGCCTGCCCCCGCCAGGCGGGGGCGGGCGTTCTTATGCCTTCTATTCCTCCAGATCCGCGAAATACGCGGCCAGCGCGGCGATCTCCTCATCGCTGAGCCGTCCGGCCATCATCTGCATCACCGGATGCGGCCGCATTTTCTGCTTATACGCATGCATGGCGATGACAAAGTCCTCGGGATACCAGCGGGTGATCGAGGGGATGCCCTCGTCCATGCCCGAGGTCTGGTGACAGGTCACACATTCCGAGGCCAGATATTCGCCATAGTCGCGATCGCCGACGATCTCCAACACCTCGGGCGGCAGGTCGACCTCGCGTTTGCGCGCGGTCGGGGCCGATTCCGGGATGTCCTGCGGGCTGGCGGTATAGCTGCGCAGATAGGCCAGAACGTCGTCCCGGTCCTGCTGCTTTTTCAATCCGCGAAAGGCCATGCGGGTGCCCGACACCAGCGAACGCGGGTTTTCCAGGTACAGGTTCAGGCGCTGGATGTTCCAGACCATGTTGTCCTGAAAGGCCCGTTCCAACCCTTTGGAATAGTCAAAGCCCTCGATGCTGCCAGCGCGGCGTCCGAAGATCCCATTAAGATGAGGCCCAGCGCGGTTTTCCGCGCCGGGCCCTATCTGATGGCATCCGCTACACTGACGAAAAAGCTGCTCGCCGCGCTCGGCATCGCCGATCAGCTGAGCATCCTCCTGGGCAAGCGTGGCCCCCGGAGGGGCCAGCGCAAGAAGTATGGCAAAGATGCGTGTCTTCATCGGATCACTGCGATACGGATTTCAGGAATTCAGTGATCGCATCCAGATCCTCGTCCGACTTGAGGCCGGCAAAGGACATCTTGGTGCCCTTCACATAGCCGCGCGGGTCGGCGAGGAAGGCATGCAGGGTCTCTTCGTTCCAGACACCGCCCATTTCGGCCATGGTCTTGGAATACTTGAAGCCCTCGGCCCCGCCGATGGCGCGCCCGTAGATGCCGTTCAGTTCCGGACCGGTGCGGTGCTTGGCGCCGTCACCGACCTGGTGGCAAGCCTTGCACTTCTTGAAGACGTTTTCGCCCTTGGCCACCAGATCGGCGTCCAGTGCGGCAACGGCGGTTTCAGCCGGGGCCTCTGCGGCCGGTGCTTCGGCGGCGGTTTCCTCGGCTACGGGTTCTTCGGCGGCAGGCGCCGCCTCTTCTGCCGGTGCCGCGGCAACCTGGGTTTCCTCGGCGGGCGCTTCGGCAGCGGCCTCGTCACTGCCCGCTTCGTCCGGGGTCACGTCCAGAACCGTGGCGCGCATGGTGATCTTGACCTCGTCCTTGCAGTTTTCCATGCAAGGCTCGCCGCTCCAGATCGCGTATTCGCTCTCGGCGCGGTCGTCGATGATGAAACCATCGGCGTTCAGCATCTCGACCTCGGCCCATGTCTCTTTCGACAGCTCGAAATCGTCCTCGATCATGTCGTTCGAATACAGGATATAGGCGACGATGGCATAGACCTCGTCACTCGACAGGCTTTGCGCATTGCCAAAGGGCATGGACCGGTTGACGTAGTCCCAGACCGTCGACAGGTAAGGCCAGTAGGACCCCACGGTTTTCAGAGGATCTTCGCGCGCAAGCGTGCCGTTTCCGCCAGCCAGCTTGGGCCAGTTGTCGACGCCTTCGGCAAAGGATCCGTGGCAGACCGCGCAGTTTTCCTCAAAGATCGGCTCGCCATCGGCGGCATTGCCGGACCCTTCGGGCAGGCCGGTGCCATCGGGGCTGACGTCAAGGTTCCAGGCGGCGACCTCTTCGGGCATGGCTTCGCGGCCCAGACCAAAGCGCATGCCGGTGCTGGCCTCGTCCGCGTGGGCGGCGGAAATCAAAAGCCCCTCGGCGGCAGCGGGTTCGGCTGCGGCTTCGGCGGTTTCGACAGCTGCCTCGGCGGCAGGCGCTGCGGCAGCGGCCTGAACCGGGGCCTCGGGCTCCGGGATCGGTGCCGGAAGCGCCGCCAGCGTCGGCAGATCCTTCGGGATCGGCACCACGTTGCGGTCGGCAAAGTTGTAGGCGGCGGTGCCCATGACCAGAAGGCCAAGCGCGGTTCCGCCAAAGAGTTTAAGAGACTTCGACATTTTCTGCCTCCCCATTGGCCTTAACGTGCCAGGTCTGGATACAGTTGTTGTGGTAGATCGAGTTCAGCCCGCGCACTTCGCGCAGCTGGGCCTTGGTCGGCTGGACGTACCCGGTTTCGTCCATCGCACGCGACTGAAGCAGCATTTCTTCGCCGTTCCAGGTGGTGTCCAGGTAGAAACGGGTCAGGGCCTTGTCCTCGCCTTCGTTGGCAAGGCGGGCGGTTTCCCAGGTCTTGCCGCCGTCTTTCGATACGTCGACGCGGGTGATCTTGCCGTGGCCGGTCCAGGCCATGCCGGTGATGACCAGCGGGCCATGGCCGTGCTTGATCGGCGCCTGCGGGCTGGGCGAGGTGACGACCGATTTGGCGTCCATGACCCAGGTCCACTTGCGCGATGTGCCATCGGCCAGCGTGTCGGTGTATTTCGACGTTTCTTCGCGCGACTCGACGGCCTGATCGGTGACTTCGACGCGGCGCAGCCACTTGACCCACATGTTGCCTTCCCAACCGGGAACGACAAGGCGGACAGGATAGCCGTGTTCCTTGCGGAGCGCTTCGCCGTTGGCCTTGAAAGCCACCAGCACGTCGTCCATCGCCTTTTCCATCGGGATCGAGCGGCCGTTCGACGAGGCATCGGCGCCTTCGACATAGACCCACTTGTCCTTGAAATCGCCCGCGGCATCCAGGCCGGCCTCGGCCAGGATCGTGCGCAGCGGTACGCCGGTGTATTCCATGTTGTGGATCATGCCGTGGGTGAACTGCGCGCCGTTCAGCTGCGCGCCCGCCCATTCCATGCCCGTGTTGGCCGCGCATTCGCAGAAATACACGTGGTTTTCGCGCGGGAAACGCTCCAGATCCTCGTAAGAGAAGACCAGCGGCTTGTCGACCAAGCCATTGATCATCAGGCGATAATCCTCTTTCTTCAGCTCGATCGCGCCCGAGTGGTGGCGTTCGAACGCGCAGCCCTGCGGGGTGATCGTGCCGTCCAGCGCGTGGATCGGCGTGAAGTTGATCGACGAAATCGTGTCGGCGGTCAGCCATTCCACGTTGCGGCGGATCACGTCGCCTTCGTACTGGATCGGCAGGCCATAGGGCGTGGCGTCAACGCCATCCCCCAGGCCGCTGGCCCATTCCTGCACCTCGGTGATCAGCGGATCGGGGCCTGCGGCCCGTGCGGCTGTGGCCGCCACCGTCCCTGCCCCCAGCGCGGCCGCGCTGGTCAGGAACTTGCGACGCGACGGACCCTTGTTCTCTGTGGTCATTGGTTTTTCTCCTCTCAAGCAGGTGGGCGCTTAGATGCCCACCACCTCGACCGAATTGTTGGGTTCCAGGGTGACGGTTCCCAGCTTGCGAATGTGGCTTTCCACCACGTCCCAGATCTGCGGCCCCTCGGTGCCTTCGTTGACCGAGGCCCAGCCGGCGACGACATAGTTTTTCGACGGATCGATCGCCTCGCCGGTCTTGAGCAAGGTCATGTCGGAAATCCGTTCGCCCTGCGGCTTGGACACGTCGCAGCGATAGGCCATGCCACCGATGCGCACCATGTCCCCGCCCTGCTGGTAATAGGGATCGGGGTTGAAGATGTTGTCGGCGACGTCCTCAAGGATCACCTTGATGAATTCGCCAGTCATTTCGGAACGATACGCCTCGCCGTAGGTCATCGAGGTGACGTTCCAGATATCTTCGCGGGTGATGTTGTCACCGGGGATCAGCGACGGCCCCCAGCGCACACCGGGCGACATGGCGATGTCGGCCTCGCGCTCGCTCATCAGGGCGTCGCAGATCAGGTCATCCCAGCTGCCGTTGAAGTTGCCGCGGCGATACAGCAGGCTGTCGGTCTGGCCGATCACCTCTTCAAGCTCGGCCTTGAAGGGCGCGCGCTGTTCGTCAATGATTGCGGAGACCTCGGCGTCGGGTTCGATCACGTCCGAGAAGATCGGGATCAGCTTGTGACGGAAGCCCATCATGCGGCCATCGCGCACGTCCAGATCGACGCGCGACACGAATTTGCCGTTCGAGCCAGAGGCGATCAGGATCGTGTCACCCACCAGCACCGGTTCGGGCAGCGCGTCATGGGTGTGGCCGGTCAGGATGACGTCGATGCCGGTGACCTTGCTGGCCATCTGCTTGTCCACGTCAAAGCCGTTGTGCGACAGGCAAACCACCAGTTCGGCGCCCTGCGCGCGCACTTCGTCAACCATGGCCTGCATGTTTTCGTCGCGGATCCCGAACGAGTATTCCGGGAACATCCAGCGCGGGTTGGCGATGGGCATATAAGGGAAGGCCTGACCGATAACAGCGATCTTGACGCCGCCACGCTCAAAGAACTTGTAGGGCGGGAACAGTTCCGAAGGTTCGTCCCACTCGGCGTCAAAGATGTTCTGACCCAGCGCCGCATAGGGCAGGTTTTCGACGATTTCCTGAACCCGCGCGCTGCCCAGCGTGAATTCCCAGTGGAAGGTCATCGCATCGGGCTTCAGCGCATTCATGACGTTGACCATGTCCTGGCCTTCGGTCTTGTAGCAGGTCATCGAGCCGTGCCAGGTGTCGCCGCCGTCCAGCAGCAGCGCATCGGGGCGCGCCGCGCGGATCGAGTTGATCACCGTGGCGACACGGTCCAGGCCACCGACCTTGCCATAGGCGCGGGCCAGCGATTCAAAATCGCCCGAGGACAGCGCGTAATGCGACGGGCTGCCGTCGTCGATGCCATACAGCTTGCGGAAATCCGCGCCGGTCACGTGGGGCACAGCGCCCTTGTTGCCGCCGACGCCGATGTTGATCGACGGTTCGCGGAAATAAATCGGCTTGAGCTGCGCATGGATGTCGGTGACGTGAATGAGGCTCACGTTGCCGAAGGTGTCGAATTGCAGAAGCTGGTCCTGGGTCAGGGACTGCTGGGCCGCCAGACGGGCCCAGTTGCCAAAGCCAGAGGCCCCGACCATCGCCGAGGCCGCCATGGACACCTGCAGGAAATCGCGTCTTGAGATCATGGGGAGGGTCTTTCTTTGCTCACTCGCGACACACATGCGCATGTGTGAATAAGTTATTTACAAGAAACCCCGCGCCAGTCGCCTGACGCGGGGTCCCGGTGAGGTTTAGTTACGAACCGACGGACCTTCGACCGACAGACCGTTGCCGCGCGACGCGACATACAGTTCCAGCGCGATGAATTCCGCGGAACCGGGGCTGAAGGTTTCGGCGCGGGTGTCGCGCACGCAGCCCTTGAAGCGGTCATGGATACCGTTCAGTTTCGCGTTCTTCAGACGGTAGGCCGGGAAACCGTTGATCTGACCCTGCGACAGGTGGTCGGCGCGGATGTAGTTGCCGTAGTTCTGCTCGTGGCAGTTGGCGCAGGACAGTTCCAGCTGGCCGTAACGGGTATAGTAGATTTCCTTACCCTGGGCCCAGGTGTCCGCGGCGGGGCCGTCGATGGCCACGTTCACGGGCATGCCACGCGACACAGAGGCAAGAAGCGCTTCCATGTTGATCGCGTCACCGCTGTCGTATTTCCATGCCTCGGCCCCCATGCGGGTGGTGCGGCAGTCGTTCACCTGCATCTGCAGGGTGCGGACTTCGCCAGCTGCCTCGTTGTACTTGGGATAGACGGGCTTTACGCCGGCCATCTCTTCGGGGGCGCCGTGGCAATCCGCGCAGGATTTGCCTTCGGAGCCTTCTGCGGTCGCCCAGACATCGCGCGCCTGATCGACAAAGATCATGCCCGGATTGTCAAAGTCGTCCATTTCCATGGCCTGCGTGTCGTCGTCGCGGAAATGCCAGCCCGAAATGACTTCGGACAGGTTTTCCGCGTGCTCGGGCGCCGCCGCCTTGGTCACGATTTCCAGATCGCCGTTGATGACAAGCGTGTCGTCATCGGCACCGCCCGCCATGACCATGGGGGCGGCAAGCAGTGCGGCAATTGCCGTCAGTGCCTTGAATTTCATATTTTATTCCCTCCCTTTGGGCGCCCTGCCCCACCGTTGCGGCGGGGCAGGGTTCAGCCTTTAGCCAATCGCGATCGGTTTGCTGTCTTCGTAGACATCACCATCGTCGTCGTACCAGGTGAACTTGAACTCACCTGCTTCGGGAACCTGTGCTTCGAATTCGAAGTACGGGTTGGTCGAGATGGCCGGCTCGAGCGTGATGTCGATCACGTTCTGGCCGTTGAAATCGCAGGTAAAGCGATTGATGATCGAGCGCGGAATGAGATTGCCGTCGCCGTCTTTACGCTGCCCGGATTCCATCTTGTGCGAGATCAGCGACTTGATGGTGATGACCTCACCAGCTGCGGCGCTTTTCGGGACTTTTACGCGGGGTTTGACATCGGATGCCATTGTTCAGATCTCCTGTGAATTAGCCGCCGCAGCCGCCAATGGTGACCTTCACGGTCTTGGAAGCGCGGGCAAAGGTGCCGTCAGCCAGCTGTGCGATGGCGATGACGTCCTGGGTCCCGGCAAGGCGGATACGGGTCGAAGCCGAATGCGAACCGGCCAGCGGGCCAAAGGTGAACTTGGCCACACCCGGGGTCGGGTTGCCGGCAGCCAGAAGCAGAATCGCCGAAGCGCCCTCGGCCGAGACGGCCACGGGAACGGTGTTGCCGTTCTCGGCGATTTCCGGCGCGGTCAGATCGACCCCGCTGTCGGCAACCGCTGCGCCACCGGTAAATTCATTGATGACATCATCCACCGCTGCGTTTGCACGGAACGGAAGGACGGTCATCAGCGCTGCACCGGCACCCAGTGCCAGCGTTTCGCGACGAGTAAATTCCATCGTCTTTCTCCTTGGAACCTTGGTTAATCAGCTGTCCTTGAGCGTCATGAGGAAAGCGACCACATCTTCGATGTCCTGCGCCGACAAAAGCGGCGGCAGATCCGCAGGCGCGGCCTTGCCGGTATAGGCGTCACCCGGGCGGATGAAACCATCGGTCTTGTAGAAGGCCGGCATGACAGAGCCCTCGAACGTTTTCTTTGCATTGATCAAGATGCCGCGCAGCTCCGCCTCGGATCGGACATCACCGATACCATCAAGCGTCGGGCCAACTTCGCCTTGGAACGGAATATCCGCCAAGGCAGAAACCGCATGACAGGAAACGCAGTTGCCCTGCCCCTTGTCACCCATGATCACTGCACCATTCTCGGCGTTGCCGGGCATGCCTGTCAGCGATGCTTCGACTTCACCATATTCGGCAAACTGCACGTCGCTGGGCGCGACGTTTTCAGCGAAAGCCATACCTGCGATCAGCGTTGCCGCTGCGGTGATTGCTGTAAGCCTCATTTTCCCTCCCTAGGCCTCGCGAGACCCTTGCGGGCTTCGCCTCGTTTTTGGCTGATGTATACCGTAGGCTACCGGACAGGCGTTACGCAACAACAAATTCACAGAAGTGAATTATTGCTCCGAAAGGTCGCGCCTCAGTCCGTTGACCCATTGCTTCTTTCCTGGATGCGCCTTGCGTGATAGCGCTGAAAATCTTCTCCGTTATCAAGGTCATAGCGCTTTTCCTGCACCCAGGTGAACATGTCCAGCGTGGTGCCTTTGCCAAAGGCGCCGGGCATGACCGCGACGGCCGCTTCGATGCCGGCGACCCCCTCGGGGACCTCTTCGGGCATAAAAACGATGTTGGGTGTGAACATCACCCGCCATTTGCGCGCCAGGTCCTTTTCGGCCAGCGATTCTCCGTCGAAATCGACCACCTCGATATCGCCGTGCAGGTTCAGCTGAACGACAAAGTAGTTTTCGTCGATGTAGTCGCTGACTGTCGGGTCGATGAACACCTCTTCGTGCATCTGCTTGCAGTAGATGCAGCCGCGCTGTTCGACGAACAGCACCAGACGCTTGCCCTCGGCGTTGGCCTCGGCCAGGTCTTCGCGCAGATCCTTGAAGGTGTCGCGCATCCAGGGTTGCTTGTGCAGCCCGTCGTCGCCGATTTCGGCAAAGGCCGGCAGGGCCATCAACAGCGCGATGCCGGCACCAATCCAATGTTTCATTTGATCCTCTCCCGTTTAACTCAGCGAAGTCCAGCTGGGGAACGTCTCAATCATCCACTGGGCGATGATGTTGACACTGTTCGTCGCGATCAGGATCGCAAACAGAATCAGCATCGCCCCCATGACCTTCTCAACATACTGCAACTTGCTTCTGTGGCGGGCGGTCCATTTCAGGAAAGGCCCCGAGAACAGCGCCGCGATGACAAAGGGCGCGGTCATTCCGACACCATAGACGAACAGCAAAAGCCCGCCGCGCACCACGTCGCCCATGCCGCTGGCGATCATCAGGATCGAGGCCAGCGCCGGGCCGACGCAGGGCGTCCAGCCAAAGCCAAAGGCCAGCCCCATGACATAGGCGCCAAGAACCGTGGTCGGCTCGGCCTTGCTTTCGACACGGGCCTCTCGGTACAGCAGGCCAATCCGGATGATGCCCAGGAAATGCAGGCCAAAGATGAACAGCACCGCCGCCGCCACGTAGGACAGCGGCTGTTTCCAGTCGGCAAAGGCCTGTCCGATCGCCGTGGCCCCCATGCCCAAAAGGACAAAGATCGTGGTCACCCCGGCGGCAAAGAACAGCGCCGAAACGATCAGCCGTTTCTGCGCCCCGGGGGTGATCCCGGCATCATCGCGCAGCTCGGACATTGAAATGCCGGCCATGTAGCACAGGTAAAAGGGCACCATCGGCAGGATGCAGGGCGTAAAGAAACTCAGCAACCCGGCCAGCGCGGCGCCGGCAAAAGAAATATCAAGCACGTCAGCGCCTTTCCTTGATCAATTCACATATTCATATTACGTAGTACGTCAGTCAATAGACATTCGGTGTACAATGGTGCTCAAATTGATCCTGCAGGTCGGGGCCCTTGCGGGCAGCCTGATCGCCACCTCGGCCGCCGCCGGAGAGATCCGGCTGATCATGGTCGAACAGCCCGGCTGCGCCTATTGCGCGGCCTGGGACGACCAGATTGCGCCCGCCTACCCCAAGACCGCCGAAGGCCGCTTTGCACCGCTGCTGCGCGCCGATCTGCACATGGGTCCGCCCGACGGGATCACCTATGCGCGGCG
Source organism: Tropicibacter oceani (assembly GCF_029958925.1). Taxonomy (NCBI): domain Bacteria; kingdom Pseudomonadati; phylum Pseudomonadota; class Alphaproteobacteria; order Rhodobacterales; family Roseobacteraceae; genus Pacificoceanicola; species Pacificoceanicola oceani. Next base: position 3,792,314 of record NZ_CP124616.1, read on the forward strand.
TGTCAACTTTACACCGACTTTCATTCTGATTGACGACGGAGTGGAAATTGCCCGCATGGAAGGGTATGTCGGTGAGGACTTCTTCTGGCCGGTCTATGCAAAACTGCTGGAAGACAATACCGACTTCGAGCCGGTGACGAATTGAGGATTACGGACTGATGGGGCATGCACTTCCTGTTCTGCGCGATGATCTGACCGAACAAGAACTCGACGAGATCGTCGACAAGGCCACGACGGCCTCGGCTTTCCTGAAGGCGATCAGCCACGAAGGACGGTTGATGATCCTGTGCCATCTTGTGACCGGCGAAAAATCCGTGACCGAACTCGAAGAACTGCTGTCGGCCCGCCAGGCCGCCGTCAGCCAGCAATTGTCGCGCCTGCGGCTTGAAGGGCTTGTGATCCCGCGCCGCGATGGCAAGGCGATCTACTACCGCCTGGCCGATCATCGTCCGCGCAAGGTTCTGGAATGCGTCTATAACCTGTTCTGCCGCGACGACGACGAAGAACAGGCCTGATCCCGGCACCCCCTTGCGGGACAAGACAGGCCTGCCCATACTTGGGCGCAATGCACCGGTCCGGTCAGGGGGGAGCCTGCCATGATTGAACTGCTGACGGAACATCACCTGGTGGCCCTGTTCGGGCTGCTGGGTGGCCTTTGCCTGGGGCTGGCGGCGCGGCTGGGGCGGTTCTGCACGCTGGGCGCCATCGAGGACGCGCTGTATGGCGGATCGACCACGCGCATCCGCATGTGGGGCGTTGCCCTTGGCATTGCGATCCTGGGCAGCTTCGGTCTGATGGCCAGCGGTCAGCTGGCGGCCGAAACCACCTATTACCTGTCGATCCGATGGATGCCCCTGGCCTCGATCCTGGGCGGGCTGCTGTTCGGCTATGGCATGGCCCTGTCGGGCAACTGCGGCTATGGCGCGGTGGCACGGCTGGGCGGAGGCGATCTGCGCAGTTTCGTGATCGTGCTGGTCATGGGCGTGTCGACCTATGTGGTCCTGTCCGGCCCGCTGGCGCCGCTGCGCGACATGGCCTTTCCGCAATCGGCCGTCACCCCGGGCGAGCCAATCCCCGGCATCGCGCACTTCCTTGGCGCGGCCACCGGGCTTTCGGCCAATGCCATCGGCATGGCGCTGGGGCTGGTGTTGCTGGGCGTCTCGGCGGCCTCTCGCAAGCTGTGGAAGAAACCTGGACAGGTGTTTTGGTCTGCGGTCGTGGGCCTGGGCGTGATCATCGGCTGGGCCGGCACCGCCTGGGTGGCCCGCACCGGTTTCGAGGATCTGCCCGTCGTGTCGCACAGCTTTGCCGCCCCCCTGGGCGAAACGATCCTATGGTTCATGACCGGGTCGGCGCGGCCCTTGTCCTTTGCGGTCGGATCGGTGGCCGGGGTCTGGACCGGGGCCTTTGCCGGATCGCTGATCAAGGGGCATTTCCGCTGGGAAGCCTGCGAAGACCCGCGTGAATTGCGCCGCCAGATCGTTGGCGCCGCCCTGATGGGCGCGGGGGCCGTGATTGCACTGGGATGTTCGATCGGCCAGGGGCTGAGCGCCTTTTCCCTGCTGGCCTTTTCCGCCCCCGTCACCTTTGCCGCGATCTTTGCCGGGGCGGCCCTGGGCCTGCGTCAGCTGATCATGGGGTTCCAGCCTGCCGAGTAGGCGCCCCCGGGTTCACCGCAGGGATTGGCGGACAGGACCGGAGCGAGAGGCCAGCCTCTCGCGCTCTCCGGGATATTTTTGGCACAAAGAAACGCCGATCAGGAGAAATCCTGAAGCCGCGCCACGTAGCGCGCCAGCGTGTCGATTTCGAGATTGACGCGGTCGCCGACCGCCACCGAGCCCCAGGTCGTGACCGCCTTGGTGTGGGGGATGAAGTTGATGCCGAACTCGCAGCCTGCGACCTCGTTCACGGTCAGCGATGTGCCGTTCAGGGCAACCGAGCCCTTGGGCGCGATGAAGCGGGCCAGGTGATCGGGGGCGCGCAGGGTGACGCGGGTGCTGTCGCCTTCGTCGCGGATCGCCACCACCTCGGCGACGCCGTCGACGTGTCCGGACACGATATGGCCGCCCAGTTCATCGCCCACCTTGAGCGCGCGTTCCAGATTGACCCGCCGGCCAGCGGTCCAGGCGTCGAGGTTGGTCTTGGACACGGTTTCGGCGCTGATTTCCACGTCAAACCAATCCTCTCCGAGGGCGACGACCGTCAGGCAGACCCCGTCACAGGCGATCGAGGCGCCGATGTCGATCCCGGCGGTGTCGTACCGCGTGCCGATCCGCGCCCTCAGGTCTCCGCGTTGCTCAAGCTCGCGGATCTCGCCCATATCGGTTACGATGCCTGTGAACATGGTTGCTCCTTCCGGGATGTGCCAAGCGGGCCTTAATTTCGCCGGGATGTGTTGTTAAGAAAGACTTCAGGACAAGGACATAGAACGCCACCATGAGCAACGCAACCGGCCAGAAACGGGTCTTCCTGTTCCTGCAGGGACCGCACGGCCCCTTCTTCAACCGTCTTGGCGCCATGCTGCGCAAGACCGGGGCCGAGGTCTGGCGCGTCGGGTTCAATGCGGGTGACCGGGCGTTCTGGTTCCACCCGCGCAGCTACATCCCCTTTCGCGGCACGCAGGACAGCTGGCGCGACACCTTTGTCGCGCTGCTGGCGGAAAAGAACGTGACGGATATCGTGCTGTACGGCGATGTCCGCCCGATCCACGCCCAGGCGGTGGAGGAGGCGAAGGCCCGCGGGCTGACCGTGCATGTCTTTGAAGAAGGCTACATGCGGCCCTATTGGGTGACCTATGAACGCGGCGGATCCAACGGGCATTCGCGCCTGATGAGCATGAGCATCGAGCAGATGAAGCGCGCGCTGGAAATGTCCGACATGGAGGCCCCCCTGCCCCCGGCGCATTGGGGCGACATGCGCCACCACATCTTTTACGGCGCGCTGTATCATTGGTTCGTGATGTTCCGGAACGGCGATTACCGCAACTTCCGGCCGCACCGGTCGCTGAGCGTCGTGCAGGAATTCATGCTTTACCTCAAACGCCTGCTTTTGATGCCCCTGACATGGGCCGACCGGGTCGCTGCCACGACGCGCATCCGGCTGGGCGGTTTTCCCTATCACCTGGCGCTGCTGCAACTGGAGCACGACAGCTCGTTCCAGAAACATTCGCCCTTTTCCACCATATCCGAGTTTCTCGACCTGGTGATCGCCGGCTTTGCCGAGGGCGCGCCGGGCCATCACCACCTGGTGTTCAAGGCGCATCCGCTTGAGGATGGCCGCGTCAACGTGCGCCGCGTGATCCGCGATCTGGCCCGCGCCAAGGGCGTGGCGGACCGTGTCCATTACGTGCGTGGCGGCAAGCTGGCGCAGCTGCTGAACGATGCGCGCACCGCTGTTACGGTCAATTCCACCGCCGCGCAGCAGGTGCTTTGGCGCGGCATTCCGCTGAAGGTCTTTGGCGATGCGGTCTATTCCAAGCCCGAGTTCGTCTCGTCCCAGCCCCTGGCCGAATTCTTTGGCGCCCCGTCGCGTCCGAACATGCATGCCTACAAGGACTATCGGCGCTATCTGCTTGAAACATCACAACTTCCGGGCGGGTTCTATTCCGCCCGCGGGCGCCGCCAATTGCTGCGCCAGGTGGTCGACATGATGCTTGCGCCGGACGATCCCTATGATGCCCTGCGCCGCGGAACCGCGGCCCCGAGGCAACAGTTGCGCGTCGTGCACTAGGCCGGACTGCCCCGGGGACTAGCGTTTCTTATGAAATGTCGGTAGCTTAAACAAAAAAATACCCGAGGCAGAACATAAGGTCGAGGAGACCGAGCAGTGAAACACTCCCCTTCCCGGTGGGCGAAATCTATCGCCCTACTGGCTGCAGTGTCCGTATTGGCATCCTGCGGCTTGCCCCGCGTGGGCCCCAACAAACGCGAAATCTTTTCGGGTTCGGTCCAGCAGGAAGGCGACGCCTTCATCGTGGCTGTCAATGACCGGGTGACACGCACCACGGCCGTTGTCCCGGCCCTTGGCTTTTCCGAGGCCTTCAAGAACGCCGAAACCTTGGGGTCGGACACCATCCGCCCCGGCGATACCCTGGGCCTGACCGTCTGGGAAAACGTCGACGACGGGCTGCTGGCGGGTGAGGCGACCAATTCCACCATCCTCGAAGAGGTTCAGGTGGACGGCGCCGGCTTTATCTTTGTGCCCTACGCAGGCCGCATCAAGGCGGCTGGCAACACGCCGGAACGGGTGCGCCAGATCATCACCTCCAAGCTTGAAGACCAGACCCCGGACCCGCAGGTCCAGGTGCGCCGCGTGGCCGGTGACGGATCGACCGTCAGCCTTATCGGGTCGGTCGGCGGTCAGGGCGTCTATGCCATCGAACGCCCCACCCGGACGCTGTCGACCATGCTGGCGCGCGCCGGCGGGATCACGATCCAGCCCGAGATCGCCCAGATCAAGGTGCTGCGCGGCAACAAGACCGAAACCATCTGGTTCCAGGACCTGTACAAGCACCCGGAATTCGACATCGCCCTGCGCGGCGGTGACCGCATCCTGGTCGAAGAAGACACCCGCGCCTTTACCGCACTGGGGGCCACCGGCGCCCAGGCCCGCGTGCCTTTCGAAAGCCAGACGCTGAGCGCGGTCGAGGCGATCGCCCAGGTCGGCGGGCTGCTGTCCACCTCGGCAGATCCGACCGGCGTCTTTGTCTTCCGCAACGAACCGGCCGAGATTGCCAACCAGGTGCTGGGCCGCACCGATCTGATCGGCGCCCAGCGTCTGGTCTATGTGCTGGACCTGACCCAGCCCAACGGCATGTTCATGGCGCGCGACTTCGTCATCCGCGATCAGGACACCCTGTACGTGACCGAAGCGCCCTTTACCCAGTGGAACAAGACCATTGCCGCCCTGACCGGCACGCTTGGCGCCGTCACCACCGTGACCACCGCCGCCACCGCGGTGAGCGGGGGCTGACGCCCTTGCCTTCCGGACCGGATGGACCGCAACACGCCGGGGGGCATGCTCCCCGGCGTCTTTACGTTTACAACGGCGGGTTCGTGACCCAGCGCCGGTTGCGGCGCATCCTGACCCTGTCCGGCTATCGACTGTCGCTGGGACGCCCGGCAAAGGGCGACCTGGTCGGCGTCTGGGGGCAGTCGCCCTATGCCCATCGCGGCGAGGCGGTGGCCAGGCGCCATGGCGCGCCGCTGGTCCGGATCGAGGATGCCTTTCTGCGCTCGCTCCTCCCCGGGCGCGAGGGCGAGCCGCCCCTTGGCCTTTTGGTCGATCACAGCGGTGTGCATTTCGACGGGCGCAGCCCGTCCGACCTTGAAACCCTGCTGAAAACCCATCCCCTGGATGACAGTGCCCTGCTGAACCGCGCGCGTGCCGGCATGGCCCGGATGCGGGCGGCGCATCTGTCCAAATACAGCGCCACGCGGCTGGATCTGGACCTGCCGGACCCCGGCTATGTCCTGGTGATCGACCAGACGCAGGGCGATGCCTCGGTGCGGGCCTCGGATGCAGATCGCAACCGGTTCCTGGAAATGCTGTTCGTCGCGCGCGAGGAAAACCCCGGCGCCCGCATCCTGTTGAAAACCCATCCCGAAACCGCCGCAGGCCATCGCCCGGGGCATTTTCGCGATCAGGACGCCGGCGGCGACATCACCCTGTGCGACAGCGCCGCCTCGCCCTGGCAGCTGCTGGATGGGGCCACCGCGGTCTATACCGTGTCGTCCCAGATGGGGTTCGAGGCGATCCTGGCCGGACACAAACCGCGCGTCTTTGGCAGCCCCTTCTACGCCGGATGGGGCCTGACGCAGGATGAAACGCCGATTGCCCGCCGCCAGCGCAACCTGACCCGCGCCCAGCTGTTTGCCGCCGCGATGATCCTTTATCCGCGCTGGTACGATCCGCACCACGACCGTCTGTGCCCCTTCGAAGAGGCGCTTGCCGCGCTCGAAACGCAGGCCCGCGCCTGGCGCGAGGACCGCGCCGGTTGGGTGGCCGAAGGCATGCGCCTGTGGAAAAGACCGCATTTGCAGAAATTCTTTGGGCAGCAGCGCAGGGTACACTTCGAAGATGATGTGGACAAATCCCGCGCCCTCGCCACGACCGAGGGGCGCAGGCGCATGGTCTGGGCCGGAAAGGCCCGCGACGACGATGCCGCACGCGTCGAAGATGGCTTTTTACGATCACGCGGGTTGGGGGCGCAGCTGACACCGCCCCTGTCGCTGGTGCTGGACGATCTGGGCATCTACTACGACCCGGCCCGCCCGTCGCGGCTGGAACAGCTTGTTCAGGCCAGGGCTGTGGATATACGCCCCGACCAGATCGAACGTACGCAGCGTCTGATCGCGCGTTTGACCGGCGCTGGCTTGTCCAAATACAACCTGTCCGGAGAATTGCCCACATTGCCAACAGGGCGCCGCATCCTTGTGCCCGGCCAGGTCGAGGACGATGCCTCGATCCTGCGCGGCAGCCCGGAGGTGCGGACAAACGCTGAACTGCTGCGCCGCGTGCGCGAGGCCAACCCCGATGCGACCCTGTTGTGGAAACCCCACCCGGACGTCGAGGCCGGATTGCGCATGGGGCAGGTCGACACCCCCGAAACCTGGGCCGACATGACCCTGTCACAGGCGCCGATCGCCCCGCTGCTGGACCAGGTCGACGAAGTCTGGACGATGACCTCGCTCACCGGGTTCGAGGCGCTGCTGCGCGGCTGCCGTGTCACCACGCTTGGCGCGCCTTTCTATGCCGGATGGGGGCTGACGCAGGATTTGGGGCCGGTGCCCCCGCGCCGCCTGACCGGGCCGCGCCCCGGGCTCGAGGCGCTGGTCCACGCCACGCTGATCGACTATCCGCGCTATCTGGACCCGCGCAGCGGCCTGCCCTGCCCGGTCGAAGTGATCGTCGATCGGCTGGAAAGCGGCGATCTGCCCCGGCCCGGCCCGCTGAACAAAAGCCTGTCCAAGCTGCAGGGGCTGTTTGCCAGCAAGGCGCATCTTTGGCGGAAATAAAGGGGCTTGGCGCCGCCTGCTTTAAGGGTTTGTTAAGACTTTCGGGCAAACCCCTGATCTGGCGCTGTTTTAAAAGTTATCCACCGCAGCATCGCAGCCTTGGGACAGGATCAGCAGCGGCGTCTAACCGGTTGACCTTTGGTCAATTATCCCGTTGCCGCAGCGCGGCGCCAAACGTGGCGGACATCGCCCCCCTCCACCGAGACATCCACAAGCGCAAAATGCGGTGCAAGCGCCAGTTTTTCCACACCCAGCGCCCCCAGCCCCGGCAAACCCTCGGCGCCAATCGCGACACCAGCAGAAAAGACCTGGAGCTCGTCCACCAGGTCTGCCGCCAGCAGCGATGCGGCCAGCTGGCCGCCGCCTTCGCAGAACACCCGGGTCAGCCCCGCCTGCCCCAGCGCCGCCATCAGCGACGCCGGATCAACACGCCCGGCGCGAAGTGCGCAGGGGATCAACCGGGCGCCCAGCCCGTCCCATGTCTTTTGTAGCTCTGCGCTGGCATCGGGCCCGTGGCACAGCCAGACCGGCGTGTCCCGGGCCGTGCGCGCCAGCGTGCCCAGCAAGGGCAGGTCCAGGAACCGCGACACCACCACGCGCGCTGGTTGCGGCACATTTCCAAAACCGCGCACCGTCAGCGACGGATCATCGGCGCGCGCCGTGCCGCCGCCCACCATGACCGCATCGTGGCTGTTGCGCAGCCCATGCACCGCAAGACGCGCCTGCGGCCCGGTGATCCATTGGCTTTCGCCGGTGGCGGTGGCGATCCGGCCATCCAGGCTCATCGCGAGTTTCAGCGTCAGCCAGGGGCGCCCCTGTTCGACCCGCAGGAAAAAGCCCGCGTGATCCAGCGCCGCACGGTCGGCCAGAACCCCCGTCGTCACCGCGATCCCGGCCTTGCGCAGGCGGTCGAACCCCTGTCCCGAAACCCGCGGATCGCTATCCGGCAAGGGCGCGACGACACGCGCCACACCCGCAGCGATCAGTGCATCGGCGCAGGGCGGTGTCTTGCCATGGTGGGCGCAGGGTTCCAGCGTGACATAGGCGGTCGCGCCGCGCGCAAGATCGCCCGCCATGTCAAGAGCCTGCGTTTCGGCATGGGGCCGCCCGCCCGGCTGGGTCCAGCCGCGCCCGACGACGCGCCCGCCCTGCACCAGAACGCAGCCAACCGCCGGGTTGGGCCAGCATTTGCCCATCCCGCGCCGACCCAGGCCAAGAGCATGGGCCATATGAAGGGCGTCTGCCCCGGTCACTTTTCGGCCGGGGGTTCCGGAACTTCGGGGCGCAGTTCAGAAACGAACTTGTCAAAGTCGTCTGCCGCCTGGAAGTTCTTGTAAACACTGGCGAAACGCACATAGGCAACGGTGTCGATCCGGGCAAGCGTCTCCATCACGATCTCGCCGATCTGATGCGACGAGATATCGGTTTCGCCCATGCTTTCCAGTCGCCGGACAATGCCCGAGATCATCTGGTCGATGCGTTCGGGGTCCAAAGGCCGTTTCTGCAAGGCGATCCGGATCGAGCGTTCCAGCTTGTCCCGGTCGAAATCTTCGCGTCGCCCGTTGGATTTGATGACCACAAGATCGCGCAGTTGCACGCGTTCGTAGGTGGTAAAGCGCCCGCCACATGCGGGGCAAAAACGGCGGCGGCGAATGGCTACGTGGTCTTCGGCCGGCCGGGAATCTTTAACCTGGGTGTCGATGTTTCCGCAAAACGGGCAGCGCATTGGCCGTCCCCCTCGTCTTTTTTTCTGCTCTATATGCCTGATTGCGGGGTTTTTCCCCACTTATCCACAGCCACTATAGGTCAGTCCCAAAGTTTTGGGTAGGGGTGAATTTGACCCGCAAGATCGTGACAGCCTGGCGTGTCCAATCAGACTCAGTTCGCTGGCAACCAGGCCTGCGCGCCGGGGTCCCAGTCCAGCCCGGCGGCGCGTTTTGCGTCACCGATGGCTGCGGTCCAGTCGAACCGGACGGTTGCCGGGGCGCAGTCCAGCGCGGCGGCACGCTGCGCTCCGCGATAGACCTCGACGCCGCCGGATTTTGCCTCGGGGCTGTCTTCGACGGCCAGCATCTTGTCGATGGCGCCGTTGACCCGGTATTCGTAGTCCCCGTTGAAAAAGCGCACTTCTTCCCAGATCGTGCGGCCAATTCCCGGCCAAGGGGTATAGCCCAGCGTTGCCGCGGCCTCGCGCAGGGTCAGTTCCGGCGCCCCCCCTGCGGGCCCGTAGCGATAGACCACCGCGTCGCCTTCGACGCAGACCTCAAGCAGCTTGCCGTTCTGCGCGATCCGGCATGACAGGAACAGGTCCGCCGCCGAGCATTCGGCAAAAGCCATCCCCGCCGTCAGCATCAGGGCCGCAATCGTCGCGGGCGCCGTGACGCGGCGCGGCCACCACAGTTCAAAGCATCGAACCATCCTAGATCCCCCTTCGGGTCAGATAATCGGGCTTGGCGCTGTCGCCGGCCTTCAGGGCCATTTCGCGCGCTTTCATCCAATCGACGATTTCATCGGCGCTGGGGTCGGTTTCCTCGATCCACTTCAGGCACCATTCCATTTCGCGCAGCAGCGCGCTTTCTTCGACACCTTCCAGCGTGCGGTCCGGGTCGTTCCAGCGCGGGCCGCCCAGGTAGACCGCGGCAAAGATGATCTTGGCCTTGGCGGGGGGCGTGCCCGCGACCAGAAGCGCCTCGTAGAACATGCGGTGCACGTCCTCCCAAGGCTTGGTCTGATAGGTTTCCAGCGCCTCGTTGCCCACCCCGCAATAGGCGTCATGCAGCGCCGCCGCCTCCAGATACTCGCGGCTTTGGCGGTCACCCATCAGCGGTTCGAACACCGCAGGGATCGACGCGCCATCGGTCAAGGTCTGCACCGGGGCCGTCCAGGTGCGGCCAAATCCATCGACGAAATCGATCTGGGCTGTCGTCGGCAGAAAGGCGTGCTTGAACTTTTCCACGAAAACCGGCGTGCCGCCGATCTGGATCGGGCCGCCGACAAAGCGGCAGAAATGGCCGTCCTCGCCGGGGCCAAGGCAGGCTTCTCCGCCCGATTGCACCCGTCCGGACAGGTATTCGGGCACACCGATCCCAAGGGCGCCGACCAGGGCCAGCCCTGTCAGCATAAACACGGTCCGGGACGATATGCGCCGCATGGCCACCCAAGTATCCTTTTTTTCAGCAATGCCCAAAGCCTAGCAAACCCGCCCGCCGCAGCAAGTAGGGATTCCCGCCCCTAGGCCAGGTGTGCCACGACCTGGCGATCATGCGCGGCGTTGCGGTGTTCAAAGACATAGATGCCCTGCCACGTCCCCAGCATCAGCCGCCCCTCACTGACCGGGATCGTGAGCGACACCGGCAGCAGCGCGGCCTTGATATGAGCCGGCATGTCGTCCGGCCCTTCGTAGGTGTGGGTCAGGTAGCCCATTGACGGATCGGTCGTCGGCGGCACAAGGCGGTGGAAAAAGCTGGCCAGATCGGTCCTGACCTCGGGGTCGGCGTTTTCCTGGATGACCAGGCTGGCCGAGGTATGGCGGATGAAAAGCGTCAAAAGCCCGCTGCCGCGCACCCAGTCCGCCACCTGATCGGTGAATTCGTACAGGCCCGGACCCCGTGTCGAAATCGTGAAGGACCTTTGCATCATGCGGACTTCCCTTGCGTCACAATCGGTCTAACCTTCGTGCCACGCACCGGGCATCGTTTCAACGCCCATACAGGGAGACCGCGACCATGAATGACCAATCCCCACAACGCCGCATGACGGCGGCGGATTTCGATCAGGAACTGCTGGACCTTTATGACTTTTATGCGCACGGCAAAATCACCAAGCGCGAATTCCTGGACCGCGCGGGCAAGTTTGCCGTGGGCACCGTGACCGCCGCCGCCCTTTTGAACATGTTGTCCCCGAACTATGCCCTGGCCGAGCAGGTCAGCTTCAACGATCCCGATATCGTGGCGGAATATATCACCTACCCGTCGCCCAATGGCCACGGCGAGGTGCGCGGCTATCTGGTCAAACCCGCCAATGTCACGGGGCCTGTGCCGGCCGTCGTGGTGGTGCACGAAAACCGTGGGCTGAACCCCTATATCGAGGACGTCGCGCGGCGCGTGGCAAAGGCCGGGTTCATCGCGCTGGCGCCGGACGGGTTGTCATCTGTCGGGGGTTACCCGGGCAACGACGCCGAAGGACGCGAATTGCAGCAGACCGTTGACGGCGAAAAGCTGATGAACGATTTCTTTGCGGCCTATGAGTTCATGGCCGCGCATGGCGACACCACCGGCAAGGTGGGCTGCGTCGGCTTTTGCTATGGCGGCGGTGTCTGCAACGCCATGGCGGTGGCCTATCCGGAGCTCGGTGCCTCGGTGCCGTTTTACGGGCGGCAGGCCTCGGCTTCGGATGTGCCGCGCATTCAGGCGCCTCTATTGCTGCAATACGCCGAACTGGACGAACGCATCAACGAAGGCTGGCCCGCCTACGAGGCCGCGCTGAAAGAACACGGCAAGACCTACACGGCGCATATCTATCCGGGCGTGAACCACGGCTTTCACAACGATTCAACGCCTAGGTATGATGAGGCAACGGCCGAATTGGCATGGGAGCGGACGATCGCCTTTTTCAAGGAGCACCTGAACTAGGCATCCCTGAGCACGCAGGCGACCTGGGGCAGGTCGTCTGCATTGCTGAACCAGGCGGACGATCCGTCATCGGTGACAACCGGCATCTGCGCCACCTGCGCCAGCGTTTCGCGGCAGCGGTCCAGGTCGGCGGCGTCCACTTCGATCTTGATGACCTCGGGCTGGGCCGTGGTCAGCGCTTCGGTCGCGGCCAGCGCGCCCGCGGCGATGAAAAGCAGTGCAGTGGTATAGGCAGCAGTCTTCTTCATGGGTCTCACCCTCCTGAGTCGATAACCCGGAAGATGCCGCATTGTTCCCTAGAAACCGTGCAGATGGCCCGCAAAGAACCATCAGTTTTTGAGAAAAATGAAGATATTCAAGGGGTTTTGCCCCGATGACCCCGGCGCGCCTAGGCGCGTTTGGTCAACATGCTGAACAGCTTGAGCACCAACAGGACCCATGGCAGCCCGTGCAGCGCCAGATCGACCATGTCGATGGGCTGCGTCAGCGCACCGGCGGCCAGCATTTTCAGCTTTTCCCAGACATGCGGTTCGGGCGACATCGGTGCCAGACCCAGCGTCGCGCAGGCCAGCACCAGCGCCCAAAGCGGCAACGCCGCCATCACACGGCGCAGCCCCGCCATCAGTCGAACAGGCGCAGACCCTGCTGGTCTATCAACTGCTTGGCCTTGTTGATCGATGCGCTTTGCGCCTCGGACAGGTCGCGCAAAAGATCGGCGCGGATCAGGTGATGGGATTTGGTGTCCCCCGCTACGTCCTTTTCGATCAGCGCCGAAATCCGGAACTGACCGTCAACCGGCATGGGCTGCGGGGTGATGCGAAACCCTTCGTATTCCTCGACGACCAAAGCCGACGGGCTTTGCCCGCCGGTTTTGAAAATGCGTGAAAGCCAGGACACCGTCGTCGCCCCTTACTGATCGAGGAAGCTGCGCAGCTTGCGCGAGCGCGACGGATGCTTGAGCTTGCGCAGGGCCTTGGCCTCGATCTGGCGGATGCGTTCGCGGGTAACGCTGAACTGCTGGCCGACCTCTTCCAGGGTGTGGTCGGTGTTCATGCCGATGCCAAAGCGCATCCGCAAAACACGTTCCTCGCGCGGGGTCAGCGAAGACAGAACCCGCGTCGTGGTTTCCTTGAGGTTTTCCTGTATGGCGCTGTCGAGGGGCAGAACCGCGTTCTTGTCCTCGATGAAATCGCCAAGCTGGCTGTCCTCTTCGTCGCCGATGGGCGTTTCCAGCGAAATCGGTTCCTTGGCGATCTTCATCACCTTGCGAACCTTTTCCAAAGGCATCTGCAGCTTTTCTGCCAGCTCTTCTGGGGTCGGTTCGCGGCCGATCTCGTGCAGCATCTGGCGGCCGGTGCGCACCAGCTTGTTGATCGTTTCGATCATGTGCACCGGAATACGGATGGTGCGCGCCTGATCCGCGATGGACCGGGTGATCGCCTGACGGATCCACCATGTCGCGTAGGTGCTGAACTTGTACCCGCGGCGGTATTCGAACTTGTCCACCGCCTTCATCAGGCCGATGTTGCCTTCCTGGATCAGGTCAAGGAACTGCAGACCGCGGTTGGTGTATTTCTTGGCGATCGAGATGACCAGGCGCAGGTTCGCCTCAACCATTTCCTTTTTCGCCTGACGGGCTTCTTTTTCGCCCTTCTGGACCTGGTTCACGATGCGGCGGAATTCAGAGATGTCGAGACCGACATACTGGCCGACCTGCGCCATGTCGGCGCGCAGCTCTTCGACCTTGTCGCTGCTGCGTTCGATGAACATCTGCCAGCCGCGCCCGGACTTGTCGCCCATCCGCTCCAGCCAGTTCGGGTCCAACTCGTGACCGCGGTATTCCTCGACGAATTCGCGGCGGTTGATACGCGCCTGATCCGCCAGCTTCACCATCGAGCTGTCGATCTGCATGATCCGGCGGTTGATGCCGTACAGCTGGTCGATCAGCGCCTCGATCCGGTTGTTGTGCAGGTGCAGTTCGTTCACCAGCTCGACGATCTCGCCGCGCAGCTTTTGATAGCGTTCCTCGTCGACCGCGCTAAAGCTGTCGTCTTCGTTCAGGGTCGCCGAAATCCGGCTGTCCTGCATTTCGGCCAGTTCTTCGTAATCCTGGGCGATGCGGTCCAGCGTTTCCAGAACCCGCGGTTTCAGCGCGGTTTCCATCGCGGCAAGCGACATGTTCGCCTGCTCGTCTTCGTCGTCGTCATCGTCCTGGGAAATCGGGTTGCCGTCGGCGTCCAGTTCCGGGCCGTCGGACTTTTCCTTGGTCACTTCGACGCCCGAGGTGTCGACGACCGGTTCTTCGACCTCGCCATCCTCGCCCATCTGGCCGGAAAAGGTGGTTTCAAGGTCGATCACATCGCGCAGCAGGATGTCTTCGTTCAGAAGTTCCTCGCGCCAGATGGTGATGGCCTGAAAGGTCAGCGGGCTTTCGCACAGCCCCAGGATCATGGTGTTGCGGCCGGCCTCGATGCGCTTGGCGATCGCGATTTCGCCCTCGCGGGACAGCAACTCGACGCTGCCCATTTCGCGCAGGTACATGCGCACCGGATCGTCGGTACGATCCAGTTTTTCATTGCCGCTGCCGGCAAGGGTGACTTCGCCCGCCTTCTTGGTTTCGACCAGATCGGTCGAGCCCTTGTCGTCGTCGTCGCCCTCTTCGTCGTCTTCGGTGACCTGGATGCCCATTTCGGACAGCATCGACATCACGTCCTCGATCTGGTCCGAGCTGACCTGATCGGGCGGCAGCACCGAATTGAGCTGATCATAGGTGATATAGCCGCGCTCACGGGCCTCGGCGATCATCTTCTTGACCGCGGCCTGGCTCATGTCGAGACTTACGTCATCGTCCTGATCCTGGGGCTTGGCGTCGTCATTGTCCTTGGCGGCCATCAGGCTCTCCTCATCGGGGATTCGGGTCGCAAAGTGATTCGTTAACACGAATCATCAGAACGTACGAGTGATTCGCTGTCCCGTTTACCCCGTTTTCCTTACCGTTTCTTCTGCAAAGCTAGCGCTTCGCCTTATCAAATCGAATCTGTGACAACAGCGAATCAAACGCGCTGCGTTCGGATTTGTCCACATGGGCGCCGTTGGGCCCGATGTCGAATTCAGCATCGTCTTCCTCGTTCATCCGACCGGCCTGAGCCCGTGCCTGTGCGGCCTGACCCAGACGCCATGTCAGCGCCTCGTCCGCCAGGTCCTCAAGGTCTTCCTCGGCTTCCGACAGCTCGGTTTGCCAACCTTGCTGCGCCTCCAGCTTGGCCAGTTCCTCGGCCACGGTCATGCGCGACAGATCGGCATCACCCGGACGACGGATGCAGGGCACGACTTGCAGATGGCGCGCGGACAGAAGGCTTTCAAGAGCCTGCGCGCCGATTGCCTCTTCGGCATTCAGGCGCATCCGGTCCTCTGCGCCGATGCTGCGCAGGATGACATCGCGCAGAATGCTGATCTGCCCGTCGCTGCAGGGCATCGCCTCCAGTTCGGATTCGAATTCCGCCGCGACCTCGGGGGCCGACAGGATGGCGCCCAGAACCACCGCTTCGCGCAGCATCGTTTCGGCACCCTCGCCCCCGGCCACCAACAAAGAGGTCTTGGCCCCCTCCGAAGGCGGCGGCGGGGCCTTCCAGTCGCGTTTTTGCCACGGGGTCCTGGGCCCCGTTCCGCCGCGCTTGGGGCGGAACAGCTCGAACCGCAGTTCCTTGATTTCCTGCCCATAGTGATGGCGCAGGGACGGGTCCTGGATCTTGGCGATGCGGGCGCGCAGCAGCTTGTCCAGCGCCGCCTTGCGTTCAGGGCTGTCAAAGACCTTGCCCTCGGTTTCCTGCCGCCACAGCAGTTGCACCATGGGCATCGCCGCCTCAAGAACCTGCCGCACCGCGTCCGGCCCTTCGGCGCGCAACAGATCGTCCGGATCCTTGCCTTCGGGCATCACCGCAAAGCGCAGGCCCTTGCCCGCCTCCAGCAGCGGAAGCGCCAGGTCGATCACCCGGTAGGCGGCGCGCAGGCCCGCCTTGTCACCATCCAGCGCAATGATCGGCTCGTCGCTGATGCGCCACATCAGCTGCAGCTGGGGCTCGGTGACCGCCGTCCCCAAAGGCGCGACCGAGGCGGTGAACCCCGCCTCGCTCAGCGCGATCACGTCCATGTACCCTTCGGCAACGACAAGAGGCTGACCCTTGCCGCTGGACTCGCGCGCGGGGCGCAGGTTGTAAAGGTTGCGCGACTTGTCGAACAGCTCGGTTTCGGGCGAATTCAGATACTTGGCGTTGTCATTGGGGTCCATCGCCCGCCCGCCAAAGGCAATCGCCCGCCCCCGCCCGTCGCGGATCGGGAACATGATCCGGTCGCGGAACACGTCATAAGGTTCGCGCCCCTTGTCCGAGGCCTTGACCAGCCCGGCGCCCAGCATCAGGTCAATCGGAACGCCCTTGCCCTTCAGGTGTTCGCGCAGGTTTTCCCACCCGGCGGGGGCAAAACCGATCTCGAAACGCTCCAGCGCGCCCTCATCCAGGCCCCGCCGGGCCAGATAGGCGCGCGCCTCTTCGGCCACGCCGCGCCGCAGCTGCAGGCGAAAGAACTGCACCGCCTGCTCCATGACTTCGGCCAGCAAGGTCCGGCGATCCGATTTTTCCTGCGCGCGCGGGTCCTGCTTGGGCACCTCCATCCCTGCCTCTTGGGCAAGGATTTCAATGGCTTCCATAAAGCTGACATTCTCGGTTTCGCGGACAAAGGAAATCGCGTCGCCCTTGGCCTGACAGCCAAAGCAATAGTAATACCCCTTGCGGTCATCCACATGAAAAGACGCGGTTTTTTCGTGATGAAAGGGGCAAGGCCCCCACATGTCACCCTTGCCCTGATTGGACTTGCGGTTGTCCCACAGCACCTTGCGCCCGGCCACTTGGGCCATGCTGGTGCGGGTGCGCAGCTCATCTAGGAATCCGGGGGGCAAGCTCATGGGGGTCTATATTGGACGCCCGCGCGCCTAAGTCCAGAGGCCGCCAAAACTTGTCCACGACTAAATCGCGCAACATCCGCCCCGCGCGCCAGCCCGAGGACAAGGCCAAAGGCCGCCGGACGAGACAGGAAAGCGCGCCGCAAGGCGCTCCTTCAGATCACCGCTGGCTCACATCGCCTCGCATTGGGCGCGGTAGGCGGGTTCAATCTCGTCGATCTGCGCTTCGGGCACGCCATAGACGAATTCGATCAGCATATCGGCGGCGGTCTGGTCATACTCCGCGCGCAGCTTGTCACGGGCGGCATCGGCGCTGTCGCCGGCGCGGCGGGCATCCACGGCCTTCATCACGACCACCATCTGCGCATCGCAATCGGCGGTCGCCTCTTGCGCATGGACCGGCGCGGCAAGCATCGCGGCACAGGCAAACATCAACGGCAAACGCATCGGAACTCTCCCAGCTTGGTCGCGGGTTATCTAATCCGCCTGCCCCTGCGCGGCAACCGAAACCATCGCTTCTGCGATCTCGTGCACCAGAGTCTGCGACATGGAGCGAAACCCCAGAACAACGATCGCCTCGGCGCTTTCGCGCAGCACCATCACGTTGACATGCTGGCATTGCGTGCGCAGGGCGCTGCCCACCGGAAAGGCGACAGGGCGCAGGTCAACCGGCATCAGTCGCGCCAACACCTCGGCCCCCTGTGCGCCGGTCAGGCGCAGCACCGCCCAGCCGTCCGACTGGTCGCTGACCGCCGCGTGATCGCGCAACCCCTTGTCGGGCGCGGGGCCCATCAGCATCGCCTGATCCCTGCCCGACCAGAAACAACAGGCATCCTTGCCGGTGCTGACCTGTCCAACCGCAGGCCAGTCCAGACCATGCGCCTTTTGCAGGGCCGCGCCCAGCGCCGCCGCTTGTCCCTTGAAGGGTGAAAGCCAGGTCAGATGCCCGGCCTCGACCTCGGACAAGGTCCAGTCCCCATGCGTCACCGGAAGCAGCCCGGCACAGGGGCTGAGTGCCATCAGTTCAGCCACGAAGCCGCCCTCCTTCCTGATCGAATGCCACGGGGTCGCTCACCTCGCACAGCGTCTCGACGCCCCGCAGGTGATCGACCAGCTTGACCCTGTCGCCATACCGCGCCCGTCCGCCGCGCAGGAACGCCAGCGCCCGCACCTCGTTCAGTGTGGGGGAAAAGCCGGTGCTGGTGACATAGCCAAGATCGTTCTCGCGCACTGGCGCGGCATCCGCTTCGAACAGATGCGCCCCCGCCGGGATCTGCTTGACCGCGCCAACGGGGCGCAGGCCGATCAGCTGTTCGCGGGTTTCATCCACCAGCCCCGGACGCGCCGCCAATGCCTTGCCGACAAAGTCCTTCTTGTCGCTCAGCATCCGTTGAAACCCGATATCAAAGGCAGTGGTGCGCCCGTGGATTTCCGAATGGGTGATATGGCCCTTTTCGATCCGCAGCACGTTCAGCGCCTCCATCCCATAGGCCCCGCCGCCCATCGCCTCGGCCCGCGCCACAAGCTCGCGGAAAAGACTGTCGCCATAGCGCGCCGGCACCGCGATCTCATAGGCGTGTTCGCCCGAGAACGAGATGCGGAACAGCCGCGCCCCGACCCCCATAACCGACACCGCGCCGCAGGCCATGTAGGGACAGCGGTCGTTGTCGATCGGGGCATCCAGCAGCCCGTTCAGCAAATCGCGCGACTTTGGCCCGGCCACGGCGAATTGCGCCCATTGCTCGGTCGCCGAGGTAAAGCGCACATCCATCCCGGCGCAAAACGCCTGCTTCACCCAGTCCAGGTGCCGCATCACCAGCCCGGCGGCGGCGGTGGTCGTGGTCATCACCCAGTGATTGTCGCCCAGCCGCGCGCAGGTGCCATCGTCCATCACATGGCCGTCCTCGCGCAGCATCAGCCCATAACGCACCTTGCCCACCTTCAGCGTGCTGAACACGTTGGTATAGACGAAATCCAGAAACGCACCGACATCCGCCCCGAACAGCTCGATCTTGCCCAGGGTCGAGACATCGCAAATCCCCACCGCCTCGCGCACCATGCGCACCTCGCGGTCACAGCTTTGCCGCCAGGTCGTTTCGCCGGGGCGCGGGAAATAGCTGGGCCTGTACCACAGCCCCGCCTCGATCATCGGCGCGCCGCGTTCGACCGTGGCCTTGTGCGAGGTGGTGAACCGTTGCGGCGCAAATCCCTTGCCCTGCGCCCCCGCGCCCAGCGCCGCGATGGCGACAGGCGTGTATGGCGGACGAAAGGTGGTCGTGCCGGTTTCGGGAATGCCGCGCCCGGTGGCATCGGCCAGCACCGCCAGCGCCAAAACGTTCGAGCTTTTGCCCTGATCGGTCGCCATGCCCTGCGTGGTGTAGCGTTTCATATGCTCGACCGAGCGGAAGTTTTCCTGCGCGGCCTGTTTGACGTCCTTCACGGTCACGTCGTTCTGGAAATCCAGCCAGGCGCGGCCCTTGCCCGCAACCGCCCAAAGCCGCCCGGGCCGGTAAGGTGTATCCTCGGCCTGCGGCACGTTGGGCAACGCGCCCTTGCGGCCCAGCGCCCGGGCGGCCTCCAGCCCGGCCTCGGCGCCCTCGTGCAGGCAGGCGGCGGTGGAAAACGCACCGCGCGCCGCGCCCGCGACGCTCATCCCCGGAACCGCCCCGTCGCGCGGCACAAAGGCCAGCAGGTCATCGTTCCAGACTGGCCGTCCGTTCAGATGGCAGGTCAGATGCACCGAAGGGTTCCAGCCCCCCGACACGCCCAACGCCTGCACCGCAAGGCGTTCCTCGCGCCCATCCGGCAGGCGCAGCGCGATCCCTTCCAGACCCTG
The DNA here is from genome assembly GCF_029958925.1 of Tropicibacter oceani. Classification (NCBI taxonomy): domain Bacteria; kingdom Pseudomonadati; phylum Pseudomonadota; class Alphaproteobacteria; order Rhodobacterales; family Roseobacteraceae; genus Pacificoceanicola; species Pacificoceanicola oceani. Next base: position 3,811,754 of record NZ_CP124616.1, read on the forward strand.
CCGCCCCAGGCCCCGCGTCACCTGCGCGCCGGGGTAGAACGGCACGTCCCCGGCAAGGTTCTGCGCGTCATGGCGGCTGTCGATCAGCGCCACCACATGCATCCCGGCCCCTGCCAGATCGCGCGCGGTGCGGTGGGCGTCGTCGTTGTTGCCAAAGACCGCCACGGTTTTGCCCGCCACCACGCCATAGCGATTGAGATAGCCGCGCATGGCGCCCGCCATCATGATCCCGGGGCGGTCGTTATCGCGAAAGGCCACGTGCCGCTCCAGCGCCCCGGCGCACAGCACCGCGCGCTTTGCCGCGATCCGCCAAAAGGTTTCCAGGGGGCGATCCCCGGCATCGGCCAGATGGTGCGACACCTTTTGCAGTGCCCCATAGGTCCCCTGATCAAAAGCCCCGGTCACGGCCGTGCGGGTCATCACGCGCACATTGTCCATGCCCGCCAGCTCGGCCGCCACATCCGCGGCCCAAAGATGCGCGGGCTTGCCGTCCACCTCTTCGACCTCGTTCAACAAACGGCCGCCCAGTTGCGGGCCTTCGTCACACAGGATCACATCCGCCCCGGCGCGTCCCGCCGCCAGCGCCGCCATCAAGCCCGCAGGCCCGCCGCCGATCACCAGCACGTCGCAAAAGGCAAAGGCCCGGTCATAGCGATCCTCGACCGGTTTGCCGGACAACGCGCCAAGCCCCGCCGCGCGGCGAATGACCGGCTCGTACAGCTTTTCCCAAAAGGCCTTGGGCCACATGAATGTCTTGTAATAGAACCCCGCGCCAAGAAAAGGCGACGCCAGATCGTTCACCGCCATCAGGTCCAGCGCCAGCGAAGGCCAGCGGTTCTGGCTGCGCGCCTCAAGCCCCTCGAACAGCTCTTGCATCGTGGCGCGCGTGTTCGGCTCGGCCCGCGCGCCGCTGCGCACGGTGACCAGCGCGTTGGGCTCTTCTGACCCGGCAGTCAAAACCCCGCGCGGGCGATGATACTTGAAACTGCGCCCGACCAGCCGCACCCCCTCACCCAGCAGGGCCGAGGCCAATGTGTCGCCCGCAAAGCCCTGATAGCCGCGCCCGTCAAAGCGAAACCCGATCGGGCGGCTCCGGTCGATCCGGCCCTTGCCATCAATCCGCATCGCTTGTCTCCACCAATGCGGCGCCGAAAATCTCGTGGGTCAGGGTATCGCGCTCGACCACCAGCCAAGCGCCGCAGCCCGCCTCGTGATACCACAGATCCCTTGTCCGCCCCGCCGGGTTGTCGCGCAGGTGCAGGTAGGCGTGCCAAACCTCGCCCCCGGCACCCGGCGCAGGCCGGTCCAGCAGGCTTGCCGCGCCCTGGTAATAGAATTCGCGCCGGTCACGCGTGCCGCAGATCGGACAGGGTATCCTCATGTCTTCCTCACATTCCGTCGCAGCGGGCATCAGGCACGCGGAACAGCTTGTAGCTGACCCATTGCCCCGGCACCTCGGCCAGATCCAACGATCCGCCGCAGCCGCCAACCTCGCCCACCATCAGATAGCGCGTGCGAAAGGTCATGCCCGCGCTGTCCTGCTTGCGCACCTCAAGCGATCCGCCGTCGCATTCGGCCAGGCACGTGGCCTCGCCCGCCTCATTGCCACAATACAGGGTCTGGGTCAGCACCCGGCCATGCTGGTCACTGGCGCGCGCCCGGCCCTGGTTCGCGGCGATCACCTCCAACTTGCCCGCGCGGGCCACCTCGGTGGTCCAATCCCCCACCCAAAGCCGGATTTCCCGCACCACCTGCGCCGGCTGCGACGCCAGGTGCTCGGCCGTATAGGCGCGCTCGTAACAGCCCGGCAGAACCTCGCCCGCCTGTGCGCCGCCGTCGATCAGCACGCAGAGCGCCAGCACCTTCTTCTTGGCAAAAACACTCAAATCCACCCCCTCCCCTCGCGCTAGTGCAGGTTATGCTGCGCGCCGGTGCCCTCTTCGTCCATCAGCCCGCGCCCGGTTTCGAACCGGTCCAGCCGGAACCGCGCCGCAGGGGCGTGATGGCGGTCCTGCGCGATCAGATGCGCAAAGCTGAAGCCCGACCCCGGCACCGCCTTGAACCCGCCGTAACACCAGCCGCAATTGAGATAGAGCCCCTCAATCCCCGTCTTGTCGATGATGGGTGAACCATCGGGCGACATATCCATGATCCCGCCCCAGCTGCGCAGCAGCCGCGCCTTGCCGATGATCGGCATCAAGGTCATCGCCGCCTCCATCACGTGCTCCTGCATCGGCAGGTTGCCACGCGCGGCATAGGAGGCATAGAAATCCAGATCGCCGCCAAAGACCAACCCGCCCTTGTCGGACTGGCTGATATAGAAATGCCCCATTCCGAATGTCACCACGTGGTCGATCACCGGTTTCAGCCCCTCGGTGACAAAGGCCTGAAGGACGTGGCTTTCGATCGGCAGCCGCATTCCCGCCATCCCCGCCACAAGGCCAGAGCGTCCGGCGACCACGATCCCGACCTTCTTGGCCCGGATCGCCCCGCGCGAGGTCTGCACCCCGGTGACGCGCCCGCCTTCGATGTCGATGCCGGTGACTTCGCAGTTCTGGATCAGATCGACGCCGCGCTGATCGGCGCCGCGCGCATAGCCCCAGGCCACCGCATCATGCCGCGCCGTGCCGCCGCGCGGATGGTACAGCCCGCCGTAGATCGGAAACCGGATGTTGTCATGGTCAAGGTAGGGCAGCAGTTTGCGCACGCCGTCCCGGTCCAGCAGGATGGCGTCGTCGCCCTGGTTGACCATGGCATTGCCGCGCCGCGCCGCCGCGTCGCGTGCACCGTCGGAATGGAACAGGTTGATGATCCCGCGCTGCGAATGCATGACGTTGTAGTTCAGCTCGTCTTCCATCCCCTCCCACAGCTTGAGCGAATGGGAATAGAACTCCGAGTTTCCGGGCAGCCCGTAGTTGGCGCGCACGATGGTGGTGTTGCGCCCGACGTTGCCGCCGCCCAGATAGCCCTTTTCCAGCACCGCGACATTGGTCAGCCCATGTTCCTTGGCCAGGTAAAAGGCCGTGGCCAGCCCGTGACCGCCGCCACCAATGATGACGATGTCATATTCGGCCTTTGGGGCCGGATCGCGCCAGTGCGGGGACCAGCCCTTGTTGCCGGTCAACCCTTCTTTCAGAACCCGCAGACCCGAGAAGCGCATCGCCACCTCCAATGGAAAACAGGGCCAGCGTGCCAGCCCTGTCCAGAAGTATCAATGCGTTGCTTGCCCTGCCCCCGTCGTTTTCGACAATCTCCGGTCCAGCAGCGACAGCCGGTAGGTCAGGCATCGCTCCAGACGATCTTGGGGGCGAAACGCGGGCGGGTGAACCCATAGTTGTAGAACAGGCTGGCCGTGTTCAGACCCGGCACTTCGAATGGAGGTTGGTACTCTGTCTGCGTCTCGACGACGATGATCCGTTCGTTGTTCAGCATGCTCGGCAGGCTGTCGGTCATTCCGCCCAGTGTGCTGGAGGCCATTGCCTCGAACCCCCCGCGAACCTGGGACCACTCGACCTCATAGCCGCCGCTATCGCTGTACCGCACCAGCGTCACACGCAACGAATAGGGTCCGTTCGAACGTGTCAGGAATGCCAACAAATCCACCATGCCATCAAGATAGTCGCCGTCGATCGGATCGGTTTCACGCGACAGGGCGTCAGAGATCGTGTAGGCCGCCTTGACGTTCAGGCTTTTGTAGCGGAACGCATCGTGCAGCGAAAAGGTGGCGGCAAGCACGGTCATGATCAGGGGCAACCAGATCACGGCTTCGATTGTGACGTTGCCGGATTGATCGCGGCGAAAGTCATTCAGGCGGGAAAGAAGCTGCTTGAACATGGTCTTACCTCGGTTCTTGGACGAATGCGGAAGTCACGACCATCTGGGCGTAGCCTTCGTCGTCCTTGTTGAGTTTCTTGCCAAGTGACGTGGTCGGCAGCATCGGCTTGTACTTCAGGCAGGCGCGCATCAGCATCAGGTCATTGTCCCGGCCGGGCACAAAGTTGCGTACCGGGTGCGGATCCTGTGCAGCGTTCTGGCAATCGGCATCGACCGGTGCCGCTGAAAAGTCGCGCGGCTGGACCTGAACCATCTCAAGACGCAGGTTCGCCTCGCAGTCGTCCAGGATCGCGGCCTTTTCACAGATCATCGCCCGCACATCGGTATAGCTGGGGATGTCGCCCGTGCTCAGCCGGATTTCCCGGGTCGCCAGGTCCACACCACGTTCCAGCATGGCATGACGAAGGTTCATGTAGGCGACCTCGACGGCGGCTGCGAGCAGCAGGAAAAAGACCGTGAAGTAGACTGCGAATTCCACAGTGGCGTTGCCGTCCTCGTCCTTGCGGAAGCGTCGGGCAAAGCTTGTTAGACGGTTCATCATCATTGGATCAGCCTCAGGTTATTGATCTGGCGGGCAACCGCGTCAAAGGCATCTGCGATTTCATCGCCCTGGACGTGGAAATGGTGGCTGGGCGAGGAAGCACAGGCCAGCATGTCTGCCGCCGCCGCATTGCTGGTTTCGAAGGCGATGGTGAATACGGTCACACCGCGTTCCTTCGCCAGATTGCACTGTTGCATCAGGTCGCTGACATTGGTTTGCGTGTTCGACATGGTGTAGGACTTGCCCGAACTTTGCTTCTGCAGTTCAACCTCACCGTTGATCGCGGCACGCGGATCGGTCGGGCGGAACTGATCGGTGGTCTGACCGTCGGTCATGATGACCACGTATTTCTCGGTCTCCGGGTCATTCCAGTCGATCGGGCGGCCTGCAAAGCTGGGGTCCACGAGACCGGCCTCGATCAGATAGCCCATTTCGTCACGGTTGTTCGGGTCGAGCAGTGCCAGGCCGTATTTCAAACCGTACTGGATACCGGTGCCGTCATGCATACGCATGCCACCAATGAAGTCCACCAGGCGCTGACGGTCCGAGGAGTAATACTGCACCGCTTCATTTTCGCTCGGGCACCAGCCCCAGTCCATCGTTTCGCGGTCGATCTCCCAGTACATGAAGTGCGGAACATAGTCGTCGGACTTCGGCATCTCGGTCGTGGCGAATTCGTCATCGTAGATTTCGATGCAGGAACCCGGCATGTTGATGTTCTGCTGCGTGTCCGCGCCGTCCGCTACGGGTTCTTCGCCCGTGGTCTCTGAAACAGGCGGGTTCGGCGATTCGTAGAACTGCTCCCAGTACTCGAAGTTCACCTGGTTGTACGAATAGGTGCTGCCGGGAAGCTTGCCCTTGTGCTTTGTCGGGCCAAGATCGCTTTCCGCACCGTTCTGATCACCCTTGACCTGGAAATACCGCGTCGGGTTTGCCTTCTGCTGGCCACCTTTGACAGAGGCACCCAGGAACTGATCGGCGTGCGTCAGCTTTCCGTCCTGGCTAAAGAGATAGGCCACAGCCCCGCGGAAGAACATGTCTGCATCGCGCGGTGCGTTTTCGGGAAAATTCGCGATCATGTGGGCGATATCGTAGATCCCGTCACCATCGGTGTCGAAGTAGAACACCATATCGTCGATCGCCTGAGTCCACGGGTCGAAATAACCGCCGGACGAGGTTGCGGTCGCGCCGCCGCCACAGCTCGGATCGGCCGCGCCTTCGTCGGCGTTTTCGGCGTTGTTGTTGCACAGCGAATTGCCGGGCGCGTCCTGGTCGCCGTTGCCCCAGCCGTTGTTCTCGTGCTTGATCTTCGGGCGCTTGCCACGGAAGTAGTCGAACAGGATGCTGCCGGGGTTCACATGGCCGGCATAGGGCACGACGCTGAGCGTGGTTACACCATTGGTGTCGTCGGACATGACCTTGTTCACAAAGGCCTGGGCCGCCGGTTTCATCTTGGTCATCCGGTCGTTCCAGCGCATCGAGCCGGAAATATCGAGAACCATCGAGATTTCCACGTTCGAGATCTTTTCCTCGGCTGCGCTGATTGCCGGAGCCGTAAGCGTGTCAAATCCGGACATGTGCAAAAAGATTGTGTTCAGCACGCCGGTACCCGACGCGGTGACGGTCCGAGAGTTTGCGGCTTCTTCGACGGTCACGTTTGCGACCACGCCTTCCAGACCCGTCTTGTTCATGTAGTCGTTGACCACAAAGACAGGGTCCTGTTTCTGATCCAAATCTGCCGCCGCCAGAACCGCCCGGTCCATGGAGCTTTGCATTTTGGTCCGAGTGGCTTCGAAACGCATGATGTCCACCGAAGCCCCGGTGATGATGAGAACCAGCACCACCATGAAGACCGAGAAAATCGTTACGTTGCCTTCTTCGTCGGTGACGAAGGCGTCGATGATGTTCATTGAGTGTTTCATGCCATGCATTCCTTGCAGTCATCCCCGGCACTTTCTGCGGGGTTGAGTTGGTTAATGAACCTTGAATCCGTCAGGAATGGGGCAGGAATGGGCCGGGTTTGGTTCATTTTAACCCTTTTGACCCCTTTGCGGCTTGACGCTGCGGTAATTGTGGCGACCCCAAGAATAGGGGCCCCTACCCATTGGAATAGGGGCGTCCAAAGCCGTTCAAAGCCGTTTCCCTGATCAACCCAGAATTGTCGCCACGCCGGGTATCGGCGGTCAAGGCAGCCCCGACCCGGACGCCCCGGTCGGGCAGCTTGCCGCATGGCGGAACAGACCGATACCTCGGCGAACCCGTGGGTAGGCCCCCACGGGACATCCCGGAAAATGGTGATGTTACCGTCTTCTGCCCCCAAGAAGCGCGGGTCAGACCTGGCTGTGTCGCCCATGGCCGTAACTCCCCTTGTTCTTGTGCGCGGCACGAAGGATGCCTCGTCTTGATCAAGACTAGTTAGGAATTCGGTGTCAGACCCGAGCGGGATTGCGGCGAGAAAGTGAACTTCGTCGACGATTTCATCCAACTTCGCGCGGCATTTGAAACAGGCCCGCCATATTGCCGCCAAAGGACAGGCCCCCGGCGCGCGATTGCCCGGACCCGGGGCCGTTACAGCCCCTTGGCCCGATAGCTGGCCGCGACGCGGTCGATGGCCACGATAAAGGCCGCGGTGCGCAGGTCAGTCACGTCGTCCCGCCCGTGCCAGACCGCGCGCATGGCCTGGTAGGCAATGCGCATCGTGTCATCCAGCCCCGAGCGGACCAACTCAAGCTCGTCGGCGCCGCGCAGGTACTTTTGCTTGAAGTCGGGCGACAGCGTCCAGCCGATCCCGGTGTCGGCCGACAGGCGCTCCAACTCGTCGATGACCAGCTGGTGGCGCGACTCCTCCTGTCGGCGCTGCATCCGGCCAAAGCGGATGTGCGACAGGTTCTTGACCCATTCAAAGTAGGACACGGTGACGCCGCCGGCATTGGCGTACATGTCAGGGATGATCACCGTGCCCTTGGCGCGAAGGATATCGTCGGCCCCGGCGGTGATCGGCCCGTTCGCGGCCTCGATGATCAGTGGCGCCTTGATGTCATGCGCGTTGGTCAGGTTGATGACCCCCTCAAGCGCGGCGGGGATCAGGATATCGCACTCGGCCTGAAGCAGCGCGGCACCGTCGGCGACATAGGCGGCGTCCGGATAGCCCGTCACGCCGCCGGTCCTGACGATCCAGTCGCGCACTGCCTCGACGTTAAGGCCCCGGTCGTTGCACAGCGCGCCATCGTGTTCGATGATGGCGGTGATCCTGGCGCCGTCCTGCTCGCTCAGGAACTTGGCGGCGTGATAGCCGACGTTGCCCAGCCCCTGCACGATGATCCGCTTGCCGTCCAGCGTGCCTGTCAGCCCGGCGGCGGCCTTGTCATCGTCATGGCGAAAGAATTCGCGCAGGGCGTATTGCACGCCCCGGCCCGTCGCCTCGACCCGGCCGGCGATGCCCCCCGCATTCAGCGGTTTTCCCGTCACGCACGCGCGCGCGTTGATATCAGTGGTGTTCATCCGGGTGTATTGATCCGCGATCCAGGCCATCTCGCGTTCTCCCGTGCCCATGTCAGGGGCCGGGACGTTCTGCGACGGGTGGATCAGGTCGCGCTTGATCAGCTCATAGGCAAAGCGGCGGGTGATCTGCTCCATCTCGTGTTCGTCGTATTGGCGCGGGTCGACACATAGCCCGCCCTTGGATCCGCCAAAGGGCGCTTCGACCAGGGCGCATTTGTATGTCATCAGCGCCGCCAGCGCCTCGACCTCGTCCTGGTTGACGGACAGGGCATAGCGGATGCCGCCCTTGACCGGTTCCATGTGTTCGGAATGCACCGAGCGGTAGCCGACAAAGGTCTGGATGCCGCCGCGCAGCCGCACCCCAAAGCGCACCGTGTAGGTGGCATTGCAGACCCTGATCTTTTCCTCGAGGCCCGGCGGCAGGTCCATCAGCGCCACGGCGCGGTTGTACATAAGATCGACGGACTGACGGAAACTTGGCTCGTTCGATGGCGCTCCGTTCATGGTCTTGCCCTCCCCCTGTGCGATGCTGTGTCCCTGTCTTGCAAGGGGTAGCGCGACTGTCGTTTCAGGCAAGGTAACGGGCCTTGAAGGAAAGCCAACCTCTGTTTCGCCCGATTCCCTCAATCGAACGGGCACATCTTTGCCATCTTTGCGCCGTTTGTCCCCGATGGCGAAACAGAGCGGCAGCTCAGCCCTGACTGTTCACGAAACTCCTTAAAAATAAGGGAAATTGCAGATCAAATGGCCCAATTTTGGCCCTGTTTTCCGAGCATAAACTGAGCATCGAAATGTGTGCCCAGTGGCTTACACCCAGTATTTTCCTGGGGGGAAGGTAACGGAATGAAAATGGTTTTGAACGCGCTGAAAGAGGGGGCAAAGCTGCCCGCCCCCGCAACCGCATCCGCTTCGGGCGGCTGGCTGGGTCGTTTCTGGGCGGACGAGTCCGGAAGCATGTCGTACTTCGCTGTTGCGGGCGCCCTGGTGATGATGGTCTTTGGCGGCATCGGGATCGACATGATCCACGCCGAGCTGAAGCGCAACAAGGTGCAGAACACCCTGGACCGCGCCGTGCTGGCCGCCGCCAACGTCGACAACGAAATGGACCCGACCACGACCGTGCAGGAATACTTTTCCGCCATGGGGATGGCGGATGCCCTGCAATCGGTCGAGGTGACCGAAGGCACCGGCCGCCGCGAAGTGAAGGCCACCGGGCATGTCACCATGCCGTCGAACCTGATGGGGCTGATTGGGGTCGATACCCTGCAGGCAGACGGCGCCGCGACCGCTTTGAACGGTATCGGGAACATCGAAATCTCGCTGGTGCTGGACGTTTCCGGCTCGATGAGCGGAACCAAGATCGAACAGCTCAAGACGGCTGCGAAATCCTTTGTCGACACCCTGATTCCGGCGGATGCCACGGATACGCTGATCTCGATTTCGCTTGTACCCTACAACGCGACCGTGAACATGGGCGAAGACCTGGCCAGCTATTTCAACCTTGAAGACGCACACCCGTTTTCCTACTGCGCGACTTTCTCGGCCTCGGATTACGGCACGCCGGCGGTCAACACGATCGACCAGCTGACGCAGATCGGCCACTTTGACCCCTATTCCGGCGGCATCACGAACAGTTCGCCCTGGTGCCCGACCGGTGACACCTCCCGGATCGTTCCGCACAGTTCGGACCCCGAGTTCCTCAAGGCGCAGATCGATGCGCTTACGGCCAACGGCAACACCGCGATCGACCTTGGCGTAAAGTGGGGCGCGTCCCTGCTGGACCCCAGCGCCCGCCCGATCATCGACTCGATGGTCAGCTCTGGCGCGATGGACACCCTGCCGACCCCACGCCCTGCCGCCTATACGGACAGCGAAACGCTCAAGTTCATCGTGGTGATGACCGATGGGCAGAACACTTCGCAGTACGATCTCAAGGACGCCCGCAAATACGGCATGTCGAACGTCTGGGTTGACGACCATGGCACTGCCGATATGTCGGACGACCGCTATTCGATCAAGCTGATCGACCGCGCGGGCGACAGCAACGACCTGTACCTGTGGACGCACCTGAAAAACTCCAACCCCTCGGGCGCCTTCAAGTCGACGCCCTACAGCTGGACGCTGAACGACCCGCTGTACAACGTGACGAACACGGTTGCCTCGACTGTCGGCAATGCCATCCCGAACGCGAATGCCTTGGCCAACGCCAACTGCAACGCTTCGTTCCTGACCTGTGCGGCGCAGAACCTGTATCATTTCACCCGGGGCGGCGGACCGCGCCAGATGGAAAATATCGAACTGCACGCCCGCCTCAAGACTGCTGCGGTCGGCAACGAATACTACTGGTTCGCCTATTCCAAGGGCAAGATCACCTACCAGCAGTACCTTGATGCCTATTACGCTTACGAAGTGATCCAGAACGACGACCAGGCAGACAGCAACCTGTCCTCCGTCTGCTCGGCGGCCAAGAGCGAAGGCGTGGTGATCTATGCCATCGGCGTCGAAGCCCCGTCCCGCGGTCTGGCCGCCATGCGCGACTGCGCCTCGTCCCCGGCCCATTACTTTGACGTGCAAGGCAGCGACCTGGACAGCACCTTCAGCCAGATCGCGCGTACCCTCCAAACCCTGAGGTTGATCCAATGATGTGTTTTGTAAAGAAGGCCCTGCGCGGCTTTGCCAGGGATGAAGCGGGCTCGATGGTGGTTCCCTTTGCCCTGTGGACCCCGGTTTTCCTTGGTCTGATCCTGTCGGCGGTCGAACTGGGCACCGTGACGGTCCGCCAGACGGCGCTGGAACGGGCACTGGACGACGCTGTGCGCGATCTGCGCCTGGACGTGGCCTCGGACGTGTCGCATGACGCGCTCAAGTCCCGGATCTGCCAGGGCGCCGCCATCCTGCCCGGCTGCGAAGACATGCTGCGCCTCGAGATGGTGTCGCTGGACATGCGGTCCTGGAGCGCACCGCCCACCCATGCCGACTGCGTCGATGTCAGCCAGGAGGTGAACCCGGTGCGCGGGTTCTACCGTGGCGGCGAACAGGCGATGATGCTTTTGCGCGCCTGCTACAAGTACCAGCCGATCACCCCGGCGGGCACGCTCAGTTCCAGCCTGGCCAAGGACGACGCCGGTTATACCGCCATCGTCGCCGCCACCGCCTTTGTTCACGAACCCCTGTAAAGGAACGGATCCATGTCACTTGTAAAACCGACCCGTCTCCTGTCCTCGACCATCGCGCGCTTTCGCCGCGACCAGGAAGGATACGTGACGCTGGAAGCGATCATCGTGATGCCTGTGCTGCTGTGGCTTTTCGCGGCCTGCTGGGTCTATTTCGACGCCTTCCGCCAGCAATCCGTGAACCAGAAAGCGAACTTCGTGATCTCGGACATGCTGTCGCGTGAAACCAACGAGATCGACGACACCTATGTCGACAGCGCCTATGAACTGCTCAGACTGCTGACCCAGGCCGAGGCCACCGGCACCGCGCTGCGCCTGACCCTGGTGGAATACAACGCCAAGAAGGCCGATTGGGAGTTTCTCTGGTCCGACACGCGCGGCGGCCAGACCGCGCTGAACAACGGCGATATGGGGGGCTATCAGAACCGCCTGCCCAGCGCGATGGACGGCGATCAGCTGATCATCGTCGAAAACTGGGATGACCATAACCCGGTCTTCAAAGTGGGCCTGAACCCCTTTACCATCACCGCCTACAGTTTCACCCGCCCGCGCTATGCCCCCCAGATGGTGATCGCCGGACTGAACGGTAACAACGGCTGGGGCAATGGTGACCAGGACGCGCCGGGCGGATCGCTTTGCAACAACAACGCCGAGAACGCGACCAGCTGCTGATATCCCGCGCGCCCTTGCCGGGTCTGACAGGACCATGACCCCGATTGCCCCCTGCGGCGGTCGGGGTCAGACCTTGCCTTCGCGCTGCGCCAGACGCAGGGTCATGATATCGGCCATCGGCTTTGTGTGCCCGCCCGAGGTGACGCCCCCAACCGCGACCCGCCGACCGATGCGCCACCAAAGGCCCGGACGCCAGGCGCGCGGCCGCGGTTCCTTGAGGATCAGAAGGAAGCCGTTCGACGGCTTCATCGCAAAGGGCGACCGATCGACCTTGGCGACCTCGTCCATCAGGGCCAGCACCGTGCCGGTGTCTTCGAACAGCCCCTCTTCGGTCAGGATCAGCTGGATGCCGGTGGCCTTCCACATCATCTGGCTGGCCCACAGCGCGAACAGCCCGAACAGCACCAGCACCGCCTGCCAAAGGACGCTGTCCATCGGCGTTGCCAACCCGACATAGAGCAGCAAGCCCCCCAACCCCAAAAGCGCGCCAACCCCGATCATGCGCCGCGGCGCCGAGGCACCGATCCGCGCCAGTTCTTCCTGCTCCATCGAAGCCCCCTGTTTTGCTGATCCAGCCTTTAGCGCGATTGTCAGGCGAAGGGAAATGCCTTGCGGTGGGGGGCGGGGCAGTTAGGCTTGGACCCTGGTCACAGGACAAAAGGTGCCCCCTTGCCCGAACGCAGCCTTGATACCCCGATCGGCCGCCTGACCGTCACCGAAGACCAGGGCGCCCTCACCCGTCTGGCATGGGGCGGCGACGCCGACGACGACAGCCCCCTGTTGCGCCGCGCCGAAGACCAGGTACTGGATTTCCTTGCCGGCAGGCGGCAGGTCTTTGATCTGCCGCTGCGGGTCGATGCCAGCGATTTCCAGCGCCGCGTCTGCGACGCCATGCTGGCCATTCCTTATGGCGAAACAAGGCAGTACGGCGATCTGTCCAGGGCGCTGGGGGTACCGGCCCAGGCCATCGGGCAGGCCTGCGGAGGCAACCCCCTGCCGATCCTGATCCCCTGCCACAGGGTTCTGGGGGCCAGGGGGCTGGGCGGGTTTTCCGGCGGCACCGGGATCGAGACCAAGGTTTGGCTGCTGCGCCTCGAAGGCGCGGCCTCCTTGTTGATCTGATCGGTCAGTCCCGGCGCGGGTCGCGCGGATAGACCCCAAGGATGTCCAGCATCGAGGTAAAGTAATCCAGCTCTTCCAGGGCCAGCTTGACGCCCGGATCTTCGGGGTGGCCTTCGATATCGGCGTAGAACTGCGTTGCGGTAAAGGACCCGCCGACCATGTAGCTTTCCAGCTTGGTCATGTTGACGCCATTGGTGGCGAATCCCCCCATCGCCTTGTACAACGCGGCGGGAATGTTGCGGACCTGAAAGACAAAGGTCGTCATCATGCCATGATCGCCCCGGCGCGAGAAATCGGGCTTTTTGCCCATGATCAAAAAGCGCGTGGTGTTGTGGGCGTGGTCCTCGATGTGGCGCGCAAGAATGTGCAGGCCATTGGTTTGCGCCGCCAGATCCGAGGCAAGCGCCCCCGCCGTGCGATCCTGCGTGGCGGCGATGTCAGCCGCCGCGCCGGCGCTGTCGGCCGCCGCCTCGCCGCGGATGCCATAGCGGGTCAGGTAATCGCGCGCCTGCGGCAGCAGCACCGGATGGGCGCGCACCACCTTGAGGTCTTCGATCTGCACGCCTGGAAGGGCCATCAGGCTGATATGCACCCGCACAAAGGCCTCGTCGACGATGCGCAGCCCGCTTTCCGGCAACAGTCGGTGAATGTCGGCCACGCGCCCGTAGGTGGTGTTTTCCACCGGCAGCATCGCCAGTTCGGCCTTGTCGCTGCGCACCGCGTCGATCACGTCCTCGAAGGTCTTGCAGGGCAAGGGCGTCATGTCCGGACGGGCGTTGGCGCAGGCCTCGTGGGAATAGGCGCCCAGCTCTCCTTGAAAGGCGATAAGCTTGCTCATGGCTGACATTCCTTGAGAAATATTGGGGATCGGGCGTTTGGTCGCGGCTTCTATACCTTGCCATAAGCGAAGGGAAGCCGTAGATACCCGCCCGAACCAAGTTTCAGACGAACAGGGCTTCTCATGCTGGATACGATGACTCTTACCAAGATCGTGGGCGGTGTCTGCGGCGCATTTTTGATCTTTCTGCTGGGCAAGTGGGGCGCTGAATTGCTGTACCACACCGGCGGCGGCGGTCATGGCGACGAAGTGCACGCGGCTTACGTGATCGAAGTTGGCGGCGGCGAGGAGACTGGTCCCGTCGAGGAAGTCGACTTTGCGACTCTCATGGCTTCGGCCGATGCGGCCAAGGGCGAAAAGGTGTTCGGCAAGTGCCGCGCCTGCCACAAGATCGACGGCACCGATGCAACCGGTCCCCACCTGAACGGTGTGGTGGGTCGCGCCATCGGCAGCGTCGCGGGCTTTGGCTATTCCGGCGCGCTGAACGCAATCGGCGATGTCTGGTCCCCCGAGCACCTGAGCACCTTCCTCGCGGACCCCAAGGGCTCCGCGTCCGGCACCTCGATGAGCTTCAAGGGCCTGCCCAAGGCAGAAGATCGCGCAAACCTGATTGCCTATCTCGACAGTCTCGGCGGCTGATCCGCCCGATGGCTTGACAAAATCAAGGGCCGCACCTGTCCGGGTGCGGCCCTTTTTTTCATGGCCCCGCCCGACACGGCCGTCTTGCCGCGCACGAAGCGCGCCGCATCGGTCACGTTTACGCAATCTCAACTTGATCAATGCCAGTCTAACACCAATAACTTGGTTAACAGGCCATGAATGGCCGCCGACGAAACAAAGGGGAGAGCACATGAAACGAACCGATGCCCGCGCCCAGGCCATCCGGGCCCTGCCCGCCCGCAGCTTTGCCATTGGCGCCTTGTCCGCCTTGGTTCTGGCCTTTGGCGCGTCGATGACGCTGGCCCAGGACACCATCAAGGCGCACGGCGTTTCGACCTTTGGCGATCTGAAATACGGCGCCGATTTTCCCCATTTCGACTATGTGAACCCCGATGCCCCCAAGGGCGGCGAATTTTCGACCTGGGCTTTTGGCACCTTCGACAGCCTGACGCCCTATATCCTCAAGGGCAACGCGGCGGCGGGGGCGACGGTGTTCTATGACACGCTGATGACCGGCAACCTCGAAGAACCCGACGCGATGTACGGGCTTGTCGCCGCCAGCATGGAGTACCCGGAAAACCGCGAATGGGTGATCTTTTACATGCGCCCCGAGGCGACGTTCAGCGATGGCACCCCGGTGACCGCGCAGGACGTGGTGTTTTCCTTTGAAACCCTGCGTGACAAAGGCCGCCCCAGCTACAAGACCACTTTCCAGTATTTCACCGGCGCCGAGGCGATCGACGATCACACGGTCAAGTTCACCTTTGACCCCACTGGCCCGCTGCGCGAACTGCTGATGACGGCCGGTGGCATCCCGATCCTGTCCAAGGCCTATTACGAAACCGTCGACTTCACCGAAAGCAGCCTGACGCCGCCGCTTGGCTCGGGCGCCTACCTGCTGGATGCGGTCGATCCCGGCCGCTCGGTGTCCTACAAGCGGCGCGATGACTATTGGGCCAAGGACCTGCCCGTGAACATCGGCCACAACAACTTTGACATCATCAAGTTCGAGTATTTCTCGGACTACACCACCGCCTTCGAGGCCTTCAAAGGCGGTGCCTACCTGTTCCGCGAAGAATACTCGTCCAAGGAATGGGGCACTGGTTACGACTTCCCGGCGCTGACGGCGGGCCATGTGATCAAGGAAAACCTGGCCGATGGTCGCCCCGCCGGCACCCAGGGGTTCTGGTTCAACATGCGCCGCGACAAATTCCAGGACCCGCGCGTGCGTGAAGCCATCGGTATGGCCTTCAACTTTGAATGGTCGAACGAAAGCCTGTTTTACGGACTGTATGAACGCACTGACAGTTTCTGGGAAAACTCGCCCACACTTCAGGCCAGCGGCATGCCCTCCGAGGCCGAGCTGGCCCTTCTGGAACCGCTGCGCGAATACTTCCCCGAAGAGGTGTTCACCGAACCGGCCTTTGTGCCGGCCACCTCCTCGGCCAGCGACCTGGCAGACCGCCGCGCCTTGCGCCAGGCGGGCAAGATGCTGGAAGAGGCCGGTTGGGAAGTGGGCAGCGATGGCTTTCGCTACAAGGACGGCCAGAAACTGACGCTTGAGGTGCTGAACGACAGCCCCAGCTTTGATCGCATCATCAACCCCTATATCGAGAACCTCAAACGCCTGGGCATCGACGCCAGCGCCAACCGCGTGGACGCCGCCGAGGCGCAGGAGCGTGAAAAGAATTTCGACTACGACATGGTCACCCAGCGGTTCGCCATGTCGCAGACGCCGGGTGATGAATTGCAGCAGATCTTTGGCTCGGCCAGTGCCGACACGCCCGGGTCGGTCAACGTGCCGGGCCTGAAAAACGAAGGCGTCGACAAGCTGATCCGCATCATCGCCGACGCCCAGTCGCGCGAGGAACTGGATGTCGCAGTGCGCGCGCTGGACCGCGTGCTGCGGTCGATGCACATCTGGGTGCCGCAGTGGTACAAGGGCGTGCACAACATCGCCTATCGCGACGTCTTTGGCCGCCCCTACACCGACACCCCGCCGCCGCTGTCGATGGGCGAAAGCTCGATCTGGTGGTGGGATGAGCAAAAGGCGCAAAAACTGCGCGACGCCGGGGCGCTGTAAACCGCAATGGGCGCCTATATCCTCAGACGGCTGTTGCTGATCATTCCGACCCTGCTTGGGATCATGATCATCAACTTTGCCTTGGTGCAGTTCGTGCCCGGCGGTCCGATCGAACAGATCATCGCCCAGATCGAGGGCGAAGGCGACGTGTTCCAGGGCATCGCCGGCGGCGGCGGAGAAGTCGCCGGAGCGGGCGAGGATTCGGTCGGCCGCCGCGGGCTTCCGCCTGAATTCATCGCCCAGTTGGAAAAGGAATTCGGCTTTGACAAGCCGCCGCTGGAACGCTTTCTGAACATGCTGTGGAACTACATGCGCCTCGATTTCGGCGAGAGTTATTTCCGTTCGATCAGCGTGATCGACCTGGTGATCGAAAAGATGCCGGTGTCGATCAGCCTTGGCCTGTGGTCGACGCTGATCGCCTATATCATCTCGATCCCGCTGGGCATTCGCAAGGCGGTCAAGGATGGCAGCAGCTTTGACACATGGACGTCGGGCGCGATCATCGTGGCCTATGCCATCCCCGGGTTCCTGTTCGCCATCTTGTTGCTGGTTCTGTTCGCGGGCGGCAGTTACTGGCAGATCTTCCCGCTGCGGGGGCTGACATCGGACAACTTCGACCAGCTCAGCCTGATCGGCAAGATTGGCGATTATTTCTGGCACATCGCGCTGCCGGTCATTGCCTCGACCATCTCGGCCTTTGCGACGCTGACCCTGCTGACCAAGAATTCGTTCCTGGACGAGATCAAGAAACACTATGTCATGACCGCCCGCGCCAAGGGGCTGAGCGAGCGGCGCGTGCTGTACGGCCATGTCTTTCGCAATGCCATGCTGATCGTTATCGCGGGCTTTCCGGCGGTCTTCATCGGCGTCTTCTTCTCGGGCTCGCTGATCATCGAGACGATCTTTTCGCTCGACGGTCTGGGCCGTCTGGGGTTCGAGGCCGCCGTGGCGCGCGACTACCCGGTGATCTTTGGCACGCTGTTCATCTTTGGCATGATCGGGCTGGTGGTGAACATCCTGTCCGACCTGATGTATGTCCTTGTCGATCCGCGCATCGACTTTGAAAAGCGCGAGGGATAAGCCATGGCCCTGTCCCCCCTGAACCAGCGCCGCTGGCGCAACTTCAAACGCAACCGCCGCGCCTTCTGGTCGCTGTGGATTTTCCTGTTCTTCTTTGTCTTGTCGCTGTTCGCCGAGTTCATCGCCAACGACAAACCCTTTCTCGTGAACTATCGCGGCGACTATTACACCCCGATCTTCAACTTTTACCCCGAAACGGAATTCGGCGGCGATTTCAAGACCGAGGCCGCCTATCGCGACCCCGAGGTGAAATGCCTCATCAAGACCGGTGGCATCGAAGATTGTTTTGACGACCCCGAGGGGCTGATCGAAGCGGTGGACAGGGGCGAAACCCTGGATGGCGATTTCCACAAGGGCTGGATGATCTGGCCGCTGATCCCCTACAGTTTCAACACCCCTGTCGATCGCCCCGGCGCGGCCCCGCTGCCGCCCAACAGCCAGAACTGGCTGGGCACCGATGATACCAAGCGTGACGTGGTCGCCCGCGTCATCTATGGCTTTCGCCTGTCGATCCTGTTCACCCTGATCGTCACCGTCTGCGCCAGCCTGATCGGCGTCGTCGCAGGGGCACTTCAGGGCTATTTCGGCGGCTGGCTTGACCTGATCTTTCAACGCCTGATCGAGATCTGGGGCGCGACGCCGTCGATCTATGTCATCATCATCCTCTTCGCCATTCTAGGGCGAAGTTTCTGGTTGCTGGTGGTGCTAACGATCCTGTTTGGCTGGACGGCTCTTGTGGGTGTGGTGCGCGCCGAATTCCTGCGCGCGCGCAATCTGGAATACGTCCGCGCCGCCAAGGCGTTGGGCGTGTCCAACTGGAAAATCATGTTCCGCCACATGCTGCCCAACGCCATGGTCGCCACCCTGACCATGCTGCCCTTTATCGTCACCGGCACGATCAGCACGCTTGCCGGGCTTGATTTCCTGGGCTTTGGCCTGCCCTCCTCCGCACCCTCGCTGGGCGAGCTGACCCTCCAGGCCAAGCAGAACCTGCAGGCCCCCTGGCTGGCCTTTACCGCCTTCACGGTCTTTGCCGTGATGCTGTCGCTGCTTGTTTTCATCTTCGAGGGCGTGCGCGACGCCTTTGACCCAAGGAAAACCTTCGCATGAGCAATATTCTCGAAGTGAAGGACTTGACGGTGTCGTTCCGCCAGGACGGCCAGACCAACATGGCGGTCAAAGGCGTGTCCTTTACCGTCGGGCGCGGCGAAACCGTGGCCTTGGTGGGCGAAAGCGGATCGGGAAAATCGGTCACGGCGCTGTCCACCGTGTCGCTGCTGGGCGATTCCGCCACCGTCGGCGGATCGGTCCTGTACGAAGGCCAGCAGATGATCGGCGCCTCGGACAAGCTGCTGCGCAAGGTGCGCGGCAACGACATCAGCTTCATCTTTCAAGAGCCGATGACCTCGCTCAACCCGTTGCACACGCTGGAAAAGCAGCTGGCCGAAAGCATCGCCCTGCACCAGGGCCTGACTGGCGACGCGGCGCGCGCCCGGATCATCGAACTGCTGAACAAGGTCGGCATCCGTGATCCCGAAAGCCGCCTGTCGTCCTATCCGCACCAACTGTCCGGCGGTCAGCGCCAGCGCGTGATGATCGCCATGGCTCTTGCAAACGGGCCTGAACTGTTGATCGCGGACGAGCCGACCACGGCGCTGGACGTCACCATTCAGGCGCAGATCCTGCAACTGCTGGCCGACCTCAAACAGACCGAGGACATGAGCCTGCTGTTCATCACCCATGACCTGACCATCGTGCGCAAATTCGCCGACCGGGTCTGTGTGATGAAGGATGGGGAAATCGTCGAACAGGGCGCCACGCGCGAGATTTTCGCCACCCCCCAGCACCCCTACACGCAAATGCTGCTGTCCGCCGAAAGCACCGGCCTGCCGGATCCCGTGGACGCCGGGGCCGAGGAAATCGCCCGCACCGACCACCTCAAGATCTGGTTTCCGATCCAGGAAGGCCTGCTGAAACGCACCGTCGGCCAAGTCAAGGCGGTCAATGATGCCTCGATCGCGGTACGGGCCGGGGAAACCATCGGCATCGTCGGCGAAAGCGGATCGGGCAAGACGACTCTGGCTCTGGCCATCATGCGCCTGATCGGGTCCGAAGGTGGCATCACCTACCGCGGCCAGGATGTGCGCGGCTGGTCCACCAAGGAATTGCGCCGCCTGCGGTCGGAAATGCAGATCGTCTTTCAGGACCCCTTTGGCAGCCTGTCGCCGCGCATGACCTGCGAACAGATCATCGCCGAAGGGCTGGGTGTGCACGGATCGCCCGATGGCCGCCCCTTCCGCGAAGCGGTGACCGACGTCATGCGCGAGGTCGGGCTTGATCCGGCCACCATGCATCGCTACCCGCATGAATTCTCGGGCGGGCAACGCCAGCGCATCGCCATCGCCCGCGCCATGGTGCTGCGGCCGCGCCTGGTGGTACTGGACGAACCGACCAGCGCGCTGGACATGACGGTGCAGGTGCAGATCGTCGAGCTGCTGCGCAACCTGCAGCGCAAATACAACCTTGCCTATCTGTTCATCAGCCACGACCTGAAGGTCGTGCGCGCCATGAGCCACAAGGTCATCGTGATGAAACAAGGCGACGTGGTGGAATACGGCGACGCCGAGGATGTCTTTGAAAGACCGCGCACGGACTATACCAGAACGCTGCTTTCGGCGGCCTTCGACATCGCCGTCTGACTCTCCGCGGGACGGTGGGTGGGGCGACGCTCTGCAAGAGCGAGCGCCAGCCTCCGTTCCGGTTCAGATGGCCGAACTGTGCCCCGCCTTGCTCAGGTCATAGGCATCAAAGGCCCGCGCCACGATCCGCGTCAGGGGACGCACCGCAGGCGGAATGAACAGACCTTCCTCGGTGACCACCAGCAGGTTGTCGAACTCGGCCCTGGCCTTTTCGATCATGGCGAACAGCGCCTCGCGCGAGATGTCGAAATCGCGCAGGATTTCCTCGGCGTCGATGCGGAAATCGCACATGACCATCTCGATCAGACGGCTGCGCAGCAGGTCCTGCCCCTTGAAGGTATGCCCCCGCGAGGTTGAAAACTTGCCTGCCCGGATTGCCGTCGTATGCGCCGAGGTCGCCGGCGCATTCTGGGCAAACCCTTGCGGGAACCGCGAAATCGACGATGCCCCCACCCCGATCAGCGCCGCGGCGGTGTCGTCGGTGTAGCCCTGGAAATTCCGGCGCAGCTTGCCGGTCTTCTTGGCGATGGCCAGCCCGTCAGAGGGCTGCGCGAAGTGGTCGATGCCGATTTCCTCGTAGCCATCCCATTTGAACAGCCGCTGCGCCGTCTCGAACAGGTCCAGCCGTTCTGTCGGTGTCGGCAGCGCATCCGAAGGGATCATCTGCTGGCGTTTCGCCATCCAGGGCACATGCGCATAGCCATACAGCGCCACGCGGTCCGGGCTGAAGCTCAGCAGTTTTTGCACCGTTTCGGTGATGCGCGCCTGTGATTGGTGCGGCAGTCCAAACAGGATATCGGCGTTCAGGCTGGCCACGCCGCGATCGCGAATCAGGTCCACGGCCTTGCGGGTGATCTCGTAGCCCTGCGGACGCCCGATGGTTTCCTGAATTTCAGGATCAAAATCCTGAACCCCGATCGACGCGCGGTTCATGCCGCCTGCGGCCAGCACGTCCAGGCGCGCGCCGTCGATTTCATTCGGGTCAATCTCGACCGAAAACTCGGCACCTTCGGAAAAATCTGCGGTTTCGCGCACCGCGTCGATCAGCGATTTCATCATGTCCGGCGACAAAAGCGTCGGCGTGCCGCCGCCCCAATGCAACCGCGACAGCGTCACGCCCCGTGGCAAATGCCTGCGCAGCAGGGCCAGTTCGGCCTTCAGCGTCTCGACATATGCTTCGACAGGGGCCAAGGTGGATGTACCCTGAGTGCGGCAGGCGCAGAACCAGCACAACCTGCGGCAAAAAGGGACATGCAAATACAGAGAAATCTCCCCATCTTGGGGAAGAGCCTCGATCCATCGCGCATAGCTTTCCGGCCCCACATCGCCGGCAAAATGCGGCGCTGTCGGATATGAGGTGTAACGCGGTACTTTCGCGTCGAAAAGGCCCAGTCGGGCAAGTTGTGTTCGCGTGTCCATGCGCGTACAGTTATGAGCATCGAAGGAGCACCACCTTGACTCAGATCAACACGAGCAAATCGATGCTGAATGAAAAAAGCCTTGCCATCGCCCAACAGTGCGACAGCTGCCCGATCCGCCATCGGGCCGTTTGCGCGCGCTGCGAGACGGATGAACTGGAGCGGCTGGAAGAGATCAAGTATTACCGCAAGTTCGAGGCCGGCCAGACGGTGATCTGGTCCGGTGACCGGATGGATTTCGTCGGCTCGGTCGTGTCCGGGATCGCCACCCTGACCCAGACCATGGAGGACGGCCGCACCCAGATGGTCGGTCTGCTGCTGCCCTCTGATTTCGTCGGCCGCCCCGGGCGCGAGGCCGCCGCCTATGACGTGGTCGCGACCACCGATCTGGTCATGTGCTGTTTCCGCAAGACGCCGTTCGAGGACATGATGGGCCGCACGCCCCATATCGCCCAGCGTCTTCTGGAAATGACCCTGGACGAACTGGATGCGGCACGCGAATGGATGCTGGTGCTGGGTCGCAAGACCGCGCGCGAAAAGATCGCATCGCTCTTGTCGATCATCGCGCGGCGCGATGCGACGCTCAAGGTAAAGGGATCCGAAGGGCCGTTGGTCTTTGACTTGCCCCTGACGCGCGAAGCCATGGCGGACTACCTTGGCCTGACTTTGGAAACCGTCAGCCGCCAGATTTCTGCCCTGAAAAAGGATGGCGTCATCCACCTTGAGGGCAAGCGCCACGTCACCGTTCCCGACATGGCCCGCCTGCTGGACGAGGCCGGAGACGACGCCGACGGCGGCATCTTTTCCTGACAGCGACCGGATGGGCAGCGCCCTGGCGCTGCCCAAATTGGTTCACAGGCTGACGATCTGATCGAATCCGCCGAACACCATGCGTTTTCCGTCAAAGGGCATGTCGAACATCACCTGCCAGCGCGGATCGGTCTCCATCGAGGCCCAGCAGGCATCGCAGGTCGCCTTGTCAGGCCAGGTGATCCAGGAAAACACGATCTTTTCCCCCGGCTCGCGTTTGACCGCCATCGGAAAGGACGTGTGTTCGCCATCCGGCACGTCTGCTTCCCATGTTTCGACCATGCTGGTGGCGCCGTATTCCTTGAACAACGGCCAGCTGGCCTTTGCCTTGTCTATATAGATGTCTTTCTTGTCCTCGGGCACCGGGGCAAGAAAACCGGAAACATAGGCCATCGGAACTCTCCTGTTGCGTTCCGACAGGCTAGCAGATCGCCGAAATGCCACAAGCCCGCGCGCAAACCGCCAAGGCCGGGCCCGACGGGACGGTGGGCGGGGCGATGCTCTGCAAGAGCGAGCGCCGTCCCGCCGTGTCCCGTCTTCAGTGGGCCATCAGGACCGTGACGCTGGCTTGCTCCAGCATGTTGCGGGTCGCACCGCCCAAGATCGCCTCGCGGAACCGCGAATGGCCATAGGCCCCCATCACCACCAGGTCGGCGTCGATGTCGCGCACATGACGCATCAGCACGTCCGACACCCGCGGCATGGTCTTGGACAGAACGTCGATCTCGGCCTTCACGCCGTGACGGGCCAGGTATTGCGACAGCAGGCCACCCGGATCCGACCGGTTCGGCCCGTGCTGCGGCGGGTCGATGACCACCACGTGCACCGCATCCGCGCCGCGCAGCACCGGCAGCGCAGCCCGCACTGCCCGCAGCGCCTCCGAGCTTTCGTTCCAGCCGATCACCACCCGCTTGGGCTGGGTCGGAGGTTCGACATCATCGGGCACCACCACCACGGGCACCTGCCCTTCGAACATGGCCCCTTCGATGACCGGTTCCAACTCCACCCCACGCTCCTTGCCATAGGGCTTTGGCAGCACCACCAGGTCCGAGAACCGCGCCCGCGCCGCCACGTGGCGACCGATGTCGGCCAGTTGCGCAACCCCGTGGTCAACCCCCCAGCGTACATCGAACCGGCCCAGAATGGCGCGTGTCTTTGCGGCCAGGTCCTCGGCCTCTTTGGTGGCGCGGGTCAGGGTTTCCTGCAGGACCATGGCGTTGGCGCCGGCATAATAATACCCGGTCTGGGTGCGATCGACGCCCAGGCACAGCACATCCAGATGCGCATCGGCCCCAATCGCAACGGCGGCGGCATGTGAAACGGTGCTTTCGGCCAGCCCCGGATCGGTTACAACGGTTAGGATAGACTTATAGCTCATGGCGTTTCCTCGGTCAGACGCTGCATTCTGATACCAGACTAGCGGCGCGCGGATCGCCGCACCTTGATACGCGTCAAGCCGCATCGCAGCATCCATTGATGCAGATCAAGGTCGTCTTTGATCTAACCGCGCAAAACGCACACAGTCTAAAAACCGCCTGCCGGGAATCCGAATCGTGCAGGAAAGACGAAGGGACGAACAATGTTGAACTATATCAAGCTTATCGTGCTTGGTCTGGTGGCGATCTTTGCGATGATCGCAGCCAGCTACGCGCGCGACTTGGCTTACCAGGTACACGCGATAATCATCCTGCTGGTTGCAGCAGGACTATTCCTGTGGACCCTGCGCCATACGGATGAACCCGTGCCCGCGACACCCGTCGCGAACGAATACATGGACGGCGTCGTGCGCGCCGGCGTGATCGCAACCGCCTTTTGGGGCGTCGTCGGCTTTCTGGTCGGGACATTCATCGCCTCTCAGCTGGCTTGGCCGGTGCTCAACTTTGATTGGGCTCAGGGCTACTCCAACTTCGGGCGCCTGCGTCCGCTGCACACCAGCGCCGTGATTTTTGCCTTTGGCGGTAACGCCCTGATCGCGACCTCGTTCTACGTGGTCCAGCGCACCAGTGCTGCCCGCCTTTGGGGCGGCAACCTTGCCTGGTTCGTCTTCTGGGGCTACCAGCTGTTCATCGTGCTGGCGGCAACCGGCTATCTGCTGGGCTCGACCCAGTCCAAGGAATACGCCGAGCCCGAGTGGCACGTCGACCTTTGGCTGACCATCGTCTGGCTGTGCTATCTGGCTGTCTTCGTCGGTACAATCGTCAAGCGCAAAGAGCCGCACATCTACGTGGCCAACTGGTTCTACCTGTCGTTCATCCTGACCGTCGCCATGCTGCACGTGTTCAACAACCTGTCGATCCCCGTGTCGATCTGGGGTTCCAAATCGGTCCAGGTCTTCTCGGGTGTGCAGGATGCCATGACGCAGTGGTGGTATGGCCACAACGCCGTGGGCTTTTTCCTGACCGCGGGCTTTTTGGGCATGATGTACTACTTTGTTCCCAAGCAGGCCGAACGCCCCGTGTTCAGCTACAAGCTGTCGATCATCCACTTCTGGGCGCTGATCTTCATCTATATCTGGGCCGGTCCGCACCACCTGCACTATACCGCGCTGCCTGACTGGGCCTCGACCCTTGGCATGGTGTTCTCGATCGTTCTGTGGATGCCCTCCTGGGGCGGCATGATCAACGGTCTGATGACGCTTTCGGGCGCATGGGACAAGCTGCGCACCGACCCGGTGATCCGCATGATGGTGATCTCGATCGGTTTCTACGGCATGTCCACCTTCGAAGGTCCGATGATGTCGATCCGCGCAGTCAACTCGCTGTCGCACTACACCGACTGGACCATCGGTCACGTCCACTCTGGCGCACTTGGCTGGAACGGCATGATCACCTTTGGCGCGCTGTACTATCTGGTGCCGAAACTGTGGAACCGCGAACGTCTGTATTCGCTGTCGCTGGTGTCCTGGCACTTCTGGCTGGCCACGATCGGCATCGTTCTTTACGCGGCATCCATGTGGGTGACCGGCATCATGGAAGGCCTGATGTGGCGTGAAGTCGATGCCAACGGTTTCCTCGTGAACTCTTTCGCCGACACCGTGAGCGCCAAGTTCCCGATGTATGTGGTGCGTGCCCTTGGCGGAGGCCTGTTCCTCGGCGGAGCCATGATCATGTGCTACAATCTGTGGATGACCGTTAAGCGTTCGCCGGCTGTCGAAGCCAGCGCCGCCTCGGCCCATGCCACGCCGGCCGAATAAGGAGGACCGGACACAATGGCAATTCTAGACAAACACGCAGTCCTCGAGAAAAACGTCACGCTTTTGGCAATCTTTGCCTTTCTCGCGGTGACGGTCGGGGGCCTGGTGCAGATTGTGCCGCTCTTCTACCTCGACAACACCATCGAGGACGTCGAAGGCATGCGCCCCTACACGCCGCTGGAACTGGCTGGTCGTGACATCTACATCCGCGAAGGATGCTATGTCTGCCACAGCCAGATGATCCGCCCGATGCGGGACGAAGTGGAACGGTATGGCCACTACAGCCTTGCGGCTGAAAGCCAGTACGACCACCCGTTCCAGTGGGGATCCAAGCGGACGGGGCCCGACCTTGCCCGCGTCGGCGGCCGGTATTCGGATGACTGGCACGTTGACCACCTGCGCGACCCGCAATCGGTCGTGCCGGAATCGGTCATGCCCAAGTATGGCTTTCTCGAAGCCAAGCTGATCGACGGCAAATACATCGGTGACCTGATGGCCACCCACGCCCTGGTCGGTGTGCCCTATTCGGACGAGATGGTCGAAGCCGGCCAGGCGGATTTCGCCGCGCAGGCAGATCCCGACGCCGATACCGATGGCCTGTTCGAGCGCTATGGCGAAAACGTCAACGTGCGCAACTTTGACAGCCAGCCGGGCGTTTCGGAACTCGATGCGCTGGTCGCCTATCTGCAAATGCTGGGCACGCTGGTCGATTTCTCGACCTTCACGCCTGACGCAAGCCGCTAAAGGGGGGATTATGGAACAGTATTCTTTCCTTCGGCAGCTGGCAGACAGCTGGGCGCTGCTGGCGATGTTCGCCTTCTTCATGGGGATCGTCTTCTGGGCCTTGCGGCCCGGATCCAAGGCGATCCACCAGGACACCGCGAACATTCCCTTTCGCCACGATGATCGACCTGCCCCCGTGCAGGCCGACAAACCCGCCGAATAAGGAGGCCGGGACATGAGTGACAAGAAAAAGAACGACGATCTCGATTATGAGACGACGGGACACAGCTGGGACGGCATCCAGGAATACAACAAACCCCTTCCGCGGTGGTGGCTGTATACCTTCTATGTCTGTATCGTCTGGGGCATCGGCTATACCATCGCCTACCCTGCCTGGCCGGGCATCAATTCGGCCACCGCGGGCATTCTGGGGTACTCGACCCGGGGCGAAGTGGCGGCTGAAATCGCTGCCGTCGAGGCCCGCAACGGTCCGATCAACGAAAAGCTGGCCTCGGTCGAGCTGTCCGAGATCGCAACCGACCCCGAGCTGAACGGCTATGCCATCAACGCCGGCAGCGCCGTGTTCAAGACCTGGTGCGCCCAGTGCCACGGGTCCGGTGCGGCGGGGGCCAAGGGTTATCCCAACCTGCTGGACGATGACTGGCTTTGGGGCGGCTCGATCGAGGACATCCACACCACGATCACCGTCGGCATCCGCAACCCCGACATCGACGTGGATTGGGCCCGTCAGTCGGAAATGCCGGCCTTTGGACGCGACGAACTGCTGGAACCTGAGCAGATCAACCAGGTCGTCAACTACGTCATGAGCCTGTCGGGTGAACCCCAGGATGCCGCAGCCGTGGCCGAGGGTGAAACCGTCTATCTGGACAACTGCGCGTCCTGCCATGGCGACGACGCAAAGGGCGACCGCATCCAGGGCGCTCCGAACCTGAGCGACGCGATCTGGCTGTATGGCGGCGACTACGACTCGCTGATGGAGACGGTGAACAACGCCCGCTATGGCGTGATGCCCAACTGGAACGAACGCCTCTCCGAGGCCGAGATCCGCGCCGTTGCCACCTATGTGCACGGACTGGGTGGCGGCGAAGCCTCTGAATAAGTCGTCCCTTCGACTTTGAAAACGAAACGGGCCGGGATTTTCCTGGCCCGTTTTTTGTTGCGCGGCGACCCCGGGGCGATGGGAAGCTCCCAGGTCAGGATCGCGTAAAAGATGTATCCAGAATAATATTCAAAAAACCGCGTATGATGGTGCCGATCTTGATTTGGGTCAAAGCCCGCAGGCCCGGTTTCTGAAAAAACTTGGGCCATAAGGTCGGGGCCCTCCCCCTGATCCAAAGACACCCCGCCCTGTCGGGGGGTATGACGCCGGTGCCTCGTCCTGTTCGCGCGTTTCCTGAGGCGCCGGCGTCCATTCACTCACCACCATCGCAGCGGATGAGGCAGGTCATGGACCTGCCTTGCGCCCCTTTGCCCGGTTTGTGCAGGGTCGCGGCGCGGAATGCGGAACAGAACACCCGGATCAATCATCCTTGTGCCCCCCATCCCGGGGACCGCGATAAAACGGCAGGTCCTTTTCGCGCAGCCCCAGCTTTGGCAAATCGGGCCGCAACCGGGTTTCCGGCCGCGCGCCCGTGGCTGTCATGAAAGTTTTTGCAAAGACGCCCAACATCCTATTATCCTTTTTGGCAAGCATTTCATGCAATCATCATCGGCATAGGGTCGATCAAAAGCGACTCAGGAAAAAATCTGATGTGTAAGCTGGGCTAACTTTTGAACTGGTCATCCCTGCCCCCGCTCAGCGCCCTGCGCGCCTTTGCCGCCTATGCCCAGACCGGTTCGGTCGCGCAGGCGGGGGCAGCGCTGAATGTCACCCATGCCGCCGTCAGCCAACAGATGCGCGCGCTGGAAACCCATCTTGGCCTGTCGTTGCTGGACCGCAGCGCCCGCAGCCTGTCCCTGACCCCCGAGGGAGAGATCCTGGCGCGCGCCCTGCTGGACGGTTTCGGCCAGCTGATCCAGACCGTCGAGGCCCTGACCGGCGCCGACGCCGGGCGCCCCTTGCACGTCGCCTGCACGCCCAGCTTTGCCGCCAACTGGCTGATGCCCCGGCTGGCAGGGTTCCGGGCGCTGTGCCCTGATGTCGAACTGATGATCAACCCCGACCCGCGGTTGACCGATCCTGCCCCCGGCGGCGTCGATGTAGCGTTGCGCTATGGCACCGGCCCCTGGAAAGGGCTGGACAGCCGGTTGCTGATGCGCGCGCCGCTTGTGGTCGTCGGCGCGCCGTCGCTGTTTCAATCGGGCCTGCCGCAAACCCCGCGCGACCTTGTGACCGTGCCCTGGCTTCAGGAACTGGGGCAGAATGAAACCAGCCGCTGGCTGGAGACGCGCGGCATTGTCGGCCAAAGGCTGGCCAGCGTCACCCATGTTCCGGGCAACCTGATGATCGACGGGGTGCGCAGCGGTCAGGGCATCGCCATCGCGACCCGCATCGCGGTGGCCGAGGACCTCAGGGCCGGACGTCTGCTGGCCCTGTTCGAGGACGCGGGCGATGCCGGCTATCACATCGTCACCGCACCCGGCGTCACCCGCCCCGCCCTGCGCGATTTCATCCGCTGGCTTCGGCGGGAAGCCGCGGAAAATCAAGGCGATGACACGTAAGCCCCCTGACCTTTGCGGGCAAAAAGCTAAATCGAAGATGTAGAATTTGATGCACATCAAAGAGCCGCCGCCCCCAACTTGGGAAAAGGGCCGCAACCTCATTCCTTAACGGAGCGATTCCCCCGTGTCCGACAGCAATACACCCGCCCCCAGCCTGTACAAATCGCGCGAACCGATCTTTCCGCGCCGCGTGTCGGGCAAATTCCGCAGCCTGAAATGGGTGCTTTTGACGCTCATGCTGGGTGTCTATTACATCACCCCGTGGATTCGCTGGGATCGCGGTCCGGAACTGCCGGATCAGGCGGTGCTGCTTGATCTTGCCGGGCGCCGCTTCTTCTTTTTCTGGATCGAGATCTGGCCGCACGAATTCTACTTTGTTGCCGGGCTTCTGGTCATGGCGGGGCTTGGCCTGTTCCTGTTCACCTCGGCCCTGGGCCGGGTGTGGTGCGGCTATGCCTGCCCGCAGACCGTCTGGACCGACCTGTTCATCCTGGTCGAACGCTGGATCGAAGGCGACCGCAACGCCCGCCTGCGCCTGCATCGCCAGCAAAAGATGGATTTCCGCAAATTCCGTCTGCGCCTGACGAAATGGACGATCTGGTTTGCCATCGGCATCGCCACCGGCGGCGCCTGGGTGTTCTATTTCACCGATGCGCCGACGCTTCTGGTCGATCTGTTCACCGGCCAGGCCCATCCGATCGCCTATACCACGATCATCGTCATGGGCGTGATCACCTTCTTCTTTGGCGGCTTTGCCCGCGAACAGATCTGCATCTATGCCTGCCCATGGCCGCGCATCCAGGCCGCCATGATGGACGAAGACACCCTGACCGTGGGCTACCGCGAATGGCGCGGTGAGCCGCGCGGCAAGGGCAAGGCCCGCGAAGGCCTGGGCGATTGCATCGACTGCAATGCCTGCGTGAACGTCTGCCCGGTGGGGATCGACATCCGCGACGGCCAGCAACTGGCCTGCATCACCTGCGCGCTGTGCATCGACGCCTGCGACGACATGATGGACAAGGTCGGCAAGCCGCGCGGGCTGATCGACTACCTGGCCTTTTCCGACGAAACCCGCGAACGCGCGGGCGAGCCGCCGCGCTCGGTCTGGAAACACATCTTCCGGCCGCGGGTCATCCTGTACACCACGCTGTGGTCGCTGGTCGGGATCGGGCTGGTCTTTGCCCTGTTCATCCGCCCCGAGATCGAGATGACCGTGGCCCCGGTGCGCAATCCGACCTTTGTGACCCTGTCCGACGGGTCGATCCGCAACACCTATGACGTGCGCCTTCTGAACAAGCATGGCGAATCGCGGCCCTTCCGCATCTCGGTGACGGGCAATGAATTCTTGCGCGTCCAGCTGGAAGGCACGCCTTATGAAACCGTGCAGGTTCCCGCGAACGAAACTTTCCTGCAAAAGGTCTATGTGATCGCGCCCAAGGGCTCCGAAGCCGCTGAATCGGAACGCATTCCCTTCCGCTTCTGGGTCGAGGATCTGACCAACGGCGACCGGGCACATAACGACACCATCTTCAACGGAAGGGCCAACTGATGGCGCGCGAACGCAAACTGACGGGCTGGCATGTGCTGGGCATCTTTGGCGGCGCCTTTGCCGTGATCATCGGGGTCAACCTGGCGCTGGCCTACAACGCGGTCAAAACCTTCCCCGGGCTCGAGGTCAAGAATTCCTACGTGGCCAGCCAAACCTTCAACCAGCGCAAGGCGCAGCAGGAATCGCTGGGTTGGTCGATCAAGGCGCAGCTGGAGGACGACCGGCTGATCCTGTCGATCACCGACAAGGACGGCCGCCCCGTCCAGGTCGGCAAGCTGGACGCGACGGTGGGCCGCCCCACCAACGTCAGCGAAGACCGCGTGCCCGAATTCGCCTACAACGGCCAGGCCTATGTCGCCTATGTCGAGCTGAACCCCGGAAACTGGGATGTCTGGCTCAAGGCCACGGCGCTGGACGGCACCGAATTCGAACAGCGTCTGGAAATGTCGATCGGAGGCTGATGACATGACCGCCACCCTGCGCAGCCCGGTTTCGGCTTGCCCCGCCTGCTCTGCCGCCCCCTCAGCCGAGGCGCTGGCCGCCGCGCAGGAACCGATCAAGGCGCATATCGTGCTGTCCTTGCCGACGATCCACTGCGCCGCCTGCATGGCCGCGGTCGAACGGGCGCTGAACGCCGCGCCGGGGGTGCGATCGGCCCGGGTGAACCTGACGATGAAACGCGTCAGCATCGAGGCCGACGCCGATGTCACCGCCGCAGACGTGATCCCGCTGGTCACCGGCGCCGGTTACGAGGCGCACGAACTGGACACCACGGCGCTGGCCGCCACCCAGACCGACCGCGCGGGGCGCGAATTGCTGATGCGGCTGGCGGTCGCGGGCTTTGCGTCGATGAACGTGATGCTGCTGTCGATCGCGGTCTGGTCCGGCGCCGAGGGCGCAACCCGCGATCTGTTCCACTGGATTTCGGCGGCCATCGTGCTGCCGGCCGTGGCCTTTTCGGCGCAGCCCTTCTTTCGCAACGCCTGGACCGCCCTGCGCGCCGGGGCGCTGAACATGGACGTGCCGATTTCGTTGGCCATCCTGCTGGCGCTTGCCACCTCGCTTTGGGAAACATCGCTGTCGGGGGAACATGCCTATTTCGACGCCGCCATCGCCCTGACCTTTTTCCTGCTGACCGGCCGTTACCTGGACCACCGGACCCGCTCGGTTGCGCGCAGCGCGGCCGAAGAACTGGCCGCGCTGGAAGTGCCGCGCGCCTGGCGCCTGACCGACGACGGCGAAGAAAAGGTGTCGGTCTCCGAATTGGCGGTTGGCGATCTGTTGCGCGTGCGGCCCGGCAGCCGGATGCCCGTCGACGGCGTGATCACCGAAGGCACATCCGAACTGGACCGGTCGCTGCTGACCGGGGAAACCCTGCCGATCTTTGCCGAACCGGGCCGCGAGGTCAGCGCAGGCGAGGTCAACCTGACCGGCCCGCTGCTGATCCGCGCGACGGCCGTGGGCCGCGACACCTCGTTGCACCGCATGGCCGATCTGGTCGCCGTCGCGGAAAGCGGGCGGTCGCGCTATACCTCGCTGGCGGACAAGGCGGCCAAGCTGTATGCGCCGGGGGTGCACATCCTGTCGGCCCTGGCCTTCATCGGCTGGTACATGTATTCGGGCGACCTGCGCGTCGCGGTGAACATCGCCGCCGCCGTGCTGATCATCACCTGCCCATGTGCGCTGGGTCTTGCGGTGCCGGCGGTGACCACCGCCGCCTCGGGGCGTCTGTTCAAACGCGGCCTGCTGATCAAGGACGCCACCGCGCTCGAGCGGCTGGCCCAGGTCGATACCGTCGTGTTTGACAAGACCGGCACCCTGACCGCCGGCGCGCCGGAACTGACCAACCTCGATGATTTCACCCGCCGCGACCTGGAAATCGCCATGGCGCTGGCGATGGGGTCGTCGCACCCCTTGTCGCAATCGCTGAGTGCTGCGGCCCGTGCGGCGGGCATCACGCCCGCCCCGGTGACCGCGATCACCGAGGTGCCAGGCTATGGCGCTCAGGGCGACTGGAACGGCCAGATGGTCCGCCTGGGCCGCGCAAGCTGGGTTGGCGGCAGCGCCGGCGAGATGACATCGGCCTGGCTGCGTGTCGGGGATGGCCCGGCGCAGGCCTTTACCTTTACCGACCGCCTGCGCGATGGCGCTGAAGAGGCCGTCCGCGGGCTGCAAGAGGCCGGCAAGACGGTGATCCTGATGTCCGGCGACACCACCGCCGCGGTCGAGGCGCTGGCAAAGCGGCTTGGCATCGCGCAATGGCTGGCAGAAGCCCTGCCCCAGGACAAGGCCGGCCGGATCGACGCCCTGACCCGCGATGGCGCCAAGGTGCTGATGGTCGGGGACGGGCTGAACGACACGGCCGCGCTGACGGCGGCCCATGCCTCGATTTCTCCGGCCTCGGCGCTGGACGCGGCGCGCGTCGCCTCGGACATCGTGCTGCTGGGCAATTCGCTGGCCCCCATCCCCGAAGCCACGCGCACCGCGCAAAACGCCACGCGCCGCATCCGGGAAAACTTTACCATCGCCAGCTGGTACAACGTGATTGCCGTTCCGCTGGCCGTTGCCGGGCTGTGCTCGCCCCTGATCGCCGCCTTGGCGATGTCGGCCAGTTCGATTACGGTGTCCCTGAACGCCCTGCGCCTGAGGTAAATGCCGTGAACATCCTGACCTACCTGATCCCGATTTCGCTGGTCCTTGGCGGAGCAGGCCTTGCCTTTTTCGTCTTTACCATCCGGTCGAACCAGTATGACGACCCCGAAGGCGACGCCCGGCGCATCCTGTCGGGCGAATACGACGATCACCCGAAACCCTGACGCTGAACAAGATTTTCGCCGAAAACTTCATTCA
The DNA here is from genome assembly GCF_029958925.1 of Tropicibacter oceani. Classification (NCBI taxonomy): domain Bacteria; kingdom Pseudomonadati; phylum Pseudomonadota; class Alphaproteobacteria; order Rhodobacterales; family Roseobacteraceae; genus Pacificoceanicola; species Pacificoceanicola oceani. The sequence continues at coordinate 3,845,182 of NZ_CP124616.1, forward strand.
GCCCTGAGCCCGGCCAAGGATCATGTCCGCCGCCTTTTCGGCGATCATGATCGTCGGGGAATTGGTGTTGCCGCTGGTGATCGTCGGCATCACGCTGGCATCGACCACCCGCAGCCCGCCAAGCCCCTTGAACCGCAACTGCGCATCCAGCGGCGCCGCGGGCTCGGGTCCCATGCGCACCGTGCTGACCGGGTGAAAGATCGTCGTGCCGATATCACCCGCCGCCCTTGCCAGATCCGCATCACTTTCGAACGACGGCCCCGGCTTGACCTCTTGCGGGTTGTAGCGCCGCATCGGGCCTTGCGCCATGATCCGGCGCGCCTGACGGATCGCCGCGATCGCCACCTGCCGGTCGCCTTCGGTTGACAGGTAATTCGGGGCGATCACCGGCGCATCGCGATAATCTCCCGAGGCCAGCGTGATCGTGCCCCGGCTTTCGGGGCGCAGGTTGCAGACCGAGGCGGTCATCGCCGGGTAATCGTGCAACGGCTCGCCAAAGGCGCCCAGCGACAGGGGCTGCACATGGTATTCCAGATCCGGCGTCGCCAGATCCTCGCGCGATTTGGCAAAGGCACCCAGTTGCGACGGCGACATCGACATCGGCCCGGACCGCCTGAGCGCGTATTCAAGCCCGATCATCGCCTTGCCCCACAGCGAATTGGCTATGGTGTTCAGCGTCTTCGCCCCCTCCAGCCGCCACGAACAGCGCAGTTGCAGATGGTCCTGCAGGTTGGCGCCGACCCCCGGCGCATCCTTGTGAACGGCAATCCCCAGCTCTGCCAGCTGCGCCGCGGGTCCGATCCCGGACAGTTGCAGGATCTGCGGCGAATTCACCGCCCCCGCCGACAGGATCACCTCGCCGCTGCAGCGTGCCTCTTGCGGCTGGCCGTTCCGGTCATAGGCCACGCCCACCACCTGTCCGCCGTCAAGGATCAGGTGTTTGGCCTGCGCCCGGGTTTCGACCTTGAGGCGGTCGTTCGTCGCCGTCCGCAAAAAGGCCTTGGCCGTGTTCATCCGCCAGCCGCCCCGCTGGTTCACCCGGAAATAGCCGACCCCCTCGTTGTCGCCGGTGTTGAAATCTGTGACCTTGGGCAGCCCTTCGGCATGGGCGGCCTCCATCCAGTCATCCAGCACGTCCCAGTGCAGGCGCTGGTTTTCGACCCGCCATTCGCCGCCTGCGCCGTGCATCTCGGACGGGCCTTCGACATAGTCTTCGGAGCGCTTGAAATAGGGCAGCACGTCGTCCCAGCCCCAGCCCGTCAGCCCCATCTGCCGCCAGCCGTCATAATCCGCCGCCTGCCCGCGCAGATACAGCATGCCGTTGATCGACGAACATCCGCCCAGCACCTTGCCACGCGGATACAGCAGGGACCGCCCGTTCAGACCGGGGTCATGCGCCGTGCGATAACACCAGTCGGTGCGCGGGTTGTTGATGCAGTACAGATAGCCCATGGGGATATGGACCCAATGGTAATTGTCCTTGCCGCCCGCCTCGAGCAGCAGGACACGGCGCCCGGCCTCGCTCAGCCGTTTGGCCAGAACGCAACCGGCGCTGCCCGCGCCCACGATGATATGATCCCAGTCCGCCATGCGATCCCCCAAAGCCCTGGGCCACGATGGACCGCCACGAGGGGTCAGATCAAGGCCGCTTCCCGCTTTGGCAGCCCCCGGCCAGAGATCAGTTCCATGGCCTCGCGCACGCTCAGCACCGGGCGGCACGGCGTCAGGCCCTTTTCGCCGATGATCTTGCGGACCGCCGCGCGATCCTCCGGCGGCAGGCACTCCATCACCCGGCGCCCAGGCAGCAGGCTTTCGCACGGAGCGCCAGCCGCGATCAGGATATCGTGCCGATCCAACAGGATATGGACATAAGTCACCTGTTTTCGTGGCACCCGCCTGATCTTGGCCTCATCGACAAGGGCGATGGCCGGCACCAGCACCTCGCGAGAGCCATGCTTGTCCTCGGCCTTGGGGCTGGTGATCAGAACGCGGTGCTGAGGAGACAGCTTGATCGGTGCGAAATTCCCGATCGCCCCGCGTGAAAACCGCACGGGGGCGGATTTGCCCATGGCCTCGACCGTCCTGCGACCGATCCACTGCACCGTGGCCGCAGGCCCCGCCCAGGTACAGACCTTGTCGCCCACCTCAAGACTGCCGGCGCGGCGCAGTCCCAGCGGCGTGTGAAGGCGCACGGTCTTTTCGAAACAGACGAATTCGTGACTGTAGCCGGAGTTTTGATCCGCCGTGTAGAACTGCGGCTCGGCCGATGGATTGTAGTTGGTCCAGTACCAGTTTTCCAGGTCCACACCCGGCGTCCAGACCACCTCGGCCGGATCGCCGTTTTCGTCCGTACCCTTGAACACGATGACCCCGCCACTGACGGTGGGCGACGGATCGCTGCGCATCACGACCGCATTCATGATGCTGCCGCCGCCAGCGCCGCCCCAGGACACGTCATAGACGTCGCCGGGTTCGAACAGGCGCGGGTCGTCGTCGCCGTCATGCGTGGTGATCACCAGATCCTTGGACCCGTTCGGCGGGTTGTCAAAGCGCGACTTTCCCACGGACGTGCCAATGTTGCTGCCGGTGGCAACAGCAAATTCATTGTCAATCGCGTAGATACTGAAAGCCATCCGGCCCTCCTGCTGGAGGCCAGACTTTCGCAAAAAATGGCTAAGTCGTCGTTAACTAGACCGGCAGGGCCGTCGTCTTGAACACGGTTCGAAGCGCAAAAGAAGATTGCATTTGAGCAACCCCGGGCAGCCGCGTCAGGTATTGGCGGTGGATGCGGGCGAAATCTTCGGTGCCTTCGGCGACGACCTTCAGGATATAGTCGGCGGTGCCTGCCATCAGGTGGCATTCCAAAACATCGGGCACCCGCGCCACCGCCTTTTCAAAAGCATCCAGCACATCGTCGGCCTGCGCCTGCAGGGTGATTTCGACGAAAACGGTGGTCGGGAACCCCATCTTGCGCGCGTCCAGCAGCCCGACATAGCCGCGCAGGATGCCTTCGGCTTCCAGCCGTTGCACGCGCCGGTGACAGGCCGAAGGCGACAGGTTGACCCGTTCGGACAGATCGGCGTTGGAAATGCGCCCTTCGCGCTGAAGCACGCGCAGTATCCGGCGATCCGTCTCGTCCAGCTCCATTGCCGCAGATTCCTTCTGATTTTGGCCGCATTCTTCGAAGAATTTTTCGATAACCTGCTGTCCAGCGCACCAAGTCTGCACGGAAATTGCAAGCGAAAACCGGCATGCTGTGACGACAGCGCTCAGGAGGATCCCATGAAGATCGGTTGCCCGAAAGAAATCAAACCCCAGGAATTCCGCGTCGGGTTGACCCCGAATGCCGCTCAGGAAGCGGTTGGCCATGGCCATCAGGTGATCGTCGAAACCGGCGCCGGACTGGGCGCAGGGTTCACCGACGAGGATTACCAGGCCGCCGGCGCGACCATCATCGGCACCGCGCAGGAAATCTTTGCCGCCGCCGACATGATCGTCAAGGTCAAGGAACCCCAGCCCGCCGAGCGCAAGATGCTGCGCGAAGGTCAGTTGCTGTTCACCTACCTGCATCTTGCCCCCGACCCCGAGCAGACCCATGACCTGCTGGCCTCGGGCTGCACTGCCATCGCCTATGAAACCGTGACCGACGATCGCGGCGGCCTGCCCCTGCTGGCCCCGATGTCCGAGGTTGCAGGGCGGCTGGCACCGCAGGTCGGTGCATGGACGCTGCAAAAGGCCAATGGCGGGCGCGGCGTGCTGATGGGCGGCGTGCCCGGTGTCGGCCCCGCGCGGGTTCTGGTCATCGGCGGCGGCGTTGTCGGCACCCATGCGGCGCGCGTCGCCGCCGGGATGGGCGCCGAGGTTACCGTTCTGGACCGCTCGCTCAACCGCCTGCGCTATCTTGATGACGTCTTTGGCAGCAGCTTCCGCACCGGTTATTCCAGCGCGGGGCTTCTGGCCGAACACCTGGCGCAGGCCGACATGGTGATCGGCGCCGTTCTGGTGCCCGGCGCTGCCGCGCCCAAACTGGTCAAACGCGCCGATTTCGCCTCGATGAAGCCGGGCGCGGCGCTGGTGGACGTGGCCATCGACCAGGGCGGCTGTTTCGAGACGTCGCGCGCCACCACCCATGCCGATCCGGTCTATGAGGTCGACGGGATCATGCATTACTGCGTCGCCAACATGCCCGGCGCCGTGGCGCGCACCTCGACCATCGCGCTTGGCAATGCCACCATGCCCTTCATGCTGGCGCTGGCGGACAAGGGTTGGAAAAAGGCCTGCGCCGACGATCCGCACCTGCTGAACGGGTTGAACGTGCACGCTGGACAGCTGACCTATGACGCGGTGGGCAAGGCGCTGGGGATCGACGTGGTCGCCCCGGCATCGGTGATCGCGTAATCCGCGCTACAGAACCACGATGCCCGAGTGCTTTGCCTTGTGCTCGGGCTCGACGTGGATGGTGACGGTACACTGACTGATGGCGGCCTTCAGGGCCGCCTCGAGCCGGTCACAGATGTCATGGGCTGCGTCCACGCTCATCTCTCCGGGGACGACAAGGTGAAATTCCACAAAGGTCGCGCTGCCGGCGTGGCGCGCCCGCAGATCATGCGCCTCGACCGCGCCGTCGGCATTGGCGGCGATCAACTCTCGCATTTCATCCAGATCGGCCAGCGGCACGGATTCGTCCATAAGCCCGCCGACCGAGGCACGGATCACCTGCCAGCCCGACCACAGGATGTTCACCGCCACCGCCGCGGCCAGAACCGCGTCCAGCCAGAACCAGCCGGTGACGATGGCCAACAGGACCCCCGCCGTCACCCCGACCGAGGACACCACGTCGGACAACAGGTGCTTCCCGTCCGCCAGCAAGGCAGGCGAGCGTAGCCGCCGCCCCTGCCGCAACAGGATCCAGCACCAGGCGGCATTGATCACCGAGGCCAGAAGGTTCACCGCAAGGCCCGGCCAGGGCCGCATCAGGACCGGCGGGTTGAACAGCGCGACCGAAGCGGCGCGCAGGATGAACACGGCGGCGATGACGATCAGAACGCCTTCGAGAACGGCGCTGAAATACTCGGCCTTGTGGTGGCCAAAGGGGTGCCGTTCATCCGCCGGGATTGCCGCGACACGCACCGCCCAAAGCGCCGCCAGCGCGGTGGCGACGTTCACGATGCTTTCCAGCGCGTCGGACATCAGAGCGACCGATCCGGTCATCTGCCAGGCCACGGTCTTGATCGCCAGAACGACGAAGGCGACAGCGACGCTGCCAATGGCAAGTTTGATGGTCTGGGTCATGGAATGGCTCCGGGCGCGCCTGCGTCATAGCCAATGACACCCCCGGTGCGCAACCAACGAAAAAGGCCCGCCACGTGGGGCGGGCCTTTGGATGCTGCTGCGGCGCTTACTTCTTCAGGGCGTCGCGGATTTCCAGAAGCACGTCCAGCTGGGTCGGGCCTGCGGGCGCCTCTTCTGCTGCGGTTTCTTCTTTCTTGGCGGCGGCGTCCTTGACGCGGTTGACCATCTTGACCAGCATGAACACCACGAAGGCGATGATCAGAAAGTTGATGATGGCCATCACGAAACGGCCCACTGCAAAGATCGGTGCGCCGGCTTCTTCGGCGGCGGTAATCGAGGCATAGTCGTTGCCATCCAGCGCATAGAACCAGCCCGAGAAATCCATGCCGCCGGTGAACAGCGCGATGATCGGGTTGATGATGTCGCCGACCAGCGATGTCACGATCGCGGTGAAGGCGGCGCCGATGATGATACCAACGGCCATGTCCATGACATTGCCCTTGGCGATGAAGGCCTTGAATTCTTGAAGCATTGTATTCCCCACTGTCCAAGGGGCCGCTTGTCGTGCCCCATGGTTCCTAATAGACGTTTATGATGTCTGACTGCACGAAAAAGATGCATCCCGCATGAGGGAATAAATTGCCGGCATTCCCCGCCAAACACAGGAGCCTTCGATGACCGACCTGGCCGATTTCCCGGTGACGCAGCGCTGGCCCGCCCGGCACCCGGACCGGATACAGCTCTATTCCTTTCCGACGCCGAATGGTGTCAAGGCGTCCATCGCGCTTGAGGAAACGGGCCTGCCCTATGAGGCGCATCGCGTCACCCTGTCGGATACGGATGTCAAAAGCCCCGAATACCTGTCGCTGAACCCCAACAACAAAATCCCGGCGATCATCGACCCGAACGGCCCCGGCGGGCAGCCCCTGGCGCTGTTCGAAAGCGGGGCGATCCTGATCTACCTGGCCGAGAGATCGGGGATGCTGTTGGGGGACAGTCCGGCGCGGCGGCTGGAAATCCTGCAATGGCTGATGTTCCAGATGGGCGGCGTCGGTCCGATGTTCGGCCAGCTTGGCTATTTTTTCAAATTCGCCGGAACGCAGATCGAGGATCCCCGCCCGCGTGACCGCTATATCAATGAGGCGCGGCGCCTGCTGAAGGTGATCGAAGGGGCACTGGAGGGGCGTGACTGGATCGCCGGGGACTATTCGATCGCGGATATCGCGCTGGCGCCCTGGCTACGGGCGCTGGAGATCTACGGCGCGCGCGAGGTGGTGGGCTGGGCCGATCACCCCAATTGCGTCCGCTACCTGGAGCGGTTCCTGGCGCGCCCGTCGGTGCAGGTCGGGCTGAACACGCCCCCGCGCGAGGGCTGACAGGGCGGGACATGGGGGGCCAGCCCCCCAGACCCCCCGGGATATTTGCGGCACAAAGAAATCAGGACGGGAGCGCGCCCGTCAGCACGTAGCGCAGGATTTCGACGACCTGCTGCGGCGTGCGGGTGACGGCGAGGGCGGCGGCGTCGACCTCTTTGAGGGCGTGGTCGTGATCGGGTTGTTGCAGGATGATCAGCGATTTGCCCAGCGCGGCGGCATAGCCCGCATCGAAGGCGGCGTTCCATTGCTTGTACTTGTCGCCAAAGCGCACGACGACCACGTCGGCATCTTGCAGGCCTTTGCGGGTTCTGACGGCGTTGATCATCGCGCCCTTGTGGTCGTGCCAGTACTTGTTGGGTTCCGCGCCCAGGATGGCGACGCCGCAATCGTCGCTGGCGGCGTGATCGGTGACCGGAGCGGTAAAGGTAATGTCCAACCCCTGCGCGCCCTTGATGATCTGTTCGCGCCAGTCGGTGTGGATTTCGCCGGACAGGTAGACGTTCAGGCCCATGGTGGCCTCCTTTATGGTGTGGTTGGCCGCTAGCGGCCGGGATGCCGATAACCTATGGGCATTGCCCGGGATGACAACCACCCGTCATTGACGCGGCGCGAATTGCGGATGGTGGCGGCTGGCGAAAGCCGGGCGTTTTTCGCGTATTGCCGCTGTTGCAATGGATCAAGGCGGCGCAGGAAGCGGGGAAATCAACCGCAGGAGCCTGCCATGTCGTCCATCCTTTCCACCATCCCGCTTTGGGTCTTTCCGCTGCTTTTGGGCCTGATCGTTCTGGGCCTGCGTGCCCTTGGGGATCGGTCCAGCCCGGTGCTTGTGATCTATGCGCTGCCGCTGCTGGGGCTTTTGTCGCTGAACACCGCGTCGCGATTGGGTTGGGCTGCGGTTCTGGCGCTGGCACTGGCCTGGGTGGTGGGTGCGGGGCTGGGCCATGCGGCGCAACCCAAGTGGACGGTGTCGCGCAGCGCCAGGCGGGTTGTCCTGCGCGGTGAAGCCGTGACCATGGTCACGATCCTGACGCTGTTCGTGGTCAATTTCGCTGTCGGGATGACGCAGGGGATCGCGCCGGACCTGGCGGGCGGCATCCTGTTCGCGGCCGGCTACGGATCCATCGCCGGCCTGTTGTCCGGCAGCCTGGCAGGGCGGGCCCTGTCCGTCTGGCGGACACCGCTGAGTTGATCCGGCAGCGCCCCGTCTGTGGCGCTGCTTGTCGTGCAGTCTGCGGGCCAGAGCCGGCCTGACCCGCAGCCCTTTGTCAGCCGTCCTTGCGGATAACGTCGTTCCCGGGGTCATAGGGGCTGTCGCAGGTGACGGTGGCATCCCAGAGCTGGTCCAGCATCTTGACCTTCAGCCTGGTTCCTTCGACGGCCATTTCGGGTTTGACGTACCCCATGCCGATCGACTTGCCGAAAGCCACGGAATAGCCGCCCGAGGTGAGGCGCCCGACGCGGGTGCCTTCGGGGGTATAAAGCGCCTCGCGGCCCCAGGGGTCGGCGTCGGCGGGTCCGTCGATCAGCAGGGTGCAGCACTTGGACCGGATGCCGGTGGCCTCCAGCTCGGCCTTGCCATGGAATTCCTTGGACAGGTCGACAAAGCGCGGCAGGTCCGCCTCGAGCGGGGTCGCGTCGCGGCCCAGTTCGTTGCCAAAGGCGCGATAGGATTTTTCCTGACGCAGCCAGTTCTGCGCCCGTGCGCCGACCAGTTTCAGCCCGTGCTTTTCGCCTGCTTTCAGCAGCTGATCCCAGAGGTAATTCTGCATTTCGATCGGGTGATGCAATTCCCAGCCCAGCTCGCCGGTATAGGCGACGCGGATGGCGCGCACCGGGCACATGCCCAATTCGATGTTGCGCATGGTCAGCCAGGGGAACCGCTTGTTCGACAGGACGGTTGCGGGATCGGCATCCTTGACCAGTTCGTTCAGCACGTCGCGCGATTTCGGACCGGCGATGGCGAAAACGCCCCACTGGGTCGTGACGTCCTGAATTTCGATATAGCCGAATTCGGGGGCTTTGTCCTGCGCCGCCTTGCGCAGGAAATCCGCGTCATAGGCTGTCCAGGCGCCTGCGGAGACAAGGTAGTATTCGTCCTGCGCCAGCCGCACGATGGTGTATTCGGTGCGCGTGGTGCCCTTGGATGTCAGGGCGTAGGTCAGGTTGATCCGGCCGATGCTGGGCAGCTTGTTGCAGGTGAACCAATCCAGAAATTGGGTCGCGCCGGGGCCCTTGACCACGTGCTTGGTAAAGGCGGTGGCGTCGATCAGGCCGGCGGCCTCGCGCACGGCCTTTGCCTCGTCCACGGCGTATTGCCACCAGCCGCCGCGGCGGAAACTGCGCGAATCGTGGTCGAAATTCTCGGGCGCATCGAGCGGGCCGTAATAATTGGGGCGCTCCCACCCGTTGACGAAACCGAACTGCGCGCCCAGCGCCTTTTGGCGGTCATAGACCGGCGCGGTGCGCAGGGGTCGGCAGGCCGGGCGTTCTTCGTCCGGGTGGTGCAGGATATAGACGTGATCGTAGCACTCTTCGTTCTTGCGTGCGGCGAATTCGGTGGTCATCCAGTTCTGGCCATAGCGCTTGGGATCAAGCGAGGCCATGTCGATCTCGGCCTCGCCGTCCACCATCATCTGGGCCAGATAATAGCCGGTGCCGCCTGCGGCAGTGATGCCAAAGCTGAAGCCCTCGGCCAGCCACATGTTGCGCAGGCCCGGCGCGGGGCCGACCAGCGGGTTACCATCGGGGGTATAGCAGATCGGACCGTTGAAATCGTCCTTGAGGCCGCTTTCTTCGCAGGACGGAATACGGTGGATCATCGCCATGTACTGGCTTTCGATCCGCTCAAGGTCCAGCGGGAAAAGATCGGCGCGGAAGCTGTCCGGCACGCCATATTCAAAGACCGCCGGGGCGTTTTTCTCGTAGACGCCCAGGATCCAGCCACCGCGTTCCTCGCGCACATAGCTTTGCGCATCTGCGTCGCGCACCACGGGATGTTCCTTGCCACCCTCGGCGCGGTATTTCACCAGCGCGGGGTCCTGATCCATGACGATGAACTGGTGTTCGACCGGGATCGCCGGGATCTTGATGCCCAACTGGCGGGCGGTGCGCTGCGCGTGGTTGCCGCTGGCGGTGACCACGTGTTCGGCGGTGATGACCACCTGTTCGTCCGACGCCACAAGGTTGCCGCCCTTTTCCACCATCTTCGAACAGGTCACCTCCCAATGGGTGCCGGTCCAGTGATAGGCGTCGGCCTGCAGTTTGCGGACAATCTCGACCCCGCGCTGGCGGGCGCCCTTGGCCATCGCCTGCGTCACGTCGGCGGGGTTAATGTAGCCATCGGTGTTGTGGTACAGCGCGCCTTTCAGATCGTCGGTGCGGATCAGCGGCCAGCGGGCCTTGATTTCATCCGGGGTCAGCCATTCGTAGGGCACGCCGCAGGTTTCTGCGGTCGAGGCGTAGAGCATGTATTCATCCATGCGTTCCTGCGTTTGCGCCATGCGCAGGTTGCCGACCACGGCAAAGCCGGCGTTCAGCCCGGTTTCCGCCTCGAGCGTCTTGTAGAAATCGACCGAGTATTTGTGGATATGCGTCGTGGCAAAGGACATGTTGAACAGCGGCAGCAGCCCCGCCGCGTGCCAGGTTGACCCGGATGTCAGCTCGTCCCGTTCCAGCAGCATGACGTCGTCCCAGCCCGCTTTCGCAAGGTGATAGGCAATCGACGTGCCAACGGCACCGCCGCCGACAACTAGGGCTTTGACTTGGGTTTTCATGGGCGTGTCGCTCCGGTCACTCAGATGGTTGAGTGACGTTTACAAGACCCAGCGATTTTCGCACCACCCAGCCGACATTTGCAGGTTCAAAACCGACTTGGCGCGCGAAAAGCGGCGCGCAGGCGAGGCGCGGCAGCGCCAAAGGGCGTGGTGCGGGATTCGGCCGAAAGGAAATGGTGTTCTGCGGTTTGTTCTGGGCGTCGGAACATCAGTATTCGTCAGGGACCTGCGATCAGACGTGGCAATCCCATCCGGCAGGTGCATCGTGCAGGGTCGGCTGGATCATCAACGATTTGCGAAACATCAGTCCGACGATGCCGCCAACGTCCAGCCGGTTGATCACGCTGGCCACGTATGCGGGCCGCCGCGCCAAAGCCCAGTGCGATCACACCCGCAATGGCAAAGGCGACTTTCATCGTCTGGTCAATTCAGGGCGGCGCGCCGTCAGTCGACCCAGGCGCAATAGCGTTTGTCGTCTTGGGTCAGGCAGACCTCTTGTTCGCCGCGTGCACGCGCTCCGCCCTTCATGCGGTCCAGCTTGAGTTCGATGCGCTGCAGTTCCTCTTGGTGGCGGCGCTTGGCGGCCTGCTCTTGCCGTTTCAACTCGGCGGTGAGTTCCTGTTGCCGTTGCGCCGGGGCGTCACCTGTCGGGGCGTCGACCAGGGCGCGCAGATCATCATAGCGGATGCCCTTCAGGACACGGCCAACCGCCGCCAGGCTGGCATTGCTGCGCACGGTGATTTCCAGTTCCTCGCCGATTTTGGCGCGCAACCGGCGCGCCTTTTTCTCCGAGTTGCTCCAGCTTTGGCGCTCGCTGAACGCCACGCCGCTGTAGGCTTTGACAACGCGGTATGACCCGCCATCGACGCTTGCAACGTTTTGGGAAATGCTGGCGAACATGCCGGATCGGCCGGCGGGTTTGGGATCGACGAAACGCGCCGACAGAATGACCATGTCGCCGCCGCGCGTATAGACCCAGGCGCGTTTGGAGCGGGCCAGATCGCGCCCCGCGCCCACCGCCGTGTCAAGGGCCTTCATCGCCTGGTAGGACGGGATGGCCTCGATCTCGGACATCATGTCCTGTTCGGTCTGGCTGACCGCGCGTTTGGGGCCGTCCAGGTACTCTTCGTGCGCGCGGGTCCATTCCACACGCTCCCACCCGGCGGGGGCATCGGGGAAATAATCGCGCAAGGGCCCGTCGCGCCGCGCCTCGAGCCGCGCGCGCCGCGCCGCCGCCTTGCCGCGTTCGACAAAGCTTTGGGTCCAGCCGCTGAGCCCGAATTCACCGGGCGAGACCCCGGCATAGACCGCCTGGCGCATGTAATCGGTGGCCCCTAGTGAAAACAGCCCAAAGATGATCGCGCTGACCGCCCCTATGACAAGACGAAACATGGCCGCCCTCCTGATTGCCGTTGTTGCCCCAAAGGAAACAGGCAAACAGGGCAACAGAAGGGCAAGGCCCCGACAATTTTGGGCGTTTTTTCAGCAATTCCAACGCCGCCCCCCTGCACGAGGACCACGCCATGCCACGCGATTGTTGCGCAATCCGCGGCTCAGCAACCGTAGAGATAGGTGAACACCAACCGGTCCGTGGTCATCCGCCCTGTCGGCTGGCAGCCGGAATAGACCTCGCGCGTGCCTTCCAGAACAACCCTGAGAGGATTGTGCCAGACCGGCCCTTCGACCCAGTATTCCAGCGGATTGCCCATGCAGGACGATGAAAAGACCCGCGCCGTCCCGGCGTACCAATCGCCGTTCTTGGTGCCGTTGAACAACAGCGTCCCCGACTGCACCCCGGACGACCACAGCGCCTGCCGGGGGGATTCGTAATAGAACCAGCGGTTCGGACCATCATCGGCCAGCCGCATCACGGACCCGTTATGATCCCAGCAGGAATCGGCAAAAACCGCCCCGGGAATGGCCACAAGCGTGGCCAGCAATGTCTTGAAAAATCGGTGCATGTCACCCTCTCTCAATGGATTTGTGGAATGCGGCCAAGTCTGTTCCCCCTGCCCCGACCTGTCAAAGGTTGTTTGTTGCGCAAAGCGTCATGCTGCGGCGGTTTCACGCTGATTTCAGGGATTCTTGCCCTTTTCCCCCAATGCCAGCGGTCCTATAAGGGCATCTGGTCCGGACCCGGGGGGTCGCGGGCCTTTCTACAATTTGAGGCAGGTCTATGATGTTCGGACTGGACAAACTACTCGGCGCGTTTTCGGCGGATATGGCGATCGATCTCGGGACGGCGAACACGCTGGTCTACGTGAAAGGGCGCGGTGTCATCCTGTCCGAGCCGTCGGTGGTGGCCTACCACGTCAAGGATGGCGTCAAGAAAATCCTGGCCGTGGGCGAGGACGCCAAGCTGATGCTTGGACGGACCCCCGGCAGCATCGAGGCGATCCGCCCGATGCGCGAAGGCGTGATCGCCGACTTTGACACCGCCGAGGCGATGATCAAGGCGTTCATCCGCAAGGTTCACAAGCGCAGCACCTTTTCCAAGCCCAAGGTCATCGTCTGCGTCCCGCACGGCGCGACCCCGGTTGAAAAGCGCGCGATCCGCCAGTCCGTGCTGTCCGCCGGTGCGCGCAAGGCGGGCCTGATCTCTGAACCCATCGCCGCAGCCATCGGCGCGGGGATGCCGATCACCGATCCCACCGGCAACATGGTCGTCGACATCGGCGGCGGCACCACCGAGGTGGCCGTGCTGTCGCTGGGCGACATCGTCTATGCCCGCTCGGTCCGCGTGGGCGGTGACCGCATGGACGAGGCGATCATCAACTACCTGCGCCGCCAGCAGAACCTTTTGGTCGGCGAATCCACCGCCGAACGGATCAAGACCAGCATCGGCACCGCCCGCATGCCCGACGACGGGCGCGGCAGCTCCATGCAGATCCGCGGCCGCGATCTGCTGAACGGCGTGCCCAAGGAAACCGAGATCAGCCAGGCCCAGGTGGCCGAGGCCCTGTCCGAACCCGTCCAGCAGATCTGCGAAGCGGTGATGACGGCGCTGGAAAGCACCCCGCCCGACCTGGCCGCCGACATCGTCGACCGCGGCGTCATGCTGACCGGCGGCGGCGCGCTGCTGGGCGATCTGGACCTGGCCCTGCGCGAACAGACCGGCCTGGCCGTGTCGATCGCCGATGAACCGCTGAACTGCGTGGCCATGGGCACTGGCAAGGCGCTTGAATTCGAAAAGCAGCTGCGCCACGTGATCGACTACGACAGCTGATCCCTGACGCACGGAAATTTGCACATGTGTGCGCCGTTCCAGTACACTCTTGGCCAGTACACTCCTGGCATTTCCATCCCTCGGAGGCTCCGTGGCCTACGACCGATCCAGCGATGATTTCACCACGCCGCTAAAGCGCCTGCTTTTCGCGATCCTGGCGCTGTGCCTGCTGGGCACATTCCTGCTGTGGCGAATCGACAGCCCGCGCGTCGAACGGTTTCGCGCGCGCGTTGTCGATGCCGTGGTTCCCAACATGGATTGGGCCATGGCGCCGGTGACCGGCGCGGTGAACATCCTGCGCGATTTCCAAAGCTATCAGCGCATCCACGAACAAAACCAGGAACTGCGCCGCGAATTGCGCCAGATGACCGCCTGGAAAGAGGCCGCCCTGCAGCTGGAGCAGGAAAACGCCCGGCTGCGCGATCTGAACAACGTGCAGCTGGACCCGCGCCTGACCTATATCACCGGCGTCGTGCTGGCCGACAGCGGCAGCCCGTTCCGGCAATCGGTGCTGATCAACGTCGGCAGCCGCGACGGCATCGTCGATGGCTGGGCCACCATGGACGGGATCGGCCTTGTGGGCCGGGTGTCCGGCGTCGGCAAGCAGACCAGCCGCGTGATCCTGCTGACCGATACGACCAGCCGCATCCCGGTGGAAATCCAGCCATCGGGACAGCGCGCGCTGGTGGTCGGCGACAACACCGCCGCGCCGCCCATCGACTTTCTGGAAAACCCCGACCTGGTGCGCCCGGGCGATCGCATCGTGACCAGCGGCGACGGAGAGGTCTTTCCGCCCGGACTGGTTGTTGGCCAGGTCGCGCAGGACCCGGGCGGCCGCCTGCGCGCCCGGCTGGCGGCGGATTACGAGCGCCTGGAATTCCTGCGGGTGCTGCGCGATCACGGCGCGCGCCGGGTGTCCAGCCCCAGCGCGCTGATCCTGCCGCGCGACTTGCCCGATGCGGGCGATCCTGCGGATGATGCCGCAGCAACGCCCGAAACGGATACCCAGCCCGATGGTTGAACGCGGCCCCGGACATATCTGGGCCATGCGCGCCGCCTACCTGGCGCTGGCGCTGCTGGTGATGTTCATGCACCTGCTGCCGCTGCAAACCACGCCGCGCCACTTTGCCGGACCCGACTTACTGGTCGCGCTGACCTTTGCCTGGGCGCTGCGCCGGCCCGACTATGTGCCGGCGCTGCTGATCGCCGGGGTCATGCTGCTGGCCGACATGCTGTTCGGGCGGCCTCCGGGGCTTTGGGCGCTGCTGGTGCTGGTGGCGTCCGAATGGCTCAAACGGCGGGACCGGCGGATGCGCGACACGACCTTTGTTGCCGAATGGCTGACCGTCGCCATGATCCTTTTTGCGATCACATTGGCGTACCGGACGGTGCTTGGCCTCTTGATTGTGCCCGGTGGAGCGCTTTTCTTGACAGTGATGCAATTCGCCATGACGGTGATTGCCTATCCCGTGATCGTCGCCATTTCGCATGTGGTGCTGCGGGTGCGGCGGTCGGCCCCCGGTGAGATCGATCCAATGGGACGCAGCACATGAGACGCACACCGCGTGAAACTGCCGAAAGCGCCCTGCGCATTTCCCGACGCGGGCTGATCCTGGGCGGGACACAGTTGGCCTTTGCCGGGGTGCTGGCCCTGCGGATGCGGCACATGCAGGTCGACCAGGCCGATGAATTCCGCCTGCTGGCCGAAGAAAACCGCATCAACATCCGCCTGATCCCCCCCGCGCGCGGCCGCATCTTTGACCGCAACGGGCTGGTGATCGCCGAGAACGAGCCGACCTATCGCATCACCTTGGTGCGCGAAGATGCCGATGACGTCGACGCGGTGATCGCCCGCCTGTCCATGCTGGTCGAGCTGGACGAGGACGACTTGAACCGCGCCCAGGCGGAAATGAAACGCACCGCGCCCTTCTTTCCGGTCACCGTCGCCGACCGCGTCAGCTGGGAGGACATCAGCCGCGTCGCCGTGAACGCCCCTGCCCTGCCCGGCGTCACCCCCGAAGAAGGCTACAGCCGCGTCTATCCGATGCGCGATACCTTTGCCCATGTGGTCGGCTATGTCGGCCCGGTGTCCGACCGCGACCTGTCGCGGTTCGAAGACCCGCCGCCGCTGCTGCGCATCCCGCGGTTCCAGATCGGCAAGGTCGGTGTCGAATCCAAGTTCGAGGAAGAGCTGCGCGGCAATGCCGGCGCCAAGCGGGTCGAGGTCAACGCCGTCGGCCGCGTCATGCGCGAACTCGACCGCCGCGAGGGCGAGGCAGGCGCCGACATCCAGCTGACCGTCGACAGCGGGTTGCAGGAATACGTCAAGGCGCGCCTGGGCGAGGAATCTGCCAGCGTCGTGGTGATGGACCTGGAAAAGGGCGATCTGCTGGCCATCGCCTCGGCGCCGTCCTACGATCCGAACAAGTTCGTGCGCGGGATCTCGGTCGCCGATTACAGCGAATTGCGCGACAACAACCACCGCCCGCTGGCCTCGAAGACGGTGCAGGATGCCTATCCGCCCGGCTCGACCTTCAAGATGGTCACCGCCCTGGCCGCGATGGAGGCGGGCGTCGTCGGCACCGAGGACACCGTCTGGTGCCCCGGCCATATGGAGGTCGGATCGCGGCGCTTTCATTGCTGGAAACGCAGCGGCCACGGCCACATGAACCTGGAAACCGCCCTGCGCGAAAGCTGTGACGTCTATTTCTACGACCTGGCCCTTAAGGTCGGGATCGAAAACATCGCCGCCATGGGCCGCAAGCTGGGCCTTGGCGAAGCGCATGACCTGGAAATGTCCGCCGTCACCGCCGGCTTGATGCCCGACAAGGCCTGGAAACTGCGCGAACGCGGCAGTGCCTGGGTTATCGGCGACAGCGTCAACGCCTCGATCGGTCAGGGCTTTGTGCTGACCTCGCCGCTGCAACTGGCGGTGATGAGCGCGCGCATCGCCACCGGGCGCAGCGTCACCCCCCGCCTGGTCAAAAGCATCAACGGCATCGAAACCCCGCATCGCGGCGGCACCAGCATCGGGCTGAACGAAAACCACCTGCGGCAGGTGCGGCGCGGCATGTACGCGGTGACCAACGACCGGCGCGGCACCGCCTATCGGTCGCGGATCATCGGCGAAGGATACCGGATGGCGGGCAAGACCGGCACGGCGCAGGTGCTGAACCGGATCGTCAAGAACGACGCGCCCTGGGAAGAACGCGACCACGCGCTTTTCGTCAACTACGCCCCCTACGAGAACCCGACCATCGCGGTGTCGGTGGTGGTCGAACATGGCGGCGGCGGGTCGACCGCGGCGGCTCCGATTGGCCGCGACGTGACGCTTCAGGCGCTTTATGGGGGCGATCCGCCGCTGGATGCCTATCCGACCGGGCTGCGCGCCGAAATCGAGGCCCAGCAGGAACGGCTGGCCCGCGAACGCGAGGCCCGCATCGCCGAACGGAACAGCCGCGCATGAGCTATCTTGAGTATTCCATCAAGACGGTCCCGACCGGCTGGCGCAAGATCCTGCACCTGAACTGGCCGCTGGTGGTGCTTTTGACCGCCGTGGCCAGCGTCGGGTTCCTGATGCTGTATTCCGTTGCCGGGGGCAGCTTCACGCCATGGGCCGAACCGCAGATGAAACGCTATGGGCTGGGGCTTGCGGCGATGTTCTTCGTCGCCATGGTGCCGATCTGGTTCTGGCGCAATATCGCGCTGGTTGCCTATCTTCTGGCGCTGTTCCTGTTGCTGCTGGTCGAATTCTTCGGCGCCATCGGCATGGGGGCCCAGCGCTGGATCGACCTTGGCTTCATGCGCCTGCAACCCTCAGAGTTGATGAAGATCACGCTGGTCATGTTCCTGGCCGCCTATTACGACTGGCTGCCCCTGAACAAGACCTCGCGCCCGCTGTGGGTGCTGCTGCCGATCATCTTCATCCTTTTGCCGACCTTCCTGACGCTGACCCAGCCCGACCTTGGCACTGCGCTTTTGCTGGCCGTGGGCGGCGGGCTGATGATGTTCCTTGCGGGTGTGCACTGGGCCTATTTCGCGACGGTCATTGCCGCCGGGGTCGCGGGCATCTGGGCCGTTTTCGAAAGCCGCGGCACGGAATGGCAGTTGCTCAAGGACTATCAGTTCCGCCGGATCGACACCTTTCTTGACCCGTCCTCGGACCCGCTGGGATCGGGCTATCACATCACCCAGGCCAAGATCGCCATGGGATCGGGCGGCTGGACCGGGCGCGGTTTCATGCAGGGCACGCAATCGCGCCTGAACTTCCTGCCGGAAAAGCACACCGATTTCATCTTCAACACCCTTGCCGAGGAATTCGGGTTCATCGGCGGCATATCGCTGCTGGCGCTTTACGTGCTGGTGGTGGTGTTCTGCATCTTTTCGGCGATCCAGAACAAGGACCGGTTTTCGTCGCTGATGACGCTGGGCATCGGGCTGACCTTTTTCCTGTTCTTTGCCGTGAACATGTCAATGGTCATGGGTCTGGCGCCGGTGGTAGGGGTCCCTTTACCATTGGTGAGTTATGGCGGATCGGCCATGCTGGTGCTGATGATCGCCTTTGGCCTGGTTCAAAGCGCCCATATCCACAGGCCCCGATAGATGACTGCACATATCCTTTTTTCGGCCCATGCCTCGCGCTGGGACCTTTACGAAGCCCCCCTGAAAGAAGCGCTGGATGCGGCCGGGGTCGACTATGTCCTGGCGACACAGATGCCGCCCGAACAGGTGGATTACATCGTTTACGCGCCAAATTCGGATGTGCAGGACTTTACCCCCTTTACGCAGCTCAAGGCGGTTCTGAACCTTTGGGCCGGGGTCGAAGGCGTGGTGGGCAACCGGACCCTGCGGGTCCCGCTGGCCCGCATGGTCGACGAAGAGGGCCTGACCCAGGGCATGGTCGAATGGGTGACAGGGCACGTGCTGCGCCACCATCTGGGCATGGACGCGCATATCGTGAACCCCGACCACCGGTGGGACCCTGTCGCGCCGCCGCTGTCACATGAGCGGCCCGTGACGATCCTGGGCATGGGGGCGCTGGGGCGCGCCTGCGCGCGGGCCCTGCGCGGCCTTGGTTTTCCGGTCACCGGTTGGAGCCGGTCCGAAAAGCGTGTCGCGCACGTGCGCTGCCTGCATGGTGACGAAGGTTTGGCACAGGCGCTGCGCGGGGCGCAGATCGTCGTGCTGTTGCTGCCTGCGACGCCGCAAACCGACAGTATCCTGAACGCATCCAGCCTGAACCTTCTGGCGCCCGGCGCGGTGGTGATCAACCCGGGACGCGGCCCGCTGCTCGACGACGACGCCCTGTTGCAGGCGCTGGACGACGGCCATGTCGGCCATGCCACGCTGGATGTTTTCCGGGTCGAGCCATTGCCGCAAGACCATCCGTTCTGGGCGCATCCCAAGGTCACCGTGACGCCGCACATCGCCTCGGAAACCCGGCCGCCGTCGGCATCACGTGTGATTGCCGAGAATATTCGCCGCGGCGAGGCGGGGCTGGGTTTTCTGCACCTTGTCGATCGCGACGCGGGCTATTAAGCCGGGGCAACACCACCATGAGGCCCCGGATCAGGTCCGGGGCGCGTCCCGTGGTCAAGGAGGCCGTGCAATGACTTTCAACCGTTCCATCAAGATCGCCCCGTCGATCCTGTCCGCCGATTTCGCCGACTTCGGCCGCGAGATCCAGGCCATCGAGGCACAGGGCGCCGATTGGGTGCATGTCGATGTCATGGATGGGCATTTCGTGCCGAACCTGACCTTTGGCCCGCCTGCGGTGAAGGCCTTTCGCCCGCATGTGAAGACCTTCATGGACGTGCACCTTATGATCTCGCCGGTCGATGCCTATATCGACGCCTATGCCGATGCCGGCGCCGACATGCTGACCGCCCATATCGAGGCGGGGCCGCATATTCACCGCACGCTGCAGGCCATTCGCGGCGCGGGCATGAAGGCGGGCGTGGCGCTGAACCCCGGCACCCCGGCCGAGGCGGTTTCGGATCTGATCGACATGGCCGACATGGTACTGGTGATGACGGTCAACCCCGGGTTCGGCGGGCAAAAGTTCATCGACATGACGGCCAAGGTTCGCAAGATCCGCCAGATGATCGGCGACCGCGAGGTGCATATCCAGATCGACGGCGGCGTGGATCCGGTGACCGCGCCCCTGGTTGCGGCGGCGGGCGCAGACGTGCTGGTGGCGGGATCGGCCGTTTTCCGGGGCGGGTCGGTTTCGCAGCCCGAGGTTTACGGCCAGAACATCGCGGCCATTCGGGCGGCAGCGCAGGGCGTTTGAGGGCGGTACGTGGGGGCCAGCCCCCACACCCCCGGAGTATTTGACCCAAGAAGAAGAGACGCTCAGGCGCCTTTGCGGTAGCGGAAGGTGCCTGTGCCCTTGGCGATGAGTTCGCCGGTTTCGTCGCGGATCTCGCCCTCGGCGAAGAAGGTGCTTTTGCCGCCGCCGGTCTGGCGGCCCTCGGCAAGGAACAGCGTGCCGCGCGGGCGCGACAGGTATTGGACGTTCAGGCTGAGCGTCAGGCACATCTGCAGGCGGTCCGGATCGCCCGTCCAGCAGCCCGCATAGCCCATGACCGTATCGAGCAGCGAGGCGTGGATACCGCCGTGCGGGTTGCCGTGGCGGTTCATGGTGTGATCGACCAGCGGCAGTTGGAATTTGGAATAGCCCTGCGACCAGTCCAGCATTTCCATGCCGATATGGGCGGCAAAGGCGTAGGGGGCTTCGCGGAAGCGATCATCCATGGCTGTGGCGGGCCTCCAGCCCCAGTTCGGCAAAGCGGGGGACGAAGCCCCCGAGTTTCAAGCCTTTTTCCGGGTTGGCCGCATTGCCGTCAAGGGCGCGTTTCTTGACGCCTTGCAGGATCGCGGCCATTCGGAAGAAGGCGAAGGCGACGTAGTAGCCGAAATTGTCGATCCCGGGCAGGCCGCGCAGGGCGCAGTATTGCGCGACGAAATCCGAATCCGAAGGCAGGCCCGCGCCGGCGCGGTCGATGCCGGCCAGCCCGCGGCCTTCGCTGCCGGGAGGCAATTGCCATTGCATGATGACCCCGGCGAGATCGGCGTAGGGGTGGCCAAGGGTGGACAGCTCCCAATCCAGCACGGCACGGCATCCGGTGCCACCGGGCGCAAACAGCATGTTGTCGATGCGGTAATCGCCGTGGACAAGGGTGCGTTGACCGTCGTCAGCAGGCATGTTGGCGCCCAGCCAGTCGATCAGCGCCTCCATATCCTTGATCGGGTCGGTTTCGCTGGCCCGGTATTGTTTTACCCAGCGGGCGAATTGCCTTTCGTAATAGCTGCCCGGTGGGCCAAAATCGGTCAGGCCGGTGGCGTCCAGATCGACGTCATGGATCGCCGCGAGGACGCGCGCCATTTCGGCAATGATGGCGGCGCGGGTTTGCGGGGTTTCCTCTGGCATGGACGGATCGACAAAGCTGCGCCCCTCGACGTGGTCCATGATGTAGAACATCGAGCCGGTCACGGCCTCGTCCTCGCAGAGCGCATGCATCCGGGCGACGGGCACGGCGCTGCCGGCCAAGGCCTTTTGCACCCGGTATTCGCGATCGACCGCATGGGCCGATTTCAGCAGCACACCGGGCGGTTTGCGGCGCAGAACGTAAGTCCCCGACGGGCTGTCCAGCCGAAAGGTCGGGTTGGATTGGCCGACCTCGAATTTCGTGGCGCGAAGCGGGCCTTGAAAGCCCGCGACGTGGCGCGCCATCCAGTCCGCCACGGCCTCAAGCTGGGCGGACTGCATCAGATCTTCTCGTTCACGTGTTTGCGCAGTTCGGCCCGGGCCACCTGGCGGCGGTGCACCGCGTCGGGACCATCGGCAAAGCGCAGGGTGCGCACGTGGGTCCACATATGGGCAAGGTCATAATCCTGCGAAATGCCGCCCGCGCCGTGCAGTTGCATCGCCTCGTCGATGACCTTGCCGGCCATCAGGGGGGCGATCACCTTGATCTTGGAAATCCACGGCTGGGCGGCGCGCACCCCGGCGGTGTCCATCATCCAGGCCGCTTTCAGGCATAGCAGCCGGGCCATTTCTATCTCCATCCGGGCATTGGCGATGATGTCGTAATTGGCGCCAAGGTCGCTGATCCGTTTGCCGAATGCCTCGCGGGCAAGGCCGCGCTGGCACATCATCGACAGGGCCTTTTCGGCCTGCCCGATGGCACGCATGCAGTGGTGGATGCGCCCCGGTCCAAGCCGGCCCTGCGCCACCTCGAACCCGCGCCCTTCACCCAGCACGATATTGGCGGTGGGCACCCGGACATTGGTGAACCGGATGTGCATGTGCCCGTGCGGTGCGTCGTCCTGGCCAAAGACATGCATGGGGCGCAGCACTTCGATCCCCTCCAGATCGGGGTCAAGCACGAACATGGTGTGGCGCGAATGCTTGGCCGCATCCGGATCGGTGCAGGCCATCAGGATGTAAAGCCCGCAGCGCGGATCCCCCGCCCCGCTGATCCACCATTTTTCGCCGTTCAGGATGAAATCATCGCCGTCGCGCCGCGCCTCAAACGCCAGTTGCGCGGCGTCAGAGGAGGCGACGTCGGGCTCCGTCATCACATAGGCCGAACGGATGTCGCCGTTCAGCAAGGGGGCGAGCCAGCGGTCTTTCATCCACTGTTCGCCGTAGCGTTCCAGCACCTCCATGTTGCCGGTGTCGGGGGCGTTGCAGTTGAACACTTCGGCGGCGATGTGGACCTTGCCCATTTCCTCGGCGAGATAGGCGTATTCCACGGTGCTGAGGCCATAGCCCCGGTCGCTGCCGGTCAGCCAGAAGTTCCACAGCCCGCGGTCGCGCGCCCTGGCCTTGAGGCCACCCAGGATTTCCAGCTGCCGGTCGGTGTGTTTGAACCGGTCGCCTGACGGATGCTTGCCCACTTCGGCGTGGAACTCGGCGTCCAGCGGGGCGATCTCGTCCTCGATCATGCGCCGAACCTGTTCGATCAGCGGTTTGACCCGCTCTGTCATGCCAAGGTCCATTCAGTCCTCCAGAAAAAAGCGTGTGATCCAGTTGGCGGCCAGCGCCGGGCGGTCCTGGTCTTCGATTTCGATGATCACGTCCCAATGCACATCCAGCGCGCCTTCGGGTTCATCGACCGAGGCAACGGTGAACACGCCGCGAATGCGTTTGCCCACGCGCACCGGGCTGATAAAGCGGATGCGGTCAAAGCCATAGTTCACGCTGCTGGCGACCCCGGGCAGCGTGCCCACGACCTGATAGGACATGGCCGACAGCATCGACAGGGTCAAAAACCCATGCGCCACAGCCCCGCCAAAGGGGGTTTCGGCGGCGGCGCGGGCATCATCCAGGTGGATCATCTGCCAGTCTTCGGTGGCATCGGCAAAGGCCTGCACGCGGGCGGCGTCCAGGGTGAACCAATCGGTTGTGGTCGGGGGCTTGCCCCGCAGATCGTCAGCCAGCATCGGGCAGCTCGTAGCCGTCAAAGCGCTGGCGCAGCGTCAGTTTCGACACCTTGCCGGTGGCGGTCAGAGGCAGGTCCTCGACGCATTCCATCGCATCGGGCAACTGCCATTTCGCCACGTGTTCCAGCATCATCTGGTGAATTTCGGACAGATCGGGGGGATCGTCCTGATCGCGGGGCACGACGATCAGCAGGGGGCGTTCGTCCCATTTGGGGTGGGCAATGGCGATCACCGCGCAATTGGCCACCTTGGGGTGGGCCATGGCGATGTTTTCCAGGTCGATCGAGGAAATCCATTCGCCGCCCGATTTGATCAGGTCCTTGGCGCGGTCTTGGATGTACAGGAACCCGTCGGGGTCGATGCTGGCCACGTCGCCGGTGCCGAACCAGCCCTGGCTGTCCAATGCTTCGTGGCTGGCTTCGGGGTTGTTGAAATAACCCGACACGATGGTGTTGCCGCGCACGAACAATTCGCCCACCGCCTTGCCGTCCTGCGGCAGGGTCCGGCCCTGATCATCGACGATCTTGAGATCGACACCAAAGACCCGGCGGCCTTGCTTGGACTTGATCGCCATGCGTTGGTCAAAGGGCAGATCCTGCATCGAATGCGACAGCTGCCCGTGGGTGCCGACCGGGCTCATTTCCGTCATGCCCCAGGCGTGGCAGACATCGACGCCGCGCTTTTCAAAGAACTCGATCATGGCGCGCGGCGCGGCGCTGCCGCCGATCACCAGCTGGTCCAGCGCCGAAGGCATGGCGTCGCGCTTGTCGATTTCCCCGCGCAGACCCAGCCAGACCGTCGGAACACCCCAGCTGGCGGTGACTGCCTCGGACTGCATCAGGTCGAACAGCGACGCGCCGTCCAGCTTGCCGCCGGGCATGATCAGCGAGGCGCCGACAATCGGCGCGGCATAGGGCAGACCCCAGGAATTGACGTGGAACATCGGAACCACTGGCAGGATGCGCGCGCCTTCGTGCAGGCTGCGCGGCACCGAAATCGCCAGGTTCATGGCGTGCAACACGGTCGAGCGGTGGCTGTACAAGGCGCCCTTAGGGTGGCCCGTCGTCCCCGAGGTATAGCACAGCCCCGATGCGGTTTCTTCGGGCAGGACCGGCCAGTCATGGCTGTCGGGCTGGCCTTCCAGCAGCTCTTCGTAACACAGCCAGTCCAGGGGGCTGGCGGGCATATGCGCCCGGTCGGTCAGGGCCACCAGTTTCAGACCCTTGGGAAGGTGATCGGCCAGCGCCTCGACCATCGGGACAAAAGTCAGATCGACGCAGAGCACCTTATCCTCGGCATGGGCGATGATATACAGCATCTGTTCGGCGCTCAGGCGCGGGTTGATCGTGTGGCAGATCGCCCCCATGCCGCTGCTGGCGTAATAAAGTTCAAAGTGGCGATAGCCGTTCCAAGCCAGGGTCGCGACGCGGTCCCCCTGCCCGATGCCGATCCCGGCCAGCCCATGCGCCAGTTGCGCGGTGCGCCGGAACGCCTCGGCATAGGTTTCGCGGTGCAGATCGCCCTCGGTCCGGACCGAAACGATTTCCGCGCCTGGATGTGCCTCGGCGCCGTACCGCAAGATCTCGATGATCGAAAGCGGCATAGTCATCATCATGCCTTGCATCTGGCCCTCCCCTTGCCGTCTGCTGACGTGCCACTACAGTGGCCAAGTTGTTGCCCATAGCGCAACCCGTTTCACAAAAGATGACGTCAGGAAGCTTCATGTCCAGCCAGATGCGCCGTATCGCCCTTGCCCGCCGCCCCACCGGGCTGCCCGTCCCCGAGGATTTCGCCTTTGAAACCGGCCCTGTGCCAAAACCCGAGGCCGATCAGGTGCTGGTCGAGGTCACGCATCATTCGCTGGACCCCTACATGCGCGGCCGCATGGACGACGCGGGCAGCTATGCCGCCTCGCTGGCGCTGGGGGAAACCATGATCGGCCAGGGGGTTGGCCGGGTTCTGGCCTCGGATGTCGAGGGCATCGCCGAGGGCGACATGGTCACCGGCATGACCGGCTGGGCCAGCCACGCGGTCCTTCCGGGCAATCAACTGCGGGTGCTGGATGACAGCGTGCCGGCCACAACCGCGCTGGGTGTGCTGGGGATGCCCGGCTTTACCGCCTGGAAAGCGCTCGAGGTCTATGGACGCCCCAAGGCGGGCGAAACGCTGGTGATCGCCGCCGCCACCGGGCCGGTCGGCGCGACCGTCGGGCAATTGGCCAAGGCCGCCGGGCTGCGCACCGTCGCCATCGCCGGCGGCGCCGCGAAATGCACCCTGGCGCGCGACAGTTTCGGCTTTGACGCCGCGATAGATCACCATGCCTTTGACGACGCCCGGTCGCTGCGCAAAGCGCTGGCACAGGCCTGCCCGGACGGCGTCGACATCTACTGGGAAAACGTCGGCGGCAAGGTTCTAGAGGCGGTGATGCCGCTGATGAATGTCGGCGGGCGCGTCCCGGTCTGCGGCACCATCGCCTGGTATGGCGGCGGCAGTTCGGACAAGCTGCCGCAGATCTGGCGCACGATCCTGACCAAGCGTCTGTCGGTCAACGGTTTCATCATCTTTGACCATTGGGATGGTTTTCCGGCGTTCCTGACAGACATGACCCCAAGGGTCGCCAAGGGCGAAATCGCCTATCTCGAGGACATCACCGAAGGGCTGGAAAACGCGCCCGAGACCTTTATCGCGATGCTGACGGGCGGCAATACCGGCAAGACGATCATCAAGGTGTAGGGATCACAGAAAGCCGGGGGATTCGCTTTCGGCCTCCAGCGTCAGCGGCGCCGGGGTGCCCCCCAGATCGTCGATGCGCAGCCCGTCCGTGGGCCGCGACAACCGATTGCGCACCACCCACAGCAGCCGCGTCTGGGCGCGGGTGATCGCCACATAGGCCAGCCGTTTCCAAAGCGGCTGGCCCGCCTCGGTCCGGCCCATGCGCGCGGCGGCATAAAGATCGGGCGCAAAGACCTGTACATCGTCCCACTGGCTGCCCTGCGCCTTGTGGATCGTCACCGCCGCCCCATGCAAAAAGGTCGCCCCCATGCGCGCGGCATAGGGGATAAAGGGTTCTTCCTCGTCGGGTTTTTCGACCTTGACGATCGACGCGGCCGAAACCTGCGGTTCCGGCGCGCCCACCACATGCAACCGCGAGAACCCCGGCTTGCGCCCCGGCCCCAGATAGATCACCTGCGCGCCCTTGATCAGGCCGCGCGCCTCAAGGTCCAGTCGTTTCTTTCGGTGTTTCAGCGGCAGTTCGATACCGTCGCAGATCAACGGCTCTCCGGGCAAAAGCTCGGTCTCTGGCGCGCCATGGACCGAGCGAAAGGCGTTGATCAGCCGGATGCGGGTGGCATTGCGCCAGACCAGCACGGGGCTGCGCGCCATCAGGTCGACCTCGACCCGCTGCGCCCAGACCACGCGATCATCCTGCGCGGCCTTCGCCTCGATCATGCGCTCAAAGTCTTCAAAGCCCAAGGCCGGGTCGGCCAGCGCATGGGCCAGATCCAGGATCGGGTTGTCGGCCGCCTGCCGGTGCACCCGGTGCAATTCCAGCTTTTGTTCGTCCTTCAACCCGTCAAAGACCAGCTTGCCCGACTGGTTCACCGGCGCCAGCTGAGCGGGATCGCCGAACAGCACGAGGTTTGGGAAAATCTCTTTGAGATCATCGAACTGACGATCATCGAGCATCGAGGCTTCGTCCACCAGCCCGATGTCCAAGGGCTCTTCCCGCCGTTTCCAGCCGGTGATGAAATCGCTGCCGCGCAGGCCAGCCGCCGCCAGTGCCGCAGGGATCGACTTGTGCTGCTCATAGCTGGCCTGCGCCCGGGCAAAACCTTCGTCGGTCAGCTCTTCGAGGTCGGGGCGCTCGCCCTCGCCCATCAGCCACTCGGCCAGCTTTTCGTATTCGGGATCGTAGACCGGGGTATAGATGATGCGGTGGATCGTCGTGGCGGGTACGCCGCGCATGCGCAGCACGCTGGCGGCCTTGTTCGTGGGGGCCAGAATGGCCAGCGTCCGGCGATCCTTGCGCGGCTTGCCTTCGTAGTCGCCCGACACGGTTTCCACCCCGGCCGCCTCGAGCGCCTTGACCAGTTCGGCCAGCAACAGCGTCTTGCCGCTGCCCGCCTTGCCCATCAGCGCCATGACGCGGCTGCGCCCTTCGGCGGCGGGCAGGCAAAGACCGTTGTGCAGATCGACACCGGCGTCGCGCAAAAGTTCGGACACCTTGTCAAAGGCAAGGGCCTGATCGTCGGAAAAGATGATGGCTGGGGCGTTCATCCGGGCACATTACCTGCGCCTTTCGCCCCATGCCAGACCCAGATATGGCCCTGGCAGCCAAAAGGGGGGCATTGCCCCCCAAGGCGGCCGTCAGGATCAGGCGGCCGCAAGTTCCCGGGTCTGGAAGACATGGCCAAAGGACATTTCGAACCAGCGCTTTGACATCTCGATCGAGACGCCAGCACTTTTGGCGACCTTGGCCTGGGTTTCGGGGGTGAATTCCCAGATGCCGACGCTGATCGCCTCGCGGCCTTCGCCGACGGTGCCCAGTACCTCGGGGGTCGATCCGATGCGGCGGAAGACGCGGACCATGTGGGCAAAGATCACCCCGACGAAATGCTCGACGCCGAATTCTTCCATGACATGGCCACCGGCCAGCATCAGCGCAGCCGCCACGCCGGGCTTGGCGCCCCGGGCCAGACAAAACCGGGTGCATTCCCAGATCAGCGGGCTTTTGACCGTCACACCGTCCGTCAGATGGGTGAAGTGATCGTTCACCATGGTCGGTCCCATGGTCGGCATCAGCCGCAGCGACCCGCCATGGGTGCCGTCGGGGTTCTGATAAATGATGTACAGCGGGTTTTCGTGATCGTATTCATCCCGCTCAAGCCCATCCTCGTCGACAGACACATCCCAGTCGTGGCGCGATTTGAACTGCGCCGCGCGGTCTTCGAACATGGTGCGTGCCAGACGCGGGAACTTGTGAAGGTCTTCGCCATAGATGTAACGGATCATTGTGTTTTTCCCCTGAACGAAAGTCGTTGATGGGGAAAATCTGATCGAGCCAGGTTAACGACACTTAACCCGATCGCACGCGGGTCTAAGCAGAGCTTTACGCTCTGCCCGCCTACACCACGATCAAACCTCTACTGAGGGCCCGTGCCACCGCATGAGTCGTGTTCATCGCGCCCAGCTTGTGGCGCGCGCTTTCCACGTAAACCCGCAATGTATGTTCCGAAATGGACAGGGCGTCGGCCGCCTGTGCCCGGTTATGGCCTGTCGCCAGGAGGGTCATTGCCTCGATCTCGCGGGGGGACAGGGGCTGAGAGCTTTCCGGCTTGCGGCCAGGCTCGAACTCAAGCGCCTTTTGATTGAATGAGTGCGCGATCAGGATCAGATCCCGGCGGTGTCTGGTTGTGAACGCCTCCCATTCTTCGTCGTTGCAACTGTGGCTAAGGGTGAAATGGGCGAACTGCCCATTCGGCCCGCGGATCGGGATCGAATATCCCTGGTTTCCTACGCCGTAGGTGATGGCCTCTTGCATGAAAGCGCGGGCCGCCTTGCTTGACCAGTCAAGCTGCTTCCAATCCACGGGATGGAAGCGCTGGTAACAGCCGGCAATGACGGGATCGACGCGCAGATAGCCCTTTTCGACATACCTGTTGACCCAATCCATATCATAAGTGCCGCAACCATACTGGTCTCCGTTACTGTTGACCCAATGATAAATCAGGTGGTCAACCTTGAACGCATCACGCAGGACCTCGATAACGCCCTGCAGGTCATCCAGACCTTCAGCGCGCTCCAACCGTTCGATCAGTCCTTCCAAGTGCGGTGTGTCGTCCGCAAACACCAATTCCCGTCCCCTCAACATGGGACGCCATCTCGGCCTGCGCCACAAGCGACGCGTCATCCAGCTGTGCGGCGAGCGTAGGCAGCCCGTTCGCACCTGCGAATGTCTTCAGGTCGGTCAGAACGTCGAGTATCCAATCATGTCCCATGTTGAGTCTCTCTTTCAGGTGGTTAATGAAGCGTTAAAACAACTATAGCACGTGCCGATTCACGCCAAAATTCACGGAATTCCCCTCCCCAAAAACTGCGAGGGGGCGAAAAATAAGCCGTTGTTTCTAAAAACGGGGCCCCGGAATGCGAAACGCCCGCGATGCCGGGGGGCGATTCGCGGGCGTTTGCAAAGGCTGTGGGCGGTGCTTACTTGCGCGCTTCGAGCGCATCCTCAAAGGTCCGCAGTCCGGTCTTGGGGGCCTGAACCAGAACCGCCATGTTTCCGGGCTTGTGCTCGTTGCGCATCATCTTCATGTGCGCCGCCGGGATGTCCTCCCAGGGAAAGACCTCGGACATGCAGGGATCAAGGCGCCGCTCGATCATCAGACGGTTAGCCGAGGCAGCCTGCTTGAGGTTGGCAAAGTGCGACCCCTGCAGACGCTTCTGGTGCATCCACATGTAGCGCACGTCAAAGGTGCAGTTGAACCCCGAGGTGCCGGCGCAGATCACGACGATCCCGCCTTTCTTCACCACCAGCGTGGAGACGGGGAATGTCGCTTCGCCCGGGTGTTCGAACACCATGTCGACGCTGACGCCCTTGCCGGTGATCTCCCAGATCGCCTTGCCGAACTTGCGCGCCTCTTTGAGCCACTCGTTGTATTCGGGCGTGTTCACCGTGGGCAGCTGCCCCCAGCAGTTGAAATCCTTGCGGTTGATGACGCCCTTGGCACCTTGGTCCATGACGAACTGGCGTTTGCTTTCGTCCGAAATCACGCCGATCGCATTGGCGCCCGCCGTGTTGGCCAGCTGGATCGCATAGGACCCCAGGCCGCCCGAGGCGCCCCAGACCAGGACGTTCTGCCCGGGCTTGAGCTCGTGCGGGTGATGGCCGAACAGCATCCGGTAGGCGGTGGCCAGCGTCAGGGTATAGCAAGCGGCCTCTTCCCAGGTCAGGTGCTTGGGGCGCGGCATCAGCTGCTGGGCCTGCACACGGGTGAACTGGGCAAAGGAGCCGTCGCCCGTCTCGTAGCCCCAGATCCGCTGGCTGGGCGAGAACATCGGATCGCCGCCGTTGCACTCTTCGTCGTCGCCGTCGTCCTGGTTGCAGTGGATCACGACCTCGTCGCCCACTTTCCAGTTCTTCACCTTGTCGCCGACTTTCCAGACGATGCCCGAGGCATCGGACCCGGCGATGTGGTAATCCTGACCATGCACGTCAAAGGGGCTGATCGGAACGCCCTTGCCGGCCCAGACGCCATTATAGTTGACGCCCGCCGCCATCACCAGGACCAGCACCTCGTGGCTGTCGACGTCCCAGGTGTCGACCACTTCGACCTGAAAGGATTTGTCCGGATCGCCGTGACGCTCGCGGCGGATGTTCCAAGCATACATTTTCTTGGGAACATAGCCGAGGGGCGGCATTTCGCCGATCTCATAGAGGTCTTTTTCCGGCGCGTCGTACTGGGCGATCCCCGTTTGCGTGTCCAGAGCCATGGTGGCCTCCTGTCTTTGTCCAGTTGTTAACTATTTCGCGATTGCAGCGCAGATTCGCGGCGTTGCAGAAATGAATACGCAGGGTCGCGCAACAATGCAACTCCAAGAAATGACTTTTTGAAATTTTATAACCGAGCGAGTGCAGAATTTCCGATGCGTGTGCAGAAACTCAGCCTTTGGGCGGAAACAGGTGCGCGATCGAGTTGGCGTAGAAGGTTACGATGGTGCGCGTCTCGTGCGGGATCACGTAGGTGCCGGTCTGGTCGATCACTGCGCCGCGCTGCATCAGGGCGCGCAGGCCGAAGTCCAGCGCATAGGCAGGATCGTTGCGCGGCAGGTGCACATGAGAGGGGGCGAGCGTACCAAGCGCCGCTTCGAACCTTTCGGCCAAGACCACTTTGCTGGCCGGACCCTGCATCAGGACATGGGCCACCAAAGGCACCGGCAGGACCGGAACAATCTCGGCGACGCGGTCCATCAGGGTGTGCGACAGGGCCTCGGGGTCGCGCGCTATCCCGGAATTCTCGCGCAGCGACAGGGGTTTTCCGAAACTGACCGCAGCATAGCCAAAGCGGTGAAACCGCCCGGTCAGACGCAGCCAAAGCTGTTTGAAAACTGCCGTCAGGATATGCGTGATCGAGGCGCCAAAGCGATCGGCGCCAGAGCTGAGCTTGGCGATCAGAACGTTGTCTTCGAGCACGCGGTCATAGTTCAGCGCCACCGGAACAAAGACCACGTCCCGCGCCTCCATGTCCAGATCTTCGAGGATATAGCTGATCAGGCCCAGCTTGGGCTGGCGCAGGGCACCGTCCAGGCTCAGCCCGCCTTCGGGAAAGATTGCCTGCGTGACCCCGGCCGCGGCGGCCATCTGCACATAACGCCGCAGCACCATGCGATACAGCCCGTCGCGCGAATTGCGCCGGATGAAATAGGCCCCCAACGACCGGATCAGCCGCGACAAGGGCCAGACCTGCGCCCATTCGCCCACCGCATAGGACAGCGTCGTGCGGTCGGCGGCCAGATGCGTGACCAGCACGTAATCCATGTTCGAACGATGGTTCATGATGAAGATCACGGTGGCGTCAGGATCGACCCCGGCCAGTTCGCGCGGATCGTGATGGCCCAGCCTGACCCGGTACAGCGCATTCGACAAAAGCCGCGCCGCCCGCACCCCCCAGCCGAAATAGGCAAAGGCCGAAAAGGACGGCACGATTTCGCGCGCATAGCGGCGCGCCTTTTCAAAGGCCACGTCTTCGCGCACGCCGGTGTCGCGGGCGTAATCGACAATCGCCTGGGTGACGTCCGGATCATAGCACAGGCGCTGGATCAGATCGTAGCGCCGCAGCATCTTGAACGGCTGGATCGGACGTTGCAGCCGGGTGTTCAACCGGGCGACCGCGCGCTCCATCCGCCGCCGAAAGAACCAGCGCACCGACGGGAACAGAAAGTGGGACGCGAAAGTGACCGCTGCAAAAAGCAGGATCAGAACGAAAAGCCAGAGCGGGAGCGTCACGGGATGCGTCATTGTCAGTTACCCTCGCAGGGCCGGCAACGCGGGGCAAGAGGGTCGATCCGTACCAAAGCCCGCGCGAATCGCACCAAACTGCCCCGGTTTTCGCCGTTTCGCCCGAAATGACATGGCGTCGGGGCCGGTGCGCCTGGATAATGCGCCGCGCGGCGGGGGTTTGGTACGAAACCGGGGGGCTTTTGGTACAGATTTCAAAATTCGCATGTCGCGCCGCGATGCAGCGACTCCCCTCGATGCTGCAACTGCGATATAATGCGCCGGATCGCTGCATCGCGGCGAATTGACAGCGACATATTATTTCGCGTATCAATCGCCCGACGCAACAAGATTGCCCGGATTGAACCGCCCAGACGGAGGCCCCGATGACCGAGACCACCAAAGATCGCCCCTGGCTGATCCGCACCTATGCGGGCCACTCGACCGCCGAAAAGTCGAATGCGCTGTACCGCGCCAACCTTGCCAAGGGCCAGACCGGCCTGTCGGTCGCTTTCGATCTGCCGACCCAGACCGGCTATGACAGCGATCACATCCTGAGCAAGGGCGAGGTCGGCAAGGTCGGCGTGCCGGTCTGCCATCTGGGCGACATGCGCACCCTGTTTCAGGATATCCCGCTGGACCAGATGAACACCTCGATGACGATCAACGCGACGGCGCCCTGGCTGCTGTCTTTGTATATCGCGGTGGCCGAGGAACAGGGCGCGGATGTGACCAAGCTGCAAGGCACGGTGCAAAATGACCTGATCAAGGAATACCTGTCGCGCGGCACCTATATCTGTCCGCCGAAACCCAGCCTGAAGATGATCGGCGACGTGGCGGAATACTGTTATCAGCATGTGCCGAAATGGAACCCGATGAACGTGTGTTCCTATCACCTGCAAGAGGCGGGCGCGACGCCGGAACAGGAACTGTCCTTTGCGCTGGCCACCGCCATCGCGGTTCTGGACGAGCTGAAACCGCGCGTCGCGGATGAGGATTTCCCGGCGCTTTGCGGGCGGATTTCGTTTTTCGTGAACGCGGGCATCCGCTTTGTCACCGAGATGTGCAAGATGCGCGCCTTTGTCGATCTGTGGGACGAGATCCTGCTGGAGCGTTACGGCGTGGACGAGGCCAAGTACCGCAGGTTCCGCTATGGCGTGCAGGTCAACAGCCTTGGCCTGACGGAACAGCAGCCGGAAAACAACGTCTACCGGATTTTGATCGAAATGCTGGCGGTGACGCTGTCGAAAAAGGCCCGGGCGCGCGCCGTGCAGCTGCCTGCCTGGAACGAGGCGCTGGGCCTGCCGCGCCCCTGGGATCAGCAGTGGTCGATGCGGATGCAGCAGATCCTGGCCTATGAAACCGACCTGTTGGAATATGACGACCTGTTCGAAAACAACCCGGCCGTGGAACGCAAGGTGCAGGCGCTGAAAGACGGCGCGCGGGCGGAACTGGCAAACATCGAATCCATGGGCGGCGCAATTGGCGCGATCGACTACATGAAGGGCCGGTTGGTCGAGTCGAATGCCGAACGGCTGGGTCGGATCGAGCGCAACGAAACGGTCGTCGTCGGCGTGAACCGCTGGACCGAGGGCGAAGCCTCGCCCCTGGTCGGGGAAGACGGCGGCATCATGGTGGTCGACCCGGCGGTGGAACAGGAACAGATCGGGCGGCTGAATGCATGGCGGGCCGAGCGCGACGCGGCGGCGGTCAAATCCGCGCTGGCGGCGCTGCGCGAGGCGGCCGCAATGGGCCAGAACGTCATGCCGGCGTCGATTGCCTGCGCCAAGGCCGGGGTGACCACAGGCGAATGGGCGGGCGAAATGCGCGCCGTGCATGGCGAATACCGCGCGCCCACAGGTGTGTCCAAGGCCATGTCGAACAAGACCGAAGGGCTGGAGGATCTGCGCGCCATGGTCGACGCGGTATCTGACCGCCTTGGCCGCCGGTTGAAGTTCCTGGTGGGCAAGCCGGGGCTGGACGGGCATTCGAACGGCGCCGAGCAGATCGCCTTTCGCGCGCGCGACTGCGGGATGGACATCGACTATGAGGGCATCCGCCTGACGCCCGAACAGATCGTCGAGGCGGCGGGCAATGGTGCCCATGTGATCGGTCTGTCGATCCTGTCGGGCAGCCATATCCCGCTGGTCGAAGAGGTCATGTCCCGCATGCGCGAGGCCGGTCTGGGCACCCCGGTGGTGGTCGGCGGGATCATCCCCGACGAGGACGCGGCGCGGCTGAGGGCGATGGGTGTGGCCAAGGTCTATACCCCCAAGGATTTCGAGCTGAACGCGATCATGCGCGATGTCGTGACGCTGGCCGATCCGCAGGCCGTAGCTGCCGAATAACCAGCCTCAACCCAGACAAGAATTAACGATTGGCCGCTCTCTTAAATGGGGGCGGCCTTTCGCTATTCAGCGTCAATTGCCCGGATTAATCCCGATTAATTGAATGACTGTCACAAAACGATACTATGTATTTATACGAATAGATTTTAATGGTCTGGGAAAGCCAAGGAGAAAGAACATGAATATCGATCTGGACAGCCTGTCCCAAGAAGAGCTGCAGACTTTGATCAAGGACGCGCAAAAGGCGTTGAAATCGGTCGATGCCCGCCGCAAGGCCGAAGCAAAACGCGCCGCCGAAAAGGCCGCGAAGGAATTCGGATTTTCGCTGGACGAGGTGATTGGCGCCGGCACCAAGGGGTCAAAGGGCGAACCAAAATACGCCAACCCCGCCGATGCCAGCCAGACCTGGACAGGACGTGGCCGCAAACCCAACTGGGTGATCGACGCCCTGGCCGCCGGCAAGTCGCTTGAAGATCTGACCCTGTGATCGGAGCGCGACCATGACCCCTCATATCGCGGCTCAGCCGGGGCAGATTGCGCCGACTGTCCTGATGCCCGGGGATCCGCTGCGCGCGGAATGGGCGGCCCAGACTTTTCTGGACAATCCTGAATGCGTGAACCGGGTGCGCGGGATGCTGGGCTATACTGGCACCTACAAGGGGCATCCGGTCACGATCCACGGGTCGGGCATGGGAATGCCCAGCCTGTCGATTTATGCCAATGAGCTGATCACGCAATACGGGGCAAAGACGCTTATCCGAATTGGCTCTTGCGGGGCAATGCAGGAAAGCGTCGGCATTCGGGATGTCATTCTTGCCATGACGGCATCGTCCCTGTCCACGCCATCGCGCGGGATATTCAAGGAATTGAATTTCGCCCCTTGCGCGGATTATGGTCTTTTGCGTGCCGCCGCCGATGTGGCCGCCGGGCGCGGTGTGACCCATCACGTGGGCGGCATTTATTCGTCGGATGTGTTTTATGACGAACGCCCCGACCTGACCGAACAGATGACCCGCCACGGCATTCTGGGCGTCGAAATGGAGGCAGCCGAACTGTATAATCTGGCGGCCCGTCACGGCGTGCGTGCACTGGCGGTTCTGACCGTGTCGGACCACCTCATCACCCACGAGGCCCTGCCCGCATCCGAGCGCGAGCGGTCCTTTGGCGACATGGTGGAAATCGCGCTGGAAGCCGCCTTTTCCTGATCCCGCCGGATCGCGACCTCAAACCCGCCTTGCGCAAATGCGCCGGGCGGGTTTTTCTGTTTGCAAAGGGCGGCACAAGGCCAACCTGAACGGAGAGTCGGATCATGCTGAAACCCCGCGCATGGGTGCCAAAAGCCTCGGAAGCCTTGGTGCAAAGGATCGCAGGCGAAGTGGCGCAACAGGACGCCGAAACGCTGAGCACGCGGATCGAGGCGCTGGCCTCGCAGTCGCGCGAAATCCACGAACGGGACTGTTTCAACCTGAACCCCGCCACCAACGTGATGAATCCACGGGCCGAGGCGCTGCTGGCCTCGGGGATGGGGGTGCGGCCATCGCTGGGCTATCCCGGCGACAAATACGAAACCGGGCTGGAAGCCATAGAAGAGGTCGAGGTGATTGCCGCCGAACTGGCCGCGGAGGTTTTCGGCGCGCGCTATGCGGAAATCCGCGTCGGCTCGGGCGCGATGGCGAACCTTTATGCCTTTATGGCGCTGGCGCGTCCGGGCGACACCATCATCGCGCCCCCGGCTACGATCGGCGGGCATGTGACCCATCATGGCGATGGCTGCGCCGGGCTGTACGGGCTGAAAACCGTCCCTGCCCCGGTCGATGCGGATGGCTATACGCTGGATCTGGACGGGCTGTGGCGACAGGCGCAGGAAGCGCGGCCCAAGGTGATCACCGTGGGCGGATCGCTGAACCTGTGGCCCCATGACGTGGCCGGGGTCCGCGAGATTGCCGATAGCGTCGGCGCGACGGTCCTGTTCGACGCCGCCCACCAATGCGGGCTGATCGCCGGACGCGTCTGGGACAACCCGCTGGCAGCGGGCGCGCATGTGATGACCATGAGCACCTACAAAAGCCTTGGCGGCCCGCCCTCGGGGCTGATCGTGACCAATGACGCGGCGGTTGCCGAGCGGCTGGATGCCATCGCCTTTCCCGGCATGACGGCGAATTTCGACGCGGCGAAATCGGCGGCGCTGGCTGTCAGCCTGCTGGACTGGCGCGATTTCGGCCCGGATTATGCGCGCGCCATGATCGCGGTGGCGCAGGCCCTGGCGGCGGCGCTGGCGCAGGAAGGGCTGGAGGTGTTCGGGGCCGAAAAGGGCTTTACCGCGTCGCACCAGTTCGCCCTGAAGGCCGCGCCGCTGGGTGGCGGTCAGGCCGCGTCGCAGCGGTTGCGCAAGGCCGGGTTCCTGACCTGCGGGATCGGACTGCCCCTGCCCGAGGTGCCGGGCGATTTGAACGGGTTGCGGATCGGCACGCCCGAGATCGTGCGCTGGGGCATGGGCGTGCAGGACATGCCGCGCCTTGGCGCGCTGATCGCGCAGGCGCTGCGCCGCAACGACCCCGAGGCGCTGGCGTCCGAGGTGGCTGATTGGCGGCGCTCGTTTGACCGGGTGCATTTCGTGCACGGCTAGCGCCGGACGGGGGCGCGGGCAACACCCCGCCCTACAGGCCGTGGCTGCGGTCGTAGCCGTTTTTCGCGGGCTCTTGCCAGCCGGTCAGGCTGTCCGGGTCCGGTGTCAGGATGTCGACCCGCAGCGGGTGGCAGGCGGCGCTGTCCGAACTGTGTTCGCTGCTGCAATCACCACCCGGGCAGGCGCTGAGCGCGCCGAGCAGGTCGATTTCCGCGAAAAAGGTCAGGTGATCGCCGGGGCGCACCGGGCTGGCCTTCATGAAATATTGGCCGGTGTCGCGGGTAAAGCCGGTGCACATGAAGACATTGAGCACGTCGTGTACATGCGGTTCGGCCTGATCGGCGCGCAGCCCCGTCGCCTGCGCCAGCGCGCGGGTCAGGTTGGAATGGCAGCAGTGGTGGTATTGCGTGCCCTGCAGCAGGTTGCCGGTATAGGGATCGCAGCGCGTGCCGATCACGTCGTGCACCGCGCCGCCGAATTTGTCGATGCCGTACCAGTCCAGCGTATCCTCGACGATGGTAGCCATGGGGCGCAGGTGCGGAAAGGCCGACCACAGGCGTTCGCCGGTGGTCAGGTGGGTGCCATGCAGGGCGCGGGTCTTGCCCGAGTAGAAGCGTTCGGACAGGTCCTGCGCGTGCCACAGGTTCAGATCGCCGACCTGCGGGCCGTCGGTGCAGGTGATGCGAAAGAAGCAGCCACCGGGGACGTGGAAATGGCAGGCGTCGCGCGGGGCGGCGGTGGCCGTGTCGGTTACCCGGGCGGTGGCCAGCGCGCTTGCGTAAAGCGCCATGTCGGGCACGGGCAGCGTGTCATTGGGGTAGCAGATCACCGGCGGGATGGAGCGGCGGGCGTCGGCGTCGGTGGGGGGCTGTGACATGGCGGGTTCCCTGTGGCGGTCAGCCGCGTTCGTGGCGGCGGCGCCATTCCCGGGCGTAGACGGATTCTTCGGTATGTTTGCGGTCGAGGCGGTGGCGCGCTGGTCGGCCTCGGCCTTGGTTTCGGCGCGAACTTCGGCGGTCAGGGACATGGCGGCGCGCTGATAGGGGATGACCTGCACCATGGGGGTGCCCGGCGGGCAAGTCGATGTCGGGGCTTGTCCCTACCCACAGGAAGGGGATGTTGACCGGCACGTCAAGCGCGTCGCAGTCGACGGCGCCGTTGAACGCCCGGAACGGCAGTTCGAAATGGTTGATCGGGTGCACAAAGGCGGCGGACCAGCCCGGCGGCAGCAGGACGCGCCAGGGGTTGATGAACTTCAGCGGCTGTTTGCCCTGAAACGGGGGCTTGTCCGCACCGATCTGGCCGGGGTGGTGCGGCGCGATCGGGGTAAAGGGGGCGTCGGCCATGCCCATTTCGCGCGGGAGGGCACGGAACCAGTCCGGCAGCGCTTTTGAGGCCGGGATCGGTTCGGGGATCTTACCCAGCAGGTCGGGCGGGCAGAGAAAGGAGATGTGCGTCATGCGTCGTCCGGGCGAAGGCAGCGTTTGGGCGGGGTGCCCTGCGCGCCTGTGGTTTCAGCCCCACAATGGACGCAATGCCAGTGGCTGTCAGCCCCGCTTTTGTATTCGCGCCAACGGCATTGGCGGGTGGCGCGGTTGGAAAAGACCGCGACAAGGACAAAGGCGATGATCAGACCCACGACGATAAACATGGGCCGGGTTTAAAGGAAGGCGCGGCGCGGTGGAAGCCTGCGCCGCGCCATCAATGCGCTGGGGTCACGCCGCGATGGGCAGGTCTTCGTAAACCGGGGCGGTGCTGGCGGGGCGCTGTTCGGGGGTGTAATAGGCCCAAGCCTGTTCAAGGACTTCGATGGCCTTTTGGGCGGGGGTTTTCTGCTGCTCTTGCATCGGAGATGCCTTTCCTTTTTTGGCGTCGCCTCCCTGCCCGGCAAGATAAACCCTGCACGCCCCAACGCATCCCCAATTCGTTGCAAAGTCGGATTGCGCATCTTGCAACTGTCTTTGCGTCACCTCGTTGGCAGCCCCTGCTCGATCAGCGCAAGCAGGCGGGCCCTTGGGTCGGGATCGCGGCCCGCGGTCCATCCGTCGCCGAAATCCTGCCGGATCTCCTTGTCGTCCAGCAGCGGCGCAAGCTGGGCAACCGCGGCAAGCAATTCGGCGTACCACCAGTGGAACGTGCTTTCCCCTGCAGCAACGCGGTTGATGTAATGCAGACGCAACGACAAAGCCCCGAGGAGCTTTTCCAGCTCTTCGGGGCTTTGAAATTTCAGCGGATCGCCGGACATCAGACGGCGCGTTCGACCATCATCTTCTTGATCTCGGCAATCGCCAGCGCCGGGTTCAGCCCCTTGGGGCAGGTCCGGGCGCAGTTCATGATCGTGTGGCAGCGGTACAGCTTGAACGGGTCTTCGAGTTCGTCCAGGCGTTCGCCCGTTGCCTCGTCGCGGCTGTCGATGATCCAGCGGTAGGCGTGCAGCAGCGCGGCCGGTCCAAGGTAACGGTCGCCGTTCCACCAGTAGGACGGGCAGGACGTCGAGCAGGACGCGCACATCACGCATTCATACAGGCCATCAAGTTTCTTGCGGTCCTCGATGGACTGCTTCCATTCCTTGGCGGGGCGGTTCGTCTTGGTTTCCAGCCAGGGCATGATGCTGGCGTGCTGGGCGTAGAAATGCGTCAGGTCTGGGATCAGGTCGCGCACCACCGGCATGTGCGGCAGCGGATAGATTTTGACGTCGCCCTTGATTTCATCCAGCCCGTAGATGCAGGCCAGCGTGTTGATCCCGTCGATGTTCATCGCACAAGAGCCACAGATGCCTTCACGGCAGGACCGGCGGAAGGTCAGGGTGGGATCAATCTCGTTCTTGATCTTGATCAGCGCGTCCAGAACCATCGGACCGCATTTGTCCATGTCGACGAAATAGGTGTCGACGCGGGGGTTTTCGCCGTCATCGGGCGACCAGCGGTAGATCTGGAACTTGCGGGTGTTGGTTGCCCCTTCCGGCTTGGGCC
The DNA here is from genome assembly GCF_029958925.1 of Tropicibacter oceani. Taxonomy (NCBI): domain Bacteria; kingdom Pseudomonadati; phylum Pseudomonadota; class Alphaproteobacteria; order Rhodobacterales; family Roseobacteraceae; genus Pacificoceanicola; species Pacificoceanicola oceani. The sequence continues at coordinate 3,885,243 of NZ_CP124616.1, forward strand.
AAGTCTTGCCCGTGCGGATCTTGGAATTCTTGGGGAGGGTGAATTGAACCATCTCTCTCTCCTTAGCGAAGCAATGCGGGCAGGCCTTCGGCTGCCAGACAGGTGAGCGTCTCGGGCTGCGAGACGATATTGGTGACGATTTCGACCGTGGACTGGGATGGCCCCGCCACGCTGTCGAGGGCAAGCGCGCGGATCTGCGGCGCGCTGGCGTTGTCTATGATGCAGTCAAGCGTCGGTTCGACCGGGACACCGGGAAAGCGGTCCACCACCACGGGGGTGATGGCGCTGCGCGCGGCCTCGCGGGCGATCTGATCCTGGGCCTGCGGCGAGCAGGCAGTCAGTGTCAGCAGCGCGGCGGTCGCGGCGGCGCGGTATCCGGTCAGTTGAAGCAATAGGAGGTGCCCCCGATGATCTTGGGCGCGCCGGGATAGCAACCCGCGGACATGCTGTTGATGCCGCCGTTGGAGCGCGTCACATAGCCCGACCCCTGCGGCCCGCCAAAGCCAAGGTGGCGCGCGGCGCAGGCGTTGATGTCGCGGGCAGCGGCGGCGCTGACGATGCCGCCCTGGATCACGCGCACCATCGGATAGCCGTTGCGATCGGTGGTTTCCATGTAGGTTTCCGCGCCGGTGGGCGGCACGCCGAACAGCCGATCCTGGCAGGCCAGCAGAATGTCGCGCTGGCCCTGTTCGGAATCCGCCCGGTCCGAATTCGCCAGTGTGATGCTGGCGGTTGCGGTCAGGGCCAGGGCGGTGCCTGCGCCAAGAAGTGCCGTGAGTGTCCGCATCAGAACGTCCTCGCCTTGGGGGCGATGCGTTTGAGTTCGATCCCGCCCTGTTCCTCGGTGGTGAGGGGGTCGACGACGACGGGGCGATAGCTGAGATCGACCTTGTTGCCATCGACGCGGCTGATCGTGTGGACACGCCAGTTTTCATCGTCGCGGGTGGCGAAATCCTCGTGGGCGTGGGCGCCGCGGGATTCCTTGCGCGCCTCGGCGCCGACGATGGTGGCCAACGCGTTGGGCATCAGGTTGGTCAGTTCCAGCGTTTCCATCAGGTCCGAGTTCCAGACCAGGCTGCGGTCGGTGACCTTGATATCGCTCATCTTGCCGGCGATTTCGGTCATCGCCTCGACACCCTCGGCCATTGTCTTGGCGGTGCGGAAGACAGCGGCGTCGCGCTGCATGGTTTTCTGCATCTCAAGGCGCAGATCGGCGGTGGGAATACCGCCCTTGGCATGGCGCAGCCCGTCAAAGCGGTCAAAGGCCTTGTCGATCTGGGAAACCGGCGCCTTAGGCGTGGCGGTTTCGGGATTGACGATCTTGCCGGCGCGGATCGCGGCGGCGCGGCCAAAGACCACGAGGTCGATCAGCGAGTTGGAGCCAAGGCGGTTGGCGCCATGGACGCTGGCACAGCCTGCTTCGCCCACGGCCATCAAGCCGGGAACGACGGCGTTGGGATCTTTCTGGGTGGGGTTCAGCACCTCGCCCCAATAGTTCGTCGGAATGCCGCCCATGTTGTAGTGCACCGTGGGCAGAACCGGGATCGGTTCCTTGGTCACATCGACGCCGGCAAAGATCTTGGCGGATTCCGAGATGCCGGGCAGGCGTTCGGCCAGCGCCTCGGCGGGCAGATGCGACAGGTTGAGGTGGATGTGATCCCCCTCTTCGCCGACGCCGCGGCCTTCTCGAATTTCCATGGTCATCGAGCGGCTGACATAGTCGCGCGGGGCCAGGTCCTTGTAGGTGGGGGCATAGCGTTCCATGAAACGCTCGCCTTCCGAGTTGGTCAGGTAGCCGCCTTCGCCGCGCGCGCCTTCGGTGATCAGGCAGCCCGAGCCGTAGATGCCGGTGGGGTGGAACTGCACGAATTCCATGTCCTGCAGCGGCAGGCCCGCCCGCGCGACCATACCGCCGCCGTCACCGGTGCAGGTATGGGCAGAGGTGGCGCTGAAATAGGCACGGCCATAGCCGCCGGTGGCCAGAACGACCATCTTGGCGTTGAAGACGTGCATGGTGCCGTCGTCGAGCTTCCAGCACAGGACGCCCTTGCAGACGCCGTCCTCCATCAGAAGGTCGATGGCGAAATATTCGATGTAGAATTCCGCGTTGTTCTTGAGCGACTGCCCATAGAGCGTGTGCAGGATGGCGTGGCCGGTGCGGTCGGCGGCGGCGCAGGTGCGCTGGACCGGAGGGCCTTCGCCGAATTCGGTGGTGTGGCCGCCAAAGGGACGCTGGTAAATCTTGCCCTCTTCGGTGCGCGAGAACGGCACGCCGTAGTGTTCCAATTCGTAAACCGCCTTGGGCGCCTCGCGGGCGAGGTATTCCATGGCGTCAGTGTCACCAAGCCAGTCCGAGCCCTTGACGGTGTCATACATGTGCCACTGCCAGCTGTCGGGGCCCATGTTGGACAGCGACGCGGCGATGCCGCCCTGTGCGGCGACGGTGTGCGAGCGGGTCGGGAAAACCTTGGTCACGCAGGCGGTGCGCAGACCCTGTTCGGCCATGCCCAGCGTGGCGCGCAGACCCGCGCCGCCGGCACCGACGACCACGACGTCATAATCATGCGTCTCGTATTCGTATGCAGCCATTTCTTTTTACCTGTTCTGAGGGAGAGCAAGATTTTCGGCGAAAATCCAATCCTCCGTAAATTCCGGTTGCGGCTTACAGAGCCAGACGCGCGATGGCGAAGACGCCCACCGCCGCCGTGCCATAGCTGAGGCATGTCACCAGCAGGATGGCGACTTTTTCGGCGGTGCCGTGGACGTAATCCTCGATCATCACCTGGGCACCGTCGTTGAAGTGTTTCATGCCCACTGCGATGGTCAGCGCGGCGATGATCGCCGGGAAGGGGCGGCTGTAGTAGGCCAGCACCTCTTCGTAGGTGCCGCCAAGGGCGCTGCCGAAGGTGAAGACAAAGAAGGGGATCAGCAGCAGCAGGGCGACAGAAGATTTCTTCATCGCCCAGAAATGCTCGGTCCCGGATTTCGCGGAGCCCATGCCCACGGCGCGCTTGCGGTCGGTCAGGAATGCCATTGTCCGTTCTCCTTACACGATAAGGGCAGTGAGGATGGTCAGGACGGCCGACCCACCGATGATGATCCAGCTGAGCATTTCAGCGCTTTTGAGATCCAGCATCTTGGCGTTGTCCCAGATCAGGTGCCGCACACCGGCCAGCGTGTGATACCACAGCGCCCAGAGCGACAGGAACATGACCAGATCGCCGAACCACGAGGTGACAAAGGCGTTGACCGTGTTGAAATACTCTTCGGACGTTGCCGCGGCGAGCAGCCACCAGACGATCATCAAGCTGCCCACGATCAGGCCGTTGCCGGTGATGCGGGTAAAGATCGAGGTGGCTGAGTTCAGCTGCGGGCGGTAGATCTGCAGGTGCGGTGACAGCGGGCGATTGCCCCGATTCACGTCGGCCATAGTGAAGTCCTTTCGGTTCCCTTGGCTTGGGTTGTAATGGATTTGTGGCACAAGTCACGAGGGCACAGCGCTAACAATCGCGGTTTTTTGGCGCAACTTGCGTGTTTTCCGTTAATTTGTGATCACGCTTTTTCGTGCGTGATCACAAATTCGGCCCGCTGCACGGGAAATGGGCAAGGCGTTCCGGCGGCCCTTGATTCTGAACTTGAATATTTCCCCAGGACCCTCCCGGGGCCGCATTACAGCGGCATCAAGGCCCAGTAATCGAGATCCAGCAGCACGTTTTTGTCGTACTTGCCGTCCTCGCCTTTCAAAGCGAACGGCGCGCCGCCCTTGGTTGCCACCAGACGCAGACGGATCGCCCCGACGCCCGGCGCATTGGTTTCGGCCTTGTCCAGCACCTCGGACCAGCATTTGATCGTGTCCCCGGCAAAACAAGGGTTGGCGTGGGCGCCGCCGTTCAGTCCAACGATCATCTGCGCATTGGCCAGCCCGTTGAAGGACAGCGCGCGCGCCATGGAAATGACGTGCCCGCCATAGATCAGTCGGCCCTCGGGGCGGAAGGTCAGGTCGAAATGCACCTTGGCCGTGTTCTGCCACAGGCGCGTGGCCAGCATATGTTCGGCCTCTTCGACTGTGACGCCGTCGACATGGTCGATTTTCTCGCCAATCTCGTAATCGCCCCAGCGGTGCGGCTCGCCCGCGAGGGTGAAATCGTAGTTGGAGAAATCAAGGCCCTGCGGGATCACCAGATCGGACGGGTCGAGAACCTTTTTCAGGTCTGGCAGGACGGTGTCGGGCGCGGGCGCATCGAGGTTGTTCTTGCGCACCATGACCCAGCGGCAATATTCCATCACCACCTCGTCGCGCTGGTTCAGTCCACGGGTGCGGACATAGACGACGCCAGTCTTGCCGTTGGAGTTCTGTTTCAGCCCGATGACCTCAGAGGTCGAGCGCAGGGTATCGCCGGGATAGACCGGCAACAGCCAACGGCCTTCGGCATAGCCAAGGTTGGCCACGGCGTTCAGGGATACATCCGGAACGGTCTTGCCAAAGACGACGTGAAAGGCGGCCAGATCGTCGATGGGCGACGCGGCCAGCCCGCAGGATTGCGCAAACTGGTCCGAGGAATAGAGCGCATGGCGGGCGGGATAAAGCGCGTGGTACAGCGCCCGTTCCCCACCCGAAACCGTCCGGGGCACCGCATGGTCGATGGTCTGACCGATGCTGTAGTCTTCGAAAAAGCGGCCCGGATTGGTCTTTGCCATTGTCAGTGCTCTCCTAGTTTTGTGTCGGGGGTGTAGGTGCCGTCGACCTCTTTCACCACGGCCTGACCGCAGCGCATGACGCCATTGGCGGCGTCAAAGGCATATGTCGGATCGCCGTGCAGCACCCAGCCCTTGTTCAGGGCGTCGGTGACCTTGTGACAGAAGGCCGAGGTGTCGTCCTCGGTCAAGAAGCGGTAGAGTTTCATAGCGTTACCCGAATGCAGCGGCGCCAAGCCAGGTGTGGATATAGCCGATCACCACCAGCAGCACGACGCTGGCGCCTACAAAGATGATGTCCTTTTTGATCGGACCCTTGGCGGGAGGCGTCCAGTTCGGTTCGGCCCGGTTGATGACCTGCATTTCGACGATGGCCCAAATGCCAAGCCCGCCGAACAGGATGAAGGACGGGATATCGCCGTTCACCAGCAGGTGCGCGCCAGCCCAGATCGCAAAGCCCGTCAGCATCGGGTGGCGCATCTTGTAGAACAGCGCGCCCTTGGACGGGCCGGGCGAGGTGAAATAGAGCGCGGCGATCATCAGCAGATTGTTGATGCCCGCGGTGGCGGGATGACGGCCCCAGAAAAACGCGCCATCGGCCATCCGGTAGCCAAAGATCATCAGCAGGATCGACACGCCAAGCGCGGCGGCGATGATCCCCTTGCCCTTGTCGCCCATCGCGGCGCGCCGTTCGGGCGCAACACGTTTGAAAAGATGCGCAGCCCACCAGAGCGCGACGCCGAGAATCAAGAGCAGCATGGAAATCTCCCTGTTTTGTCCCGGCGCACCGTGGCTTTATTCTGCCAGGGCCGCAATGGCATCCGCCTTGGCCAATGTCTTGCGCGCGGTTTCGACGTGCAGGTTTTCGACGATCTTGCCATCGACCACGGCAACGCCGCCGCCCTGGGCCACGGTTTCCTCGTAGGCAGCGATCTGGCGGCGGGCGAGGTCGATCTCGGCCTCCGACGGCGCAAAGGCGGCGTTGGCGATGTCCACCTGCGCCGGATGGATAAGCGTCTTGCCGTCCATGCCCATGTCGCGGCCCTGATCGCATTCAGCACGCAGGCCTTCGTCATCCTTGAAGGCGTTGTAGACCCCGTCAACGATGATCACGCCATGCGCCTTGGCGGCCAGCAGGCACAACCCGATGCCCGGCAACATCGGCAGGCGGTCGGCGCGGAACCGCGAGTTCAGTTCCTTGGCCAGATCATTGGTTCCCATGACCATGCCGGCCAGTTTCGGGTGCGCTGCGATCTCGGCGGCGGCCAGCATGCCCTTGGGGGTTTCCATCATCGCCCACAGCGGTTTGTCGCAAAGCGCCGCCAGCGCGTCGAGCTGCGCGGGGCTTTCGACCTTGGGCAACAGAACGGCGTCGCAGTCCATCTGCGCTGCGGCGCGGGCGTCATCGGCGCCCCATTCTGTGTCCAGCCCGTTGATGCGCACGATCCGCGTGCGGTTGCCATAGCTTTGCGTCAGCGCGGCGGCCAGCGTGTCACGCGCGGCGGGCTTTTCGGCAGGGGCAACGGCGTCTTCGAGATCGAAGATGATGGCGTCGATGGCCATGGTGCGCGCCTTTTCGAGGGCGCGGTCCTTGGAGCCGGGAATGTAGAGAACCGAGCGATACGGGCGTGCGGCCATGTCCATGTGAGTCTCCTGCGGGAAATAATGTTGCGCCGGAAAGGGGCATTTTTTAACACAAAGTTCAAGGCTGATTTTGCCGCGGTGCAGAAAATGTGTCGGAAAACGCTGGGAATTCAGGCGAAATAATTCGCATTCGAGGGACCGTGCGGCGCGTTAACCCTTTTTTGGAGGCTGCGGGCGGATGCTGGGTTCATCGTCGAAAAGGCGAAACATGGGGGCGATCAGGGTCGCCTGCCGAAGGAGGGGATACAAATCGACCGGACCCGCGGCAAAGCCGTTCAGGGGACGGTGCGCAGCCAAAAAGGGTGATGCGATGACGGATAAATTTGTAAAACTGACCATGCTTTCGGCGGGCCTTTTGCTGGGCGCCGCCACCACGGTGAAGGCACAGACGCAGAACTGCGCACCGCGCGACATGGTCGTCGAACGGCTGGCGGTCAAATACGGCGAGACGCGCCAGTCCATGGGGCTGGGCAGCAACAATGCGATGATGGAGGTCTTTGCCTCGGTCGAAACCGGGTCCTGGACGATCACGGTGACCACCGCGCAGGGCGTGACCTGCCTGGTCGCCAGCGGGCAGGCCTTTGAAGAACTGGCCGAAGCGCTGCCGCCCAAGGGGGACGACGCGTGATATTGCGGGGGAGGCGATTTTTCTGCGAAAAATCAAGGCAGGGGCTTTGCCCCCGGCGCTGACGCGCCTCCCCCAGGATATTTATGGCAATTGGAAGCCGCGGCCTCAGGTCAGGGCATCCCAGATGAGTTTCAGACCAGTGATCGTGAGCGCGACGTAGGTGATGGCGAAAAACAGGTGTTCAGGGACCTTGTGGTGCGCCTTGATGCCAAGCCAGGCGCCCAGGACGGCAAAGGGGGCCAGCGCGAGATCGAGCAGCAGGGTTTCCTTGGTGAAGATCCCCATGCCGGCGTAAAATCCGGATTTGAACAGGTTGACGGCCCAGAAGATCAGGACCGTGGTCGCCTGGTAGGTGGTTTTCGACAGGCCCTGCCCCAGAAGATAAACCGCGGCGGCGGGTCCGCCCGCGTGACTGACGAAACTGGTAAAGCCCAGCACCAGACCGGCGAAGAGGCCGGTGCGCGGGCCGAATTTCGTGGTGCCAAGGCGGATCAACCGGTATTTCTGCGCCGCCTGCCAGGCCACGAACAGCACCGCCACCAGCCCGATGATCAGCCGGATCGCATCGGGATTCGCCCAGGCGTAGAACAGCGCCCCGGCGATCGTTCCGGGAATACCGCCCAGCAACAGGACCCGCGCGGCGGGCCAGTCCCATTTGCGCCAATAGGCCGGCAGGCTGCTGACATCGATCAGCATCAGAAGCGGCAGCATAAGGCCCAGCGCGACACCCGGATCCAGCACAAGCGCAAGAATCGAGGCGCTGGCAAAGGCCACGCCGGAACCGAAACCACCCTTGGATATCCCGGCAAAGATCACTGCGGGGATCGTGAAGGCGAAAACTGACAGGCTGAACAGTTCCACCCCGTGCCCCTCTAAGCTGTCGAATAATCAGCCAATATCCTGTCGGTGCAAAAAGTGATAGCCCTAACGGCATCTATGCCGCATTGCAGCACCCTTGCGCGACGGCGCGTAAAGGCTTAGGCAATCGGCAAAATTCACCAAGCACCGGAGAGATATCCATGGCCAGACCCAAAATCGCCCTGATTGGCGCGGGACAGATTGGCGGCACGCTTGCCCACCTTGCAGCAATGAAGGAACTGGGCGACGTCGTCCTGTTCGACATCGCCGAGGGCACGCCCGAGGGCAAGGCGCTCGACATCGCCGAATCCGGCCCCAGCGAAGGCTTTGATGCCAAGCTGAAGGGCACGCAGGACTACGCCGATATTGCTGGCGCCGATGTCTGCATCGTCACCGCCGGTGTGCCGCGCAAACCGGGCATGAGCCGCGACGACCTGCTGGGGATCAACCTCAAGGTCATGAAATCGGTTGGCGAAGGCATTGCCAAGAACGCCCCCGATGCTTTCGTGATCTGCATCACCAACCCGCTGGACGCCATGGTCTGGGCGCTGCAGCAGTTTTCGGGCCTGCCCGCGAACAAGGTCTGCGGCATGGCCGGCGTGCTGGACAGCGCGCGGTTCCGTCATTTCCTGTCGCTGGAATTCGATGTGTCGATGAAGGACGTCAACGCCTTTGTTCTGGGCGGTCACGGCGACACAATGGTTCCCTCGGTGCGCTATTCCACCGTTGGCGGCATCCCCCTGCCCGACCTGGTCGACATGGGCCTGACCACGCAGGACCGTCTGGACGCCATCGTTCAGCGCACCCGTGACGGCGGCGCCGAGATCGTTGGCCTGCTGAAAACCGGGTCGGCGTTTTACGCCCCCGCGACCAGCGCCATCGAGATGGCCGAAGCCTATCTGAAAGACCAGAAGCGCGTTCTGCCCTGCGCCGCCCATTGCGATGGCGAGCTGGGCGTGAAGGACATGTATGTCGGTGTGCCGACCGTGATCGGCGCTGGCGGTATCGAAAAGGTGCTGAACATCAAGCTCAACAAGGAAGAGCAAGAGATGTTCGACAAGTCCGTCGATGCGGTCAAAGGCCTGGTCGAAGCCTGCAAGGCCATCGACAGCTCGCTGGCTTGATGCCATCCGAGGGCACAAACGCCTTAGAAGACAGGTCGCAGCGGGACGGAATCGTTTTCGCTGCGACCGGCCAGAAATATCGGGGGCTGGCGCGGCGCGCCGCCCTGACGGTTCGGCAGGTGATGCCGGACATTGCGATCGACCTGTTCACCGATCCTGCTGCCTGTACCGCCGATCCGTTTCCCTTTGACACCGTTCATCCGCTGCAAGGCACGGGCCCCCGCCCCAAGATGGAGGCGCTGCGCCGGTCGCGCTTTGAACGCACGCTTTACCTGGATTGCGATGTGGTCATGGTGACCGAGGTCGCGCCCGTGTTCGATGTGTTGGAACATTTCGACATTGCGGGCGCGCAGGAGCAATTCGGCTGTGCACCCATTGCCTTTCAGGGCGGGGCCGATGCGCCGCCGGTCGCCTTTCGGCAGATCAACAGCGGTGTGTTGGGCGTGCGGAAATCTGCGGCCAGTTCCGCATTCCTGCAAAAATGGGAAGATCTGTTCAGACAGCGCGAGGCGCGTTTCGACCAGCCGCTTTTGACCGAACTGCTGTATTGCGAACCGGTGCGCCTGGCCGTGTTGCCGCAGGAATACAACCTGATGTACCTGCCGTTCATGCGCAACGCGGTGCCCGGCATGATGATCGCGCCCCGGCTTTTGCACCTGCCCTTTTTGCACAAGGGCGACACGCATCTGAGCCCGGCGGATCAGCCCTTTGATCTGGCCGGATTGCTGAACGACGCGCAATTCGAAAACCTCGGGAAACTGATCGAGGGCGATGTCACGCTTGGTGCGCGCCCGCTGCTGCGCCATGCGGTCGGCAACACGCTGCGCAAATCCCCTTGGCTGGATCGCAAGCTGCGCAAGGTGCTGGACTGGTTCGCCTGATCCGGCAGGGCGCACCGGGTTCAGCCGCGTCCGGACTCCTGCTCCGCCAGCGCGGCGTCGATGGCAGCGGGCGACAGATCCACGTCCAAACCGGGAAATTCGGCGGCCAGCGCCGCTGACACGTCCAGCCGTACCGGAGCAAGTTTGCGATAGCGCAGCAATCTGGCCGCTTGCACAAGGGTGACGGTGCGGGTCGCGCGGAACAGCCAGTCCACGTCCGGCCCGCCGGTGACCGCGCTTGTGAAGACTTCGGCCTGCCTGCCCCGCGCCGGGTTCTGCCGCACCTTGGGCTGACCGCTTTGCGCATCCAGCCGCTTGCGCATCTTGCGTTCCCAATGTGCCCGGGTAAAGCCATCGACATGCAAAAGCCCGATCCGGGAAAACCAGCGCCGCGCCGGATTGACGCCTGATTGCCAAGCCTCCCTTGGCCCGGGCTGGTGGATGTCAACGCGGAGCCCGGCGCCGGTGCGAAACAGGGTCTTGCCGATCGGATAGCCGGAAAACCCGCGTTGCAGGTACTCGGCCCCCTTGCCATAGACCTTGGCAATCCGATCAGTATCGCCCCCGTCAAAGGGTTTTCGGAACAGCCCGTCAAAGACCGTTTTTTGCGCAGGCACGCCCCAGGGCCGGCACAGGTGAACCCGTTCGGCATTGGACACCGACACCGCCTGCACGCTGGTCGGTTGCCGGGCCAGAAAGGCCTTTAGCAGGGGCACGCGGATCAGGAATTCATCGGCATCGATATGGGCCAACCAATCACACCCCGCCTGACGATAGGCGTGGTTTGCGTTCAGCACCTGCCGATAGCGTGAATCCTCGGGACGGGGGCGGTTGTGCTGGCTTTGCCAATAGGCGTCGTCGCAGACGGTGACCCTGACCCGGTCCTTGCCCCGGACCTGCGCCTGAAACTCGGGGATCGGTTGATCGAGGTACAGGTGCATCACGCCGGCGCCCGCCTGCAGGTGATGGGCAACAAAGCTCAGCAGGATTTGCGGCGGCTCCAACACCGTGGAAACCGTGCCCCAAACCAGTTCCGTCATGTGGTGATCCCTTTTCGGTTTGACCGCAGGCAGCGATGCCGCGACGACGCGCCCAACCGTCAGGCACCGGCCTTCAGGGGGACGCACAGCGCCGCGCGCTGCGCCGACTCAAGCCTATCGGCGCTTGGAAACCCTGCCAAGCGCTAACAATTGATTTAGATGTGATCACAGTTTTGCGGGCTGTGATCACAAATGTCGAAAACTCGCATGATTTTCCCGCTAACAGCAATTTTTTGTTTAACCCGGACTGCTAGGCGGGCCTATACCGTGTGAAATCGCAGCAAAACGGGGACAACCGACCCATGAACATCCACGAATATCAGGCCAAGGCGCTTTTGCGTTCCTACGGCGCTCCGGTTTCGGACGGCCGTGCCGTCACGAAGGCCGAGGACGCCAAGACCGCCGCTGGTGAACTGGACGGGCCCCTTTGGGTCGTCAAGGCGCAGATCCACGCAGGTGGCCGCGGCAAGGGCAAATTCAAAGAGGCCGAGGCCGGTGAAAAGGGCGGTGTCCGTCTTGCCAAATCGGTGGCCGAGGCCGCCGAGGAAGCCAAGAAGATGCTGGGCAAGACGCTGGTCACGCACCAGACCGGCCCCGCTGGCAAGCAGGTCAACCGCATCTATATCGAAGACGGTTCCGATATCGAGCGTGAACTGTATCTCGCGCTGCTGGTGGATCGCCAGACCAGCCGCATTTCCTTTGTCTGCTCGACCGAGGGCGGCATGGACATCGAAGAGGTTGCCGCCTCGACCCCCGAAAAGATCCTGTCGTTCAGCGTCGACCCGGCCACCGGCTACCAGCCGTTCCACGGCCGCCGCGTCGCATTCGCGCTGGGTCTGACCGGCGGTGCCGTCAAGCAGTGCGTCAAGCTGATGGGCATTCTCTACAAGGCCTTCACCGACAAGGACATGGAGATGCTGGAAATCAACCCGCTGATCGTCATGCCCGGCGGTGACCTCAAGGTGCTGGACGCCAAGGTCGGTTTCGACGGCAACGCCATGTATCGTCACCCCGACATCGCGGAACTGCGCGACGAGACCGAGGAAGACCCCAAGGAACTCGAAGCGTCCAAGTACGACCTGAACTACATCGCGCTCGACGGCGAAATCGGCTGCATGGTCAACGGCGCAGGCCTTGCCATGGCGACGATGGACATCATCAAGCTGTACGGCGCCGAGCCGGCAAACTTTCTTGATGTGGGCGGCGGCGCGACCAAGGAAAAGGTCACCGAGGCGTTCAAGATCATCACCTCTGACCCCAATGTCAAAGGCATCCTGGTCAACATCTTCGGGGGCATCATGCGCTGCGACGTCATCGCCGAAGGCGTGATCGCCGCGGTCAAAGAGGTCGGCCTGAAGGTTCCGCTGGTTGTCCGCCTCGAAGGCACGAACGTCGAGCAGGGCAAGGCGATCATCAACAACAGTGATGTTGATGTGATTGCCGCGGACGACCTGAAAGACGGCGCGCAGAAGATCGTGAAAGCGGTCAAGGGCTGAGCCAGCGAGATGCGCCATTGGGTGCATCTTTCCCGGAATTTTTTGGTGCGCATTGATCGCGTCACCAACGCAGAAATCAGGAGCCAACAACAATGGCAGTCCTCGTAGACGAAAATACCAAGGTGATCTGTCAGGGCCTCACCGGCTCGCAGGGCACATTCCACACCGAACAGGCGATTGCCTATGGCACCAAGATGGTCGGGGGTGTGACCCCGGGCAAAGGTGGTCAGACGCACCTTGACCTGCCGGTCTTCAACTCGGTCCATGAGGCCAAGCACGTCACCGAGGCCAATGCCTCCGTGATCTACGTGCCGCCGCCCTTTGCCGCCGACAGTATCCTCGAGGCGATCGACGCCGAGATGGAGCTGATCGTGTGTATCACCGAAGGCATCCCGGTGCTGGACATGATGCGCGTGCAGCGCGCGCTGGAAGGCAGCAAAAGCCGCCTGATCGGCCCGAACTGCCCCGGTGTCATCACCCCCGACGCCTGCAAGATCGGCATCATGCCCGGCCACATCCACAAGCGCGGCAGCGTTGGTGTTGTGTCCCGCTCGGGCACCCTGACCTATGAGGCGGTCAAGCAGACCACCGACATGGGGCTGGGCCAGTCCAGCGCCGTTGGCATCGGCGGCGACCCGATCAAGGGCACCGAGCATATTGACGTGCTGGAAATGTTCCTGGCCGACCCCGAAACCCAGTCGATCATCATGATCGGAGAAATCGGCGGCAGCGCCGAAGAAGAAGCGGCGCAGTTCCTGGCCGATGAAAAGAAAAAGGGCCGCTGGAAGCCGACCGCCGGTTTCATCGCCGGTCGCACGGCGCCTCCGGGCCGCCGCATGGGCCACGCTGGCGCGATCGTCGCCGGTGGCAAGGGCGGCGCCGAGGACAAGATCGAGGCGATGAAAGCCGCTGGCATCATCGTCGCCGACAGCCCCGCCACCCTGGGCGAGGCCGTCATGGAAGCGATCCAGAAGGGCTGATCGGCCCGCTGTCCCGGGCTTGCCCCGGGACCTCCTGGCCGATGGCCAAGGCATGAAAACCGTGAAGCCCCGGGTCAACCCCGGGGCGCGCGCATATCAGACAAGCGGCCAAAAGGGGTTCGTAGTGAAGGTCTTGTCATCAAAACTGGGTGCATTCGCGGCGCTGGCGCTGCTGGCGGCCTGCGGGTCTGGCCAGGGCCAGGTCTATTTCGCCCAGCAGAATGGCCAGTGGGTCGAAATCTCGTCCGCCGACTATGCCGCGCTGCAAGGCGGCGCGACCCCTGTGCAGGCCCGGCCTGCCGCCGCACCGTTCCAACCCGAAACGCTGGACCCCACCGGTGAATTGCGCGAGGCGATCGCGCGCAACCCCTATGCCCGTCGCACAGACACCAAGCTGAGCCCCGACAGCGCGCCGGATGTCGTCGCCGATGTCTCGCTCGAGATCGCGCTGGACCTGTGCAACATTCCCGAGGGCACGCGGCTGACCGCCACGACGCCCTGCAACCTTTAAGCCGACGCCGCCGCAACCCGAGGTGCCAATATGAACGACCAGAGCCCCAACGATCTCTTCCATGCCTCCAGCTTCATGCAAGGGCACAACGCGGAATATCTGGAACAGATGTACGCGCGCTATGCCAATGACCCCAACGCGGTCGATGCGTCCTGGCAAGAGTTCTTTGCCCAGCTGGGTGATGACGGACTGGACGTCAAGAAAGAGGCGGCAGGCCCGTCCTGGGCGCGCGGCGACTGGCCGCCGGTGCCGAACGATGACCTGACCGGCGCGCTGACCGGCGAATGGCCGATGCCGATGGTTCCCGCCGAAGCCAAGGGCGCCGGCAAGAAGATCAAGGAAGCCGCCGCCGCCAAGGGCGTCGAGGTGTCCGACGAGGCGATCCAGCGCGCCGTCTTGGACAGCATCCGCGCGCTCATGCTGATCCGCGCCTATCGGATCCGGGGCCACCTGGCCGCCGATCTGGATCCGCTGGGCCTGCATGGCCGCGATCCGCACCCCGAACTGGACCCCAAGGCCTATGGCTTTACCGATGCCGACATGGATCGTCCGATCTTTATCGACAACGTGCTGGGCCTTCAGATCGCCTCGCTGCGCGAGATCCTGTCGATCGTGAAACGCACCTATTGCGGCACCTTTGCGTTGCAATACATGCATATTTCCGACCCCGAACAAAGCGCTTGGCTGAAAGAGCGGATCGAAGGCTATGGCAAGGAAATCGCCTTTACCCGCGAGGGCCGCAAAGCCATCCTGAACAAGATGGTCGAAGCCGAGGGCTTTGAAAAATTCCTGCACGTCAAGTACATGGGCACCAAGCGTTTCGGCCTTGATGGCGGCGAAAGCCTGATCCCCGCGATGGAACAGATCATCAAGCGCGGCGGCAATCTCGGCGTCAAGGAAATCGTCGTCGGCATGCCGCACCGGGGCCGCCTGTCGGTTCTGGCGAACGTCATGCAAAAGCCCTACAAGGCGATCTTCAACGAATTCCAGGGCGGCAGCTTCAAGCCCGAGGATGTCGACGGGTCGGGCGATGTGAAATACCACCTCGGCGCCTCCAGCGACCGGGAATTCGATGGCAACAAGGTGCACCTTTCGCTGACCGCCAACCCCAGCCACCTCGAGGCGGTGAACCCCGTGGTTCTGGGCAAGGTACGCGCCAAGCAGGACCAGATCGGCGATACGTCGCGAATGCAGGTTCTGCCGATCCTGCTGCACGGCGACGCGGCCTTTGCCGGTCAGGGTGTCGTGGCCGAATGTTTCGCCCTGTCGGGCCTGCGCGGCCACCGCACCGGCGGCACGATCCATATCGTCGTGAACAACCAGATCGGGTTCACCACCGCGCCGCATTTCTCGCGCAGTTCGCCCTATCCCACCGACAACGCCCTGGTGGTCGAAGCGCCGATCTTCCACGTCAACGGTGACGACCCCGAGGCCGTGGTGCACGCCGCCAAGGTGGCGACCGAGTTCCGCCAGAAGTTCCACAAGGACGTGGTTCTGGACATTTTCTGCTATCGCCGGTTCGGTCACAACGAAGGCGACGAGCCGATGTTCACCAACCCGATCATGTACAACAAGATCAAGGGTCACAAGACGACCCTGTCGCTGTACACCGAACGGCTGGTCAAGGATGGTCTGATCCCCGAGGGCGAGATCGAGGACATGAAGGCCGCCTTCCAGGCCCACCTGAACGAAGAGTTCGAGGCCGGCAAAAGCTACAAGCCGAACAAGGCCGATTGGCTGGATGGCCGCTGGTCGCACCTGGACCGTCAGAAACAGGGCAAGTACCAGCGCGGCAAGACCTCGATCGACCCGAGCACCCTCAAGGAAGTGGGCGGCGCGATCACCCGCATTCCCGACGGCTTCCCGCTGCACAAGACGGTTGGCCGCCTTGTCGAAGCGCGCGCCAACATGATTGAAACCGGCCAGGGCTTTGACTGGGCCACGGCCGAGGCACTGGCCTTTGGATCGCTTTTGACCGAGGGCTATCCCGTCCGCCTGGCGGGCCAGGACAGCACGCGCGGCACCTTCTCGCAGCGCCACTCGGCCTTTATCGACCAGGAAACCGAAGATCGCTACTATCCGCTGAACCACATCCGCGAGGGCCAGGCCAATTACGAGGTCATCGACAGCGCCCTGTCGGAATACGCGGTGCTGGGCTTTGAATACGGCTATTCGCTGGCCGAACCCAACGCTCTGACCCTGTGGGAAGCGCAGTTCGGCGATTTCGCCAACGGCGCGCAGATCATGTTCGACCAGTTCATTTCCTCGGGCGAAAGCAAGTGGTTGCGCATGTCCGGCCTGGTCTGCCTGCTGCCGCATGGCTTCGAGGGCCAGGGGCCGGAACACTCTTCGGCACGGCTGGAACGGTTCCTGCAGGCCTGCGGTCAGGACAACTGGATCGTCGCCAACTGTTCGACCCCGGCGAACTATTTCCACATCCTGCGCCGCCAGCTGCACCGCTCTTTCCGCAAGCCGCTGATCCTGATGACGCCGAAATCGCTGCTGCGTCACAAGCTGTGCATTTCCGACGCCGAGGATTTCACAACCGGCTCGTCCTTCCACCGCGTCCTGTGGGACGATGCGCAAAAGGGCCATTCCGACACCCAGCTGGTGGCTGATGACAAGATCAAGCGCGTGGTGATGTGTTCCGGCAAGGTCTATTACGACCTGCTTGAGGAACGCGATGCCCGCGGCATCGACGACATCTACCTGCTGCGGTTCGAACAGTTCTACCCCTTCCCGGCGATCTCTGCCGTGAAGGAGCTTGAGCGTTTCAAGAACGCCGAGATGATCTGGTGCCAGGAAGAGCCCAAGAACCAGGGCGCCTGGACCTTTATCGAACCGAACATCGAATGGGTGCTGGGGCGCATCGACGCCAAGCACAAGCGGCCCGTCTACGTGGGCCGCGCCACATCGGCCTCGCCCGCGACGGGTCTGGCCAGCCAGCACAAGGCACAGCAAGCCGCGCTCGTGAACGAAGCGCTGACGATTGAAGGGAACTGAGACAATGACCGAAGTGCGCGTCCCCACGCTGGGGGAATCGGTAACCGAGGCCACCGTGGCAACCTGGTTCAAGAAACCGGGTGACACCGTTGCCGTCGACGAAATGCTCTGCGAGCTGGAAACCGACAAGGTCACGGTCGAGGTCCCCTCGCCCGTTGCCGGAACGCTGGCCGACATCGTCGCCGGCGAAGGTGAAACCGTGGGCGTCGATGCCCTGCTGGCCAACATCTCGGAAGGCGACGCCGCCCCCGCGCCGAAAGCCGAAGCCAAGGCCGAGGCCCCTGCCGCAAAGGGCGGCAAGGCGGTTGACGTCATGGTCCCCACGCTGGGCGAATCCGTGACCGAGGCGACCGTTTCGACCTGGTTCAAGAAGGTCGGCGACACCGTCGCGCAGGATGAAATGCTCTGCGAGCTGGAAACCGACAAGGTCTCGGTCGAGGTGCCCGCCCCCGCCGCCGGCACCCTGACGGAAATCATCGCCGCCGAAGGTGAAACCGTGCAGGCCAACGCCAAGCTGGCCGTGATCGGCGCTGGCGAAGGCGCAACCGCCGCCCCGGCCCCCGCAGCAGCCCCCGCTGCCGCCTCGGGCGCCGCGGTCAAGGACGGCCCCGCCGCCGAAAAGGCCATGGCCGAGGCTGGCATCAGCCGCGATGCCGTGACCGGCACGGGCCGCGATGGCCGCGCCACCAAGGCCGATGTCGCCGCCGCGGTGTCCGCCGCGAAATCCGCGCCCGCCCCTGCGGCCGCCGCCCCGCGCGCCCCGGTTCCGGCCGATGACGCCGCCCGCGAAGAGCGGGTCAAGATGACCCGCCTGCGCCAGACCATCGCCCGCCGCCTCAAGGACGCGCAGAACACCGCCGCGATCCTGACCACCTACAACGAGGTGGACATGACGGAAACCATGGCGCTGCGCAGCGAATACAAGGACCTGTTCGAAAAGAAACACGGCGCCCGCCTGGGCTTCATGTCCTTCTTCACCAAGGCCTGCTGCCACGCCCTGAAAGAGGTCCCCGAGGTCAACGCCGAGATTGACGGCACCGACATCGTCTACAAGAACTTTGTCCACATGGGCATCGCCGCGGGCACCCCGCAGGGTCTGGTCGTGCCGGTCATCCGCGACGCCGACAAGATGTCCTTTGCCGAGATCGAAAAGGCCATCGCCGAAAAGGGCAAGCGCGCCCGTGACGGCAAACTGTCGATGGCAGAGATGCAGGGCGGCACCTTCACCATCTCCAACGGTGGTGTCTATGGCTCGCTGATGTCCTCGCCGATCCTCAACCCCCCCCAATCCGGCATCTTGGGCATGCACAAGATCCAGGACCGCCCGATGGTCATCAATGGCGAGATCAAGATCCGCCCGATGATGTACCTCGCGCTCTCCTACGATCACCGCATCGTCGACGGCAAAGGCGCCGTGACCTTCCTCGTGCGCGTCAAGGAAGCGCTCGAGGACCCGCGCCGCTTGTTGATGGATCTGTGAGGATCAAATGAGTAGTGCCAGCGCACTGAACAGAGCATTGCAAGTTTGGTGCGCTGCATTCTGCTTGGTTTTATTTGCAGGAATGACATGGGTACTCCTTTACGCGACTGATGAAAACTATTTCTGGCCTGCGGCGATCCAATCTGGAGTATTGGCGACCCTTGTCGGCTGGGGTTATTCAATAATTGCAAGATCAGCTGTCAGGAGGCCGGAACGCGCCTTGAAAGCAAATCGCGTGGCGGCGTTGTTCTGGACGTTCATCGCCACATTGGTTGCCCTGTCACTATTCTTGCCTTGTCCGGCTTGTGACGAACATGCCGTGACACGATCTGTGATCGGGATTGCTGCCTTGGTCTCAGTTGCTCTGGTTCACTGGGTTTTTCACGCTAGAATGAAGCTCTCACAATGACCCCCGAACTCACCGCCCTTACCCTCGCCGCTCTCCTTCAGGTCGTCCACTTCGCGATCTACTCCGTCACGGCGCAGATACAGGTCGGCACGAAATACGCCGCCTCCCCCCGCGACACCCCGCGCACGCTCACCGGTATCGCGGGCCGCGCGCAGCGGGCAATGAACAACCATTTCGAAGGGCTGATCCTCTTCGCCATCGCTGCCCTGACCCTGACCTACGCTGACAAGGCCGATGAATTCACCGCCATCGCATCGGCCCTCTACCTCATCGCCCGCGTGCTCTACCTGCCCGCCTACCTGCTGGGCCTTGCACCCTGGCGCTCTCTCATCTGGTTCATCGGCTTTCTGGCCACGACCTTCCTGCTCATCAAGGCCCTGCTGTGATGCCGGGCCGCTGTTTCCAATTGCCTCAAATATCCCGGGGGTGAATGGGCCAAAGGCTCAGAGGGGGCAGCGCCCCCTGCCCCTTCCTACGAAAGGACACCAAAATGGCATCTTATGACGTGATCATCATCGGCGGCGGCCCCGGCGGCTATGTTTCGGCCATCCGCTGCGCCCAGCTGGGCCTGAAAACCGCCTGCGTCGAAGGCCGCGACACCCTTGGAGGCACCTGCCTGAACGTCGGCTGCATCCCGTCCAAAGCGCTGCTGCACGCCTCCCACCAGCTGCACGAGGCCGAGCACAACTTTGCCAAGATGGGCCTCAAGGGCAAATCCCCCTCGGTCGACTGGAAACAGATGCTGGCCTACAAGGACGACGTCATCGGCCAGAACACCAAGGGCATAGAATTCCTGTTCAAGAAGAACAAGGTCGATTGGCTCAAGGGCTGGGGCTCCATCCCCGAGGCCGGCAAGGTCAAGGTCGGTGACGAGGTGCACGAGGCAAAGAGCATCGTGATCGCCTCCGGCTCCGAACCCTCACCGGTGCCGGGTGCCGATGTGACCGTCGATGAAAAGATCGTCGTGACCTCGACCGGGGCGCTTGAACTGGGCAAGATCCCCAAGAAGATGGTCGTGATCGGCGCCGGTGTCATCGGTCTGGAAATGGGCAGCGTCTATGCCCGCCTCGGGGCCGAGGTCGAGGTGATCGAATTCCTCGACGCCATCACCCCCGGCATGGACAGCGAGGTGCAGCGCGCCTTTCAAAAGATCCTGACCAAGCAGGGCCTGAAATTCACCATGGGCGCCGCCGTCCAAAAGGTGGAAACCAAGGGGGCCAAGGCGACCGTCACCTACAAGCTGCGCAAGGATGACAGCGAACACACGACGCAGGCCGATGTGGTGCTTTGCGCCACCGGACGCCGTCCTTACGTCGATGGCCTTGGCCTTGAGGCCCTTGGCATCGAAATGACCGAGCGCGGCCAGATCAAGACCGACGACCAGTGGCGCACCAATGTCCCCGGCATCTACGCCATCGGCGACGCCATCGAAGGCCCGATGCTGGCCCACAAGGCCGAAGACGAAGGCATGGCCGCCGCCGAGGTCATCGCGGGCAAGCATGGTCATGTGAACTATGGCGTGATCCCCGGCGTGATCTACACCGCCCCCGAGGTCGCCACCGTTGGCAAGACCGAGGACCAGCTCAAGGCCGAGGGCGTCGCCTACAAGGTTGGCAAGTTCAGCTTTATGGGCAACGGCCGCGCCAAGGCCGTGTTCCAGGGCGACGGCTTCGTCAAGATGCTGGCCGACAAGGAAACAGACCGGATCCTGGGCTGCCACATCATCGGCCCAGGCGCCGGCGACCTGATCCACGAGATCTGCGTCGGCATGGAATTCGGCGCCTCGGCCGAAGACATCGCGCTGACCTGCCACGCCCACCCGACCTTTTCCGAAGCGGTGCGCGAGGCGGCCCTGGCCTGCGGCGACGGCGCAATCCACGCTTGACCAAAGGTCAAACTGGCCACATGACTCAGGGGCGTGCCAAGGCGCGCCCCTGTTTTGTTGCCGTATAGGGTGAAATGCCCAGAAATGACCCCAATTCATTAACCAAAATGCCCAATCCCTCTGACATCCCCGCAAGGGTAAGCTGTAGGAGGTTTCGGGTATGCGCCTTTTCGCGCTGGCCTTTTTGACTGGTCTGGCCTTGTTGCCCCGTCCCGGTGATGCCGGTACGGCGGTTGAAACCCTGCACCATCTTGGCGCCTCGGAGGTGGTGGGCGCGGACGGGGAGCCTCTGGCCCTGTGCCTTGTGACCCGGACCAGGTATGTCGGGCAGGTGCCGCTGTGGCATCGCGCAGGGGGCTATGCCCTGGCCACCGATGACTGCGCCACCGACAGCTACCTGCCTTTGGACACCGACGGATTTGCGCTGCTGCGGGCGCATGGACAGGTGGCAAGCACCCTGCCTCTGACGCCGCGGATCACGTTCACGGACATGCTGGCGCAATCCTGGGGAAGCTTGACCATCGCGGCCTTGATCGCCAGCGCCTTTGCCCTGCGCGGCCGTCGTCGCAAGCGTCATCGCGGCAAGCCCGCGCAGGTGCGTGTGGAACCGGTCTGAGGGGCCTGCCCCAGAGATCACCACATGCGGGGTTTGGAGAGTTCGACGTAGTGGGCGTCATAGTCGGCGCCGCCCTCGGCCCCATCCGTCATCTCGGCCAGGATCTGGCCGACAGTCGGCACATCGGCGCTGTCATCGCGCCCCCAGATCCCCGAGCGCAAAAGCGCCTTGGCACATTGGGTGTAAACCTCGTCCACCGTGATCACCACCACCGTGGCAGGCTGGCGGCCCTTCTTTTCGAACAAAGCGCGCAGGTCCGTGTCGTCGGTCAGAAAGGCGCGACCGTTGACCCGCACCGTCGTTGTCGACCCCGGCACCAGGAACAGCAGTGCGATCCGCCCGTCGCTGACGATGTCGCGCAGGCAATCCAGACGGTTGTTGCCCCACCAGTCGGGCATCAGGATCGTACCGGGGTCCTGCACCCGCACCACCGGGCCATCATCGCCGCGCGGGCTGCCGTGCACCCCGTCCGGGCCGACGGTTGACAGAACACAGAAACAGGACCCTTCGATCCAGTCGCGATAAAGCGGCGTCAACTGCCGCGCGACCTTGCTCAGCGCCAGTGGCACCGGTTCGCCGTAGAGCGCGTGCAAATCGTCAAGCGTCTGGATTTTCCGCATGAAATCCGGCCTCTCTCATCAGCGCGTCCGACGCGCTTTCGACCTCGTGCTCCAGCCGGTGGACAAACTCGGCCTGGGGCAGCCCCGGTTCGATGATCGGCAGGAATTCCACCACCGCCAGCCCCGGTTTGCGATAGACCCCGGTGCGCGGCCAAAAGACGCCCACATTGGTTGCCACGGGCGCGCAGGGCTGCTGCATCTGCTTGTACAGCGCGGCGGCGCCAACCTTGTAGGGTTTCTTGACCCCGGGCGCGACGCGCGTTCCTTGCGGATAGATAATCAGCTGACCGGCCTCGGCGGTGCCCTTGGCCACGTCGCGCAGCATCTTGGTGATGGCCTGGGCACGCTTGCCCCGGTTCACCGCGACGCAGCCGATCCGCCAGGCGTAAAGGCCGATGAAGGGCGTCCAGAGGATTTCGCGCTTCATGATGAACTTGGCCGATGGCAGGGCGCCGAAGATCAACATGATGTCCAGAAACGACTGGTGCTTGGCCGCGACCAGAACCGCGCCCGAGGGCGGCTCTCCGCGCACCTCGGTGCGCAGGCCGACCATCCAGGCGGCTGTCCAGCGCACCCAGCGCGTATAGGCGCGGCAGGTTTCCCGCGCGATATGCGCCGAGAACAGCGCAAAGGGCCACATGACCAGCGCCAGAACGGCCATTGCCAGGTACATCTGGATCAGGAAAATCCAGGAACGGATCCATTGCAGCATCAATCCAGCCTTTCAAGAACGCGCCGCGCGGCAAAGCCGGTGGCAAGGAAGGCCACAAGCGCGGCCAGCGGCGGAACCAGCAGCGGCAACAGCCAGTGCCATCCCTGGAAACGCAGCCCCGTCAGGAAGCCGCCGGTATCCCCCGCCCCGGGCATGGCAAGGATCGCGATCAGGCCCAGCACGGTTCCCGCCCCGGCCCCGATCAGCGTGCGCAGGGTAAAGCGGCGGACAAAGGCGCTGGCGATATAGCCATCGGTGGCGCCGACCAGGCGCAGCACGGCGATTTCGCGGGCGTTCGCCGCCAGCGCCGCATTGGCCGCCAGGGTCACCATGGCCCCGGTAGCCGCGCCGATCAGCAGGATCGACAGCCAGCCCAGCAAACGCAAGCGCGCCGCCGCGACCACCAGAGGCCGTCGCCAGCGCGTGTGTTCGTCCAGCACCGCGCCGGGCACCTCGGCGGCAAGGCGCAGGCGCAGGCCTTCGCTGTCATAGCCGTCCGCGTCCTCGATCAGCTCGATCAGCTGCGGAACCGGCAGCGAGGCGATCGGCAGGTCGGGGCCGAACCAGGGCTCCAGCAGGGCCTTTTGTTCCTCGTCCGTCAGGGCGCGCGCCGATTGGATGCCGGGGGTTTGTTCCAGCACCCGCAGCGCGGCGGTGGTCTGGGTTTCCATCTGTTCAGCAGGGGCGGAAATGCGCAAGGTGGCGCTGCGCGCCAGCTCCAGCCCCCAGGCATCGGCAAGCCGCCCCGAGGCCAGCGACAAGGCCAGCGCAAAGACCGTCAGAAAGGCCATGGCGCCGCTGGTGAACAGGGTCAGCCAGACGGTATAGCCGGCGGGCGGCACCACCCGGTCGGCGCCGGCGTCGCGCGTCAGGACGGCGCGTATCATCTCGATCCAGGCCTTCACAGGTCAACCCCCGCCGCCTGGATGGTGCGGTTGGAAATCCGCAGCACCCGCGCCTGAACCTGTGCCTTGGCAGCGCGGATCAGGGCCAGGTCGTGGGTGGCGATCATCACCGTCTTGCCCATCTTGTTCAGCTCGACCAGCAGGCGCAGCAGGCGCTGCGACATTTCCCAATCGACGTTGCCCGTGGGTTCATCCGCCAGGATCACGTCGGGCGACAGGATCAGCGCCCGCGCCAATGCCGCGCGCTGCCGTTCACCCCCCGACAGTTCGGGCGGCAAGGCCCCGGCCCGGCTGGTCAGCCCGACCCAGCTGAGCAATTCGTTCAGGTTGTCGACCTGGTCCGGCGTCGCCAGCCCGCTGACGCTGAGCGGCAGGGCGATGTTTTCGGACACCGGCAGGTGATCAAGGAACTGGCAATCCTGGTGAACCACCCCGATGCGCCGCCGGGCATAGGCCACAGCGTCGCGGTCAAAGGTGGTCACATCCTCGCCGAACAGGCGCAGGGTACCCTCGGTCGGTTTCAGCGCGCCGTAGCACAGTTTGAGAAAAGTGGTCTTGCCCGCGCCCGATGGCCCGGTCAGAAAATGGAACGACCCGGCCGCCAGCCTCAGGTCGATGTCCGTCAGCAGCGCCTCGCCGCTATAGGAATAGGCCACGTTTTCCAGCTCGATCACGTCTGTCCGCCCTGTTCCCGCCCCTGTGTTGCCCCTATTTGCTACAGCTTCACACAGGTTTCAATGTTCCGTGGTTAAGGATTGGACTTTTCCCCGTCGGACAGGCAACTTATTAAGGAAAAATCGTTCCTAGAACGGGAAGAGGACAGGACGTGAGCAGAATTCGGCTGATCTGCCCCAATTGCGGCGCTCAATACGAGGTGCCCGTCGAGGTGATCCCAGAAGGCGGACGCGACGTGCAATGTTCCAATTGCGCGCATACCTGGTTTCAGGTGCATCCAGACGACGACGCGGACCTGGCCGAGGAACTGGGCAAACCCGGCCCGGCCGAGACCTGGGCCCCGGACGAGGCCGAAGAGGACGCCCCCGAGCCGTCCGAGCCCGAAGCCGAACCAGAGCCCGCCCCCCAGCGCAGCACGAAACGCGGCCTTGACCCGCAGGTGGCCGAGGTTCTGCGCGAAGAGGCCGCCCGCGAGCGTCGCCAGCGCGAGGCAGAGGCTTCGGCCTTTGAGATGCAGCCCGACCTGGGCCTGCGCGAACCCGACGAGGATGAACAGGCCCGCCGTTCGCGCGAGGCGCGCGCGCGCATGGCCCATATCCGCGGCGAGGATCTGAAACCGGAACCATCGCCGCCCCCTGCCCCTGAACAGGCGCCCCCGCCGGAACGGTCCCGGCGCAGCAGCGAAGCGGCGCTGGCCGGACGCTCGGCCGCGCAGGCCACGGCCGCCGCTGCGGAATCGCGGCGCGAATTGCTGCCCGATGTCGAAGAGATCAACCAGACCCTGCGCGCCAGCTCGGAACCACGGGTGACCGATGCCAACGAAGGCCGCGTGTCGGTCGACGACCCGGCGCCGCGCAAGTCCGGCGGCTTTTCGCGCGGCTTCTTTCTGATCGTGGTGCTGGCGGCAGTGGCGCTTGCGGTCTACGCCTCGGCGCCGCAGATCAAGGAAGCCGTGCCGCAATCGGCCGCCCTGCTTGACCCCTATGTCGCCAGCGTCGATGCCTTGCGGGTCTGGCTGGATGGGCAGGTGACCTCTCTCATGCAGTCGCTGGATGGGATGAGTTCGGAAACCGCCCCGACCACCGGCAACTAGGACCGGATGACCAAACGCAAAAGGGCGGGGATTTCCCCGCCCTTTCGTGTTTTCAGCGCCTTGGTGTCTGCGGCCCGCCTGTCAGCTGCGGCCTTTCCACGGCACCAGCGCCTTTTCAGCCAGCCGCATCAGGATATCGATGCCAAAGCCGATAACCCCGATCAGGATGATCCCCATCAGCACGATGTCGGTTTGCTGGAACTTGGACGCCACCATGATCATCATGCCCGCGCCCTCCTCCGCCGCAACCAGTTCGGCGGCAACCACCGTGCCCCAGCAGACGCCCATTGCCACCCGCGCCCCGGTGAAGATCTCCGGC
Source organism: Tropicibacter oceani (assembly GCF_029958925.1). Lineage (NCBI taxonomy): Bacteria > Pseudomonadati > Pseudomonadota > Alphaproteobacteria > Rhodobacterales > Roseobacteraceae > Pacificoceanicola > Pacificoceanicola oceani. Next base: position 3,910,817 of record NZ_CP124616.1, read on the forward strand.
AGCGAGTTCGGCACGATGACGTGGCGCATGATCTGCGCCTTGCTCGCGCCGAGCGAATAGGCCGCATGCACCTTGGTGATGTTCACCCCCGAAACCCCGGCCCGCGCCGCGATGGCCATGATCCAGAGCGCCGCGAGGAAGAGCAGGATGACCTTGCCCTGCTCGCCGATCCCGGCCCAGAGGATGACCAGCGGGATGAGCGCCAGAGGCGGCACCGGGCGCATGAATTCGACGATCGGGTCGAACCAGCCGCGGAACCAGTTCGACAGCCCCATGGCATAGCCGAGCGGAATGCCGACCACGGCCCCGAGCACGAAGCCTTCGAGCACGCGCAGGAGCGACCAGCCAAGATGCGCCCAGAGCGTGCTGCCACGATAGCCTTCGCTGGCGATCTCGGACAGGCGTTTAACCACCGCCTCGGGCGAGGGCAGCCAGATCGGCTCCATCTGCCAGCCCTTGGCCGGTTCAAAGTTCAGTGTTCCCTTGGGCGACATGCCGACACGGCCAAAGTCTGTCCAGACCTCGCCGCCCGGGGCGATCGGCTGACCGTTCACGGCAACGACCGTGTGGCCCGCGTCGCGCCCGAATTCGTCGTTCTGATCCACCCGGATCAGGCCCGACCGCCAGGCGCCGACCGTGTCGCTGTCATTCTTGGCCCAGCCATCGCCGGGGTCGACCTGGGGGGCGGTGACCTCGGTTCCGACCTCGAACACAAGGACGGTCACGGTGGCATCGTCCGGTTCGGTCCCTTCCGCGGTCGCGGTATAGGTAAAGCTGGCTTCGCCGATGAAGGGGCCGGGCGCATGCAGGAAGGACGGCAACAGTTTGGAGCCGGTAAAGGCCCCCCACAGCAGGAAAATCGCCAGGATCGAGACGACCGAGGCGACCCGGTTGGGGGACACCGCGCTTTCGTCGCCAAAGGTGACCGTCTTGAGCGAGGTGTAGTCGTTGACGGTTTTCTGCGCGACGAATTTGACCACGAAGAAGGCGACCACGAAGATCGCGATATAGATCAGCAGGACAATCATGCTGTTTCCTCCGATCGGCCCATGATTTCCTCTTCCATGTCCCAGATCATGCCCAGGATTTCCTCGCGCTTGGCGCTGAAATCGGGGTGTTTCTTGACCTCGCGCAGGTCCTGCCCGACGCCCATGTCGGCAAAGGGCAGGTTGTATTCGCGGTGGATGCGGCCGGGGCGCGGCGCCATGACGATCAGCCTTTCGCCCAGCAGCAGCGCCTCTTCGACCGAGTGGGTGATCAGGATGATCGTCTTGCCGGTCTCTTTCCACAGCTTCAGCACAAGGCTTTGCATCTTTTCGCGGGTCAGCGCATCCAGCGCGCCCAGCGGTTCGTCCATCAAGATCACGTCGGGATCATTGGCAAGGCAGCGCGCCAGCGCGACGCGCTGCTGCATGCCGCCGGACAGCTCGTAAACCGCCTTTTCCTTGAAATCGCGCAATCCGACGACGTCCAGAAGGTGATCGACGGTGGTGGCCCAGTCCCGTTCGCTTTTGCCCGCCATGCGCGGGCCGAAACTGACGTTGGACCGCACGTCCATCCATTCGAACAGCGCGCCCTGCTGGAACACCATGCCGCGTTCGGCATCGGGGCCGGTGACCTTGTGGCCGTTCAGGGTGATGGTGCCGTCGGTGGGCGCCAGAAACCCGGCGACGATGTTCAGCAAGGTGGTCTTGCCGCAGCCCGATGGCCCCAGAACGCTAAGCAATTCGCCCTGCTTGATGTCGATCGAGACATCCTTGAGCGCCTGGACCGAACTGCCGTTGGGCAAATCGAACCGCATCGAGAGGTGTTGGATGGAAAGTCCGCTCATGGCCTCCGCTCTTCTTGTAGGAGCCTGAGGCAGAACATGTTTTTCAGCGGAAAAACCCGTTCTGCCAGCGGCCTGCCGGGACGCGCCCGGCAGGCCTGATGGTGGTTCAGGTCAGGTTACATCCCCGAGGCCGCTTCGAGCGGGCCGGTGTTGACGTTCTCGGCATAGCTGCCAAGCGCCGCGTCGATGCTGCCTGCTTCGACAAAGACATCCGCCACGCCCTTCATGAACTCCTGCGCGCCGCCGCCCAGCCATTTGGCCGAAAGCTGCTCTTCGACTGACGGGAAGATGAAGGTCGACATCGTCGCCATGGTGGCGTCTTCGTCCATGCCCGCATCCTTGGCGATGACCGGCAGCATCTTGGCGTGGTTCGCCTCGTCTGCCCACATGGCGTTGGCATCGGCCGTCACCTTCAGGAACTTGGCAACCGTATCGCTGTTCTCGGCAACCCAGCCCGCCGGGCCAGAGGTCACGTCGAACACCAGGATGCCCAGCTCTTCCTTTTCGGCGCCGGTCAGCAGGGTGTTGCCATGCTCTTTCATCCGGCGCAGCGAACCGCCCCAGCCGCAGGCCATGTCGACCGACCCCTGGGCAAGAGCCGCAGCGCCATCGGGCGGCGCCATGTCGACGACTTCCATGCCGGCGATGTCGACGCCAAAGTGCCCCATCTGCTTGAGGAACCCGTAATGCGCGGCGGTGCCCAGCGGCACGGCGACCTTCTTGCCGGCCAGCTCGCCGGCGCTGTCCTTGTCGATCTCCAGATCGGCGCGCACAACGCAGTTGTCGTTCTCGGAATAGCTGACCGCCACGTCGAGGATCTGCAGATCCTGCCCGGCGCTGGTTGCCACCACGAAGGGCGGCACGCCCTGAGACACGCTCAGCTGCACGTCGCCCGATGCCATTGCCGCGCTCATCGCGGTGCCGGTGTCAAAGCTGACCCAGTTGACGGTCATGCCCAGCGCTTCGTCGTACATGCCTTCGACCTTGGCGTATTCGAAGGGCATCGGCCATTCCAGGAAATAGCCGACGGTGATCCCGCCGTGGCTTTCGGCCATGGCCGCCTGGGCCCCTGCCAGCATCGCGATTCCGCCTGCGGCGCCCATCAAGGCTGTCTTGAGTTTCATATCTTCATTCTCCCCTGTTGCGCCCCGCACGCGTGGCGGCGGAGCAAGTCTTGCGCAGACCTTTGGCCTGCGACGTCATGGCGCCTGTTTTTCGCGCTCTGGCCTGATCCGAACGGAAAAGCGGCAACCGATCAATGTTTTTCGCGGCGTTTTCCGCGACATTGCAAAGACCAAACCCGCGATTAAGCTTGCCTGAAACAAGATAACCCACTGTAATCCATAATCTTTACAACAAGCCCGCGGCTTTCCCAGCCACCAGCCCGCAAAATCTGGCCTCATATCAGCGCGCCATCTGGCCCTATCGACTGCCTGTCTTTCTGGCTCATCTGCTTTGGTTCCGCTAATCTATCATCAGCCCTGTCAGGAGGTTTCCCATGGACGGCACTCTTTCTCAGAACGATCTGAGCCACGTGGTCGAGGCCGACAAGGCCCACGTCTGGCACCATCTGGTGCAGCACAAGACCTTTGAAACCAAGGACCCCAACATCATTGTCGAAGGCAAGGGGATGCGGGTCTGGAACCAGAACGGCAAGGAACACCTTGATGCGGTGTCCGGCGGGGTCTGGACAGTGAACGTTGGCTATGGCCGCGAATCGATTGCCAACGCGGTGCGCGACCAGCTGCTCAAGATGAACTATTTCGCCGGGGCTGCCGGGTCGATCCCCGGGGCGCTGTTTGCCGAAAAGCTGATCGACAAGATGCCCGGTCAAAGCCGCGTCTATTATTGCAACTCGGGCTCCGAGGCGAACGAAAAGGCGTTCAAGATGGTGCGCCAGATCGCGCACAAACGCTATGGCGGCAAAAAGAACAAGATCCTGTATCGCGACCGCGATTATCACGGCACCACCATCGCCTGCCTGTCGGCGGGCGGTCAGGACGAACGCGGCGCGCAGTACGGTCCCTTTACCCCCGGTTTCGTGCGGGTGCCCCATTGTCTGGAATACCGTGCCGCCGATCAGGGCGCCCCGTCCGAGAACTACGGCGAATGGGCTGCCGACCAGATCGAACAGGTGATCCTGCGCGAAGGCCCCGACACCGTGGGCGCGCTCTGCCTTGAACCCGTCACCGCAGGCGGTGGTGTCATCACCCCGCCCGAAGGCTATTGGCAGAAGGTTCAGGAAATCTGCCGCAAGTACGATATCCTGCTGCACATCGACGAAGTCGTCTGCGGCGTCGGGCGTACCGGCACCTGGTTCGGCTATCAGCAATACGGCGTCCAGCCCGACATGGTCACCATGGCCAAGGGCGTGGCGAGCGGCTATGCGGCCATCGCCTGCCTGACCACGACCGAGGCGGTCTTTGACATGTTCAAGGACAACGCTGACGATCCGATGAACTATTTCCGCGACATCAGCACATTCGGCGGCTGCACCGCCGGCCCCGCCGCCGCGATCGAAAACATGCGCATCATCGAGGATGAAAACCTGCTGCAAAACTGCACCGACATGGGCGCCTACATGCTGGGCCGTCTGGGTGAACTGCAGGACAAACACGCGGTCATCGGCCAAGTCCGCGGCAAGGGTCTGTTCCTGGGCGCCGAACTGGTCAGCGACCGTGAAACCCGCGCCCCGATGGAGGAAAAGCGCGTGCAGGCCGTCGTGGCCGACTGCATGGGTCAGGGCGTGATCATCGGGGCGACCAACCGCTCGGTCCCCGGGTTCAACAACACCCTTTGCTATTCGCCCGCGCTGATCGCCACCAAGGACGATATCGACCACATCATCGAGGCCACCGACGGCGCCCTGACCCGCGTTTTCGGCTAAACGATGGATCATCTGACCAACGATCTCGGGCAACCCATCGGGTTGCCCGTCGACCGCGCGTTTCCCCGCCCCAGACCCACGCATGAACCCCTGACCGGGCGGTTCTGCACCCTGACCGCAACGCGCGAGGACCACGCGCAGGCGCTATTGGCCGCCTTTGCCGAGGATACCAGCGGTGCGGGCTGGACCTATCTGCCAAACGCCCCCTGGCACGGCATCGACGATGCGCAGGCCTTCTGCCGCATGGCGCAGGGGTCGGCCGATCCGATGTTCTACACCATCACCGACGATCATGGCGTAATCTCGGGGTTTTGTTCGCTGCTGCGCATCGCCCCCGAGGTAGGCAGCATCGAGGTCGGCTTCATCCACTTTGCCCCGCGCCTGCAAAAGACCCCCGCCGCGACCGAAGCGCTGTTCCTGCTGATCGACCACGCGATGACCGATCTGGGCTATCGCCGCTTTGAATGGAAATGCGACGCGCTGAATGCGCCGTCGCGCGCGGCGGCCGAACGGCTGGGTTTCACCTACGAAGGCACCTTCCGGCAGGCGACCCTCTACAAGGGCCGCAACCGCGACACCGCGTGGTTTTCCATCCTCGATGGCGAATGGGATACGCTAAAGGCGCGGTTCCAGCGCTGGCTGTCGCCCGGGAACTTCCTGGAAACCGGCCACCAGAAACGCCGCCTGAAGGATTGCTGAACCGGTCCCACCGGGCGCGGGTGGGACGGCGGGCGGGGCGATGTTCGCAGAACAAGCGCCGTACAGCCGTCCCAAAACAAAAAGGGCCGCCCAAGGCGACCCTTTGAAACGCGATCCCGGATGGGATCAGGCGTTGACGCTGTCCTTCAGGGCCTTGGCAATGGTCATCTTGACCTGCTTGTCGGCTTCCTTCTTGAACTGCTCGCCCGTCGCGGGGTTGCGCACCATACGCTCGGGGCGCTCTTTGCAATAGATCTTGCCAACGCCCGGCAGGGTCACGGCGCCACCTGCGGCAACTTCCGAGGTGATGATGTCAATGAGCGAATCCAGAGCCGCGCCCGCGGTCTTCTTGTCGCTGTCCATCTTTTCCGCCAGTGCTGCGACCAGCTGGGTTTTTGTCATCGGCTTGGACATTCTTTTTCTCCTTCACTGCCCACTCTCTGGGGCCTCTGCCCGGCATTAAAACCGGATGTAGCGGCAAAACACAACGGCTTGTGGCCTTAAACAACCTTGTAACTGCGGATTTTGGCCGCTTTTCCCGACGTCAAAGAAAGGCGGTCTCTTCAAACGAACGCAATTTCCTGCTGTGTATGCGCTCAAGCGGCATTTTCGACAAGGTCTCCATCGCGCGAATCCCTATGCGCAGGTGCCGCGTGACCTGTGTCTGATAGAAATCCGAAGCCATCCCCGGCAGCTTCAGCTCGCCATGCAGGGGCTTGTCGCTGACACACAGCAGCGTGCCATAGGGCACGCGGAACCGGAATCCGTTGGCCGCAATCGTCGCGCTTTCCATGTCCAGCGCAATGGCCCGCGACTGCGACAGGCGCTGTACCGGGCCGGTATGCTCGCGCAACTCCCAGTTGCGGTTGTCGACACTGGCCACGGTCCCGGTCCGCATCACCCGCTTCAGGTCATAACCCTCAAGCTCGGTCTCCTTTTCCACCGCGTCCTCAAGCGCGATCTGGATTTCCGCCAGCGCCGGGATCGGCACCCAGACCGGCAGATCATCGTCCAGCACCTTGTCCTCGCGCAGATAGGCATGGGCCAGCACGAAATCCCCCAGGCTTTGCGAATTGCGCAGACCTGCGCAATGGCCCACCATCAGCCAGGCATGCGGGCGCAGCACCGCGATATGGTCCGTCGCCGTCTTGGCATTCGACGGCCCCACCCCGATATTGACCAGGGTGATCCCCGCACCATTGGGCTTTTTCAGATGATAGGTCGGCATCTGGGGCATGCGCGGTGCCTCGGGCAGCACCCCGTCCGGTGTCGTGATCTCGGCGTTCCCGGTCGACACAAAGCTGGTATAGCCGCTTTCCGGATCGGCCAGAACGCTGCGCGCATAGGCCTCGAATTCGCTGACGTAGAACTGGTAGTTGGTGAACAGAACGTGGTTCTGGAAATGCTCGGGCGCGGTGGCGGTGTAATGCGCCAGGCGGGCCAGCGAATAATCCACACGCTGCGCGGTAAAGGGCGCCAAAGGATGCGCCCCGTTCGCGTCCGGCGTCGCAACCCCGTTGACGATATCATCGTTGGTCGAGGCAAGATCCGGCACGTCAAAGACATCGCGCAGGATGAAATCTGCGGCCCCTTCCTGCGGCACGGTGATCTGCGGAAAATTGGCCACGGCGAAATGCACCGGCATCGGTGTGTCCGACACGCAGATCTCGACATCCACCCCGTGGTTGCCGATCAGCAGCCCGATCTGCTGCTCAAGGTAACGGCGGAACATCCCCGGCCGCGTGACCGTCGTGGCATAGGTGCCCGGCGCTGTCACATGGCCAAAGCTCAGGCGGCTGTCGACCTTGGCGAAACTGGTCGTGGTGATCCGCACCTGCGGATAAAAGGCCCGGATGCGCACGCCGGGATGGCCCTGCGCCATGGCCTGCAAGAACCGGTCCTTCAGAAAGGTCGCCGCCCCATCATAAAGATCACAAAGCCGCGCCACGGCGGCCTTGGGGTTGTCGAACATCTCTGGCTCCGGCAGTTCGGGCATCACCAGTTCCAGCCCCGTCGATCGATCTTGCATATCCTGCCCTCTGACATCTTTGGCGGGCAGGTTGACAGCTTGTCACAGGGGCCGCAAGCGGGCGCGGCGCACAAACACGCGGCCAATGACCCCGCATTGCCGCGATGACGCAGCGACAGGGAATTTGACAGCCCGCCCCGCGCAGGCCACCCTGCCGATGCAATCCACCGCAGGCCAAGGGGGCACCGCCATGAACGCACCAAAAAGCATCGCCAATATCGAACATTGGGAAGAACGCTGCGATCTTGCCGCCGCCTTCCGCTGGACCGCCCGCATGAACATGCACGAAGGCGTGGCCAACCACTTTTCGCTGTCGGTGAACGAGGACGGGACCAAGTTCCTGATGAACCCCAACCTCAAACATTTCTCGCGCATCCGCGCCTCGGACCTGCTGCTGATCGACGCCAACGATCCCGCCAGCATGGATCGCCCCGACGCCCCCGACCCGACCGCCTGGGGCCTGCATGGCGGGTTGCACCGCGCCTGCGCCCATGCCCGCTGCGCCATGCACGTGCATTCGATCCATGCCACGGTCCTTGCCACGCTCAAGGACAAACGCCTGCCACCGATCGACCAGAACTGCGCGATGTTCTTCAACCGGACCGTCATCGACGAAGGCTATGGTGGCCTCGCCTTCGAGGACGAAGGCGCGCGCTGCGCCGCCCTGTTCGACGACCCCAAGAAAAAGGTCATGGTCATGGGCAACCACGGCGTCATGGTGATCGGTGACACCGTCGCCGAAACCTTCAACCGGCTCTATTATTTCGAACGCGCCGCCGAAACCTACATCCGCGCCCTGCAAACCGGCCAGCCGCTGGACGTGCTGTCAGACGAGATCGCCGAAAAGACCGCGCAAGAGATCGAGGATTATCCCGTCCCGCAAGACGCCCGCTTTCTCGAAGAGCTGCGCCTGATCCTCGACGAAGAAGGCAGCAATTACGCCACCTGATCCTTCTTCTTGGCCAAAATACTCCGGGGGAGTCCCGCAGGGACGGGGGCAGCGCCCCCTTTTCAGGACCCCGACATCGGGTCGAACTGATCGGCGGCAAAAACCGTGTGGATGACGCCGCCATCAAACATCTCGAACAGCTTTTTCGACGTTTCCTTGCTTTCCCACCGGGTCGGCGAGGCCAGCGCCTCTTCGATATGATCGCGCGTTTCGAATTTCATCGCCATGACCAACGGAAAGGGGCTTTCCGGGTCGTCGCTTTCAACCTCGCGCAGGACGCGCAGCTCCAGAAGGTTGGGAAAGGCGTTCCAAAGCGGCACAAGTGTCGGACCCATCAATAAATGACCATCGGCCCAATCCGAACCATTGATTTTATTTAACTTTTTCACCCCCAAAACACACTGGGGCGGCCATTTTGACCATTACACAAGATAAGAATGGCCACCGAAAGTTCGCAAAAATGCCGCCCGAAGGCGGCATTTCTGGAATTTCCGGACATTTTCGGGTGGCGCTAATGCCCCGGGATCATGAAACGCGCGTCCTCGGAGAGATCAGATGGGGGTGATTCCATCAGAGAGACGACCTCGCTCGGCCTGACCAGAACTGATGCGAAGCCCGATGCCTCTTTGAGTCTGAAGGTCTCGGTCAGGTGACCTTTGAACATCAGCTCCAGGATAACCTTGAGCTTCGTGCGAGATCGCTCGGCAGCTTTGGCAAGGTGCTCGAAATTCTCTGGGGCATCCGGGACAGCGAGCAAACCCCGATCGATGAAAAGCTTCACCTTATGAACGCTGCGTCCGTCGATAGCCTTGCCCACCTTGCTTCCGGATACCGGCGTTTCTTGGACGCGTTTCAGGACTCCGATCTCGAGCAAGGCCTGCACAACGGGCCGGGATGTGTTCAGAATTTCCGCAACGGCCGCGAAGCCCATCGCGTGCTTCGCGGCGTCGATAAGATCGCGGGCTCGCCAATAATCCACAACCACAGAACTGCCGCCCAGCTCCCCTTCCGCAGTCAGCACTCCACTTGCCACCAAGACGTTCCGAAGGGTTTTCGGATGCATCAGCTCAGCCTTCGCAACTGAAGCAATGTTACTCAGCCGAGGTTTCGAGACAGGCTTTCCTAACAACATCTGGCCAGGCACCAAGGGGGTGTTCTCAACGATTGCGTTCCGGAGGACATCGCGGATCGGCCCCGGATCTTTTGTTCCACGGCTGGCCGAAAGCCAGCTGTACAGCATGCCGAAAGTCTTGCGCGGGCGCGCCTGCCCTTCTTGGCGTGCGCTGGCCGTCAGCGCGCCCTCGAAGAACTGCAACAAAGCTTGCTCCCCCCCCGAAACCACGTCCCAGGCCGCGCGACCTGCTTCGTCCCACGTCCGCGACGTCATGGCCGCCGCTGACTGCGCGGGGCCGAAAGCGATCAAGCCGCCGAGCATCTCGGTCGCCCGGACCGCCTGATCGATGTCCTGTCCATCCATCCATTCGGGCCCCGCATGCCCCGCCAAACGGTTTTCGACATAGGTTTGCAGCTTCGAAGGTTGACGCAGTTCATCGGCGGTCACCTCATGCTGTGCCGCGATTGCATCGCCCAGACCCTGCAGTTCATGAAACTGGTCGTGCCAAGCGCCAGTACGGATGTCCCGCAACAGCACGCCATGAACACCACAGGTGCGCACCGGTGCGAGACGCCACATCACACGGTGCCGCACGGCGACGTCCGGGCGTTTCTGGTCGTGCTGATCCTCCGACAAACAGAGCGGGCAAATCCGGGTGTCCTTGCCCGTCGTGAACTCGGCGGAGAACGTACACCCACGCAGCTGGTACCGGCGCGGGCCAAGTGCCGTGATGGTGTTCTCAAGGATCGGTTCGGGATCCTGTCCTGCCCTATCACAGAGGCGCTGAACCGCCTCCGGAAGGCCCCGGGCAAGGTCGATGGCAGGAACCTGCAGATCATTCAGGAACGGGACCAGGCGGCCTCCCGTGTGGAAGGCCGCCTGACGTGCTGCCCAGGACAGCGGCGTCTCGTCGTGGACGAAGCGAATGTGCGGAAAGAGCTTGCCCATCTTGATTACCGCTTGCGCTTCTTGCCACTAGACAGAAGCTCCTCAGGCTTCGGGTCTGTTTCGATCAACCAGTATTTCTCGGCGTAGAACACGTTCTCCGAGGCCACGCAGGACTCGTTCATGGCATAGGCTGCGGCGAAGTGGTCGACAGTCAGTTGCGCCTCCTCACGGTCGATCGCGATCTCCATGGCCATCAGCAGGAGTTCGATGCAACGGCCAAAGCGGTAGCGCGCACCGTGGAAGACTCGACCGATGAGGTCGGGCGCGTGCGGCTCCTCCAGCCCCACCCGTTGGCAATACTGCGACAGGATGGTCTGGAAGCTGCCGCCGTCGACCTGCTCCACCAGACCGCGCAGCGTCATCGCAGTGAAGCGCCGTTTGACCTGGCTGTCGCTGCGGACAACCTCCGACAATTCCTCAGTCCCGGAAAGGACCACTGCAACCGCGCCGTCACCTTGCATCAAGGATTTGAGGGCGCGCAGGATCGGCTTACGCTCGGCACAAAACAGATCTTGCGCCTCGTCGATCCAGATTACGCTGATTTCGAGAAGCTCCAGCCGATAACGGAGATCCTGCACCAGCAACCAGTTTTCCTTCCGGGGATTGGCGTTGGGGTACCCCGACTCCTTGAGGAGCTGGAGGATCATGCTCTTGAAGGTCGCCGGACTCGGCACCGATGATTGGAGACAACGCGGGGTCCCGTCCTCCCGTGGCTGCAGCACCGAGAGCTTGCGAAGGGTCCGCTCCACCAGATGCGATTTGCCGCTCCCAGGCTCGCCCGTCAGCATGAAACCGCGGGTTTCGCCGAGGTCGGGTGTGCGCTTGGCGACAGGGGTCAGGTTGCGCTGGTCGTCCTTGGCCAGGAGGCGCTTGATGTGGGTTGCGACTTCCGCATCCCGGTCGGTGCCGACGTGGAGCTTGCGCAGGCCCTCCAGGGCCTGCTCTGCGCGATGGAAATCGAACATGATCACTCCTCCTCGAAGGTGATGGAGGATGCGGCCGGGGTCGTCGTCTGGTCGGCACCGCGAGGCTGGGCATCCATACGGCCGTCGATGTCGTCAGACCCGTCATCCTCCGGAGGCAGCTCCTGACCCAATGTGCCCTTCGCCTTGGTCGGGGCCTTCGGCTCATAGAACTCCACGCCTGCAAGAAGGTTCTTTTCTTCGCGCATGAAGCGCTCCTCGGACCAATCCTCCAGGTTCAGACCAGCCCGCGCCATCGCTTTCTCATTACGGTCCTTGATCGCCAGGATGGCTGCGCGGACTGCCGCGTTATTCAACCGGTTCGATTTCGGAGCACCGTTGCGAACGTGGCGGACTGCCGTCAGCCACGTCTGTGCGGGCACACCTTTCAGGGACGTGTCGAGAGCGGGGACGTTAAACCAGGCCTCGCCAATCTTGACGGAAATTGCCCCGATATCTTTCGGGTGCCAGCGCACTTTGACCGGCTTCACATCGGTACGACGCAGGTGGTTCTGGATCACTTCCGATTGATAGCGCAGGCCGAGAACGGTGATACCGGTCTTGTCGAGGCGATAGTCGCGCTCATGCCCGAAACACAGGCGCATCATCTCCGAGTCCGGCGGCGGGGTGACCCCGTACACCTTGTTCAGGCGACGCCAGGCCTGAACGGGAGTTTCATCGTCGAGACCGCCGTGCGGCGTGTTGTGGTAGATTTCCACAACCCAGCGAATGAGCGCGAACGTCAGATCATCCAGGTTCAGAGCAGCTCGCTTCTCCGGATCCGAGTCACCCTTCTGAAGGATTCCCCGGAACGTATGCCCGGACAGACGGGATGCCAGATCACCCGAACAGGTGCCGAAGAAACGCTCGATGGCTCCGCGGTTTTCCGGGACGCCATTCATGGCCATCTCCCAAGCGATACCCAAGTCCTCGGCCGCCATCCGGAAACGCAAGGACTTGAAGGCAGAGCCGCCGTCGAAGACAATCAACTCCGGGGTGCCATGCATGTCCCAAGGCGTGTGGGATCCGACGGCGTCGGACCAGGCACCTTTGTTGGTCACGATCATCTGCAACAACTGAACGGCAGCCTCGGAATTCGGAGCGCGGCTCAAGACCATGCCAACGATACAACGGGTTGCACAACAAATCGCGGCCGTAAGCGTCCATCGCGCTGCTTTCCGTTTCTTGATTTTTCCGGTTTTCGGATCCCGATACTCCTCGAACTGGATGCCCATGAACTGCTTCTCTTCCTCGGTGAAGAGTCCGTAAATGTCGGTACTCTGCAGCAAGGTCTGAGCATCGAAGGTACACTCGTCGATTTCGACCCGCTCCAATGGCCGCGTCGCGATGACGCCCGTCGTGACTGGCCGGAACTTCTTCCGCGCCGCGTCAATGCCATTCCGCTTCAATTCCACCTGGAACGGATCCAAGGATCGGACGGCAAGCCGGAAGGTTTCACGGTTTGGGATTTTCATCGCCGGTTTACCCGCTTCCACGAGTTCCTTGTTCTTTGCCTCGAACTCCAAATGCATCTCTTCAAAGAGCTCTTTGATCGTCGGCTTGTCCTGCGACATGTATTTCCGAGCGATTGCCATCATCAGCGAGCTTTCTGCTGCGGTGAGACGGGAACGGCGATTTCCGCGATCCGAAACACTATCGATATGCCCCATGAGCCCGAACTTGTTCAGCTCCGCCAACCAACGACGCAGGGTACGAGGCGAAGGCGGTTTCGCGAAATTTTCACATTTCAGGATCTTTCCATCGGGCCCAGGCTCAGGCGCGTCGACGGGAGCCCGTTCCAACACGCGCCCCAAGAGTTCTACCTTGTTGGCCTTGATGGACGCGTCTGTGAACGTCAAGAGCTGCTCATTGTGCATTTCCAGAGCGACCTGACAATACAGGTCACGTTTTGTAAGTCGGCGCAGAGGGCGATCGCTCAAAGCCGAAACCGAGGTCTCAGAACGCGCCAGCCGTTTGCATGCAGCAAGCGGGTCGAAATAGTCACGCTCGACACGGATGCGTCCCTCTTGGCCCAAGCGAGCGAGGTCTTCATGGCTGAATTGCTGACAAAGCCCAGTCGTATCGTCACGGCGCATGACGTAGCCAACTTCCGTCTCCATGCTCACCGTGAAGGGAAGGTTGTCGATCGAAACACGGTCCAGGAGACCGAAGACATAACGGGCGTTGGCGGTGCTGAAAGAGAGATCCATGATGTGTCCTTTCGTGGGATCGGAGCTGCGCAAGCAGCGAGAAATTCGCAGGCACCGGACAGGTGCCTGTTTGCTGAAGACGGATTGAGGGTCAGGATTTCGGCGAGTTCGGCTGATCCTGCAGGCTGTCGACGGCGCGGGCCAATTCGGCAAAGAAGCTTTCCACGCAGCCGTGCTGCGGCAGATGCATGGTTGCAGCGCACTCAAGGATCGTGAAATGCAGAGCTTTGCTCCGAAATGCGCCGGCATAATCGACGAGAGTGGTTTCGGGGATGCCGGAGGTATTCCAATTGAATTTCGACATGGGCTGTCCTTTCGTGGACATGCGGGGGCTGGGCCCTGGCGGAAGCCGCCAGGGATTTCATCAGGTCGATGGAGAGTTCGAGCTTGGAGGTGGACGTCGCGCTACTGGCGCTACTCGGCGGTACGGACCGGTTTGCTCCGCGATGCCCGCTTCAGTTCAACCGTCTCACCATCGCGAAGAATTTGAACATCGATGAGACAGCGGGTTCTAAGATCGATGAAAGCAACGGCTTGGAACCGCGTCTGCTTTTCTACGCGGCATGCCATCTCGGACATGATGTCCTTCAGATCGATCTGCCACTCGTCAATCTCAACGCATTCGAGGGGCGACCGTGCCGGCCGCTGGCGGGCTGTGAACCGGGACCGAGGGCTGGCCATCTCAGACCTCCTTCTTCTTAAAGACCATGGTCGTGTGGGTGATGCGCTCGTAGCTCAGCATTTCGAGATGCCCCGAACAGATCAGCCGTGCGATTGCGCGAAACCCCATGCCATCAAGGCGCGTCGAGGCGACGAGGTCGCCGACTGAAACCACGCCCGTCATGCTGCGAACAACATCCTGGGCGACGGTATCCCCAAAGCAATCGGGGCCGCGTACAGAGTGGAAGAGCTTGGCATTGAACAGCTCGACCGGGCAGACATCGTCCTCCGTGAACAGCAAAAGGTTGTCCAGAAAGCCTTGCGAAACGGCCTGCTTCTTGATCCGCGCCAATTCCTGGATGTATCGATTGCTCGCCCGGTCCTTGGGCCGCACGGCATAACCGATCATGGCGCCGTCGGTCTGCAAGGTGACAAGGTCAATATAGTGGTTGTGCAACTCACCGAACTTGTCGGACCACTCAAAACGGACCTGCGTCCGGAGTTCCAGTGTCGAGCGCCGATAACTGAGGATCAGCGCCGCGCACTTTTCGGCGTGGCTTTCAACGCCATGGCGTTCTCCTGGTCCATCGCCAAGTACGAGACCACCGGTGAAGTGTTTGGTGGATCCCACTTGCGTAGCGCGGTCGCCCTTGCAGGCTTCGGGTAGGCGGATACCGCCGCCAAGGGAAAGATCAGACATCGGTTCTTCTTTCGAAATGAGGTGACGCAACCCGATCAGCCGGGCAGCGGATGACCCCGAGGCGCACCTGGTCGTTCCACCCTTCCGACGACGCGGCATGGGTGGCTGCAGCAGGCAAACCTCTCCCGCTGGCAGTGCGCTGCACTACCCCACGGCAGGTCTGTCAATGTCGAGAAGAGACGTTATCCTTGAAGCGTCTGCATTGGCGTGCTAACTTCATCTGCGTCAACGAGCGGACTTCGGTCTTCTCAAAAAGCGGCGATCTGTTGGCGCAGATCGCTGTTTTCATTTCTGGATCAGGGCATAGGTGCCCTCCTTCTGATTTCTGGGACGTTGTAATTTTACGCTAGCTTGCAAGGACTGGCGTGGATAGCCCTTAATCTTTTAATTTCAGCACCTTACGATTTTGTCGCCTTTTCCACTTTTCGCATATGTGCGCCATCAGTGACTAGCGTCTGGTAGATTGAGTAGACCAACATCTTCCACTCCAAGGACGACATTGGCCGAAAAGTCGGTTGCGACGATTTCATTACTCTCCCATTGGGAGTTTTTTCTG
Organism: Tropicibacter oceani; assembly: GCF_029958925.1. Lineage (NCBI taxonomy): Bacteria > Pseudomonadati > Pseudomonadota > Alphaproteobacteria > Rhodobacterales > Roseobacteraceae > Pacificoceanicola > Pacificoceanicola oceani. The sequence continues at coordinate 3,926,362 of NZ_CP124616.1, forward strand.
ATCGCAACTCGCCCATCTCAACCCGGAGATTGAGCGAATCAATCTGATGCTTCGCTTGTCGCAAGCGAATAGTTCACGCGGTGGGCGACCAGGATCATAGCGCGACACCGATGGTACGGAACCGAAGAGGGAGTGAATGGAATGGCAACGGGACTGGCCGATTTGGCCTTGGATCGTCTGCAACTTTGAAAACCTTCATACGTGTCATCTCAAGTCCGACCGCTTATCGCGCAGTCGGGGCGGTTCATCTCATATGAACCGTATGAGCCAGAGGCAGGTATGAAGCGTCGTGTTTTCCATGGCTGTTTGATAGCCGCCGGGAATCTTGCTCAATAGCCCAAATCGGTCAAAATCGCGTCTGAACCGCCGTAATGCTTCAGAATTGCAACACATTGACACAAAAGCATTTGACGTATTGCCTTTCTTTCGGGGTGGTGATCTTGACTTTCCTATCCTTACGGGAGGAACGGTAGTTCCGACCATTGATACTAAGGATAGGATGTCTGAGCGGGCGCTCGCGATTCTGCCGCCTCCAGCGAACAAGTCCGAAAAACGACTGGCTTTATTCGTCGCCAGCCCTTGATCTGCGATAGTTTCGTGCAGGTCGGCGAGCGCGACAAAAAACCACCTAAAAGGTGAAATCCCAATCCGCACTTCCCGCAAAAGCTGTGAAGATGATTCGCGTTATCCCGAGTTATCCAACGGCGGAGTAACGTCATACCCGCCCGGATAACTGTTCAACTCCAGATGTTTGCCACCCTTCACCCGCCTACCGGGTGAAGGGTGGCAGATTTCATTCGCATCAGGGAGAATTCAGATAGACTACCCGTGGAGTACGTGGATCCCCCACACGAGCAGAGGAATGGCACGCGCATCCGAGGTCGCGACATCGCACGCAAGAGGAGTCCAAGGGCATGGGAAACGACTTGGCCTTTGTGATCATGGGCATCTTGGTGACCGTTGGGTCGCTCGGCTCGTCGTACCTCACCTACCGCCGTAGCGCCAAGCCACCCATACCAGATCCCGAAAGACTGCGACGGTTCATCGAAAGTGCTCCGATTGAACGGCTTGAAGGGATCCAGCGGCCCGATGAGCCCGACCGTCAGGACCGATCCACTCCGACGCCGGCCGATGATGGATCATCACCTCGGTTTCAGGACCGCTGATAAACTTGTGCGACAGAGGCCCATGCCGATTTCTGCTGATCGGACGAAGGCCTTACATGCACGCGGACCATTGATCGCGCCCGAGGCCACCAGACCCTGATCGTCACGCCGCAATACGCGCCTACTGGACGCAGATCGGAGAAAGCTGGTCGTCCGTGTCCAGGTGCAGCGCGCTGCGCCAGAGCTGTGTCTTGAAGATGTGGCAGACCCGGCCGCCGAGGTCGTCGTCCCGAATTTCGCTGATCAGGCCCGCCCATACGAGCGGGCGCAGAACGCAGGATGAAAACGCGCCCATCTCCCGCCAGCCTGCCGTATGCCAGTCAAGCGCCTCGCCATAAAACGTTTCGAACAGGGCAGCCTCGGTCGTGCCGTGGTCGGCCTCGACATTGATCACGTTCATCCAGATGTCCCAGGTGCCGACCGGGCGGTCGTCGAACCGCGCGTAGGACGCGTGATCGATCTGCAGCACGAAATACGGGATCAATTCGGCGAACAGGCTTCCTGGACAGTCGGCCAACTCCGCCCCACGTTTCGTCAGGCGAAACTCACCCTTGAAGTGCCGCCCCAAGCGTAGGGAGATCAGCAGGAAATGCACGAGTTCCAGCGCCGGGAAGTCATACTCGTTGATTACCTTGTGGAAACGGAACATCTCCTCCGCGGATCTCCCGGGCCACTCAAAATGCTCGACGGCCCAATGCACGAAAACCCGCTTGAAGGCCTTGGTCTGCGTCAAGCCGATGGCACCATGATCCCGCGCGTAGCGAAGCGTCAGCAGAGCGCCCCGCAGCAGCGGCGACTGCGCGAGGTCGGGATGGTCATCGGCGAGGTTGCGAAACTCGATCATGGGCGGATGCTGCAACAGGCTGAAGGGCCACGCCATACTGCCGCAAATAGATCGTCCCCGACTTCATCGGTCACCCGGAAGCTGCCGTTCGTAGCTGGTGCGGCGTAGAGATCGTCAACTCCGAGCCTGAAGTCAAAACTGAAGGTGCAGACATCAAAATCAACTATTGCCACGAACTTTTTTCTGGAATTCCGACTATACAGGCCCGTATCCCTACACTGGATTATTGAGAATTATCGTTAACCTCCTGAAGGCGAATGAGAAAAGCGTTGCGCCAAACGGTGAACAAGTTGAGAGACAGCTCTACATCGTCACGTTTACGTCCGTGGGCAAGACTATTCCTCGCCTTTCGGAACAAGTCGATGGGCAAATTTATTTCTTCAGCCACACTCCCATTTAGATCCAGCGCATCAATCGCCGACAACAAGATGATGTCAGAGAGGTCCACGTTGTTTATTTCACTATCTCTTGAGCGCAGTGAAATTTCCGTGGATGATTTCAGCCTCCTGACTTCAGGCCCGTCAAGGCAAAAGACGCGCCGCAAGTCCCTGTAAACGTGCGCAAAGAGTTTGATATTGTTTCCATCAATAACAAATTTGGGCGTAAGATCGAAAACCGCCCTTCCAAGAAGGCCCAGATTTCTTTGCAACCTTAATTCCGGATGGCTCACATAGCCGTTGTACAGTATATAGTCACTGGGATCTAAAATCGGGTTGTTTAGAGATATACTAAGAGCCGCCATTAATGCGGAGACTCTCTCAGGAAACATTACGGTGTCGTTGACTATCGAGTTTGTGAAGCCCTGCAAATTTTCGAGAGCACCAGCAAAGGCGCGAGCCTCAAGAAAATCCGACATGTCGCGCCTGGGGTTGACATAAAACACGCACGCAAGCGGATACGATCCGCTCTTCTCGAATATATCTTCAACCAAATCGTAATGTCCCGAACTCTCGAAAAGCCTTAGCGTTTCCTCGTTCAGCTGCAGTAGGCACATTCCATCCTCGACTAATACACTATCGTGATCCATAACAGTTTCTGGGATAAGGAATGCTTGAAATGAGGATCCGTCCGACAAAAATATATGACCCATTATTAAGCCCCCACCGCTGAAATATCGGCCTCAACAATTGCCCTGATAAGATTTGCAGCAAAAGATAGCAATTCACTATCCCTGTCGCCCCACTCATCCGGTATTCGCCGCCCGTGAATGAAGTCGCTTCTCATTGAATAGAGAGAGCGAATTTTCTTCTTGATCCCGTGCTCATGAAACATCGGGAACCTTTTTGTAATTTCCTCACTGAGAGTGGGGATAATGCCGCTCACTGAGCCATTTAACAGCCGACCTTCAATGTAGATTACAAGACTTGATAGTCGGATTACTCTATGGATCGGATCTTCTTTCTGCCACATGAAAAGTGGTTCGAGTGGCAAAAAGGGATGGCCTATCGCTTCTATACCTGCTCGCGCCCATGCCTGAGCTCTTTCCTGACAGCGCTGCAAGGTTTCCAAGGTAGGGCTGTAAGTTGAGGCAAGCCCAGTCAACAGCAGGTTTCGTCCATAATGTCCGATACCTTTTTCGATATGAAGTGCCTCGACAGAATTCTTTGCGGCGAACCGAAGTTCCTGCATTTTTTCATCATCAATGCCGCTAGGAAACTCCAAACCCATGCTGTCGAGCAGTTCTTCTAAAGGGTCCTCATTGTAGACTCTGTAGTAGCGAATCGAGCCGCAAGGAGGAGGTGGGCAAGATGATTGTTCTGACTCGAGAACCAACGCTAGATGGAGCAGATCCGCCAACTTTTGAGTGTACTCCCTATTGTTGGCATAGTTGAATCTCAGAAAGCAGTTCTTCCTATTGCCATTTTCAATAAACCGAGATTGAGCCTCCATCGCGGGGCCGTCGAATTCTTCGAGATCTCTGTATTCGAGCGCAACTAAAGTCATCTCGGTTGATCGCACTTCGCTCTTTGGAAGCGTTATTCCGGGCATGTGTATAAGTGTGATTTCGTTCTTTCTCATTTCCTCGAGCCCAATCCAATTTCCCGACATGCATGCTGTATCTAAAGCGCTGTGTCTGCGACCAAATTTGAAGCCAGCACCAGCTCATCCATTCTCGCGTTTATTTCGGATGAATTTGCCGATGCAAGCAAAGAGCGAATATCTAATTGCTCGTACTCAAATCCTGCATCTGCGCCAAACTTGCAAAGATATCGATTCGCAGATTGAGAAAACGCGATGAGCCTAACCCACAAAATAGGTTTCAGCCCAGGGGAGAAATTTTCCAGTATGGCTTGGAAGGGCGCAACTATTTCTCCACCCGCCGTTTCTATTAGCTTCTCAAACTCATGGAACCTCAAAACGCTTCCGCTGTCATCTGCCAAAACGAGAGATTGGGCTGCCTGTGATATCTTGCCTGCAAAAACGTGTTGCGTTTGAGATGACCAATCCGAACCAGGTAGTGATGCAATTGGGATCTCGCTGCTAAGCGCCTTCTCAAAAGCCCGCCGCAACCGCAAGCACTCGATAGCGTCAATGTCTAACGAAAAGTCAGCCAACGCCATTCGGCTCTCGATCAAATCGCATAGCGCAATTGGGCGCAAAATTCGATAGACCGTATTCCTTCCAAAATATGAAGACATATTGATTGAGTATGCCTCTTCAGCAACAAGTCGTTCTATCCGCCCTACTGCGTCTCGGCATGCCAACAAAAGTTGGAAACGCAACGGGCCTATCTCGCGATAGAGTCGCTTTCTGGCTTCAGCCTCATATTCTCGCCGAGCATTGTTGTCCCCAAGTGCGTTTTGAAGTTGTTCACTTAAGCGTGCTTTATGTGTTTCTACGTCTCGTTGCAGTTCGGTACTCAATCGCAGCTTGTAACCTTCCATTTCACGTTGCAGTCTACTTTTGTAAAATTCTTGAAATAGCCAGCTAACACCAGTAGCTACCGCAATTGTGAAGGGGGCGAGCCATGCCAACAAAGAGGCCCAATCATTATTTTCGGAGATAGACGCAATGAGCGCGACAAGCTGTTCTTCGGTCAAAATTTTACACTTTCGATTTCAATGCCGGGATCAGGTTTCTAGTTTCACGATGACAAGCTACAGGCTTAACGGCCTGTCTTCTCTGGTGGCCTTATTTCGGACAGTCTATTCGGTCACATTGTAGCGAACCCGGTAGATAATAGTATAAGTCGCTTGTCACGTTTTTGGCAGATAGCAGCCACTTAGGGAAGCGTCTTGTACCGCAGCCTCGTCCAGCACCTCGAGCAATATCCTTCGACAAAGCAGTCAAAACGGACTGGGAGCGGACTTGCGGCAACGCAGCATCGGGTGCCCTGGATGACGTACAGAAAACGTCGTTCACGGCCCATAGCTGCCTTTGGCCGGTAGGTGTCTATGCTGCGATGCAGCCCGTCAGAGGAGACATTCGCTGCGAGCGCGAAGACAAGAGCTAGTCGAACTCACGGTTTGCGGACGAAGCGCCAATTCGCTGCGTTTGCTCGAATGTCGGCCAATGAATGCGTCCTTCACATGTGCTTATAAACGATTGAGACCTCACAACCCATTGCCATTTCGATTTTCTTTACCGCATCTTCCGACATTTCCCCAATGTTGGGATTCATGACGCTAAACGCAAAACAACCGAATGCCTGATGAAAATCGTAAATTAACTCATCAAGCGAAGCGAACTTCGAAAAGCAAGGCAGGAACTTCGAACAACAAGGCATTTTGCGTTTCTTTAGTCGGAATCCTGTTTTCTCGTCATAGTCTGAAGACATGGTCCTGCCCCACCAGTCAAGGTCGAGGGCGGCCCTGCAATGAGGGCAAGCGACTGATTGAAAATTTCCTCCACAGTTAAAAAACTGGATGCCCTCCGTCCGAACAATTTCGACTTCATCGGCATCGGGCATCATTTCTTCCAAGAGGTTCAAAGCAGCTTTAGTTTCCTTCTTTGAAGGCACATGCCTTGGAGATTTGGGAACGAAATATATCCAATCGTCAGACATAGGTTTTACACCAGCATTCTTTTCTTCGATCCAGATAGCAGACGCTCACACATTGCGCAGCATCAGTCAACGTGGGCTCGAAG